>NVTE01000011.1 GCA_002401455.1 Alphaproteobacteria bacterium
CCGCCGGAATCCGCTATACCGACGAGACCAAAAAGTTCAAACCGGACCAGATCATTCACGAGAATTATTTTGCCGGATCACTGCATCCTCAGTTGGATGCACCGTTCATGCAGGCCGGAGAGCGGGTTCTGCCGTTCCTGGAAAAAGAACTCAGCTATGACAATATTGATCCGTATCTGAACCTGTCTTATGATGTGACCGACGATATGATGGTCTATACCAGCTATTCCGAAGGCTTTAAATCCGGTGGGTTCTCCCAGCGGGTATTCCCGCCAATTGTCGCGCCGTTTACCGCCCCTGCGGGAACGCCTGACATCGACCTGATCCCGACCTTCCTGCCGGAATTTGTTCAGACCTATGAACTGGGCGTTAAATTTACCGGCATGGAGGGCAAGCTGCGGCTCAATGCGGCCGCCTTCTATACCGACTATACCGACATGCAGGTTCAGGTCTTCACCAGTGTGGCTCCGATCACCAAAAATGCCGGCAAGGCCACGATCAAAGGCTTTGAGATAGATCTTCAGATGACTCCGGCCGATGGCTGGTTTATCGAAGGCGGCATCGGCTATCTGGATGCCTCCTATAGCGAGATCGATGAAGAGACCACTTTTGTTAATATTAACAACCGGCTTGACCGGGTATCGGAATGGTCCATAAGCGCCGCCGTCTCCAAGGAAATTTCCCTGGGCGATAATGGCTCTCTGGTACCCCGTGTTGATTGGGCTTTCCGCTCAGAGTTTGAAAATGATGCCTTCAACACTGTGGAAATCCATCAGGGCGGCTATCATTTGGTCAATGCCAACCTGACCTGGGAAAATGCCGATGAAAATATGGCGATGGTCGTCGGGGTGAAAAACCTGACCGACGAGAAGTATCTCCATACCGGCATCATCGGTGACGCCTTCCAGTCTTACGAAGGTCTCTATGACCGGGGTCGTCAATGGTATATCACCGCCCGCTTTAATTTCTAGGCGGAACAACAACAGCATAATACAATTATACTTAAGCTGTTAACAAACTTTAAAGTCAGGAAGGGGATCACCTCTTCCTGATTTATTCGTTAAAAAGGCGACTGCTTTTTAAGAGTAAAACGGGGTGATGTAACGCCTTAAGCAGCGGCGCAATTGCCAAGCGGCAAAAGATAGACTATCATCCAATCGGGCAGGAGTTAGGGAAAATGGGAAACGAGATGAAAAAACCACTGGATAAATTTTATCTGTTAAATACCAGCGAAGCCGATGAGGCCCGGGCCATCGTCAGCCGTGTTTTCTGTGATCATACCCTGGTTCCTGAGAAAGCCGGTGCCATCAAAGCCCTGCATAACCGCGCCCAACTGTCTCAAATTTCTCTGAATTACATGGAGTATGGTGCCGATGTGACCGTCGAGCCCGGCTGCCTGAAAGATTTTTTCCTGTTTCAGCTGCCCATGGAAGGGGCCGCAGAAATCTGCACCCATAATGACAGCTTCACCACCAGTAAAGGCATATCCTCGGCGATCAATCCGTCCGAATATACCAAGATGCACTGGAATAAAGACTGCAAGAAACTGATGGTTCAGGTCAAGCGCGAAGCCATGGAAGAGCGCCTGTCCCGTATCCTGATGCGCCCCATCGAAAAACCGATCCTGTTCCATCATCAGGTGAAAGAAACCCAAAACCCCCATGCCGGGACCTGGTGGCGTCAGGTGTGGAACCTGGTGCATGAAATTGATGAAGGCCATGATCCCTGGCGGTCCCATTTCCTGCTGGAAGATCTGGAACGGAACCTGCTGACCAGCCTGTTATTTTCCTTCAACCATAACTATCTCGATCTGCTGAAAGCCCAGGATTCCACCGCCGCTCCCCGCCATGTGAAACAGGTGGAGGATTACATTCAGGCCCATCTGAAAGACAATATCACTATTGATGATCTGGTGGAAATATCCGGTGTCAGCTCCCGGTCGATCTTTAACGGCTTTAAAAGCTTTCGCGGCACGACCCCCATGAAATATATTCTTCAGGCCAGGCTGGAAAAAGTCCGCGAGGAATTGATGCTTCCGTCCCAGGATAAAAGCGTCACTGACATCGCCACCAAATGGAATTTTACCCAGTTGGGCCGTTTTTCCGCCACCTATAAAAAGGTCTACGGCGAATCTCCCTCGGATACCCTGCGCGGCTAGCTCACCCACGCATCATCGGAGTAATATGCCCTAAAACTCTCTGTTTTTTCATTTTTCGAATAGCCGCTTCGGTGAGTGCATAGTGCCGGGCGGCGTTATGGGCTTTACTTCTTCTCATCAATCACTCAATCAGGGAGTCTATCATGAGAGGATTAACCAACAAAGTTGCTATTGTCACGGGGAGTGCCACCAGCATCGGGGCCAGTGTCGCCCGCGCCTTCATCGAGGCCGGAACCAAAGTCATCATCGCCGATATCGCCGAAGAGGCCGGCAAGCTTCTGGCCGAAGAACTGGGGCCGGATGCCCATTTCCTGCGCACAGATGTCTCCTCCGACGCTGACCTTAAAGCCTGTGTCGATCTGGCCGTCAAGCAGTATGACCGGCTCGATTTTGTCGTCAATGTGGCCTGTACTTATCTGGACAATGGCATGGACAGCACCCGGGAGGAATTCCTTCAGGCGTTGAACATCAATACCGCCGGCGGTTTCATGCTGGTGCAATATGCCCGCCCTCACCTGAAGAAAACCAAGGGGGCCGTGGTTAATTTTGGCAGCATCAGCGCCAAAGTCGCTCAACCAGGCCGCTGTCTCTACCCCATGACTAAGGGCGCCATTCATCAACTGACCCGCAACGAAGCCCTGCTTCTGGCCGAAGACGGCATCCGGGTCAATACCGTATCCCCAGGCTGGACCTGGTGCAATATCATGGACGAAGTATCCGGATCTGACCGCGAAAAAACCGATAAAGTGGCAGCACCGTTCCATATGACCGGCCGGGTCGGTGACCAGCGCGAGATTGCCGATGCGGTCCTGTTCCTCTGTTCCGATCACGCCAGCTTCATCACCGGCACCGATCTGCCCGTCGACGGCGGCTATACGGCCCTTGGTCCAGAGCAGCAGACCGATGCCCTGGGCGCACTGGCCGACTAAGCCCCCGATCCAGAGTAAAAATATAGTTTTTAAAATATAGGGAAATTTCATGAGAAAAATCACCATCATTGGCGCCGGTCAGTCCGGCCTGCTTCTGGGCATCGCCCTGAAACAAAAAGACTATGACGTAACCATCGTCACCAACAAAACCGGCGAAGAAGTTCGCACAGGTAAAATCCTGTCCAGCCAGGCCATGTTCAACACCTCCCTCGACATTGAGCGCGAGTTTGGCCTCGACTTCTGGGAAGACGATTGCCCCCCTATTGACGGCGTTGGCGTTGCGGTCACCGGACCTGACGGCGAGAAAGCTTTTGGCTGGACCGCACGTCTGACCACCGGACATGCCAATTCTGTCGACCAACGGGTCAAGATGCCCGCCTGGATGGACCGGTTTGAAGAGCTGGGTGGCAACCTGGTGATCGAGGATGTCTCCATGGAAGGTCTGGAAAAATACACTGCCGACGCCGACCTGGTTCTGGTGGCGTCGGGCAAGGGTGATATTGGCCGGATGTTTGAACGGGACGCTGAAAAGAGCGCCTTTGACAAGCCCATGCGCGCTCTGGGCCTGACCTATGTGAAAAACATGGTGCCCCGCCCGGAATACAGTGCGGTGTGTTTCAACATCATCCCCGGTGTCGGCGAATATTTTGTCTTCCCGGCCCTGACCACCTCCGGCCCCTGCGAAATCATGGTTTTTGAAGGCATTCCCGGCGGTGAAATGGATTGCTGGGGCGATGTTAAAACCCCGGAACAGCACCTGGAAATGAGCAAGAGCATCCTGAAGAAATTCCTGCCGTGGGAAGCGGAACGTTGTGATGATATCGAACTGGCCGATGACAATGGCGTTCTGGCCGGTCGTTTCCCGCCAACCATCCGCAAGCCTATTGGCCGCCTGCCCTCTGGCGCCATCGTCATGGGCCTTGGCGATGCCATTTGCCTGAACGACCCGATCACTGGACAGGGCTCCAACAATGCCACCAAATGCGCTAAAATCTTCCTCGACAGCATCATCGCCCACGGCGACAAGTCCTTTGATGAAGGCTGGATGCAGTCGACCTTTGACGACTTCTGGGACTATGCCAAATATGTTGTTCAGTGGACCAATAGCTTCCTGACCCCACCGCCGGAACATGCGCTTAATCTTCTGGGCGCGGCAGCGAGCTCACCGGAAACCGCCACCAAGATCGCGGACGGCTTTGATAATCCGACCAGCTTCTTCCCCTGGTTCATGGAAGAAGACGCGGCCAATGACTATCTGGCAGGACTGAAGTAAGATCATGACGGCAACACAAGCACAGCAAAACACGCAGGCGGCAGAGCAGGAACAAACGGAGGCCGCTAAAAAAGACAGCTTCCGCCTTGCCCTGCGCCGCATGGCCTCCAGTGTCTCGATCATCAGCGCCGCCGATGGCCAGACCCGGGCCGGGATGACCGCAAGCTCAGTGACGTCCCTGAGCTTCGATCCCCTGTCCCTGCTGGTCTGCATCCATCGGGAATCGCGATTTTATGAGATTGTCAGCCAACAGGATACTTTCTGCATCAACCTTCTGGATCAGGATCAAGCCGAAATTTCCGACAAATTCAGTCGGCCAACGGCGGAAGATAACCTGTTCGACAATGGCAACTGGCAGTGGCACGACGGCCTGCCGTACCTGAAAGGTGCCCAGGCCAACCTGTTCCTCGACATCAAGGACAGGCATACCTTCGGCACCCACAGCATCGTCATCGGCGAAGTCAATGACGTGTTTTATGCCGACCAGGTATCGCCGCTGATTTACCTGGATGGTAGCTACATGAATACCGGCATGAATACCGGATCGTAACCGGTCCCTTTATCTAAAACTCCCCGCCCCTGCCCGGCTGTTGCCCGTGCAGGGGGCAAGACTTATTATTGACCCGCTTCAATTAATTTGGCTATAAAAATAAAGAGTATCCCACCGGTTAATAGAAGATATATTACTGTCAACATCCCCTTCTCAACCTTATATTCTCCCTTATGATCTTCAATATTGTACAGAAGATACACTCTAAACATTCCCGTTACATATAAGCCGATATAAAAATCAAATATCACATAAATAGGCCAATCGATAATCAACGGTGAGAGAAAATAAAATTAGTTCAATCTATGAATGCACTGGTTATATTTAGAGTGAAGAGCCTGTAGACTTGGAACAGGTCACCTCCCAGCCCCCATGCCCGCCTTATATTTTCCGTGACCAGTCATTATGTAGCCCCTTACTGATCGGGGTGATCGCCTTGATATAGCCACGGATAAAACGCCCCAGAAGGCCGGGTGCCTGAGTCGGCTTTTCCTCCCTGATCTGAGCCTTCCTCTGTTGGCTGCAAGAGGTCTGACCCATAACAATATCTATTGGTTGTTGATGTTTAAATTCTGTCATCTATCTATCCAGTCTTTTAAATTTAGCCTGTGTGGCAAAACAAACCCTTAAATCAAGGGACCTTATGCCCATATCTACGGAAAATACCGGGACTTGACAAACGTGAATAAATAGGCCAATGCATAAGATATACTTATGCATAAGGACAGGAAATGCAAAAACTCCCCCCGCTCGCTGGCTTAAAGGCCTTCGAATGTGCGGCCCGCCATCAAAGCTTCACCAATGCGGCCAAAGAGCTGAATGTGACCCAGGCGGCGGTCAGTCAGCAGATAAAGCAATTGGAATATCATCTGGGCTTTGAGCTATTCACCCGGCGACCCCGACAAATTGCCCTGACGGAAAAGGGGGCCGGCCTGGCCATCATCGTCCGTAAAGCCCTATCCGACATTGGCGAGAAAATTTCCAACCTCCAGAGCAATGCCAATGAGGAAATTCTCAACATCAGTGTCGTTCCATCTTTTGCCATGTCCTGGCTGATCCCCCGCATCGCCAGTTTTCATACAGCCCACCCCACTATTGACCTGCGCATTCACACCTCTGAAGATTATGTTGATCTGGCCACCGATGGATTTGACCTGGTCTTCCGCATCACCAAGGCTCCCGACCCCGGCCTGGAATGCACCCTGCTGGCCACCGGACACGCCATTCCGGTCTATAGCCCCAAGCTCCTTACCGACGGCAAGCCGCGCCTAGAGCTGGATGACCTCCAGCATTTTACCCTGCTTCACCGCACAGATATTGAACCCTGGCGCATCTGGCTCGCCCGTCATGGCCTGGACCGGGAGAGTTATAACTTTGGCTCCTCCTATAACCGGGCAGGGGCGTTGGTAATGGCAGCCATTGCCGGCCAGGGCATTGCCATGGTGCCGGCATTGCTGGCCTCCTTTGAAATAGACCAGGGTAATCTGTGTGTGCTGGGCCTTGAAGGGGTGGAGACAGAGGCAAATACTTATCTGATGGGGCTGAAAGACACAGTCCATAAGCCGGCCATTATCGCCTTTAAGCATTGGGTGGACCAACAGATGGGGTAATCCCTGCCCCGAAATATAATCAATGCATCAGGGACGGCTGACCTGGATTAGGAAGGCCTGCTTCGGATGGCTCCTTAAAGACCCTTCCCCTTCCCTGGTTCAGGTCATATACGCCAACGCCGTTTTGCCCCCGTTCCTGCCATAAATTCTGTGAAGCCCTCTTGAAAACAGTCCATTTCTCGCTCTGACACCCTAGGAAATCCGGGCAGTTTTAAACTAATGTCATTTTTTTTAATTTTTCTATTGGCAGGACAAAAAACTGAAGGTATAAGGTGCCTCGTCAGGTCACATTGGAGACCCGACATAAAGTATATGATCCCCGATAGCTCAGTTGGTAGAGCAGTAGACTGTTAATCTATTTGTCGCAGGTTCGAGTCCTGCTCGGGGAGCCATTTCTTTTCAAGACTTAGCAGTTTTACTGTCAAGTCTTTTTCTTTTTGGGTCGCACATGGGTCGCAATGGGCGTAATTTCAACCAAACCCTTTTTTGTTGCGGTTTAGCATAAGTGTGCTACTCGCACGGTCTTTCAATATTGAAATTAGAGAGATTGATACTCCCCCCCTATGGCTAATTCAAACTGATCCCACATCGTTCGCAGGAATTTCATAAATCTTTGTTTCTATCAATTCGAATTGGCATATTTCTTCAACAAGGGAGGGCCTGGAGGGAACGACATTAGCCAAGGTCGCCAATGAAATGGGTGTCAACTCGGGCCTTCTCGTTCACTATTACAAAAATAAAGAAGAAATGATCTTCGCATTGGTCGTACAATTGGCGGAAAATTACGCGAATATTTACTTGGCAAAGATGAACGAATATGACACGCCACAAGAAAGAATGGACAATCTGTTGACCACATTCTTCGAAGTGGACTGGACAGAGCACGGCGACGCAGCAGTATTTTGGGCCTGCTATTCTTTAAGCTTTAGGAATGACCGCGTTAAAGACCAGTTTCGCGCCATCTATGAGGGCTTCAGAAACTTGTTAGCCTATGAAATCCAGCTTTATCGCGGTGCTGGCATCTCAAAAGTGAAAGACCCCTTCAAAGCGGCTGACATTATCATTTCTATGCTGGAAGGCGTTTCTTATTATAATAACGTCATTGGCCCCGCCACCGATATCGCCGACACGTTCCAATACTTTCAAGCTGCAGCAACTAATCTACTTGTTAATGGGGAAGCTCCACAGGTCAAGACTAAATAAATGAACTCATTGTCAAACAAAACTACTGTTTTCACGCTTGCGGGGGCGGGGTTTTCTCAATCCCGTAAAATATTAAGAACAATTATCGTTAAATCAATACAAAGTGAATAAAGGAAATTTGACCTTCCAATCCCGAAAGAAAAAAATAATATTCAATAGAGAATGACACCTGGGCCACACCGCTATTGGAAATTACCTTTGATGTGCTGGTCCAGAACATCCAAAAATTTCTTCCGGTGAACGGCCAGGTTATTCTCAGAAAAACTGTCCGCAACTACCTCTTTAAAAGCCCCGCCCTGGGGCTGTGCCGCCCAGTCATTATGAGGAAAGGCAATATCCACCTTATGTTGGCTGATCCCAATCCTGACATCGCCGTGGGACAGGGTTTCCAGCATCCGGGTGATACCCTTAAACACCGCCGCATCCTCGGAGACCGAAGCTATGGCCACCAAGGTCGAGAAGGTAGAACTGTCTTTATAATAGGTATAGCCCAGGCCGTCCGGACCATTGAAGGCCCCGATCATCAGGCCGAAAAACAGCGGGGCATTATCATCCGTGAAAAACGGCTTTTCACCAGTGTCCTCAAGGGAAAAACTATAAGAATCGGTGACATTCACCTGGCCATCATCGGGGCAGATAATCAGCACACTATCCTGAATATAGAAATAGCCCATGGCCGCCGCGATCGTCTCCATGGCCGCCATTTTATTACCGACCGCAGGATTGAGCCGCACTTTCATGCTGATCGACGGGGTGGTGATCCCCTCATAACCCCCAATGACCAACTCATGGCTTTCAACCTGTGAAATGGTCTCTGTGATATAGGGAGCTGCGGCAAAAAATGAATCCGTCACCTTGATCAGGGAGAGAAACAAGGCCTGCTGGGCGGCAAAACCCAGCTTGAAAACATCCTCAAGCCGCTCAGATCCCGTGGCCTGGCCCGCACTGATATGGGGAATGGGAGAATATATAATCTCACAGACATCCTCAGCCTGGGCTTTAGCAACACTCACCTGAGCGGCAAGCAGGAGGGGTATCATAAATCGCAACAGCATCGCAGATCCTTTAACTATCATATTTAACGGCGCATTACGCCCTGTTGATCCCGCTTCAGGGGCGTGGCAAAACTCGGCAAGGTACCGTCGGTCAGGGCATCACTGGAGACACCATATTCCCAGGTCGCGGGCGCAATGGCAATATAGCGGGCATAGCCGCCGGTGCCGCCCTCGGGCTTGGCAAAGCCAATCAGGATCAGCGCGCCCTGTTCCGGCACTTTATCCAGATGAGCTACCCCTTCGGCCTGGGCATGGTTATTATGCATCAGCCAATATTCACCCTCCAATGTGGGTGTGGTGTCGGTATCCAGCGGTTCATGACCATGAAACAATATATGGCGCTCATCATGCAGGAATTTCAGGGCATCCAGTGAGACACCGGGAAAAGGTTTCTGGTTAAACCGTTTAATATCGCGCCATTTTTTGTACCAGTCAGAGCGCACCATCACCACCGCACCAGCGGGAATAGGGCCGTAAGTCTGTTCCCATAGTTCCACATCCGATACCTGCAGGTGATAGCCCGGATCACGGGCCACCTGCGGGGCGATATTGATCACGACCAGCGGCCGGATGGCATAGGATGCGGGAATATCACTGATCGTTGCGCCCAGGGGATTCCAATGGGCCGGCGGATCAAACTGAGTGCCATACTGATCGGTGGGCAGGACATAGGACGAGGCAACAAACCCATGCTGTTCATAGGTGAAGGCCTCACCTTTCTTGATATAGCCAGCAATATCCTCACTGGCGGTCGCCGCCCCGAAGGTCGCTGAGCCAAAACCGCTCCACACCGCCTGCTGAGGCTCAAAGGCGTGGGTCAGGTCAATATATTTAGCCTCTTTAAACAGATCATCATAGACCGACCACAGGGAGGCTGGTTTTGTCGGCGGGGCCTCCTGGCCACAGCCGCCAAGGCTGCACACCGCGAGGACCGTGATAATAAACAGGCTGATATTTCTCAACAGGGCGGTCATGACAATTCCTCAGGGTTAAAGGCTCATAAAAAAAGCCGGGCCAACATATGTTTATTCAACGTCATTGGTCCGGCTCATATCTGGTCAGGTCACTTATGCTTAGAAGCGATAATTAACCCGGGCATATAAATAGCGGCCATTGGACCCGATCGGGGACAAAACATCATAGGGCAGGTTGCCAAAATAGTTAAGCAGATCATCGGACAGGTCCGGATAGGTGTCCAGAATGTTATTGGCACCAACCGCGACCGAAACCATCTCATCGAAGGTATATTCGACTTCCATATCAAGGGACCATTTCGCGGCATAGGTCTGTTCCGGCTCAAAGCCACCACCAAAGTCAAATACCCGGGTTGTCTCGCCGTAGCGGGTACCGCGCACCATCATGCTGAGGGCATCCCGCTGCCACAGGGCAGACAGAATAACCTTGTTGCGGGGGGCGGCTGTTTCCAGCGTATTCATTTCTTCCACGCCGATGACATCGCTGACATTCAGACCCGGGATCGCATGAACGGCCTGGACCTCGGTTTTGGAATAATTGTAGCCCGCCATCAGGTTCAGCTGACTGTCGCCAAAATCATGGTCATAGGTGGCAATGACATCAACACCCTTGGTCCGGGTATCGACGGCATTGGTAAAGAACGTAATCGCGCCACCACCCTCAATGCTCATGCTCTCAGACAGGGTAATCCGGTCATCTACATCGATCATGAAGAAATCAACCGTCACATTCAAGCCGTCGGCCAGATCAGCGACAAAACCAGCACTCAGGTTGAAGGCTTTCTCTTCGGACAGCTCTGGTGCTCTGGGATCAGTAACCGGCAATTGGGTCACCGGGATCAGGGCCCCGCCATCACCAAAGCTGAAATTGGTCTGCTGGAAATGAGACTGGGCCAGAGCCGGTGCCCGGAAGCTGTTGCTGATCGCGCCGCGCAGGGCAAAACCATCAACAATCTGCCAGCGGGAACTGGCTTTGCCGGTGATGGCACTGCCAAAATCGTCGTAATTTTCATAGCGTGTCGCCAGGCCAAGCATGACGTCTTCTGTGATATTCATCTCAATATCAGCATAAAGACTGAACACATCCCGGCCCACATCGGCAACATCAGATGCCGGAATGCCCGGACCAGCCTGAGCGCCAATGGCTTTGAAAATATCACCCCCGGCCTGATAGGACGCCAGGTCCCCGGCTGTGGTGCTGAAACTCTCCCGACGGTATTCTGCGCCAAAAGCCACACTCAACGGGCCGTCAAAAGCACTGACTTCATATTCCCGCACCAGGTCCATGTTAATCATGAACTGGGAATTGGTATATTCTGCCAGATCGAATTCAGTTGGGCTCGCCGCGCCCATTGACGCATTGAGGGAATTCTTGACGCCATAGTCAAAGTTGTTGCGGCCATAGCTCAGGCCAAAATCCCAGTTCCAGCTGGAGAATTCACCCCGGCCACCCAGGGACAGGGACAGGTCACTGTTGACACCGGTGGTTTCTGGACGGAAGCCTTCTGGATAGATGGATTTGACATTCTGGTAACTGTCGGGATAGCGGAAAAATCCGGTGCCGACGGAGTCCATATAGGCATAGGTACCGAAGGAATAGACTTCCAGATCGCCCATGGGCATGGCCATATTATAGAAACCGTTAAAAGACTGGGTCTCGGGATCACCGGCATAATAATTTACTTGTCCGGCCCGGGCAGCATTATCCGGGGTATCTTCCTCGAAGAACGGGACAACATCAAAGCCTGCCCGGTTGGTACCGTTGCGATCGCGATATTCGGCGCCCACATGCAGGAAGCCGTCCGTGCCCAGTTTAAACCCGGCATCGGCACTGATCAGCAGGGTCTCACCATCGGTAATTGTGCGGTCTGTGGGCTCATGCTTGGTGGTATGGAAACCATAGGAGGCTGAAATCTGGCCGCCTTCATCACTGTCTTTCAACACCATGTTGATCACACCGGCAATGGCATCGGAGCCATATTGTGCCCCGGCACCGTCGCGCAGAACTTCAACCCGCTTAATGGCGGAAACCGGAATGGCATTAAAATCAACAGGCGCCGTGCCCCGGCCAATCTTGGTGTCCAGCTGGACAACAGCCGATGTATGACGGCGTTTGCCGTTAACCAGAACCAGCACCTGATCCGGGCTCATGCCGCGCAGCTGAGCGGCCCGCACATGGTCAGAACCACTGGAGTTGGACTGGCGGGGAAAACTGAACGCCGGAACAAGATTTTGCAGGGCCTGGCCCAATTCGCCGCCAATGGTCGCTGCTCGTTCAAAATCCCGGGCGTTGATAACATCAATCGGCACCGGGCTGTCGGAAAGGCTCCGGCCTTTTGTCCGTGTGCCAACAGTGACAACTTCTTCGATTTCAGACACGGCATTGTCCGCCGCATCCTGTGCCATAACTGGTGCGCTCAGTGATAAAGCAAAAATACTGCAACTGACCATAAACGGTGTTTTCATTGGTTTCTCCCGGGAAGTTTAATTTGTTGAGATGTAAATTTAAGAGCTTATGAACATATGTTCACTATAACTACCATTGTAATATAACTGTCATAACAAAGCAACCCCCCGCGATATTTCACGGGCAGGATAATGGCATAAAACCAAAGGGATTGATTTACATCGTCAATTTCTCGGCGACCAGTTTTTTAAAGGTATGGCAATTCTTTGAAACGGCCACATCGCCCTTATGCAGCGCACCACCGATCAGGAACATAACGTCCCGCCCGTAGGCCTCGACCATCGCCGGCACGTTGGAAAAATTCATACCGCCCCCGGGTGACGGCACAATAGCCTTGATGTTGGCCATCGTATCAGAACAGCCCGCGACAATTTCCATACATTGATCCACGGTGAAAGAAAACCGGCCACCAAAGTTTGGATAAATACTGACATCGGCGCCCGCCAGACGGGCCAGCTGACCAAACAGAGTATAAAAAGACAGGCCATTCTCCGGGCTGGTCACATAGCTGCCCATATGAGCCGGATGACAGAGGATCGGCAGGCCAATCTCATCCTCATCGGCTAGGCGGCGCATCATATCGAAGCCAACGATACCAGGCGGCACCAGCAGACCGCCGACACCCTGCTCTTTGGCCCAGATAGCATCCTCGACGATATGCTCAGCCGGGGAATTTAGACTGACCACATACCGGCTATTGCCGCCGGTTTTCTGGTTAGCTCGCGCAACCTGTTCGACACACCGCTGCACGCGTTCGCGAAACGGGGCGAAGGGCTGATTGGCCAGACCATGATCATCCTTAATAAAATGGAACTCGCCCAGGGCCAGCTCGTAAGCCTGTGTCGCCAATTGATCCGCAGACAACCCCATGGGTTTCAGCGCCGAACAATAAAGCGGCTGATCCGGCTCACCGACCAAATCCCGCAGGCCCTGAAGGCCAAAGCGCGGCCCCTTGAAGTGGGCCAGGAAAGCATCGGGGAAGTCAAGACGATCAACCCGCACGCCCGGCAACAGGCTGACATTGCCAAAGATGACATTCATGGTCTGGGTCAGGCTGAAGCCGGTAATTTCAACGGCGTAAGATATAACCACCAGCCAGCTCTGCTCATCCAGGGGGCTAATGTCGACAACCTGTCCCATCACATGATCGCGGATATCATCATCGCCGATCAGCTCAGCCGGGAACTCAATGGTTTGCTCAGCACAGATATGCTGGGCGAATTGTTTCACGTCCTCGGCGACACAGCGCAGCCGGTAAGTGACCTGAAACCGGTCGCCGGACATATCAAGTTTCACATGAGGGATCATCTTACAGCGCCTCTGCTTTGGCATCACTATGAACGGCTTCGATTCGGACCTGATCCAGATCTGCCTGATTAATATTCAAAGTGACATTCATCAGTTTTTCCACCGCCCGGACCAAGGCCATGGCGTCCAGTTCATGTTCGGCCATCAAATAGGCCTTGCTCGCCCCATGGGAATAGGTGTCCTGAAGTCCCAGACGTACAAGGGGTTTCGCCAATCCGTGATCAGTCATCAGTTCAGAGACCGCCGTACCCAATCCGCCGGTGACCACATGGTTTTCCATGGTGATCACGCCATATTTGACCTCATTAATCGCGTCGAGGACCGTGGGATCGGTGAAGGGTTTCAGGGTTGAAATATGAAGATGGGTCACGGACACGCCTTTTTTCTCCAGGGCCGCCCCGGCCCGCAGCGCTTCTTCGGTAATGATGCCCGATGTCAGCAACGCCACATCGCGGCCTTTGCGGATAACCCGGGCCTGATTAAAGACCATCGGTTCCGAGCGCGGAAACAGGCGGGGCATCTCGCCGCGCAAGAAGCGCACATATACCGGGCCGTCGATGGCCTGGGCCACATCGAGCACGCTTTCGACCTCGGTCGCATCGCCGGTTTCCAGAACCGTCATATTGGGCGTTGCCCGCATGATGGCAATATCCTCAATCGCCTGATGGGTGACGCCGCCCGGAGTGACAATCCCCGGCAGGAAGCCCATCATCCGCACTTTCAGATTGGGGTAGGCCACCGACATGGCCAGCTGATCATAGGCCCGGCGATAGATGAAGACCGCGAAGGTATGGATGAAGGGTGTAAAGCCCTCCCGCGCCAAACCGCCGGCAAAACCCATCATATTCTGCTCGGCCATACCCATGGAAAAGAAACGATCCGGATAGGTGTCGCGCCATTTGCCCACTTCACAGGAATTGGTCAGGTCAGCCGACAGGACAACCACTTCGGGTTTGTCTTTCGACCAGGTGATAAAATTCTCCACATGAGGACGTGATACGATTTCCATATTAATTCCCTAATCCTCTCATCTCTTCATAAGCTGCCTGGTATTTTGCTTTTTCTGCCGCGGAACTGAACCGGAGGTAATGCAATGCTGCCCCCCTCTCCTTCAGTAGCGGCACCCCACGGGTTGGATCGGTCCGGGCCAGAATGAACAACGGCTTGCCCTTTGGCTTCTCGGCCAGAGCCTGGGCCATCGCCTGCAAATCATGACCGGGCACATCAACCGCATGACCGCCGAAGGCGTTGATCTTTGCGGCCAGGGGATCGATGGTCATCACCCCGTCCATGGGGCCGTCACACTGTTGGCCGTTGACATCGACGATGACACAGACATTATCCAGTTTATGAAAGGACAAAGCCTGGATCGCTTCCCAGGTCTGACCTTCCTGAAATTCGCCGTCCGACATCATCACCCAGAGCCGACCAGTCTCGCCCTTCATCCGTCGTCCAAGCGCCATGCCGCCGGCCTGGCTTAACGCCTGAGCCAGGGAACCGGTGGTGGTTTCCACCCCCGGTGAATGTTCGGCCCCGATCAGTTCAACCGTGCCGCCGTCTTTATTAAATTCGTCCAGCCCTTCCGGGGCCATACGTCCCACTTCGATCAGGGCCATATAGAGCACCAGGGCATAATGGGCCGGGGAAAAGATAAACCGGTCCTGTTCGGCCGTCGGCACGCCATTATAGGCCCCACCACTGACATAATCCGGGTTGTCCGTTCCCGGCACACCGGCAAAGGCCGGTGGGATCATCGGCGCCTGGCTCGGTCCCAGGTTCATGGCGTGGATATAGAGAAAGGCAAAAATTTCTGCCGACGAGCAAATCTGACTCAGATAGCCGCCATTACTGCGCATGACATAGTCAAAGCCCCGCAGACGCATGGCATCGGCCATATCCTGCGCCTTTACCATCCAGTCAGTATTCGAAAGGTTAGTCCTGGTCATCTGTTACTCTTCCTGTGCCAATGTATTAAATAATTTACTCAGATTTTCCGTATAGGGCGGATAAATGATGCCCTTCTCCGTGATAATTCCGGTCACCAGATGGCCCGGGGTCACATCAAAGGCCGGGTTCAGGACCTCGGCTCCCGCCGGGGCCACTGAAGTGCCGTCGATCTTGGTGATTTCATCGCCATGACGTTCCTCGATCTCGATCAGGTCACCGGACGCCATCGCCCGGTCAATGGTCGACAACGGGGCTGCCACATAGAAGGGGACATCATGGGCCTTGGCCACCAAGGCCAGGTTATAGGTGCCGATCTTATTGGCCACATCACCGTTGAGCGCCACCCGGTCACAGCCGACCACACACATATCGACTTTCTTGTTTTTCATGACAAAACCCGACGCGCCATCGACAATGATCTGATGGGAAATGCCCAGCTGCTGTAATTCCCAGGAGGTCAGCCGCGAGCCCTGCAGCCGGGGCCGGGTTTCATCCACATAGACATGGACTTTGCGGCCGGCTTCATGGGCAATACGAATGATGCCAAGCGCCGTGCCATAGTCCACGGTGGCAATGCCGCCCGTATTGCAATGATGAATGAAGGTCGCCTCGGCCGGCACGATGGCCAGCGCCGCCTGACCAATGGCCTTGTTAATTTCAACGTCTTCCCGGGCCAGCGCGTGGGCGGCCTGAACCAACGCCTCTCTATAAGCATCAATGGTCGTAGGCTTTGCCTGAGCAACCCGCTGCTGCATCTGGTCCAGAGCCCAGAATAAATTGACCGCCGTCGGCCGGGACGTCCGCAGCAGGGCATCGGCTTTCGCCACATGACCCTTCATCTCAGCCAGCGTTTCTGCGGAGCTATGCCAGGCGGCAATCGCCAGGCCATAAGCCGCCGTGACCCCGATCGCCGGCGCGCCGCGAACCACCATATCGACAATGGCCCCGGCTATCGCTGCCACATCATCATAGGTGATATAAGCAATTTCACCGGGAATTTTGGTCTGGTCCAGCAGCCGCAGGGCTTTTGGCTCGTCCAGCCATTCAATACTTCTGTATGCCCGCATGGTTCAGTCCTTAAAATCTGTCATAAAATCTTCGACCAGGGCTTTCAGCCGGGGAATGATCTGTTTGACATTCTCCCAGACCTCCTCCTCGGTGGTGATCGCCTCGGCGTCCGGATCATCAATCGCCACATTAGTTATGGCGCTGATGGCCAGAACCTTGATCCCGGCATTGCGGGCGACAATAACTTCCGGCACCGTCGACATGCCGACCGCGTCGACCCCCATCTGCCGGAGCATGCGGATTTCAGCCGGTGATTCAAATGACGGCCCGACCAGGAAACTATAGACGCCCTTATGCAGGGTCAGGCCCCGCGCCACCGCCAATTGCTGAACTTTCTGGATATAATCCCGGTGATAGGCCTGGTTCAGCGGGGTAAACCGTGGCCCCATTTCCGGCACATGGCCCCCCCGGGTCGGGTCCAGGCCCGTCATGCCCGCCAGATCAATATGATCATCGATCACCATCAGGTCGCCAACGACATAAGCCTCATTGATGCCGCCAGCCGCATTGGTGATCAACAGGCTTTCAATGCCCAGCATCTTCATCACCCGCACCGGAAAAGTCACCTGCTGGGGGTCGTAACCCTCATACATATGAACCCGGCCCTGCATGATAACCGCCGGCTGACCAAACAAAGTACCCACATGCAATATGCCCGCATGGCTCGGCGCACCGGACCTGGGGAAATGGGGTATCTGGTCATAGGGAATACGCACAGCATCCACCATCAGCTCGGCAAGATCGCCCAGGCCCGAGCCCAGGATCAAGCCAATTTTCGGACGAGCCTGTGCCAGCTTCTCAATAGCGTCACAGGCTTCCTGATAGTGCGCCAATGTATAATCCGTCATAAAATCATCCGATTGTCGAGTGAGTTACAATTGTTCATATAATAAACATATGTTCAAACATGTCAAGATTTACCAGAAGTCGCCCCCAGCCTGTTCCGGGTACCCCGGGATATCAAAAAGTCAGCAACACACTGACCAGGGCCGCGCTCATCAAGTTGGACAGGAAACCGGCGATCACCGCCTTAAAGCCCAACCGGGCAATTTCGGGTCTCCGTGTCGGGGCCAGAGCCCCAAGCCCACCCAGCAGGATGGCGATGCTACTCAGGTTGGCAAAGCCGCAGAGGGCAAAGGTCGTGACAATGACCGTATGCGGCGTCAGGGTTTCCTTGATTTCCTGCAGATGGGCGTAGGCAACAAATTCGTTCAGAATAAACTTCTGGCCAATCAGGTTACCGGCAGCGGCAGCATCTTCCCAGGGAACGCCCAGCAGATACATTAGCGGCGATAGCAGCTTGCCCAGGATCAGGTCCATGGTCACCCCGTCAAAACCGGCCAGCGCAGCAAGCCCGCCAACCATGCCGTTCAGCATGGCAATCAGGGCGACAAAAGCAATCAGCATCGCCCCGATAATGGCCGCAAGCTTCAGACCCGAGGCCGCGCCACTGGCGGCCGCTTCGATCACATTGCTCGCCCGGTCCGGGTTCTCAACCGCGGCAATATCTATGACATTGTTTTTATCAGAATTGGTCTCTGGTTTCATTATTTTCGCCATAAGAAGCCCGCCAGGGGCCGCCATAAAACTGGCCGCAATCAGGTAATCGAGCTGAACCCCGAGACTGGCATAACCCGCCAAAATCGCCCCGGAGATCGACGCCATACCAGAGACCATGATCGTAAAGAGCTGGGCTTCGGTCAGGTTATTGATATAGGGCCGGATGACCAGCGGCGATTCCGTGTGGCCGAGAAAAATATTCGCTGCCGCACACATGGATTCAACCCGCGAGGTGCCAATTATTTTATGGACCGCGCCGCCGACCAGGATCACCACCCACTGCATAATCCGCAGGTAATAGAGAACCGAGACCAGGGCCGAGACAAAAATAATCACCGGCAGCACCCGGACAAAAACAAGAAAACCAAATTTATTGGTCGCCAGATCGCCGAACAGAAAAGAGATGCCCGCGCCGGAATAATCAATGACATTCTGAACCCCTGAGGACATGGCCGCCAGGATATCCTTGCCCACGGGCAGATAGATCGCCAGCGTTGCCAGCGCCGCCTGCAGCAGGAAAGCACTGCCGACAATGCGCAGATTAATCAGTTTCCGATTTTCAGATAATGCCCAGGCTATGACCAGCAATGCCACAATACCAAAGATTCCAGACCCCACGCGCAACTCCCTTTATCACCATCATATATTACATTTGTTCAATCATATAACATATGATGCATGTTTTCCAAAATCAAACTTATGGGTCAGCCGGGAATCTGATCCACCAAGGCCTCGGCCAGGGCCACATCGATGATCACCCGGTTGAGGATTCCACCCCGGATCGCCCCGATCATTGAGGAGACTTTGCTGGCACCGGCGGCAACACCAATAATGTTATCAATTTTCTTCAGCTGGGCCAGGTCGATGGAAATCATCGACTCCTGCCAGGGTGTCGAGACTTCTGTGCCATCAATGGTATAATAATGCGACAGGATATCCCCGACTGCGCCCTGACGGGAGACCTGCGACATATCACTTTCTGTAATATATCCCGCCCGGACCAGGGTCGATTGGGTGGTCACATCGCCAATACCCACAAGACCGATATTGCATTTTTCGACCCATTGCAGGGTATTTTTAATCACTGGATCTGTCAGCAGGCTGTCCCGAACGGCAGGGCTGCTCAGAATCACCGGCGCCGGTAAAGAGTCAACCGGCGCCCCGAAATTCAGGCCCAGGCGCAAGGAAATATCCTGAGCATTGGCACTGGCGATGCCACCCACATAGCCACCCAACTGGACGACCCTTTTGGGGGCATATTTGCATTTGCGCATAAAATCCGGAATTTGCATTAGGGTACTGCTCCAGCCGATGCCGAGGATATGGTCTTTACGCAGATTTTGCATCAGATAGACCGCCGCCCGCTCGGCAACCGCGGCCTTGGGGTCGTTATCGTAATTTTCCACAACAATGACCTCCAACAAACCATGGTCGCCAAATTCAGCTTCGATCAGCGTTTCCAGACGGGTGGTATGGGGCAGTTCTTTGGTGATCTTAATTTCGACAAAGCCCTTCTCCCGGGCCTGCTTCAGCAAGCGCACGACCGTTGGCCGGGAAAAGCCGAATTTCCGGGCGATCTGTTCTTGGGTATTGCCATTGACATAATATAACGTCGCCGCTTTCAGAACGAGATCATCGTTATTCTTTTCTCTGGGCATGCCTATTCCTTATTTTTCTTCTTAAAAGCAATAACATATCCTGATCATGGAGTGAAAGGAACATTTGAACTGTTTGATACGGCGGACTTCATCCAAAACTGAACGGTGTTCTCTCACGGCATTAATCATGGTATTTAAATGCCTCCTTGACCAACTTCAGTTTCTTTTGACAACGCCTATTCTGACCATGACTATTGTTGATCAAATCACTTATACAGAATAATAAATTTATTTTATGGATTGGACTCTAGTGATTAGATTCTTCACCAGCCTGGATAACTGCGTATTTTTGGGGTAGGTCAGACGTAATTTTTGGGCATAGATCAGGGCTGTGGCATATTCTCTTCTATTTTGATGGATCGTAACCAGCATGTATAAAATATCCCCATTTCCAGGGGCACTATGATGGGCCCGCTTTAGAATTATCAGAGCTTCTTCTGGTTTACCCAACTCAAATAAGACAACGGAATAGACATAGACATATCTCATGTTATCCTTTGCGGACCTCACTGCGGTTTCCAGATATTTCAGCGCCCCTTGTTTGTCTCCGCTCCGGATCATGGCCAAGGCCATAGCATAATTCAAGGCGCCATCTGCAGGGTTAATATCCAATCCCTGCGAAAGGATCTGCATACCCCTCCGGTCCTGCCCCTCAGACCGCAGAATATCTGCCAAATTCACATAACTTGGGAAAAAATAAGGATCAATATCAAAGGCCTTCCGGTACTGTTCCATAGCTCCCGTCATATCTCCCCCAGAGGTGAGCAGCAGCGCAAGATTTACCCGACCCTCCCCCCGCCAGGAAGACCCTTCATCGACCTGCTTCAATTCTGCGGCAACTTTCTGGTAAATCTGAGCCCACTTGCCGCCTCTCAGGGACAGAGCATCTGCGGATAGAATCCGTGCGGCCTCCAGCCGGATAGCCTTCAGTTCATCCGATAACAGAGGCCCCAGTACCCTAGCCCGGATATTGGCCGGCAGGATAGCCGCGGCACGAATGGCCCCGAGCCTGATGAGAGGCAAGGCAGAGGTCACACCGTCTTTGATATCGCTTTCCACGGCCCCGGGCGCAAAAGAACCGAGCATGGTATAACCGCTGGCCCGAATGATCTCTGGAATTTGGTCATCCTCAAGCAACGGCCGGAGTTGTCTTCCGGCCCCTGGCTTCCGGTCCAGAACATTCTGAAAAATCTCCCCGTAATGAGGCGGCCTTGACGGTACATATTGGGGCCATTTTTTGACAGCGTTCGCAGCCCAAATGGCCGACTTATCCTGATGACAATTTTGGCAGGCATTAGGGCTGCCCAATTCATCGCTCAGATCAGGGCGCGGAATGCGGAAACTATGGTCCCGCCGCGGATCAACCTGCATATAGGTGGTTTGTGGCATATGACAGCTGACACATTCTGCCCCTTCCGACCCTTTTTCATGCTGGTGATGGGTCGGCGTATCGAGGAGCTCCGCACTATGGCACTGGGTACATAATCCATTGCCCTTGATCTTTAGTTTCATACTGTGGGGGTTATGACAATCACTACAGGTGACGCCTTTCATATGCATCCTGCTTTGCAGGAAAGAGCCATAGACATAATCTTCACCTCGAATTTGGCCGTCTATATAATAGGAGGGGGGCGTGATCAATTCCGGCATAAAATGATCCAGAAATTTTCCAGAAGCCTCAAATCCGTCACTCAAGGGTGCCCGCAGGGCATGGCAGACTGCACACCCATCAACTTCCTTATTTACCCGCGCGGTCCCTTGCCAATGCGGGGAATAGGCCCCCTCTTCCCGGACCCAGCCGGAATCCCCCCCGTCCGCAGACAATGATTGAATAAAATCAAGGACACCATCGACAGTGCTCTTACCGGAAAATGTCTTCTGTTTCACATGAGCGGCACGGGGACCATGGCAGCTTTCACAGGCAACATTTATCTCCTGCCATGTAGTCTTAAAGTTGTCTTGCACTTCATCATAATTACGCTTCAGGCCGGTAGAATGACAGTCCGCACACATGCCGTTCCAGTTTTGCAACGCCCCGGTCCAGTGAAGCCGGTCATTATGCAGAATATTTTCCTGTCCATAAATATGGAACCATTTTTGGCCACCGTCACCGGTAGGCCGACTGTCCCAGGCAAAGGGCAAGACCTGAAACCGCCCCTTGGTCCCCTTGACCAAATATTGCTGAAGCGGATCATGACCAAAACTATAGATAACCTGATAAGACCGGACCTTGCCGTCATGGCCGTCGGTTTCAACCCAAAACCCCTCATCCTTACGAAAGAAACGGGCGGACATTTTTCCGATCTGAACCCTCTGGCCGGCAAACTGACCCAATACGCTGGCTTCAGTGGCCAACTGCATGGCTTTATCATGATCGGATCCCTTCCAGTCCTGCCACTGTTCCTGATGGCACCCCTGACACGCTGTCGCCCCCACATAGGAATTATCCTGGGCCATCACCCTCCCCGGAAACAGCAGGAAGATTAAAATCAACATCCCGCAGAAAAGAGTGTTTTTCTGATCGGTCACACTGTTATGATACGAGGTGATACTCAGATGATTTTCCTCAGAATTTTGACAATCCAGTTGAATTTCAACCCAAAGGGCGGGAAAATCATGAATAAGGTGCTCCACCGGGACTGGGTGAAGACGGCTTTGGCATGGGAGAACAATCTGAATCCATGCTCCCCATCATCTTTGTGAACCATGGCATAATCCGGGGCGATGCAGGTCTGGCCGGCATTAATAAATTTACCGAAAGCCAGCCTCGGGACAAATTTCCCCAAATTGGCCGCCTTGTTAAACAGAGCCGGCGATTTACCGCCCAGCGCCAACGTTACGGGGGTTAAGTTTTTCGCTGCCGCCTGGGCAATGAGCCGCCCAACCTGGATAGAGCCTGTGAAAAACAGATGGTCAAAAGGCAATTCAGAAAATTCCTTGCCAACCGTGGCATCGCCTGTGGTGACGGTTAACCGCGCGAAAATATCCTGCATTTTTTCCATAACTCTACCCTTGATATTGTGCGAGGATGCTAGTTTTCTTCCAGTAAATCAACAGCCAATTCCATCGCCTTAGCCGCTTTTTCCAAAAAGGCCCTGGATATTTCCGACTTATTTTCCACCACGGCGATCAAACTTTCCAACTGTTGCCATTTTTCGGGCGAAACTGTTCCTTCGATCAGGGCATTCTGTGCCGCAGAGCTGGCTTGCGAGACGAGCATTTCAACCTGATAGATATCCTGCTCTGCAGCTATTTCAGCGCCAACGCTTTAAAGTTAGACTGGAATAATCCGGAAATGAACATATCCATATCGGATTTCCAGACAATTTTAGCCATATCACCTCTCTCAATGATCTTGATCATTTCCGTGCGTGTATGGGCATAGATCTCCCCGTTATCCGTTAAAACCGTAATTGATCCAGCAACCTTGCCGCCCACGTAAACGGATCAGACTTCTTCGCCTGTTACAGTATCAATGGCATATACGGCATCAAAGCCCTCGATTGTCACCCCAGTAAATGTCGCGGCCCGCTTCCCCCTCAGCTTGGCCGCAATGGGCTACCGGCTCTTGCGTTCCAAATCGGTGGAATGCCGCTGGTGCCCTTTTCGGCCTCGACCACATCGCCTTCCCAGTGACCAAAACGCCCGCGCCGGCCCTGACCACCTCTGCACTTGGTTAAGGGTACCAAATAGTAATAAGGGGAAAATTTATTGACTTTAACTATTTATACGTGAATAGTAATTTATTATAAAATGATATAACCCAGGGGGTATTATGCGATTATCTGAGCGTGTGCAACGGTCCATCAAGGGGAGGTCTTTATGGGACATCCTTGGCCTCGTTGGAAAAAATATTATTTATCCATTTTATCGTTTATCTCCTTCATTAATTAATGCCCGACGCAGGGATCAACAATTTGATCTTAAGTTTGGAACAGATACCGGAGGAACGGTTGAATATAAAGCTCTTGATATACCAATTGAAAAAATAGGTAAGGGGTATCGGTACCAACCTTCCACAGGCGGCATGATTGCTAGGCAATTATCAGCATTAGAAATTCCTTTCGACGATTTCATGTTTATCGATTACGGCTCTGGCAAAGGCCGCGCTTTGTTACATGCCTCCTCCTGGCCGTTTAAAGAAGTCATTGGTGTCGAAATATCGGAAAGCTTGCATAAAATAGCCTGCAAAAACATTGGCATTTATTCTAACCCAGAACAAGCATGCGAAAAAATATCGTCTCATTGCGCGGATGTGACAGAATTTGAACCGCCGTTATTGCCATTGGTCTGCTATTTCTACAACCCGTTTGGTGCGGAGATTATGCAAAAAGTCATTCAACGGCTCGAAAATTCTTATAATTTGAAAAAAAGACCCATATGGGTCATTTACATATCACCGGTCCATAAGAATCATATTCTGGAACGCCCTCATTGGTACATGGTGAATGAAGGGGAAAATTATTGCATTTTCATGTTGAAGCCAGAGGTTTTTGATGCCGAAACATAACAAACTCCGGTCCTGGATAAGCTATAAGTAAAGTGCGACTGAATTGCCCCGAGTTTTTTAGAGAGCCTTAAACTCCCATTTTCGCGCCATTAAAATTCGATCGATGACAATATATCACACTTACCATGCGTTCTTTTTTGATTCTAAAAAATTCAATGTAATCAAACAGAACCTGGCGATTCTGTTTGCGGGTGGCTAGGTTTTTCGCCGCTATACTGCTATCTATAGGGTGCTTAATACCAAGTCCGTCTGCATGCGCGACTGACCACATATTTCTTTTTTTTGGGGGGGGGAGCAGGGAACAGCCAA
Source organism: Alphaproteobacteria bacterium (assembly GCA_002401455.1). GTDB lineage: Bacteria > Pseudomonadota > Alphaproteobacteria > Sphingomonadales > Emcibacteraceae > Paremcibacter. Next base: position 24,580 of record NVTE01000011.1, read on the forward strand.
AGAAAATGTTCCCCTATCATCCTGGGGGCTATCATAGCCGGGCGGCGGTCTGATATCCGCCCTGAGGTCACGCCCTAGAGCGTGCCGAAAATTCGGTCGCCGGCATCACCCAGGCCTGGAACAATATAGCTTTTTTCGTTCAGCTTCTCATCAATGGCCGCGGTGAAGATATGGACATCCGGGTGCGCAGCCCTGAGCGCCTTCAGGCCCTCCGGTGCGGCCAGCAAGCACAGGAAGGTGATCTCTTTGGCCCCAGCTTTTTTAATCCGAGTCAGAGCAGCAATCGCCGAATTTCCCGTGGCCAGCATCGGATCGACAACCAGGCTAAACCGCTGATCCAGATGAGTCGGTGCCTTGAAGTAATATTCCACCGCCTTAAGGTCTTTCGGGTCCCGGTACAGGCCCACATGACCAACTCGGGCCCCTGGAATCAAGTCAAGGAGGCCTTGCGCCAGCCCCTCCCCGGCGCGCAGAATAGAGAAAATACACATCTTCCGACCAGCCAGTTTCGGCGCGGACATGGCAGTAATCGGGGTTTCAATATCAACATTTTCCAGTGGTAAATGCCGGGTGACCTCATAACCCATCAGCAGACTGATTTCCCGCAACAGGGCACGGAAAAGGGGGGAAGGAGTCTGTTTCTTCCGCATAATTGTCAATTTATGTTTGATCAGCGGATGATCTATCAAGGTTACGCCGTCCATGGTTTTATATTAAAACTCCATTTAAAATTATCTGAGTGACCGTTTTCTTGGCCTGTTTGTAAAATTTTTCATCCTGTAGCGTCTGGCCGGTCAGGGTTTCAATCTGGGCCGAGAAATCGGCATAATGCTGGGTCACGGCCCAGATCATAAAGATCAGATGCACAGGGTCGATGGGCCGAATGAGCCCGTCCTTGACCCAGCCCTTGATCACCCGAGTGTCTTCGCCGACTAGCGTTTTCAGGTCTTCGCCGAGCAGGGTTTTCAAAATCGGCGCTCCGGCCAGTATTTCTGTGGCAAAAACCCGTGATCCGGCGGAATGATCCCGGGAAAATTCAAATTTCTTGTCGATATAATTGGTGATGGTCTCTTCCGGCGTGCCCGTCACCTGCCATTCCATCAGGCAGCGCAACCAATTATTCAGTGTCTGCTCCAGAACCGCCAGATAAATATCCTTCTTGCTCTTGAAATAATAAAGTAGATTCGGCTTGGACATACCCGCCATATCCGCGATCTGATCTATTGTCGTCCCGCGGAAACCATATTTGGCGAAAATCTCTGTTCCGGCATCAAGTACTTTCTGCTGGTTGATAATCTGTATACGCGATCTTTTTTTCTGCATAATTTCGCTTTATATTATCTAATTATTTTCTATTATATTTGCCTTGGTCATGATTTTCTCAGCTTCCATATCTATGTATTATATTAAGTTGAGAAGTCAGTTTTTTAAATCTACTCTACATTGACTGAAAATCAAATTAAAATTGGTAAATATTTTTACCACGTGGTAAAAATATTTCATGTAGAAAATTCACAGCACCAAAGGACCCGGTCATGCTCATCAAAGAAATCATCCGAAAAAAAAGAGATGGTGGAGAATTATCTGCCCAGGAAATCACCAGCCTTATTGAAGGTGTGACTGATAGTCGTGTCAGCCGGGAACAGATTTCAGCCTTTACCATGGCAGTCTATTTCCAATCCATGACCACAGCAGAAACCAGTGCCCTGACCAAGGCCATGGTCGAAAGCGGCCATAAGCTTGACTGGCAGCAACAGGACCTGGGCGGCCCGGTTGTTGATAAGCATTCCACCGGTGGTGTCGGCGACAAGGTCAGCCTGATGCTGGCCCCGATGATTTCGGCGTGCGGCGGTTATGTGCCGATGATTTCAGGTCGCGGCCTGGGTCATACCGGCGGCACCCTGGACAAGATGGAGGCCATCCCCGGCTATAACGCCACCCCTGACCTGACCACCCTGGCCAAAGTTGTCAAAAAAGTCGGTTGCGCCATCATTGGCCAGACCGCCGAACTGGCCCCAGCCGACCGGGTGATCTATAGCGTGCGCGACGTGACGGCCACGGTCGAATCGGTACCCCTGATCACCGCCTCGATCCTGTCCAAGAAAATTTCCGCTGGGCTGGATGCGTTGGTGATGGATATCAAGGTCGGCAAAGGCGCCTTCATGGAGACCACAGAAAAAGCCGAGGAACTGGCGACCTCGATCATCCGGACAGCGGCAGAAAATGACGTGCCCACCCATGCGGTACTGACTTCAATGGATGAGGTTCTTGGCCGGACGGCGGGTAATGCGCTGGAGGTCAGGGAAACATTGGACTACCTCAGCGGCCACAACCGCGACCCCCGCCTTCATGAAGTGGTGATGGCGCTGACCTCGGAAATGCTGCTTCTGACCAAGCTGGCCACCACCCGGGCCGAGGCAGAAAGAAAACTGCAAGCCGTGCTCGACAATGGCAAAGCCATGGAAGTCTTTGCCAAAATGGTCGCGGCCCTGGGCGGCCCCACCGACTTTGTCGAAAAGCCCGACCAGTATCTGGCGGCGGCCCCGGTGATCCGGCCGGTCTATGCCCAGACCCCTGGCTATGTCGCGGCCATTGATGTGCGGGCGATCGGAAATCTGATTGTCAAGCTCGGCGGTGGACGCTCGGTCCCCGGCCAGGAACTGGATATGGCGGTCGGCCTGGCTGACATCGCCCGAATCGGTGATTATATGAACGGCGAACAGCCCCTCGCCCTGATTCACGCCCGAACAGAGGCCCATGCAGAACAAATCACCCAGGAAATCCAGAAATGTTACCAACTGTCAGATCAGGTCCAAAACCCACCACAATTGGTAAAAAAACTGATGACCTGATGGCAAATTATGAGGATATTCCTGACAAAACGCCCTAAAATAATTCCCTTCAGGTAAGCGGATAAAATCTGCTATCCCCCGCAGAAATTAAGAGATTTCGCCCGATCTAACATTCTCCTCCCAACTGTCATAATTTCTTTATAAAAGGCGCATATACGGTTTTTTAGATCAGATGGACAAAAAATCCCCTGATCATTAATTAGCTTGTTACAGGATGGGTAAAATTATTTGCATCTAGATATTTAGAGATATAAATTTGACTTTTTGATCAAATTATTTAAAGTTGTGGCTTGTCTAATAAAAGGTGCAAAAGCATCTCTAAAAAATCGATGAAATGGTCACCAACCCAACAGCCCAATTCAATCAATCCGAAAGGGAGAGAAAATGACTAATCTAAAATCAAACATGAAAGGCCTGATGCTGAGTTCTGCACTCAGAAGCAGCCTTTTGAATACATCAACGGCCTTGGCAATTGCCTTGGCCGCCACCACAACCTTCGCCATCCAGGCCCAAGCCCAGGTCACCACATCAGCGGTAAAAGGCACCGTGACCGTAGCTGGTGCACCCGTTGCCAATGCCACAGTCGTGGTGGTCCACACCCCTTCAGGCAGCAAAAAAACACTGACCACTAATAGTAACGGGGCTTACAATGCATCCGGCCTGCGCGTTGGTGGCCCTTACACAATCACAGTTACATCTGACCGAGGGAGCGGCACCGTCCAAGGTGTCTATCTGACGTTGGGCAGTGTTTCTTCAATTCCACTGGCTGTATCCGCTGATACCGGTGCGTTGGAAGAAATCGTTGTCACAGGAACTGCCCTAACCAGTGGCATCAAGATGGGCGCAGGTTCCTCTCTCGACCAGAGAACGATGGATGGCATTCCGGCGACGGGCCGTGATTTTGCCGATTATGTCAAAATCAACCCAATGATCAACCTTGACCCAACCGATAACCTTGTCGGCATCAGTGTTGCAGGTACCAATAACCGCTTTAACAGCATTACAATTGATGGTGTGGCCCAGAATGATGACTTTGGTTTGAATGCCAATGGCCAGCCAGGACAACGTAACACCATTTCCATGGATGTGGTCGAACAGATCGCCATCAACATTGCTCCATTCGATGTTCAATATAATGGTTTCCAAGGCGCTAACTTTAACGTTGTCACCAAATCAGGTACCAATGAGTTTCATGGTTCCGCCTATGGCTTCCTGCGTAATGATGGCCTGTCAGGCAGCAGCAGCACCGATAGTGACGGTAATGTAAATGACAACCTGATTTCTGATTTCAGCGAAAAAACCTGGGGTGCGACCCTCGGTGGCCCGATCATCAAAGACAAATTATTCTTCTTTGCCGGTTATGAGCAGTTCAGCTCTTCCACACCGCTAACCACAGGTCCTTCTGGCAGCAGCTTTGGCCGGATAGTCCCGGGTGTGACCCAGGCCGACCTTGATCGCGCCGCTGATATTGCGCAGAATGTTTATGGATTTGATGCGGGCCGGTTTGGTGAGTTTGACAGTCTGAAGGAAAAAGATCGTAAAATCTTTGCCAAACTTGACTGGAATATTAATGAAGATCACCGGGCATCCCTCACGTACCAGAATACCAAAGGAAACAAAATCTTTGTTCGGGATACGTTTACCTTCAGTGGTGGGGGCGCAATTTCTTTGCCGTCTTCCTGGTATGATAAGGTTGAGGAACTTGAAACTTACTCCTTCCAGCTCTTCTCTGACTGGAGTGATAATTTTTCAACAGAATTAAAAGTCTTCAAAAAAGATCAAATTACTGAGCAAAACCCTCTGTTTGGTGGTGACTTCGCCAGCATGGAAATCAGAGTTGATGGCTCTAATAGTATTTTCCTTGGCCCGGACCAGTTCCGCCATGCCAACTTCCTGAAAAACAACTCCTGGGGTACAAAATTCAAGGCAACTTACATTGCCGGGGACCATGAACTTTCCGCTGGTATTGAATATGATGTCTTCGATGTCTTTAACCTGTTCATTCAAGGCAGTGAAGGCGTATATGAATTTGACGGACTGGATAACTTTGAAGCCCAGAGTGCAGATAGATTCTTCTATAACAATGCCTTCACCAATGTTGAAGACGATGGCGGGGCCGAATTTTCAACAAAGCAACTTACTTTCTATATTCAGGACAACTGGACCGTTAATGATCAATTGAGCATTATGTTCGGACTGCGATATGAACGCTTCTCAACCAATGACGTACCAGCCCTTAACCAGAATTTCCTCACTAAATATGGCTTTGGAAATAATTCAACATTAGATGGCCGAGACATCCTTCTGCCCCGTTTCGGCTTCAATTATGCCATGGATGAACGCACAACTATCCGTGGTGGCGCTGGTATGTTCAGTGGTGGTAGCCCGAATGTCTGGATTTCAAACAATTACACCAATGATGGCCAAACAATTGTAGGTGCCGATTTAAGTGGTCTGGACCCTGTTGTTTATCTTGAGAATGTCAATGGTTTTGATATTCCACAAGCTGTCCAGGATTCTCTGGTTCAGGGTAATGGCTCGGTAAACTTTCTTGACCCTGACTTCAAACTTCCCTCCAGCTGGAAATTTAACTTAGCTGTGGAACATGATTTCGACCTTGGTGAGACCATGGGTGATGGCTATCTGGTAACGGCAGAAGTATTGATCACGACGGTTAATAATGCCACCAACTGGACAGAGTTGCGGGCCAATACTCAGATAGGGACCGCCCCTGATGGGCGTCCCATCTATAATCGTGAGCCACGCGGATCATTTGACCTGGGCCTGATCAATACCACACAAGGGGGGGCGGAAGTCTTCACCTTAGCCCTTCAAAAAGAATATGATAACGGCGTTAGTTTTTCTGCCGCATATGCTAATACAAGTGCACGTGAAGTTAATCCGGGAACCAGTTCAACGGCAACATCCAACTTTGGTAAAGTCGGCATTTCAGATCGCAATAATTTCGAACTTTCAACATCCATGTTTGAGAATAAACATCGGTTTACCTTGAACCTGAATTATGTCACCGAATTTATTGATGATTATGAAACACGGTTTGGTTTTTTCTTTGAAACCCGTTCCGGACGTCCTTACAGCTATACCTATGATCAGGCCAGCAGCAGCAGCGACATTCCCTTCGGCGGTGGTGCTGAATTTGAACGTCGGGACCGTCAGTTGATTTATGTGCCGACACAGGGTGATGCAGCAATGTGTTACACCGGATGTGTTGTTGGTGGTGATGATCCAATTGATAGCGCTGTGTCAGAAGCTGACTTCCTGGCCTTCCTGGCGGAGACAGGTCTTGACAAATATTCCGGCAGCATTTCACCGCGAAACACGCAACGCAATCCCTGGTACTCAAAACTTGATTTCCGCTTCACTCAGGAAATTCCGGGTATCATGGAAGGTCACACAGGTCATTTTACCTTTGACATTACCAACCTGACCAACCTGTTGAATAATAAATGGGGCCGTTTCGAACAGACCGGTTTCCCAGGTCTGGAAAGAATGGGACGCGTGAGCATCACTGATGATAACCGTTATGTCATCACCCGCTTCAATGGCGTTGGCAACCCACGCCTGTCCAGTCTGGCCTCTGTCTGGAAAATCCGTCTTGGGGTGAAATACTCATTCTAATACGGACACGATACAATTAGAAAAGGGTGGCTTGCGGGCCACCCTTTTTTTATGCTCAATCATAAAGATTAACGGAGAGATCACCCTCCCCGCGCCGCGCTTATTTCTCAAAAATTCCGTTTAAGACCCCGGCCAGGCGCATGCCGCCTTTTAGCAGCTGTTTGCGGATTACCGGGCGGTATTTATAAACATAGCCCCAGGAAAAATCCCGGTCGCCAACCGCATAGACCACATCGCGCAACTCCAGCCCCTCATGAACCCAGTCGATCGGGGTTGCCTGCTGATAGGTCGTGATCTGTTCCGGGCTCGCTTTATCAAGAAAGTTGGACCATTCGGTGAAGGACAGCTTTTCCTTGTCGACTAGAAAAATATCCCAGACCGAATGCAGGTCCGTGACCTCGTCAAACCACATCACCTTGACCCGGTTACCGCCATGGTCACTGGCATGGCCAAAATGCATCGGCTGATGCATGTCGCCGACAATATGAACCAGGAACTTCAGCGCATGTTCTTTTTCCGCCGCCGTCGCCGTATCCGACTTGAGGGTCGCGGTAAATTCTTCGTAGGCGCTTAACACATCACCTTCCGGATTTCTTTCCGTATTCTCAAAGGTCTGGCCCGCCGGGACGTTGAGGTAATGATAAACATTGACCCGCCGCCAATAATCATCGGGGTTGGACTTCATCTCATCGGCCCAGTTGGCCACGGAAGCCAGCGAATGATTCCCAAGAATTTTCCTCACATTCTCCCAGGTCGTCATCGTCAGATGCCGCTCGGCCAGTTCTGCCACCACCCGGTGGCCTGTTTTCTCATAAGCCTGGGCAGACGCCGTCGTCAGCACGGCCAGCCCTCCCAATAAACAAAATACCTTACGCATATATTTCTCCCGAAGTTAATCTGTAAAAGTAAATCTTAAAATATCCAGCCAGCAGGTCATTCTCACCATCTCCCCAATTATTGGTGACGGACAAAGCTTACCCTATTCATTGGCCAGACCACCTCAATTGTCAAGGTTGAGAATGCCCAAGTGAAGACAATACCACTTATTATACCGGGGGTTACCTGATAATTTGACTTTTTGGTAAAAAAGTTTAAGCTTTATCTGATTTTAATATAATAAAAATTCCCGGCTTTCAGAGACCTGCACCTGTACTGAACGGGAAAATAATGGAAACGTATTAACCCAAAGGGAAGAAATATGACCAGTATTAAATCCAGCCTCTCCGGCCTACTGATAAGTACCGCACTCAGAAAATCCTTACTCCATACCTCAACTGCCGTTGCAATTGCTCTCGCCTCTGCGACGACATTTTCCCTCCAGGTGGAAGCCCAGACCACCACATCGGTCCTGCGAGTCCGGGTGATTGATGCGGCGGGACTGGACCTGTCCAACGTTTCCGTCACCATCCTCCATGTGCCCACAGGTCGGACGTTTGACCGTCTAACCAATAGTGCCGGTATGCTGGTGGCAAAGGGTCTGCCTGTCGGTGGTCCTTATATCGTTCGGTTAACCGATGAGGCCCGGGTCATGAAAGACGCCCCGACATCGATCGGTGATATCCACCTGAAACTTGGCGAAAGCGAGAGCGTAACCCTGCTGGCCAACCGGGGTGCCGGTGCAGACCAGGTTACCCTCGAAGAAATTGTCGTGACCAGCCAACGGGTGCTAACGGCTTTGCGCACGGGTGCAGGACGCGAATTCAACCGGGGCACCATCGAAGGCATTTCCTCTATTTCACGGGATTTTATCAGTGTTCTGGAAACGGATTCAAAAATTCTGGTTGATGAAAGTGTGCCCCGGGGTCCGGCCCTGTCCATTGCCGGTGCCAACTTCCGCTTTAACAGCGTGACCATTGATGGCGTGGCCCAGAATGACAATTTTGGTCTTTCCCTGAATGCCTCCGCCACCCAGCGGTCGCCTATTTCAATTGATGCCATTGAGGCGATCAACGTCAATATCGCGCCGTTTGACGTGACTTATGGCAACTTCCTCGGCGGGAACATCAATATTGTCACCAAGTCCGGCACCAATGAATTCCATGGCAGCGCTTACGGCTTCTATACCGACCAGGGCCTGACCGGTGACACAAGCAAAGGTGAAAACCTTTCCATTGGTGAATTTAAAGAAACCACCTACGGGGCAACCCTTGGCGGACCAATCATTGAGGACAAACTGTTTTTCTTCGTCAACTACGAAAAATTTAAAACCACTCGTCCGGCCAATACCCAATCCATTGAAAATATCCCTGGCGTGACTCAGGCGGATATTGACGAAGCTATTGATATTTTTAATAACGTCTATGGTTTTGATCCTGGACAGTTCTCCACCACTGACGATGACCAAGACGAAAAAATACTGGTCAAGCTGGACTGGAATATCAGTGATAACCACCGGGCGACCGCCACCTACCAACGCGCCAAGGGCGATGTTATCTTTGATGACTTCCCTGAACTAGGCATCCTGAATTCCGGTCGCTACAACATCAATGAAAAGCTCGACAGCTACAGCTTCCAACTCTTCTCAGACTGGACAGATAGTTTCTCGACCGAAGTCAAGCTGGGCTATAAGGATGTTGAAAACCGCCAGGTTAGCATTGACTCCAGCACGCCTGACTTCCTCATTATCTTACCGGAAACCGGGGGTACGATTGCCGGCGGTGGCGACCGTTTTCGCCATGCGAACACCCTGGATAACACCTCACGCATTTTCCGTCTGAAAGGCGACTATACCGTTGGTGATCACACGATCACCGGAGGTTTTGAGCAGGAGCATAATTCGGTAAATAACGTCTTCCTGCCCTTTTCCCGCGGTCAAGTTGCCTTCATTGGCCTGGATAACTTTAGAAATAAGGAAGCCCAGTTCATATTATTTGGCGGGTCCAATACCGGTCTGACCGAAGACGCGGATGCGGTCTTCTCCCTAACCACCAACTCCCTGTATCTGCAGGATGAATGGTTGGTCACCGACGACCTGACAATAAAATTTGGTGTTCGGTATGACTGGATGAAAAACAGCGACGAAATCGCGTTCAACCAGAATTTCCTCGACCGCAATGGCTTTGATAATACGGAAAACCTTGATGGCAAGGATATGTTCCTGCCCCGGTTCGGCTTTAACTGGCAGGCCGACGACCGGTTAACGGTTCGCGGTGGCGTGGGTCTGTTCGGCGGCGGCACGCCCCTGATCATGTTATCCAATGCTTACGGAGCCAATGGCATTACCCGGACATTTGCCGGTTTCTTCTCGAAAGATTTCAATTCCCCTTTCATTGATGGTCTTATCAATGATTCAGTTGCCAACCTTCCCGATGCGGATGCCATATCCAACAACTTCCAGGCGCTACTGGGAACAAATCCAGCCGCGGATGTGGATGCTATTTCACCCGACTTCGAATTACTGTCCAGCTGGAAATATAATCTTGCATTAGACTATGTTCTTGACCTGTCAAGTCTGGGCATGGGCGATGATTGGAATCTTACCCTTGAAGCGATCTATACCGATGTCAAAAATGGGTACGACATTACCGAAGGGCGCCGTGTCCAGACCGGCACCGCACCAGATGGTCGTCCAATCTATAATAATACTGACCTCGAAGCGGCCTGTAGCACTTTCTTTAACTGTGGCGACTATATTGTCAAAAATACCCATGAGGGCAGCAGTACAATTATCTCCTTCGATATTGCCAAAAGATTCGACACCGATTTTGGCTATTTCACAACCACATTGGGCTACACCCATCAGGATGTAAAAGATGTGCGGTCTTATAACCGGTTTATTGCGTTTGAATCCTATGCGTTTGATCCTCAGCGGGACCTTGAGAATGCAGACCTCTCTGCGTCCCGTTTTGAAATTCCAAACCGGATTACCGCAACCCTTAACTGGGAAAAAGAAATCTGGGGCGACAATTTAACCAAACTTGGTTTTGTCTACACCGGACGGAGCGGCCGAAACTTCAGCTATATCTTCAACGGGGGTAATTCTGATGGCGATAATGTGTTTGGCGGTAACTTCCTGGCCGATTTCGCCAGCCCAGACAATCCGGGACCTAATCTGTTCTATGTGCCAAGCGGCCTCACTGATTCCATTGTCACCGGAGATGCTGGTTTCCTCGCCAGCCTTGATCAGACCATCAATGCTGACAACTGCCTGTCTAAGCACCGCGGCAGCATCATTCCCCGCAATGCCTGCACCACCGGTTGGGTCAGCACGGTTAATATGCGTTTCATCCAGGAATTTGAGATCGTGGCCGGTCATAAGGTCGAGTTCATCCTCGACATTAAAAATCTCGGCAACCTGATCAACAATAGTTGGGGCCGTCTTGATACCATATTCCAACCATCAAATGTTCCGTTGGCCAATGTGGCGATAACGGAAGATGGAACACAGTATATTTATAGTCCCTCCGGAACCTCAACAGCAACGGGAGCGAATCCAAACATTGCCCGCCTGCCCTCTGTTTACCGGATACAGTTTGGACTCCGGTATCGGTTCTAAGGCGAGCATATTTAATACAGAAAAAGGGCGGCCCTGAAGCCGCCCTTTTTTTATCTCTGCCTGAAATTTAACGATTTACAGGTCGAGGTTTCCCCGCCGTAGTGATTTTCTCCAAAGCCCTGAACATGGGCGGGAAGGCCGGACGTTTGACATAGTGGCCCGTGCCCTTCTCGACCCGAAGATCGCCGTCCTTATAACGCAGAACGCCGCCGCAGATGGTGTGAGAGGCCAGACCGGTCACCATCATGCCTTCAAAGATATTGAAGTCAATATTCTGTTTATGGGTTTTGGCCGAGATGGTCTTGGTCGCCCCCGGGTCCCAGATCACAATATCGGCGTCCGACCCCGCCCGGATCACCCCCTTGCGCGGATAGATGTTGAATATCTGGGCCGTGTTGGTGCTGGTGACGGCGACAAATTCTTCCCGGGTCAGCTTGCCAGTACCGACCCCATGGGTCCAGAGCACCGCCAGCCGGTCTTCGATACCGGCGGTCCCGTTGGGGATCAGAGTGAAGTCATCCCTGCCCGCCGCCTTTTGTTCATTACAGAAACAGCAATGATCGGTGGCCGTGGTTTGCAGGCTACCGGACTGCAGCCCCTTCCATAAAGCCGCCTGATGTTCTTTCGACCGGAACGGCGGCGACATAACATGACCAGCGGCGACCTCAAAATCCGGATGACGGTAGACACTATCGTCAATCAGCAGATGACCGGCCAGGGCTTCGCCGTAAACCCGCTGGCCATTGTTCCGCGCCCGGATGATCTCCTCCAGGGCGTCTTTGGTCGACACATGAACCAGATACAGCGGCACGCCGATCACTTCGGCCAGGCGGATAGCCCGGTTGGCGGCCTCGCCCTCGGCTGCGGGAGGTCGGGACAACGGGTGGGCTTCGGGGCCGGTCATGCCCATCTCGAGCATTTTTTTCTGCAGCTGAAACACCATCTCGCCATTTTCCGCATGGACCGTGGCCATGGCGCCCAGTTCCAGCGCCCGGGTAAAGCTGTTATACATCACCTCGTCATCGGCCATGATGGCATTCTTATAGGCCATGAAATGCTTGAAGCTGTTGACCCCCTCATCCCGGACCAGGCGACCCATATCTGCGTGGACCGTCTCGTCCCACCAGGTAACCGCCACATGAAAACTATAGTCGGCACAGGATTTCTCCGCCCAGCCGCGCCAGGTCTGGAAGGCCTCCATCAGGGGCTGTTTCGGGCTGGGAATGACAAAGTCGATAATCATCGTCGTGCCGCCCGCCAGGCCCGCCGCGGTGCCGGTGAAGAAATCCTCCGACGCCACCGTGCCCATGAATGGCAGCTGCATATGGGTATGGGGATCAATGCCGCCGGGCATGACGAACTGACCACCGGCATCAATGATCTCGGCCCCGGCCGGCACATCAAGGTCCAGCCCGACAGCCGTAATCAGATCCCCGTCGATGATGACATCAGCGCGTTCGCTCATGTCGGCATTAACAACGGTGCCACCGCGAATGAAAAGGGACATGTCTATTCTCCTTTAGAAAGTTTCCTGTCAAAGACGAGATATAGCCCACCAGCCACAAAAACGCCCACAAACCAGGCGTAATTATACACCACATCAAAGATTTCCGGAACCCCGTCGACAAAACCCGCCGCATGCAGGAAACCCGGCAGGTTGGGCAGAATGCCCAGGACCAGTGCCCACAGCCCGGCCTTGTTCCAGCCATTGCTGGCACCATATTGACCGTCATGGCGGAACAGGTCATCGACCTTGAGCTGACATTTTCGCAGCAGGAAATAATCGGCAATCAGGATACCGGCGATCGGACCCAGCAACGCCGAATAGCCGATCAGCCAGACAAACAGATAGCCGCCGGAACTCTCCAGTAATTTCCACGGAAAGATCGCGATGCCGATGCCTGCGGTGATATAGCCGCCCATGGCAAAACTGATCTTCTGGGGATTGAGGTTAGAAAAGCCATAAGCCGGGGCCACTACATTGGCCGCCAGATTTGTGGTCAGGGTCGCGACAATCAGGGCCGCCAGCGCCACCACGACACCGAAGCCGCCCATGCGCCCGGCCAGGGCGACCGGGTCCCAGATCGCTTCGCCGTAAATGGTCACCGTGGCCGAGGTTACGGCTACCCCGATGAAGGCAAACAACGCCATAGGCAACGGCAGACCGATCATCTGGCCGATGATCTGGTCTTTCTGGCTCTTGGCAAAGCGGGTGAAGTCGGGAATATTCAGCGCCATGGTCGCCCAGAAGCCAACCATCGCCGTGAGGCCCGCGACAAAGACCCCGAAAAACTGACCCTCCTTAGGGCCACCGGGGTCAAACTGTGACGGGGTCGACAGCATGGCGCCAAAGCCCCCGGCCTGAACGTAGGCCCAGGCCAACAGGGCCAGACCCATCAGGATCAGAAACGGCGCGGCAAAGGTCTCCAACCAACGAATGGACTCGGTGCCATTTTTGATAAAAAACAAGTGAATGGACCAGAAGGCAAGGAAACTGAGCAGTTGGGCTAGGTCAATGCCCAGCACCGGCAGGGCGGTGCCCTGAAAACCGTTACCCGACAGGCTGTTGAGGATGACATAGATCGCCGAACCACCGACCCAGGTCTGAATACCGAACCAGCCGCAGGCCACCAGCCCCCGGGCGATGGCCGGAATTCGTGCGCCCCGGGTGCCAAAAGCCGAGCGCAGCAGCACCGGAAACGGTACCCCGTATTTGGCCCCGGCATGACCGATCAGGATCATCGGCGCCAGGACGATAACATTGCCCAGCATGACTGTGATTACCGCCTGGTCCCAGGACATGCCCTCTGCGATCAGGCCCGCCGCCAGCATATAGGTCGGCACACAGACCACCATAGCGATCCAAAGGGAAGCATAGGCCTTCCAGTCCCAAGTCCGTGTCGCCTCTGTCGTCGGGGCAAGGTCGGCATTCCAAAGATCGTCATCGTAGTTCTTCATCTGTCCCTCCCTATATTTTTTAGATCAATTTTTTTAGATCATTCTCCGCGGGTCAAGGGCCCATAAGTTTCCGGCCGGCGGTCGCGGAAGAACTGCCATTTGTTGCGCACCTCCCGGACCAGCCCCATATCCATGTCATGGATGATCAGCTCATCCTGGTCGCGGCTGGCCTCTTTTTCGATCTGACCCCTCGGATTGACAAAATAGCTCTGGCCATAGAATTCCCCGATATTCCACGGTGCTTCCATCCCAATGCGGTTGATGGCCCCGATCCAGCAGCCATTGGCCGCCGCCGAAGCCGGTTGTTCCAGCTTCCACAAATATTCAGACAGCCCGGCCACCGTCGCCGATGGATTGACAATATATTCCGCGCCATTGAGCGCCAGCGCCCGCCAGCCCTCGGGAAAATGGCGGTCATAGCAGATATAAACCCCGAGCTTGCAATATTTGGTCTCAAATACCGGCCAGTCAGAGGTGCCGGGTTTAAAGAAGAATTTCTCCCAGAAACCGGCGACCTGGGGGATATGGGTTTTGCGGTATTTGCCGAGGTATGTGCCGTCCGCATCAATCACGGCGGCGGTGTTGTAATAGACCCCGGTGACATCATCGCGTTCATAGATCGGGACAACGATGACCATGTCATATTTGGCGGCATAGACCTGCATCAGTTTGGTGGTTGGGCCGCCCGGGATCAGTTCCGCGCTCTGGTACCATTTTTCATCCTGGCTCGGGCAAAAATAGGGCTGGGTGAACACCTCCTGAAAACATAGGACCTGCACCCCCGCCTGCCCGGCTTGCTCGATCATGGGAATATGAGCATCAATCATCACTTTGCGAATGGTTTCCGGATCATTGTCGGTCGATGATTTGAGGGCCATCTGAATCAGCCCTCCCCTGAGCATTCCGGTTTTTGGTGGTGTCATAGTCTTCTCCCTTTATCCCATACGTGGAAATGTAAATTCTGCCCCGGACCGGATGCCCGTGGGCCAGCGTGAGGTCACGGTCTTCAGGCGGGTATAAAAATGAATGGCTTCCGGGCCATAGATACCGTGGGCGCCGAAGATCGACTGTTTCCAGCCGCCAAAGCTGTGATAGCCCACCGGCACCGGGATCGGCACATTAATGCCGACCATACCGACCTGTATCCGGCGGGAAAAATCCCGCGCCGCGTCCCCGTCCCGGGTAAAGATGGCGGTGCCATTGCCGTATTGATGTTTGTTGATCAGATCGACGGCGGCCTCGTAACTATCCGCGCGCAAGACCGACAACACCGGGCCAAAAATTTCCTGCTGGTAGACCGTCATGTCTTCGGTCACCCGGTCCAGAAGCGTGCCGCCGACCCAGAATCCATTCTCATAGCCCTGTAATTTAAAGCCGCGTCCATCAACCAGAACCTTGGCCCCTTCCCGCTCTCCGGTGCTGATCATGCTTTCAATGCGCTGCTGGGCTTCCCGGGTAATCACCGGCCCCATCTCGGCGTCAGGGTCAGTTGACGGGCCAATTTTCAGGGCCTGGACCCGGGGCACCAGCCTCTCTATCAGCCGGTCTGCGGTCTCTTCGCCCACCGGCACTGCCACACTGATCGCCATGCAACGCTCCCCAGCCGACCCAAAGCCAGCGCCCATCAGCGCGTCCGCTGCCTGGTCAATGTCGGCGTCCGGCAGGATGATCATATGATTTTTAGCCCCGCCGAGCGCCTGGACCCGCTTACCCGCCGCACAGCCCTGGCTGTAGATATAATGGGCGATGGGGGTCGAGCCGACAAAACTCAGCGCCGAGACATCTTTATGGGCAATCAGGGCGTCAACTGCCTCCTTGCCGCCGTGCACCACATTGAGAACCCCGTCCGGCAGTCCGGCCTCCTGAAACATGTCAAAGATCAGATTGGCACTGGACGGGTCGCGTTCGGACGGCTTCAGGATGAAACAATTGCCACAGGACAGGGCCATGGGGATCATCCACAAAGGCACCATGGTCGGGAAATTAAACGGGGTGATCCCGGCGACCACACCCAAAGGCTGGCGTTCCGCCGTGGTATCAATGCCCGGCCCCACATCGCGGCTGAAATCGCCCTTTAATTTGTCGGCAATACCACAGGCATACTCAACCACTTCAAGGGCTCTGGACACTTCGCCCAGCGCATCCTCGTGGGTCTTGCCATGTTCGGCGCTGATGGTGCTGGCAATGTCATCGGCCCGGCGCAACATGACCGCACGCAGGGCAAACATCACATTGGACCTTTTTGCCGGCGAGGTTGCCGACCAGGCCGGAAAGGCTTGTTTCGCGGCCATGACAGCCGCCTCAACCTCCGCCGTGGCCCCAAGAACCACCTGGGCCACTTCTTCCCCCGTGGCCGGATTATAAACCGTTTGGGCTTTGCCGCTGGCCCCTGATGTCCGCTTTCCCCCGATGATATGTTGAATGGTGGTCATGGGTCACTCCAAATTTTTGATGATGGTTGCCAAGGTATCAAAAATAAAATCAATCTGGCTTTTTTCGATGATCAATGGCGGCGACAGGGCGATGGTGTCGCCGGTGGTCCGGATCAGAAGCCCGGCATCATAAGCTTTCAGGAACGCCTCGAAGGCCCGCTTTGTCGGCTTGCCGGGAAAGGGTTCCAGCTCAATACCGGCAATGAAGCCCATATTGCGCAGGTCGATCACATGGGGCAGCCCCTTCAGGGAATGCACCCCCTCCTGCCAATAGTCGGACAACTCTGTCGCCCGGGTCAGCAAGCCGTCTTCGTCATAGGTATCCAGCGTGCCCAGGGCCGCCGCGCAGGCCATGGGGTTGCCAGAAAAAGTATAGCCGTGGAAAAACTCGACCATATTTTCCGGCCCGCCCATGAACGCCTGATAGATTTTATCCTGAGCAAACACCGCGCCCATGGGGATCACCCCGTTGGTCAGGCCCTTGGCCGTGGTCACCAGGTCGGGCTCCACCTCAAACTTATTGACCGCGAACGGCGTGCCCAGGCGGCCAAAGCCGGTGATCACTTCATCAAAAATCAGCAGGATGCCATGTTTATCACATATTTTTCGCAGGCGGCCAAGATAGCCTTTTGGCGGCAGCAGAACCCCGGCAGACCCGGCCAGCGGCTCAACAATCACCGCCGCGATAGTTGACGGATCATGCAGCTCGCACAGTCGTTCCAGGTCATCGGCAAGCGCAGCCCCATGCTCGGGCTGGCCCTTGGAGAAACGGTTTTCCGCGATGCCGTGAGTATGCCGCATATGATCAACCCCGGCGACCAGGTTGCCAAACATCTTGCGGTTGGCCGACATACCGCCGACCGACATACCGCCAAAATTAACCCCGTGATAGCCCTTTTCCCGGCCAATCAGGCGGGTCCGCTGGCCCTCGCCCCGCACCCGGTGATAAGCGATGGCCATTTTCAGCGCGGTCTCTACCGATTCAGAGCCGGAATTGGTGAAGAATATCCGGTTCAGGTTCCCCGGCATCATCCCCGCCAACCGGTTGGCCAGTTCAAACTGTTTCGGGTGACCCATCTGGAAAGACGGGGCATAATCCAGTTCCGCCGCCTGTTTTTGGATCGCCTCGACAATGCGCGGCCGGTTATGCCCGGCATTGCAGCACCATAATCCGGCAATACCATCCAGCAGATCCCGGCCGTCAGAGGTCTTGAAATACATGCCATCGGCCCCGACGATCAGGCGCGGATGGGCTTTAAACTGCCGGTTGGCAGTAAAAGGCATCCAATAGGCGTCCATGTCGTTGGCTTTCTGGCCAGCGGGCATCGGGGTCATTGGCTGCCTCCTAAAGGGTTTTTCGGATGATCCGGCCAGGTAAGATAAGGCAGGTCCGTCTCTACCGGCCGCATTTCTATGCAATTTGGCACCGGACAGATAATGGCGCACAGGTTACAGCCGACACATTCCTGATCAATAACGGTGAAGGTCCGTTTGCCCTCCGGCGACACGTCAAACTTTATCGCCTGATGGGCGGCGTCTTCACAGGCGATATGACAGCGGCCACATTCGATACAGGCCTCCTGGTCAATGACCGCCTTGGTATCGAAATTCATGTTCAGATCATTCCAGTTGACGGTATTGCGGATCGCCAGCCCCCGAAAATCTTCGATGGTCTTATAGCCCTTGCTGTCCATATAACTGGACAGGCCGTCAATCATATCGTCGACGATGCGGAAGCCATAGAGCATGGCGGCGGTGCATACCTGCAGGGCATTAGCCCCCAGCGCAATAAATTCCGCCGCATCGCGCCAGTTTTCAATGCCGCCAATGGCCGATATGTCAATGCCCTGGGTCTCCGGACTGCGGGCTATTTCGGCCACCATATGCAGGGCGATCGGCTTGACCGCCGCGCCACAATAACCGCCGTGAGTGCCCTTGCCATCAACAACCGGGTTTGGCGCCATGGCGTCAAGATCGACAGAGATCACCGAATTGACCGTATTGATCAGCGAGATGGCGTCCGCGCCGCCGGCCTTGGCCGCTTCCGCGCTCCACAGGATATCTGTGATATTGGGGGTCAGCTTGGTAAAGACCGGAATATCCACCGCCTCCCGCACCCAGCGGGTGGTCTGCTCAATCATCTCCGGCACCTGGCCGATGGCGGACCCCATGTCGCGTTCACACATGCCGTGGGGACAGCCCAGGTTCAGCTCAATGCCATGCACCCCGGCACCAGCAATCCTGATGGCCAGGTCCTTCCACGCCCGCTCGTCCACCGGGGCCATCATCGAGCCGATGATCACCCGGTCTGGCCATTCCTTACGGATCTGGGCAATTTCCCGCAGGTTAACCTCCAGCGGACGGTCAGAGATCAGCTCAATATTATTAAAGCCGATCACCCCCCGATTACTGCCATAAAGGGCGCCGTAGCGGCTGGCCACATTGATCACCGGCGGGTCTTCGCCGAGGGTTTTCCAGACAACGCCGGCCCATCCCGCCTCGAAGGCGCGGACCACATTGATATATTTGTCCGTTGGCGGGGCGGAGGCCAGCCAGAAGGGGTTGATACTGTCAATCCCGGCAATGCTACATCTTAAATCAGCCATATCAGGTGTCCTTAATTATTCTGCAGCCAGCTATCGACAAAAAGAGCCGCCTGCTTGCCGTCCTCAACCGCCTGCACCGTCAGGTCTTCGCCGGTAGCGATACAATCGCCGCCGGCAAAGACACCGGTGACGCTGGTCTGATAGTCATCCGTGACGGTGAGCTTGCCGTAAGAGGTGTCTAGAGCCAGCAGTCCGGCTCCGTCGAATTTCTGGCCGATGGCTTTCAGAACCCTATCGCAGGCAATGTCATAGCTGTCCCCGGTGCCGGTCAGCCGACCGTCCACAAGCTGAGTCCGCTCAAAGGTCAGGGCTGTCACCGCCTGCACGCCCTGGACCGCCACTGGTTTTGACCACAGCACCACCTTAACCCCGTTCCTGCGGGCCAGATCGACCTCGAAGCCTGTGGCGCCCATCTGGGATTCGCCCCGGCGGTAGACCAGAGTCACATTTTCCGCCCCCAGTTGTTTCGACTGCACGGCGGCATCGATCGCCGTGTTGCCACCACCAATGACGATGATATGCTGCCCAAGTTTTATCCGGGACGGGTCATCGGATTGGCGCACCTGTTCAATGAAATCGATGGCGTCCGTGATGCCGTCTTTATCTTCCCCCTCAAGGCCTAGGTCATTCACCCCGCCGAGGCCGACCCCGATAAAGACCGCATCATGCTGCAGCCGCATATCATTCAGAGTCAAGACCCCACCCAGGGGCTGGTCATACATGATATCAATGCCGCCAATGCCCAGCAGGAATTCAACCTCCCGCGCGGCAAAATTATTGACCATTTTATAGGCGGCCAGGCCGTATTCATTGAGCCCGCCCGGCTTGGACCGGGCTTCATAAACGCTCACCCTATGACCGAGCATAGCGGCCCGGTGAGCAAAGGACAGCCCCGCCGGTCCGGCACCGATTACCGCTAGGTGCCGTCCGGTCTCCACCGCCCGCTGGAAAGGGTGAGGTCCACCTTTGGCCATCAGGTGATCCGTGGCATAGCGTTGCAGCAGGCCGATCTCAACCGGCTTGGTCTCAGCCAGATTATGGACACAGGCCTGCTCACAGAGCACTTCCGTTGGACAAGCCCGGGCACAAGTGCCGCCCATGATATTTTCACTGAGGATGGTCCGGGCAGATCCGGTGACATTTCCGGTTCTGATCTGGTGAATGAAGGTTGGAATATCGATCGACGTCGGGCAGGCCTTGATACAGGGCGCATCATAACAATACAGGCAATGATCCGCCTCTTTCACCGCCATAAGATCCGTGAGGGGTTTATGAAGGTCGTCGAAAAATAGCGTGGCATCCTGATGGGCTGATGCCGCTGCACAATCGTCTTTGCGAGAATGTAGGGTCATATGTAGCTCCTATCTGCCCTACGGTATTAAAATTTGACCGTTTAGTCAAATAATATTTCATTCCCTTAAGGATTGTTAATTTTAGTAGGAGCCCACAAAAAAAGAGGCGACCAAAGCCGCCTCTTCAAAATTTGTCATTATGGTGGTTATTTAGAACCTGAAATCAACGGTTGCCGTTACGGTCCGTGGATTTCCGAAGAATGCCGTTACTGTATCTAAACTCGGAAAATTATATCCCGCAACTTTATATTCTTTGTCGGTCAGATTCTTGCCATGAATACCGACCTGAATGCTGCCATCTTCGGCTGTCCAGACAAGGCTTAGATCAAGAATTGCATAACCATCCTGGTCCAGAAGGGGCGTTTCAACCTCAAAATTGTATGTTTTGCTTTTATATGACACAGAGCCGATCAGGTTGATATCACCATCATCACCAAACAAATTCAGCGGTTGTTCATAGTTCAGAGAGGCGTTTAATGACCATTCCGGTGTATTCTGGAAGTTCCGGTCATCAGCCACATTAACACCGCCAACAATAAACTCTTTATAATCGGCGTTAATATAGCCCACATTGGCATTGGCTGTCAGGTTGTCAGAAAGCAGCGCTTTACCCTCAAACTCGACACCCCAGATTTCAGCTTTACCGGCATTGGTTGTGGTTCCGATGAAATCACCATCTACGATCACGGAACCTGGAATTTGAATATTTTTGAAGTCACTGAAGAAGGTGGCGATATTAGTGCTCACCCGTCCATCTACCAAGGTTGATTTCAAGCCAATCTCATACGTATTTACAGTTTCAGATTCAAACCCGACAATCGCACGGTCATCCCCACGGGGATCAAATCCACCGCCTTTAAACCCCTGACTGAAGGAGGCATAAACATTGACATCATCATTTGGCTGCCATTTCAAACTTACCTTAGGGGTAAATTTGTTAAAGGTCTTGCTCGCGATAAAGTTAGCTTTTGTGGCAATAAGAATACTTGATTCATTACCAAAAGGGAGGGACCCCAGGCCTAAGAAAGTCTGTTTTTTAACTTCAGAGGTTCTTTTGTCGCTGGTATAACGCCCGCCAACGGAAACACTGACCGTCTCGGACATGTCGTAGTTTACATCACCAGAAATGGCCCATGTCTTGGTATTAACATCACCGAAAGTATAGCTGGTAATCCCAAAGTCGCTCAGAATAACATCAAATTCATTGAAGGCATTGGCATCCAGGTAAAAGAACCCCATGACCCCCTGAACTTTTTCTGCTTCATAGACAAGCTGGAATTCCTGGGACAACTGATCATTTGTATAGATCACCGGAACATCCATGAAATTGAGGGGAAGACTATCAAAATCAATCGGGGATACGGTTTCATCTTCCCGGTATGCCGTGGTTGATTTCAGCGTAACGGTTTCTGAGACGTCCCATTCAGCGTAGGCATGAATGCCCTTCTGGATCACTTCCTGCTTCCCAGCAAGACCGGATCGGGTATCAAACACATTATCCAGGATCGGTGCACTGCCATGGGCAACAGAACTAACCGTCAGACGGTGTCCGCCTTTTGCATTGGACGTATCTTTGGTGTAATCCCCACTGAGCTTAATGAAGACATTTTCGGAGGGTGTCAGCTCTGCACTCAGACGAATGGCAAAAAGATCTTTGTCATAATGGTTTTCACCAGTATTCAAATTCTTCCCAAACCCATCACGACTGAAATAGGCAATGGACCCGCCAAGAGCCAGAGCGTCAGTAACAGGGGCAGAAGCCGAAGCCAGAATATCCATTTGGCCATGTGTTCCGCCAGAGGCCTTGATCCGCATTTCGGGCTCATCCCCAATACGCTTGGTGACATATTTGATTGCACCACCGATGGTGTTCCGGCCATAAAGTGTTCCCTGTGGGCCACGCAGAATTTCAATCCGCTCCACGTCATAAATTTCCAGAACGGCCCCCTGTGGACGGTTCAGGTAAACGCCATCAAGATAAATACCAACGCCGGATTCAAAACCAGCGACCGGGTCCTGCTGGCCAATGCCGCGGATGAATGCGGTGATGGTACTGCTGGTCCCGCGGGATACTTTCAATGTTGTATTTGGTGTGCTCTGCGCCAGGAATGTAATATCTGTCGCGCCGAATTTAGCTAGGTTTTCCGCACTGAAAGCGGTCACAGCCACCGGCACGCTCTGCAGGCTTTCTGACCGGCGACGGGCAGTTACCGTAATTTCTTCAAGAACAGCATTTCCCTCATCCGCCGCATAGGACGTTTGAACGGCCCCGGATGTCAGCAGGATGGCCCCCAGTGAAATGGAGGATAATAAATTATGTGATAAATGTTTTTTCAACAGTTCTCTCCCAGAGTTTTTTCAGAGTTTATTAAACGAATTATATAAATTGGTAAACCTATCATTAGCCACAACCTAGCATAGCCCCCCCGACCTGTGACCCTAGACCATGGTCCATATGGCCTTATGTCGCCTGAATCCGCCATTATGCCCTGTAATTTACGGGAAGACTCTGCTCATCCCCTTGAAAATAATATAATATCTGGGAAGCTCATGATTGAAACATTAAGTATGATTGGCCTGATTGGCGGATTGTCAATACTGATAATCCTCACCATTCGCGGAGTGAATGTAATGATTGCCGGCCCTTTGTCGGCCCTGTTTGTCGCCATGATGGGCGGCCTGGCCCTGTTTCCCCAGCTGGCCGAACCGGGACAGGCCGATTATGTCGCCAGTTATATGACCGGCTTTTCCGGCTTTATCTTTTCCTGGTTTCCAATCTTTATCCTCGGTGCCATTTTTGGCAAGGTCATGGAAGATTGCGGTGCCGCCGACAGTATTTCACACTGGATCGTCGGTAAGCTGGGCCTGAAGCATGCGGTCTTTGCCATTGTCGCCGCCTGCGCGGTGATGACCTATGGCGGGGTCAGCCTGTTTGTCGTTGCCTTCTCAGTCTATCCTATGGCGTTGAGCCTGTTTAAACAGGCCGACCTGCCGCGCCGCTTCATTCCGGCGACCCTGGCCTTTGGTTCCGTAACCTTCACCATGACGTCTGCCGGCTCCCCGGAAATCCAGAATGTCATTCCCATTAAATTCCTCGGCACCACACTCTATTCCGGCTGGCAGGTCAGCATTGTCGTTGCCGTATTTATGGCGACCTTTGGCTTCTGGTGGCTGCGGCGGATGATCACCAAAGCGGTGGCCAACGGCGAATGTTATGATGAGCGGGCCAATGACCCGGTGATTGAACAGAATGGCAATCTGCCCAACCCTTTTCTGAGCCTGTTGCCGCTGGTGCTGGTGCTCGGGGTATCCTTTATTTTCCATGACAGCCTGAAACAGTCGGCCCTGTTGATCGCCCTGACCGCCGGCGTGCTCAGCACAATCCTGCTCAACTGGTCAGCCTTTAAAAACCTTGAGGGCGCATTATCGACCGGCACCGCCGGGGCGCTGATTGCGATCGGCAATACCGCTGCGGTTGTTGGTTTTGGCACCGTGGCCAAGGCCTCACCGGCTTTCGCGGTCGTGGTTGACGCCATGACCAGCCTGCCAGGGCATGAACTGATTGGGGCTGCGGTTGCGGTCAGCGTTATTGCTGGCCTGACCGGGTCCGCTTCGGGGGGTCAGTCCATCGCTCTGCCGATCCTTGCACCGCATTATCTGGATCTTGGGGTTGATCCTGATGCGCTGCACCGGGTGGTGGCCATATCATCGGGTGCGCTGGATAGCCTGCCCCATAATGGATATGTGGTCACCACCATCCGGGCCATCTGCGGCGAAAAACATAAAGACGCCTACGGCCCCATGGCCGCCCTGACCGTCGTCGTCCCCGTCATCGGCGTCATCATGGCCATTGGATTATTTTTGATTTGATATAAGATGAGCAAAAACACCGTCCTATACAACTCAGCACCCGAAGACCGACAAGGTCTGAGGCAAGGGCAAGCGCCCGCCCGAGTTAATACGAGGAGGGGGAGTGCGCGCACGGGGGAGTTATCCCCCTTAGATAAAAAAGAGACAAAAACATGACACATAAATCATTGGTGGTTCTTCTGGGGCTTGGCTTAGCCTCCTGCAGCGGGGATAAAGCGGTAACTGTTGAGACAGCACAGGCCCCGGACTTTCTGGTCGGCGAGATGTCCCGAACCGCTTATGATGGAACGTCAGACGACCTTTTGACTGGCGGGCTTGGACTTTCCGGTCTGCAGTCACCAACACCACCGGCCTTCGCAGATGACGATAAGCCGACCGTGGCCGAATTGCGCACCAGAGCCATCCATACCAATTACCGCGCCCTCAGCGATACCACAACGGCCGGTGGTTTTGGCCGCCTCTTTGGCCCTAATGTGGGTAGTCAGAACCCCGAAGGCAAGGTCGCCGGGGTCGAATATCTCAGCTTCATGAAGCTGGATGCCAATCACCAGAATGTTACCCTGATGGTCCAGATCCCGAAAAGTTTTGATCCGGAAAAGCCCTGCCTGATTACCGGGCCATCCTCAGGCTCACGGGGCATTTACGGTGCCATTGGTACGGTTGGAGAATGGGCCCTGAACAAGGGCTGCGCGATCACCTATACCGACAAGGGCACCGGCACCGGATTTCATTACCTGACCAGTGGCAAGGTCTTTGACCTGCGTGGCCAGCTGATTGATGCGGTCACCGCCGGTGCGCGGTCCAGCTTCACCCTTCCGCTCACCCCCGAATTGAAAGACTATAATGAGAAATATCCTCATCGGGTCGCGGTAAAACATGCCCACTCCGGCCTCAATGATGAAAAAAACTGGGGCCAGTATGTGCTGTCCTCGATCACATTCGCCTTTTATGTGCTCAATCAGGAACTGGCCGGGGGACAGGTGAAATTTACCCCGGAGAACACCCTGGTTATCGCGTCGAGCATTTCACAGGGCGGCCATAGTTCGCTGCTAGCGGCAGAACAGGACACCCAAGGCCTCATTGATGCCGTGGCCGTCGGCGAACCCAACCTGCCCCTGCCCCAGAACAGTGATTTTGCCATTCAGATGGGCGATCAGGCCCCCTTTCGGAACCACAGCAAACACATCTATGACTATTCCACCATGCTCAACCTGTATCAGCCCTGTGCCGTGCTAACCGAAGACGCCCTGAAAGCGCCCTTTGGGGCCGGCGCCAACCCTGTGGCCAAACAAGTTCTCACCGCCCATTGCGGCCTGCTGCACGCCCGTGGTCTGCTGATGGCGGAGACTACCCGGGGCCAGATTGTAGAGTCCGTGACAAAAATCCGTGAGATGGGGGTTCTGGATGAAACCCTTGCTCTTGGATCTGTCAATGTAGCGATCAAGCTCTGGGCGACCCTTGCGGTGAATTACGGCAATACCTACGGCAGGTTTTCGGTGACCGATAATCTCTGTGGCCTGAGTTATGCCAAGATGGGTGCTAACGGACAGGCCATGGCCCAGACCACGGCCGAAATGGCCACGGCTTTCGCAACATCCGGCGGCATCGCCCCGGTAGCTGGCCTGACCTTTGCCCCGACAGAACTCAAACTGCCCATTGATTATGGCCTGTGTTACCGGGAATTGATGACCAGTACCTCCGATATGGCGCGGCGGGTGCAGAAGGGAATTGCAGAAACCTATCACACCGCCGACCTGCAGGGTAAACCGACAATCATCGTCCACGGCCAGGCTGACGCGCTGGTTCATGTCAATCATTCCTCCCGGGCTTACCTGGGCCTGAATCATCTAGCCGAAGGCCAGAAGAGCAACCTGCGCTATTATGAGATCAGCAATGCCCATCATTTTGATGCCTTCAACGCCTTCCCGGGCTTTAACAGCCGCTTTGTGCCCATGCACCATTATCTGTCGCAGTCCCTTGACCTGATGTATGATCATATGACCACCGGCACCCCTCTGCCCGACAGCCAGGTGGTCTGGACCATTCCCCGTCAGAGCGATGACAAAGGCAAGGTGGCAGACCTCAGCGAGCACAATCTACCCGGAATTTTGCAGACACCGGGCCACGCCCGTATTAAGATCGAGCAGGGAATCGTAAAAATTCCGGTACAATAAATTTAACAGGCAATAGGGTGCAATGCTCCAGACTTGGGTCATCATTACAGTATCATTGGGTTATGTTGGCCTGTTATTTGCCATCGCCTATTATGGTGACAAACGCGCACTTGCCCAGCCTATTGATCGGCCCCAGACTAAATACCGGGCGGTCATCTACAGCCTGACCCTGGCGGTCTATTGCACGTCATGGGCTTTTTACGGCACCTCGGGCCAGACCGCGGCCACTGGCTGGATTATGGCCCCAACCTATCTGGGCTCGATCGTGGTTCTGGTGCTGGCCTGGCCGTTCCTGATCAAGCTGATCACCGTCAGCAAGAAGCAGAATATCACCTCGGTCGCCGATTTTCTGTCGTCCCGCTACGGCAAGTCACAGCAGCTTGCCATTCTTGTCAGCTTTGTCGCCGCCATGGGGGTCGTGCCCTATATCGCCCTGCAGCTCAAAGCGGTATCCACCAGTTACAACGTGCTGACCGGCAAGGTCATCACCGGGTTTGGCAGCATGCCCCTGTGGGAAGACACCGCGATTTTTGTCGCCGCCCTGATGGCGCTATTCACCATCCTGTTTGGCACCCGCAATATCAAATCCAACGAACATCACGAAGGCATGATGCTGGCCATTGCCTTTGAATCCATCGTCAAGCTCGCCGCCTTTACCATTGTTGGCCTGTTTATCACCTATGGCCTGTTCAGTGGATTTGGCGACATTTCCACCCGGGTGGCACAGGATGATGCCATCCAGAAAATTTTCCAGACGGGCAGCCAGAACAACAGCTTCCTGACCTCGGTGGTGCTGGGCATGGCGGCGATTTTCTGCCTGCCGCGCCAGTTCCATGTGCTGGTGGTCGAGAATACCGAACCGGGCGACATCCGCCTGACCCGCTGGCTGTTCCCGATCTATCTTCTGGGCATGAGCCTGTTTATTTTCCCCATTGCCGCTGCCGGATTACTGACCCCGACCGCAGGCTCTAATCCGGATTTCTATATCCTGACCCTGCCCCTGACCGTCGGCCGTACGGACCTGGCCCTGCTGGCCTTCATCGGCGGCCTGTCCGCCGCTACCAGCATGGTGATTGTCGGCGCTGTGGCCCTGAGCACCATGGTCTCCAATGATGTGATCATGCCGATCATCCTGCGCATGAAGTGGTTGCGGCTTGATGAGCGCAAAGACATCAGTTGGATGTTGCTGCTGATCCGGCGGGTGACGATCATTGCCATTATGTTTCTGGCCTATTTCTATTACCGTATGGTGGTCAGTTTTGATGCCTTGGCTTCTATCGGCCTGCTGTCCATGGTGCTGGCGGCTCAGTTCGCCCCGTCCATAGTCGGCGGACTTTACTGGAAAGACGCCACCCACAGGGGAGCAATGGCCGGGCTTTGTGCCGGGTTTCTGGTCTGGTGCCATACCCTGCTGATCCCGCTGATTGTCCGGGCCGGCTGGATTCCGTCCAATATTCTGGACGATGGCCTGTTTGGCCTGTCCTTCCTGCGCCCGGAAAGCCTGTTTGGCCTGACCGGAATCAGCAATGTGACCCACGGCCTGATCTGGAGCCTGGGACTGAACCTGCTGTTTTTTATCATCGTATCCCGCCTCAGCCGCCACAGCCTGATCGAGCATATCCAGGCGGGCACCTATGTGGACAGCGGCTTTGACGGCAGGAAGCAACAGAGCCTGCTGATCCGCTCATCGGCCAAGGCCTCGGACCTGATGGCGCTGGGCGAGCGGTTTGTCGGCACGAAACAGGCCCGTCAGGCTTTCTCAAATTTTGCCGCCGAGCGCGACGAACCCCTGTCGCCCAACAGCTTGGCCAATGACGAACTTATTATTTTTACCGAGCATCTTCTGGCCGGGGCCATTGGATCGGCCACTGCCCGAGTAGTGATCAACACCAGTCTCCAGGGCCAGGAGATGAAACTGGATGATTTTGTCTCGATCGTTGATGAAGCCTCGGAAGTTTTCCGCTCTAACCGCACCCTCCTGCAGAAATCTCTGGAGAATATCAATGTCGGCATCAGTGTGGTCGATAAGGACCTGCATCTGGTGGCCTGGAACACCCGATACCTGGAAATGTTCAATTACCCGGAAGGCCTGATTTATGCCGGACGCTGTATTGGAGATGTGCTGAGATATAATGCGGAACAGGGTCTTTTCGGTGCTCATGATATGGATGAGCAGGTGCAAAAGCGGCTCGACCACCTGAACCGGGGTACCAAATATAGCATTGAACGGACCCTGCCGGGCGGCTCTGTTATAGAAATTCACGGCCACCCCCTGCCCGGCGGCGGTTTTGTCACCAGCTACAGCGATATCACCACCCATAAACAGGCCGCCGAAGCCCTGCTGCGGGCCAATGAAATCCTTGAACAGCGGGTCACCGAACGGACCCAGGAACTGGAAGCCGCCAAGGCCGAAGCAGAACAGGCCAATATCAGTAAAACCCGGTTCCTGGCCGCCGCCAGCCATGACCTGCTGCAACCCCTGAACGCCGCCCGGCTTTTCACCTCGGCCCTGTCGGAAAAAAACATCGATGGCGGTATCGCGCCGCTGATTGACCATCTGGGCAGCAGCCTGACGGCAGTTGAAGGCCTGCTGGATGGACTATTGGAAATTTCCAAGCTTGATGCCGGGGTGCTCACACCTCAGGTAATCAGCTTCCCCCTTGATACCCTGCTCCGCGAACTGGACCATGAATTTACCGCCATTGCCCAGGACCGAGGCATTAATTTTACCCTGATCCCCTCCAGTGCCATCGTCCACAGTGATCCGAAACTACTGAGACGGGTGCTGCAAAATTTCATCAGCAACGCCATTCGCTACACCCCCAGGGGCCGGGTTCTGCTCGGCTGTCGCTGGCGCGCGGACCAGCAACTGGAAATTCAGGTATGGGATACCGGGCACGGAATTTCTGAAGATAAAATTGAAGAAATATTCATTGAATTCAAACAGTTAAAAACAAGTCCTGATCCGGATCTTAAGGAACAGGGACTGGGGTTGGGCCTGGCCATTGTCGAGCGTATTTGCCGTCTGCTGGATCATGAGCTGAACGTAACCTCCATCCCGGGCCGGGGTTCAGTCTTTGCCATCACCCTGCCCCTCGGCCAGCAGGACCAACCGGCATCACCACCTGTTGTCCTGCCAGATATCCGCGCGGTCAGTAGCCTCGATTTTTCCAACCTGCGCATACTGTGCCTGGACAATGACCCCGACATTTTAACCGGCATGGAGGTGTTGCTGTCCAACTGGGGCTGTCAAACCCTCTGCTGCCGGTCGATGGAGGATATTATCCGGAAAGCCAATGGCTTTATCCCGGACATCATTCTGGCCGATTATCACCTTGATCACGAAGAAACAGGCATAGATATCCTGAACAGCCTGCAGAGCCGGTGGCACAAGCCTCTGCCCGGCATTGTCATTTCCGCCGATCATACCGAAAAAGTCAAAAAAGAGGCCGAAAGCCAGGGCTATAAATTCCTGCGCAAACCTGTCAGGTCGGCCGCCCTGAGGGCCCTGATCACCAGCCAGGTCATTACCCGAAAATAAGAGATTATCCTTTAGAGGGCGACGTCTTCCGCCTCCAGTTTCTGGGCGGCAATGATCAGGTGGCCGCGGCTATAGGCCCCAAATTTCTTCAGAATACCGGTCACATGGGCCTTGATGGTGCCTTCTGCCACGCCCATTTCATAGGCGATCTGCTTGTTGAGCATACCCTCAGCCAGATAGGTGAACACCCTGAACTGCTGCGGTGTCAGGGAAGCCACGGTCTCTGCGATGGAGATTTCCTCCTCCTGTAGAGGCGGATTTCCGGCCGAACAGCGCGCGGCATAGGCTGGCGGCACCCAAAGCGAGCCGTCAAATATGTGTTTGATGGCCACGGCCATGTCTGACAGGTCCGTGGACTTGGGGATAAAGCCAGATGCGCCATGGCTCATGGCCTTGGTGATCACCTTGTCCTGATCATTACCGGAAACCACCACGACCGGCACCTCTGGATATTGACCACGCAAATAGATCAGGCCGGAAAACCCCCGGGCACCCGGCATCTGCAGATCGAGCAGAAGCAGATCGTAAGGCTCCCCGACCGCCATCCGGGACTGAACCTCATCAATTGATCCGGCTTCATCAATATGAGCCTCGTCAAAAGCCATCTGTATCGCCTGCTTCAGGGCAATCCGGAACAAGGGGTGGTCGTCCGCAATCAGAATGTGGGGTCGTAAGGCCATCACTAAAATCCACTCAATTTACTGCCTGCTTACCCAAATCAGATCGACCCAGGAAATCACGGGAACAGACACTACAGCGAAGACTACACCACTTTATCCTAGGTTCACAACCTCAATGGGGTCAGAAATGAGAATTACTTACCTGCCCTTCCCTTGGTTGATTTAACTTTAATCACAGGGTAAAGTAAAATATCTGGAGGAAACTGTGGCACGACGCGTAAAACCAAAATTTATTCCAAATCCTGAGCAAATGGCCTTGATGCCGGATATTTCAGGCAATGAGGTCAATGGCCTGGGGGAAACCGAAGTTCGCCGTTCTTCCCCGATTTATTGGCAAAGCCCTGAATTGACCCCCTTTGGCCCCCTGATGTCCTGGTTTTATAATCAGGTTCCCGATGATGACCGCATGAAGGCCGTACAGAATGACCGGGCGAAGACCCTTGCCATCGAAATCCCCCCCGTATCACCGATAAAACAGCAGAAAACACCTGAGGAATGGACCGACCTGGTCAAAGAGGTGGGACTGCAGAATGGGGCAAGTATTATCGGCATTGCCAGCCTGCGACCGGAATGGGTTATAGAGACTTATCAGGTGCCCCATAAAACTGTTATTATGGTCGCCGTGGCCATGGATTTCGAGGAATTGAAAACAGCGCCCGAGATTCCCGCAGCCGTCGAGGTGATCCGGCAGTATGACCGGGGACACAGGGTTTCAAGGGCACTAGCCACATGGATTCATCAACAGGGCTGGCCGGCAATCTCTTATGGCGGTTCTGGCAATGTCCCCCTGTTGCTGATCCCCCCTGCCCTGGAATGCGGTTTTGGCGAATTAGGCAAACATGGATCGCTCATCAACCGGCACTTTGGCTCAACCCTGCGTCTGGCCGCTGTTGTCACGGATTTACCGCTGATCACGGGAGACGCGGACGGCTTCGGCGTTGATGACTTTTGCATCAATTGCCGGGCGTGCGAGAATGGCTGCCCGACAGATGCCATTGGCACCGCCAAACAAATGGTCCGCGGGAAAAATAAATGGTATGTGGATTTTGATAAATGCCTGCCCTTTTTTAACGAAAATATGGGCTGCGCCATTTGCCTGGCGGTCTGTCCGTGGAGCCGCCCCGGAGTCCCGGAGAACCTGATCCGAAAACTTGCAAAGAAAAGATCCACCTAAATTCAACGGGCCTGTTATTGGCCGGTGAACTGAGCCGGGTTCAGGGTCAGACAGGTATCATCGAGCGAAGAGACCAGGGCAAGTCGGGGATAAACCCCCGGCAACTCATAGCCAAAGAAATACCGGCAGGCCGCCAGTTTACCCTGATAAAAATCCTGGTCCCCGGTGCCTTGCTCCAAACCTTTTTGGGCCGCCAGCCCCTGCCTGAGCCACATCCAAGCGACCACAACATGACCGAAGGCATCCAGGTAAATCGTGGCATTGGCCAGCATCAGGTTGATGTTATCCGTCTTCGCCACCGCTGCTGCCGTTTTTCTCAGAGCCGTGCGTGCTGCCTCAAGATCATCGGCATAAACGGCGAGCGGTTCCCTCTCCCGGGCCCGGGCAATGGTTTCCTCGATCACCTGCTCTAGGGCATCGAGGGCCGCCCCGCCCTTCATCCGGACCTTGCGGCCCAGAAGGTCGATGCCATGGATCGCATGGGTGCCTTCATGGATATGATTGAGCCGGTTATCCCGGTAAAAACGCTCCACCGGATAGTCCCGGGTATAGCCATAGCCGCCCAGAACCTGAATGGCATGTTTATTGGCCTCCAGGCAATATTCCGCCGGCCAGGACTTGGCAACCGGGGTCAGGATGTCCAGCAGCAGGCCAAGGCGGGCCTTCTCGACCCCATCAGTCGCAACCGCCTGGGCATCAATCAACCCAGCACAATAGGTCACCAGCGCCAAACCGCCTTCCACATAGGCTTTCTGGGCCATAAGCAGCCGTTTGACATCGGCATGCTCAATGATCATGACCTGTGGCGACTCTGGGTCTTTTTCATGAGGATGACGGCCCTGAGGCCGGTTCCGGGCATAGTCCAGGGAATAAAGATAGCCGGCCAGGCCCGACATGACAGCGCCGTAGCCAACCGCGGTGCGGGCTTCATTCATCATATGGAACATATAGGATAGCCCCTGGTGGGGCTCCCCGATCAGCCAGCCATAACAGTCCCCCTTCTCGCCGAAATTCAGCAGGCAATTGCTGGTCCCCCGATGACCCATCTTGTGGTTCAACCCGGCCAGGGCGATATTGTTATCGTCCCCGAGGGAGCCATCGGCATTGACCCGCACCTTGGGTACAATGAACAGAGACAGGCCTTTAACCCCCGGCGGACCACCGGGAATACGGGCCAGAACCATATGGATGATATTCTCAGAGATATTGTGATCCCCACCGGAAATCCACATTTTTGTCCCAGTAATCAGATAGCGTCCCGCCTCATCTGCTCCCTCAGCGCTGTCCACCACCGCCTTTGTCCGGATATCCGACAAGGAGGAGCCGGCCTGGGGTTCGGACAGGCACATGGTGCCAAACCAGCGGCCTTCCAGCATCGGCGGCAGGAACAGAGCCTTTTGGACCTCACTGCCATGCGCCGCCAGCATACCGGCATTGGCTTGGGTCAGGAAGGCGTAGCTGGCAATGCCCGTATTGGCACAGATGAAAATTGCACTTAAGGCGGAACTCACCATGAACGGCATCTGCATACCGCCGTTCTCTTCGTCAAAAGAAGCCGCAAAAAAACCAGCCTCGCCATAAGCGTCAAGGGCCTCTTTTACCTCGGGGATGATATGGACTTTCCCGTCTTCAAAGGCTGGTTCATTGGCATCCAGTTTCGCCGCACAGGTGAGAAATTTATCTTCT
The DNA here is from genome assembly GCA_002401455.1 of Alphaproteobacteria bacterium. GTDB lineage: Bacteria > Pseudomonadota > Alphaproteobacteria > Sphingomonadales > Emcibacteraceae > Paremcibacter. Next base: position 58,039 of record NVTE01000011.1, read on the forward strand.
GCAATAGTCTGGGCGGTATCCAGGACGGCGGAGATCACTTCCCGGTCATAGTCCCCGTACCGCTCCGTCGCCAGAAGCCGGTCAAGATCAAATACTTCATACAACAGGAAATCAAGATCCCGACGGTTTACAATCATCGACATAATACTTCAATCCCTAGGTTAAGATGGTGATCCGTAGGCAAAGCGAAAGGCTCGGATTCTTTTGGCATTGGCGCCCAGATCACTGACCCCGACCCGGGACACACTGCGCAGGTCAATGCGGCTGCCGGTTTCGGTGGCCACGATGGTCAGGACAATATCGTCGGCAAAGGCAAACCAGAAGGTGTGGTCCGTGGCTTCAAAGCGAAGGCCAGATGCCTCGACCCCGGTAACGGCCCAGCCCAGGTTTCCCGCGACCTCAATGGCTTTGGCAAAGGCCTTCTCTGGCTTCTCTGACACCATGATCGGCATAATATCAGGATAGGCCTGCTTTTGCTGAGCCGCCAGTTCCTCACCGCCATAAACAAGGCTGTTGGCATCGGCACCGCGCTTGCCGACCAGCGCCACGAACTGCGGCGGATTGACCGTGTCGGTGGTGATGTCATGGATCGGGGGAACACCGCCCCCGCCAGACAGGCGCAGGTACGCCACGGGGCCAGCCAGCAACAAGCCGATCACCAAAACCATGACCGCCTTGCCTATGCCGCCGCTTTTTTTACGGGCTGCAATGATAATGATAACAATCACTGCCAATGCCACCAAGGTAAGACCGCCCATAAAGGCCCCCCTTAAGGTTATGATAAAGCCATCAAGAGGCGTCCAGAGCCCCAGATGAGCCCCTGGCCCGCCGGCCAGCACAGCCAGCAATAACAGCAGGGTCAGGACCCATAAAATACGGGCTCCGATAAAGATATTTTTTTTGCCTAGAAGCATCCTGAATTCCTTTTATAATTTTTAGTAATGACATAAAACTACCTTGATAATACGGATTTTATACCGCGAAACAATATGTCTGTGTCACGTTTCCGGGTCATTTTTTGGCGTGAGCCGAAGAATCAGGGACGGCTGGTTGACCAGGACATAAATCGCCCCCTCCGGCCCGACGGTGACGCTTCGCATCCGGCCCACGCCCTTTAATAAAACTTCCTCATGCACGACCTTTTCATCCCTGATCACCAGCCGCCTTAAATCGACGTATTTAAGCGATGTGACCAACAGATCATTTTGCCATTTAGGAAACAGGTCGCCCCGGTAAAAATCAATATCACAGACGGCAATTGACGGGGTCCAGTGATGAACCGGCTGTTCCATGCCGGGTTTTGCCGTGAGCGCGGATATGACTGATCCATCATAATCAAGGCCATAGGTTATTTCCGGCCAGCCAAAATTTTTACCGCGCCGGACATGATTTAGCTCATCCCCACCCATCGGGCCATGTTCCGTTGACCAGACTTGCTGACTTGCCGGATGCACAGCCATGCCCTGGGGATTACGATGACCATAACTGAAAATAGAAGGAATGGCCCCCGGTTGATTTACAAAAGGATTATCCCTTGGAATACGGCCATCCTTATGAATCCGGTGAACTTTGCCATTGGGCCGGGATAAATCCTGGGCCTGCTTTTTTGCCCCCCGGTCCCCGACAGAGAAATACAGATATCCCTCCCCGTCAAAGACAATGCGGGAGCCATAATGATGGCGGGTGGTTGAATAAAACTCCTCTGCCGCTTCAAATAATATTTGCTGATCGACCCAGCTGTTCTCCTTGACCCGCCCCCGAATAATCCGGGTCATGGCCCCGGCCCGCTTCTGCCCTTTGGCCTTGGGCCGTTCCTGGCTATAGGATAAATAAACCCAGCCATTATCCCCATATTCAGGATCAAGAGCCACATCCAGCAGCCCGCCCTGACCGGTAGAAACTATATCATCGGGCAGGCCCGTTATGGTGTCAGGTTGAATTTTGCCCTTTTTCATCAGATATAACTTGCCGACCTTATCGGTCACCAGAGCAGTGTCTTTATCCATGAAGGCCAGAGACCAGGGCTCAACCAGGCTGTCATTCAGAACCTCAAGCTTAAGACCGTAGAGCTCAGTCTTGATATGTGCGGCAATAATTGGGGCCTTCAGGGTCGACATTTTATCTTGTTCAACAATGAATGTCACAACGGATTTGATGTCATCATCGGACAAGATATCTTTCCAGGCCGGCATTTCCAGATTTAGGATACCAAATTTAATATTCATCCCGATCAAATCCGGGTCCTTGCCATAATTCCAGATATGATCGCGAAAACTGCTCCCAATACCGCCGTCCAATGTCTCCCCATGGCAGGCTGCACAATGCTCCTGATAGATTTTCCGCCCCCCCTGGGAATCGGCTTTTACCAAAGAAACAGCTGCCATCAAAATGGCACAACACATCATGGTCAACCGCGCAATAAGATTCATTACGTTCTCCACTATATTTATTCAATATCTTAATTTTTTCCTACAGTAACAGCCTGTGCCATCGCTGGCAAACATCCTCTATAAATAGGCCTATAGCGGGGGGGGGGCTTGGATATAGACATATGGATATAGGCCATTAAACTTGGTTGTTTTTTGAAAAAGTATGACACTTTTACAACTCGTATGATAGCATCCCTTTGATTTGTTTTATAGTTTCTGGTTAGTGAGCAGCTTGTGACCCTTAATGACGGAATTCTGATTGATAAATTCTCTATAGATAACTTGCCCAATGATATCCTGAAGGGCATATATCAATATTGGCTGGATATGAAAGGCGACCGCATCATGCCAAGTCGTGCGGATTTACACCCAGCCGATATTGTCCGTCTTTTGCCCAATATCAGCCTTATTGATGTTGAGCCAAAAACCCACCGTTACAGGATGAGACTTGTGGGCAGTGAAACCGTCCGGGCAATGGATAAAGACATAACGGGCAAATACCTGGATGAACTGCCAGAGATCGAACGGCATCTAAAAGAAAGATATGATTGGATCGTCAGGCAAAAACGGCCCTATTATATTTCAGACAAATTACTGTGGTCGAAAAAATCATTTCTAACCTATTATTCTGTTGGGTTGCCGCTGTCCAATGACGGCCAGAATGTGGACATCATCATGTTTGGGTCCTACTATCACCTGGCTCATGAAGAACAAAAAGAGTTCCCGGCAGCGTCTTCCGGGACAACATAAAACTGCCAAGGCCAAAGAATAGTCAGGGGTTATCCGGAAATGCTGTCCAGCGATATGATATCTCTGCAATTTTCAACCTGGCCATTGCAGCAATCCTTCAGCATGAAGCGCACCAATTCCCCCATATGGTCGAGATTGGCCGCATAGTGAATTTCCCTTTGCTGCCGGGTTGATTTGAGCAGCCCTGCCCGCTTGAGTATGCCTAAATGCCCCGAAAGCGTTGACGGCACAATATTCAGCAAGCGGGAGATTTCCCCCACGGGCAGGCCCTCAGGCTGCTTGGTGACCAGCAAGCGAAATATCGCCAGGCGGCTGTCCTGGGCCAGGGCAGAAAAATTTTCTATGGCAAGATTTTGATCCATAGATCGATAATAGCCGAATTATCAAAATATCCAAGCCATTTATATTGACATTTCGGTATATGCCGTAGTATCAAATAATAAATTCAAATCCTTTTTCCTGAACAGTGAGCGGACGCAGACATGGGCATTTTTGAACGGTATTTATCCCTTTGGGTTGGACTATGTATTGTGGCGGGCGTGCTCGCCGGCAATCTGGTGCCGGATGTTTTTGTCACGGTCGCCGGGCTGGAATTCGCCCATGTTAATCTGGTGGTCGCCGCCCTGATCTGGGTGATGATTTACCCGATGATGGTTCAGATCGACTTCTCCGCGATCAAGGATGTCGGCAAACGCCCCCGGGGCCTGATCCTGACCCTGTCGGTCAACTGGCTGATCAAGCCCTTCACCATGGCCGCTCTGGGCTGGTTGTTTTTCAAGGTTCTGTTTGTCGATTTTGTCGATCCCCAGACCGCCAGCGAATATATCGCCGGCATGATCCTGCTCGGCGTGGCACCCTGCACAGCCATGGTCTTTGTCTGGAGCCAGTTGGTCAAGGGCGATCCCAACTATACCCTGGTTCAGGTCTCGGTCAATGACCTGATCATGGTCGTCGCCTTTGCCCCGATCACCGCCTTCCTGCTCGGCGTCAGCGATATTATCGTGCCGTGGGAGACCCTGATTTATTCTGTCGTGCTCTATGTCCTGCTGCCGCTGGCCGCCGGTTATATCACCCGCAGGAAGCTTGACCGCAAGAATGACCATCAGCGCCTGAACCAGTTTGTTAACCGGCTGAAACCCTGGTCCATGGTTGGGCTGTTAGCGACGGTGGTCCTGCTGTTTGGTTTTCAGGCTGAGACCATTCTCAACCAGCCGCTGGCCATTGTCCTGATCGCCATTCCCCTGTTGATCCAGACTTATGGTATCTTTGGCATCACTTACGGCGCGGCCAAGGCCCTAAAGCTGCCCCACAACATCGCGGCGCCGGCCAGCCTGATCGGCACGTCCAATTTCTTTGAGCTGGCGGTGGCGGTGGCCATTTCCCTGTTCGGGCTGCATTCCGGTGCTGCCCTCGCCACCGTTGTCGGGGTTCTGGTCGAGGTACCGGTGATGCTGTCTCTGGTCGCCATCGCCAACCGCACCCGTCATTGGTTCAGGGTGGAGTAGATAACCCTGCGTATTATGATGAGGCTCCCCATTCCGACCTTTAT
>NVTE01000012.1 GCA_002401455.1 Alphaproteobacteria bacterium
CTTTTCAAACCTTCGCATCCCGCCGTTTCCGGTAGTCCGCTGCGGCCCCCGCCGTGTTGGTGAAGCGGGTTATAGGGCCAACTCCCAACCTTGTAAACAGGAAAATTACATTTTTGTGAAGTTTTTTCTGGAACCGCAGAAGTCTGCTGTTTTTCGTAAAAACAAACTGGGAAATTCAGGTCGCATTAGCCAAATTATCACAAAAGATTCACCAAGGTTTGACATATTGCCTTTCTATGGTCATTTTTAACAGGATATTTGTCACTTTACGTTAGATTTAGAAATAAGCAGAATAGGGAATTAGGATTGCGCGCACTTATAAAGGCATATCTTCAGCAGAATAGGGATCAGAAGAGCAAACATCTTATGGCGGGTCTCGCCCTGTTCATAGCTGGGGCTGCCGTGGGTAATCTTATTGATGTCCCGTCGGCCTCTTTACTAGAACAGACGGGCGGCGGGGCAATTGTCCTGGAGGAAGAATACCTCAATGGTGCCAACTATAATCCGTCCGATGACCTTCCATCTTCTTTAGAACTTGATGAAGACTTAATTGCAGACCCCGACAGCCTCACAGCGGAAGTATCAAAACTTGACCATAAAGAAGTCCGGGTCAAGCGCGGTCAGGGCATGATGGATATCCTGATCAACAGTGGCGCCGAGCGTATCGATGCCTATAAAGCCATCAAAGCCCTGTCCAAACACTATAACATGAAGAAACTGCAGATCGGCCAGACCCTGCAGGCGGGCTATGACCCTGACGGCCGCCTGACCGAACTGAATATGCGCAAGAACTTCGACCATATGATCCGGGTCAGCCGTACCGGGGACAGCTTTGACGCCCATCTGGAAGACCTGCCCTCCCTGACCCTGACCCGCCATGTCCAGGGCGTGATAGAGGACAGCCTGTTTCTGTCAGCCTACCGGGAAGGTCTGCCCAACAGTGTCATCGTCGATATGATCCGGATCTTTTCCTATGATGTGGATTTCCAGCGCGAGATTCGCAAGGGTGATAGATTCGAAATATTCTATGAACGCAAAATGTCCGAAGATGGCCGCCGGGTCAAAGAAGGTAACATCCTGTATGCCAAACTGACCCTGCGCGGCAAACCGATCACCCTGTATCGCTATAAATCTAGTGACCGGCCCTTTGCCGACTATTACCACCACAATGGCCGCAGTGCCAAAAAGGCCCTGATGAAAACCCCGATTGAGGGCGCACGCCTGTCATCCTATTATGGCCGGCGCAAACATCCGGTTCTCGGCTATACCCGCATGCATAAGGGCCTGGATTTCAGCGCCCCGACCGGCACCCCGATCATGGCCGCCGGTGACGGGGTTGTCGAACGGGCCTCCCGCTATGGCTCCTACGGCAATTATGTCCGCATCCGCCATAACGGCACCTATAAGACCGCCTATGCCCACCTGAGCAAATATGGCCGAGGCATCAAGGCGGGCAAACGGGTCAAGCAGGGCCAGATCATCGGCTATGTAGGGGCCACGGGCCGGGTCACCGGACGCCATCTGCATTATGAAGTATTCATGAACGGTAAACAGGTCAATCCCCTGCGCCTGAAGATCCCCACGGGAATCACCTTAAAGGGCAAGGACAAGGAAACATTCCAGACCCTGGCCGGCGCGGTCGACCAACGGATCACCACCAAGAAGCAGAATATCCTGCTGACCTGGAATCAGAAGGTGGCTATGAATGAGTCTGGGGCGGATACGGCACATGACATCCTGATGCTGCTGGCCCCGTAACGAAAGTTGCCCAAACATTCATGTCCCTAATTTTATGAAAGACCTGTTTAAAATCATCCTGATCCTGCTGCTGGTTTTTTCCACAGCCCTGATCATCGCCAAAACCACCGGCTTCCTCAACCTGGACCAGATCGAAGGCTGGTTTAAACAGGCCCAGGATGCCCCGCCGCTTTATATTGCCGCTCTGGTCATTGGCCTGCTGGTGCTTGATCTGTTCATTACGGTGCCGACCCTGGGCCTGGTGATGCTGTCGGGTTATTTTCTCGGCTATCCCCTCGGTGTGCTGGCCGCGCTCAGCGGGCTGATGCTGGCCGGCTGCACGGGATATCTGTTGAGTTATCTTTTTGGCGGGCGGGTGTTACGGTTTCTCATTCGCGACCCGGCCCGGCGCCATGAGATGACCGCCAGCTTTCACCGCCATGCATTCACTATGATCTTACTGTCCCGGGCCCTACCCATGCTGCCCGAGGTCACCTCCTGCCTGTCGGGCTCGACCCGGTTGCCATTTTTAAAATTCCTCGGTGCCTGGACCCTCAGCTCCTTACCTTACGTCCTGATCGCCGCCTATTCAGGGTCACGCAGCAGCCTCAATAACCCCGAGCCCGCCCTGTTCACCGCTATCGGCATGATGACAATATTATGGCTTGGCGGATTTTTGGTTCACCGGGCCAGAAAATCTACATAATTCTCTTCATAATTTTCTGGAAGGACCTTCGTTGATGGCCTATATTATTAAAAAATCAATTGAGCGAGGATACTATGTCTGCGATTCGTACATTACTAACATCTGTTTTTATCCTATCCACCATCACCCTGACCGCCGAAGCTGCCACCTCCTGCCGGGCACCACTGGCCCCGAGCATTCCCAATGGCGTAACCGCCGAAAAAACTGAAATTCTCGCGGCCCTGAAAGCCATCAAAAAGGACTTTCAGCCGGCGATTAAAAATTTCCAAAATTGTGTCGCCACAGAAAAAGAAGCCGTCGGTGATGTGGCAACAAAAGCGCAGATCGCCGAATGGGATATGCTCTATGATGCGGCTTATGGCCTGGAAACCCAGGTTGCCGAGGCCATGAATGTCGCCATCCGGGCCTATAAAGCACGAATCGCCGACAAGGCTGACCCTAAAAAATCCGAATAAAGCAGACTTACCCTGATTGATATTGCTCTAGCGGGTTAGCATCGGCCCCAGCTTCTTGCCGCCAAAGATATGGATATGGAGATGGGGCACTTCCTGATGGGCGTCCGCGCCGGCATTGGCCAGCAGGCGGTAGCCCGGCTGTTCCAGACCCTGCGCCCGCGCCACTTCACCCACAGCCCGAAAGAATCCGGCGATCAGCTCTGCCGGGGCCGAAGCGGTGAAATCCGCCATGCTGACATAATCGCCCTTGGGAATGACCAGGATATGAACCGGGGCCTGGGGGGTGATGTCATGAAAGGCCAAGGCATGCTCATCCTCATAAACCTTGTCACAGGGAATTTCGCCCCGGAGAATTTTTGCAAAGATATTTTCCTGATCATAGCTCATGGGGGTGGGTCCTCATCCGTCTCTTAAATAAAGGGTAGCATACCGCCGGAGAGAGGCAGCGTATAGCCCTTTCCTGGCAAATATCTGTCACGGGCTCGCTTGGGCGGTATGAGTCGGTTGTGTCCTCCTACAGTCACCCTTGAAAGGGGAACTCCCCTTATATTTTTATTGACAATAATATACTTTAATTATATAAAATATACCTAAAGGTATTAATTATACCTATTTTAATACAGGTAAACTTAGCCCCAATTGGAGAATAGGTGATGAATAAAAAGAACAATTTCGATATTTTGGCCGCGGTTCAGAACTACTATAGAGGAAATGCCTATATTGCTTTAGCACTGGCTGTTATATGGGGACTGGATGTTTTTTCTTATTTTCAGGGAGACACCCTGAGAGGGATTTTGAGGGTACTGGATATAAGTCTCTTTGTCATATTGGCTGCTTTATTTGGCAAAACTATCCTAACAAGCATGACGTTGAAGAAACATCGTACGTTACTTTGGGATGAACCGGATGACTATTTGCGGGAGGTTGCCCGACAATCCTACAAATTAACATGTGGTGTCGTATTTCTTTTTCTCGCAACGATTTATCTGTCCCGCTATGTGCCTTTATTTGGCAATAGCTTTGACCCTGTCTTACCCATAGGGGTATTTAGTGAGATTATTTTGTCCATTATGGCGTCAGTTTTTGGGCTATCTTATTTAGTTTTATCCCGTCAAGAAAATGAAGACGTATAAAAGGGAGGTCATACTGATGGAAGAAACATTATATAATCGCATACGTGTCTTTCGGGCGGAACACCGCCTTACCCAAGGGCAATTAGCAAGGGAAATAGGGGTAACCCAAAAAACAATCAGTACCGTAGAGGTCGGAAAATTTGTGCCCTCCACTGTTATAGCCCTAAAGATTTCTCGATATTTTGGGGTCCCCGTTGAAGAGATTTTTTTCCTTAAAAAGTGACGTATAATGTCGAATCAATTTACAACGAATAATAATCTAAGGCATTGAAATTTAAATATAATAAATCAATTTACTCTGACCCCATCGATCGGTCATTCCGGCCCCATAGTTAAATCTTGGGCCGGAAGCCATTTTTGCGGCGGGTCGAGACAGCGGACAGATGGACCCCGGATCGGTGTCCGGGGTGACGGGGGTGGGGGATGACGATGCGGAACTGGTCTCCAGACCTCACTTGATCGGCCTGATTTATATTATTTTAAAAATCAATTTACTCTGACCCCATTGGTTGTTAACCCCATTGGTTGCTTTCCCCATTGGTTGCTTTACCCCATTGGTTGCTTTCGCTGACCCCATTGGTTGCTTTTCGATTTCCCATCGATTTCCATTGATCTTATTCACCCCATTGATCTTCTGACCCCACCTAGTCAAATGATTTTATCCGGCGCAAAGATGTCTGGGTAATCGTCGGGATTTGCCGCTTCTAGCATTTTCTTCCGTGATCGTTCATAGCGATGCTGACATTCAACGAGGTGAAGACTTAACCCTTTGGCTGCAGCGATTGAGTCTCGGACGCTAACCCTTCCGCCAATGATAATATCATTGCCGCGCTGTATGGTAATCCCTGACGTGACTTTTAAGGTAACACCACCTTTGGGGTCTGATGCATCAAACAGCGGGTCTTTCTGATTATAAGGTTTGGTATAATTTTCCTCATGCTCACGCTTATTTCTTACATGGTTTGACTGCATAGTATTTCGGAATTCGCGCATAGCCTCAGTAGGAAGGAACTGGCGAACCTCCTCAATCTTACCTTCAGAGTTAAGCACACCAATCAATCGAACCGTTTTTTCACAGGCTGTTAAAAAAAACTGTTCCTCTAGCCGCGCCGGACTGTTGAAAATTCCAGTATAAGGGCGCTTATGAGTTTCTAGAACGCGATTACCTTGAAACTCAATGGCTTGAACCCAGTAAATAGCCTGACGAAAAGAGTGTATTCTGGTTCGTTCTGATTCCTTGATGCTGTCGAGAATGTCTTCGGGTATGTCCAGCCCCTCATACCACGGAGGATCAGTTTGGTCGTTGCTCATACTAAGCTCCCTGCATTGCATAGGTTATCATTTATAAAACATCAAATCGATGGGGTCAGCATCAAATCGTCAAATCGATGGGGTCAGTGTCGATTGATTTTACCATATGCCCCTACTCTTCCCGTGCGTTCTTCTCATCAATGCCGGACAGGCCTTCGCGTCGGGCCAGTTCGGTGAAAATGTCCTCCGCCGTGATATCCATGTCCGCCCAGAGCACCATCAGGTGAAACATCAGGTCGGCGGATTCTGAGATTACCTCTTCCCGGTCATCAAGAACCGCGGCCAGGGCGGTCTCAACGCCTTCTTCGCCCACCTTCTGGGCAATCTTCTTGCGGCCGCGCTGAAACAGCTTCGCCACATAACTTGTCGTCGCGTCGCCACCTTTACGCGCGGCAATCACCTGCGCCAGCCGGTCCAGTATTTCTGCTTTATCCATCGTCACACCCTCACCGCTATGCCGGCTTTTGCCATATGTTGTTTCGCTTCTGCAATGGTGAACTCACCAAAGTGGAAGATTGAGGCCGCCAGCACCGCGCTGGCATGGCCGTCCCGGACCCCTTCGACCAGATGATCCAGAGTACCGACGCCGCCAGAGGCGATTACCGGAATCGAGACACTATCGGCGATCGCCCGGGTCAGCTCAAGATTAAAACCAGATTTGGTGCCGTCCCGGTCCATGGAGGTCAGCAGGATCTCGCCCGCCCCGTACGCCGCCACCTGTTTGGCATAGGCGACCGCATCAATGCCGGTCGCGGTCCGGCCGCCGTGGGTGAAGACCTCATATTTACCGGGTCCGACTGATTTCGCATCAATGGCGACGACAATACATTGCGAGCCGAATTTCTCCGCCAATTCCCGCACCAGTTCCGGGCGTTTGACCGCCGCCGTCATCACCGACACCTTGTCAGCCCCGGCGAGCAGGAGTGCGCGCACATCTTCCGCCGTCCGAACCCCGCCGCCAACGGTCAGCGGCATGAAACATTTATCCGCCGTCGCCCGAACCACATCCAGGATGATGCCCCGATTATCGCTCGACGCGGTGATATCAAGAAAACACAGCTCATCGGCCCCGGCCTGATCATAGAGAAGAGCCTGCTCGACCGGATCACCGGCATCCTTAAGCCCGACAAAATTGACCCCCTTGACCACCCGGCCATCCTTGACATCAAGGCAGGGAATGATCCGCGCTTTAAGCATGGCGCTTTCCTTTGAGCAGGGCAATGGCCTGGGCCAGGTCCAGACTGCCATCATACAGCGCCCGTCCGGAAATCGCGCCTTCCAGCGCCACACCCCGCACGTCCGCCGCATCTTTCAGTTTCTGCAAGTCGGCCAGACAGGACACGCCGCCAGAGGCAATCACCGGAATCGACAGGGCCTCGGCCAGATCGACGGTGCCGGTGACATTGACACCTTCCATGGTGCCGTCCCGGTCAATGTCGGTATAGATGATCGCCGAGATACCGGCATCCTCAAACTTACGGCCAAGGTCCACCGCCGACATATCCGAGGTTTCCGCCCAGCCTTCAACCGCGACCATGCCGCCGCGGGCATCAATGCCAACCGCGATATGACCGGGGAATTCTTTGGCGGCTTCGATAACAATCTCCGGATTGCGCAGGGCCACCGTGCCCAGGATCACCCGCTTGATGCCCTTGGTAATCCAGGCTTCCATGGTTTTCAGGTCGCGAATGCCGCCGCCGAGTTGAACCGGGGCCGTGACCGCCGCCAGGATGGCATCGACCGCATCGCCGTTGACCGGCTGGCCGGCAAAGGCGCCGTTCAGGTCGACCAGATGCAGCCATTCACAGCCGGCATCCTCAAATTGTCGGGCCTGATCCGCCGGGCTGTCATTGAAGACGGTCGCCTGATCCATTTCGCCTTTATACAGGCGAACACATTGTCCGTCCTTCAGGTCAATCGCGGGAAATAATAACATAACTTACTGTAAATCCTCATTAATCCAGATGCTTCGCGTAATAATACCCGGGGAGGAACTGGTTATCCACATAGGCAAAACGCTTTTTTGTACCCCATTTTTCCATACCCAGCCATTCACAGATCGAAATCGCCGCCAGCTGATCGGCGCGGACAGCAATTTCCAGTGACCGGCAGCCATGAACGATGGCATAATCCTGTACCCGGCTGATCATCTCCTTGGCCAGGCCATAATCCCGGGCCCAGGGGGCGAGGAAGAAATTGACGATCACGGCCCGGAAGGCCCCGACCTCATTACTGGCCGGTGGGCGGACCAATTGACAGGAGCCAGCAATCTGGCCATCCATTTTGGGCAGGAACAGGCTGCGTTCCCGCATCAGGATAACGCCCTTCCAATAATTCTCCAGCGCCTTCTCTTCCGGTGTCGTCAGCCAGTTAAAACTTTCGCCGACCGAAATCGCTTCCCGGGTCACTTCGCACAGCTGCATCAGCTCCACATTATCCAGACTGTCCACCAGGTCGACCTCAAGCCGGGGGGCCTGTGGTATTCCTGAGTCACTTTTCGTAATATTTTCAGACATACATTTTCCCCTGTTTCCAGAATAAACTCTATCTTATGGCCGCCAGCTCAGAAAGTTCCCGATCATCTGCAGCCCCACCCGCTGACTTTTTTCCGGATGGAATTGAGTACCGACAATATTATCCCGACCAATCATGGCCGTTACCTGGCTGCCATACTCTGTCTGGGCCAATACCTGCCCCGGGTCCCCGCAGTCAAAATGATAACTATGAACAAAATACACATGGTCGCCGTCCTCAATGCCGCTCAACACCGGATGGGCTTTATGGTCGTCGGCAATGACGATCTGGTTCCAGCCCATATGAGGTACTTTCAACCCATCGCCCGCCGCAATATTGAGTGGCCGAACCACACCCGGTATCCAGTTCAGGCCCTTATGAATGCCATGCTCATGACCTTCCGTGGCCAGCAATTGCATGCCGACACAAATGCCCAGAAAAGGACGTCCTTCGCTGATCACCACCTGCTCCAGACAGTCAACCATACCGTCGAGCGCCATCAGCCCCGCGATACAATCACCGTAAGCGCCAACCCCAGGCAGGATGATATGATCGGCCAGAGCCACAACGTCCGGGCAGGAGGTCACGACAACTGTCCGGTCAAGCCCCCGGTCCTGAAGACACCTGAGCACCGCTTTTTCAGCGGAGCGGAGGTTGCCCGATCCATAATCTATGATGGCAACAGAGGGAGTCTGTGACATCAGATATCTGACTTATCGCCGAGCACACCCTTGGTCGAGGGGATCGCGTCGGCCTTGCGCGGGTCAATGTCCAGGGCCTGTCTGAGCGCGCGCGCCAGGGCCTTGTAACTGGATTCAATGATATGGTGATTATTCTCACCGTACATATTTTCCACATGCAGCGTCACCCCGGCGCCAAAGGCAAAGGCCCGGAACCATTCCTGAAACAGTTCGGTATCCATCTCGCCCAGCTTGTGCCGGGTGAACTCGACCTTCCAGACCAGAAACGGCCGGCCTGAAATGTCGATCGACGCCCGGGTGCAGGTTTCATCCATGGGAATGATCGCATTGCCGTAGCGGGTGATGCCGCGCAGGTCGCCCATAGCCTGTTTGATGGCCTGGCCCAGAATAATGCCGACATCTTCCACCGTATGGTGATAGTCAATATGCAGATCGCCCTTGGCCCGCAGGGTAATATCAATCAGGCTATGACGGCTTAATTGTTCCATCATATGATCCAGAAAGCCGATACCGGTTTCCACGTCATAAATACCCTGTCCGTCCAAGTTCACCGAGACACTGATTTCGGTTTCCTTGGTATTGCGCTCACAAGTGGCTTTGCGCATTACATTCTCCACAATTTAGTTGGCTTTATTTTAACTGTGGCAACATATAGCAGCAGTCGGTTAAAAAACCAACTAAAGTTCACACCTCCGGTAATCCACGGCCCCTTTAAAAAAGGTCAGTTCTGTCGGGTGGCTCTTGGCACCGGGGCTTTGCGCTTGGGTTTGCCCTCACACCATATTTGATATTTTACCCCGCCGCCCATGACTTTTGCACCCTTGGGTTTTTGCAAAATCACGATCCGAGCAGACCCTTTGATCGCGGTTGGCACCCCCGGGGTTTTCAGGGCCAGGCCACCGGACATATCAGGTTTATGATAGCTGTGAGTCCAGGAACTCAGAGTTTTAGTTCCGGCCTTGGTGAATTTCACGGTTTTGACCGGCGTCTGCCAGGCTTTCGGGGCATCCTTGCCAACGATGCGGTATTTTATTACGCCCGGGCGGTTTGACGAAATTTTACCGGTGAATTTCAGACCGACCGGACATTTCTGCGCTACTTTCGGGGCCACCTTCAGGCTGAGCATTAATTTTGGCGTCGTCGCACTCTGAGATGGAATCTGGGAAGGAATTTGAGGACTGCTACCCGAACCACCTGTATTAGGCTTGCTGGGTTTGGGTTTTTGGCCGCCTTTGACGGCCTCGCAGATGATCCAGACTGGCAGGGCGGTTTTCTCCACCTCAAAGTCGCCTTTGCCCAGGGCCGCCGAGCAGCTGCCGGTGACTTTGGCTTCGTAAGCATTGTCATATTTGACGACAAAACCGGACACCATCCAGGCGCTGCGGGATTTATGACCCAGACTGACCCGCTTTTCCAGCTCCTTGCGACAGGCCTTGACCGGGGTTCGGCTGATGGCGGGCAGGGTGAAGGGGGTTTTCAGCTTTTCCATGCGCTTTTTAACCTTCTTGCCTTTACTGCTGGTATGTTTGACATTTTTAGCCGCGCCATTGATGGCCAATGAAAAGCTCCTGATTTTCCGGTTGCAGCTGGCCCAGACATCGACCAGATAGGTCAGATTTTCATTGTCATTGGCGATGCGGTCATAGCTCTTGCCGTCTTTGCTATAGACCCGGATCACCGGCCCGTTCAGGGGATAGAGGTCGCCGCTGGTCTTATATTTGCTCATTTTCTGAACCGCTGGCTTAACCCCGACTGTGAGTTTCGCTTTTGCATTGGCCTCGACACAGGAGCCCCAAATCAGGCCCAAGACACTCAAGGTGGATATCATCATCTTCATCATTTTAAGGCTTCCTTCTTTATAAGCCCCCTCATTCCCTTGATATGAATCCCTAGCACCATTACATTAGCAGGTTCTTATCCTAAAGGCCAAATCTGCCAAATTTATGGTAAAATATAATAATATAACCAATTACTTATATTGCCCTATCTGTAAAGAATTCCGACAGTTTGTCAGAATTCTTTACAGTTTCAGAAGATCCAATTTTTCAAAAGCACAGAAAACAGCCCTTAATTTCAATCCAAAAATTGGCGCACAAATTGCATTAATTTCACCCATAATATTATTTAATGAGGATATTTTAATGAATAAAGCTATTTTACTTGCAACCGCATGTTCGACTTTAATGTTTAGTTCTATCGCCGCCCAGGCAACGGCAATAACTGACGTATCCGAAATTTCTGGTTACACGCAGATATATCAATTAGATATTCCAGACGCCGTTGACTATAACGGCGGTGCCGTGCCTTACGGGGTTGATAATTCCGGCAGTTATACCGGCGGATCATATGAGCGCATTGGATATTATCTGGAATTACAAAAAACCGGTGCCCAGGAAAGCGAATGGATCTGGGTCTCAATGAATGCCTTCAGTCAGGACCTCACCAAGATCGCCATTCCCAGGAATGATACCTTCTGGCAACAAATCGTRRAWAAYATGACTGTTGAATCCAATGTCGGCAGCATCGTCACCGGTACTGGCATTGAAACCGGAAATATCGAATTCTGGAACARCTGTTATAGTACGAACCCTGGTAATGGCAATATCCCCACAGGCAGTAATTACGATTTCAATGATGCGCGAGGAGGCAGCAATTGTTACGGGTCCTTCCAGRTCCATAACTGGGGTGAAGGGCAAACATTACTGGCCTATAACGCTTTCGAATCCGRCAACCAGGAAGTTGGCATCGGTAATAACCCTAACGGTCATCCGGACTGGACATTCGCCAATAATGCSGGCCTGTATGAGGTGAAAAATCTTGAAATCTGGGTCGGTAGTGCGCCAGTACCGGAACCAGCCCCCCTGGCATTGTTAGGTCTTGGGCTTCTGGGCTTGGGCCTTGCCCGTAAACGTCGCGGTTARGACTTTAAAAAATTCACGGTTAAAAGGCGGTCCTTGGGCYGCCTTTTTTTTATGTTGGGACGAAGTTTTTTACCCTCCCCCCTTGATCCTCCTCTATAATTCCCCAAATGTGGAGACATATATAATTCCTCAAACGGGGAAACSACAAAATCAAGGAAAGGCAAGTCTCATATGGCTGAACACAGCAAAGCCAATAACGGRTCAGGGTGGCGCGGMACCACYATCATCAGTGTSCGCAAGGGCGACAAGGTCGTGATYGCCGGTGACGGYCAGGTSTCCCTCGGCGATACCGTRATCAARGCCAACGCCCGCAAGGTRCGCCGGYTGGGTGATGGCAGTGTTGTTGCCGGRTTTGCCGGCTCCACCGCCGATGCCTTTGCCCTGTTCGAACGGCTYGAAGGCAAGCTSGAACGCTATAACGGCCAATTGCTGCGCGCYTGTGTTGARATGGCCAAGGACTGGCGCACCGACCGCTAYCTSMGACGGCTGGARGCCATGATGATTGTGGTYGATAAAGARGTCAGCCTGGTSYTGACCGGYAAYGGCGAYGTRCTYGAATCCKMTGACGGCMTCCTGGCCATTGGCTCCGGCGGMAATTATGCCCTGGCCGCCGCCCGCGCCCTGRTCGACCAGRATCTCGACGCCGAACAGGTGGCCYGCAAAGCCATGGMSATWGCCGCTGACATCTGYGTCTATACCAATAACAATCTYACCGTTGAAACACTGGAAGCCTTATGRCCTCTTTTACSCCCCGCGAAATCGTATCCGARCTSGATCGTTATATCATCGGACAGAATGAYGCCAAGCGCGCCGTGGCCATTGCCYTGCGCAAYCGCTGGCGYCGCCATCAGYTGGACGAYCAGATGAAAGAGGAAGWCCTGCCGAAGAATATCCTGATGATCGGCCCCACCGGSGTYGGYAAAACCGAAATMTCCCGCCGTCTGGCCAAGCTGGCCAATGCMCCCTTCGTCAAGGTCGAAGCCACCAAATTCACCGAGGTCGGTTATGTCGGCCGCGACGTGGAACAGATCATCCGTGATCTGGTGGAAATCGCCTTGGGCATTGTTCGGGAAAAGAAACGTACCCAGGTCACCGCCAAGGCCGAGCTTAGTGCCGAAGAACGCATCCTTGACGCCCTGGTCGGTGAAACCGCCGGCGCCGACACTCGCCAGAAATTCCGCAGAATGCTGCGCGAGGGCGAGCTCGACGACAAGGAAATCGAAGTTGAAGTGGCGGAAAGCACCAGCAGCGGCATGCCGTCCTTTGACATCCCCGGTATGCCCGGGGCCAGCATGGGCATGATCAACCTCAATGACATCATGGGCAAGGCCATGGGCGGCCCGCGGACAGAAAAGAAAAAAATGACGGTCAAAGAGGCCGGAAAAGTTCTGGAATCTGACGAAAGCGACAAGCTGGTCGACGAAGAAGGCCTGACCCGGGAAGCTCTCGAGGCGGTCGAACAGTCGGGCATTGTCTTCCTCGACGAAATTGACAAGATCGCTGGCCGGGAAGGCCGCAGTGGTGGCGAGGTCAGCCGCGAAGGCGTCCAGCGCGACCTGCTGCCGCTGATCGAAGGTTGCATTGTCTCGACCAAATACGGGCCGGTGAAAACCGACCATATCCTGTTCATTGCCTCCGGTGCTTTCAGCCTGGCCAAGCCGTCAGACCTGTTGCCGGAGCTTCAGGGTCGCCTGCCGATCCGGGTTGAATTGCAGGCCCTGACCGAAGAAGACTTCAAGCATATCCTGACCGAGCCCGACTTCAGCCTGATCAAACAATATACCGCCCTGCTGGCCACGGAAGAGGTCAAGCTGACCTTCACCGCTGACGGCATTGGTGCCATCGCCAAACTGTCGGCCGAGATCAACCGATCTGTGGAAAACATCGGTGCCCGCCGCCTGCATACTGTGCTGGAACGGGTACTCGACAACATCAGCTTTGACGCCACCGACAGATCAGGCCTGGAAGTCATCATTGACGAGGCCTATGTCACCGAACATATCGGCGACCTGGCCGACACCTCAGACCTGTCGAAGTTTATTCTGTAGCGTTTATGACCAACACGTCCTTGCTTTCCGAACAATCCGGAGCCATGAAAATTATTCTGGCCCCGATGGAGGGCGTTGTTGATCATGCCATGCGCGAGCTTTTGACCGCGCTCGGGCCTTATGACCTGTGCATCACCGAATTTGTCCGGGTGGTCGACCAGGTCTATAAGCCGCCCTATTTCCACCGGATCAGCCCGGAATTGCGCCAGGGCGGCACCACCCGCGCCGGGGTGCCGGTCCGGGTTCAGCTGCTTGGTCAACACCCCGACTGGATGGCGGAGAATGCCGTGGTCGCCACCGATCTTGGCTCGCCGGGCATTGATATCAATTTCGGCTGTCCGGCCAAGACCGTCAACCGCAATAAGGGCGGGGCGGTGCTGCTCCAGGAACCGGAAACCCTGTATAAAATCGTCAGCCGGATTCGGGCCGCCGTGCCCGATCATCTGCCGGTCAGTGTTAAAATGCGCCTCGGCTATGAAAATACCGACCTTGCCACCGACTGTGCCCGGGCGATCGAAGACGGTGGTGCCAGCCTGCTGACCATCCATGCCCGGACCAAGGTTGACGGCTACCGGCCACCGGCCCACTGGCATCTGATCAAGGACATCCGCCAGCAGGTGTCCCTGCCCCTGGTTGCCAATGGTGACATCTGGTCGCGGGCGGATGCCGAGAAATGCCGAATCGTATCGGGCTGTGACGATCTGATGATCGGTCGCGGCGCGCTGTGCCTGCCCAATCTGTCGGCGGTCATTCAGGATGATGCCGCGCCAATGGCCTGGGAAAAAACCTGTGCGCTTCTGCTGGACTATGCCGTCTTTGTCCGCGACGATAAACAACGCGGCTACCTGCCCAGTCGCCTGAAACAATGGTTCCGCTACCTGAAACGCCAATATCCTGAGGCCGAAATTCTATTTGAAAAAATCAAGCGCCTGAGGGAACTTGACCAGATTCTGGCGGTGATTAAACAGGAGCTCTAAGGCCCTCCCTATCAAAAACCCTTGAAACCGGTGAAATTGATAAATATATTAAGCATATTATCAACACGGCTCCGGATTTACGTTCCGGCCCGCTGAAAGGAACTCTATGACCCATACTGTGGTGTCCGCCCTCTATCATTTTGTCGATTTGCCTGATTATCAAGACCTTCAACCAAAATTTCTCGATTTTCTGACCCGCCATGGCATTCATGGTACCCTGCTTCTGGCCCGGGAAGGTATCAATGGCACCGTCGCCGGCACCGCCAAGGCGATCACCGCGCTACATGAGTTTCTGCGCGCCGACCCCCGGTTTACAGGCATCGTCACCAAGGAATCGACCGCCGATGAGATGCCCTTTCACCGGACCAAGGTGCGGCTGAAAAAAGAGATCGTCACCATGGGGGTCGAGAATATTGATCCGCTGCATATTGTCGGCAGCTATGTCAAACCGGCCGACTGGAACGCCCTGATTGCCGACCCGGATGTGATTGTCGTCGATACCCGTAACGACTATGAGGTCGGCATTGGCACCTTTCAGGGTGCGCTCAACCCGGACACCAAGACCTTCCGGGAATTCCCCGCCTATGTGGATCAGAAACTGGCCGAGCATAAAGGCAAAAAGGTTGCCATGTTCTGCACCGGCGGCATCCGCTGTGAAAAATCAACCGCCTATCTCAAGCAGCAGGGCTTCGGTGAGGTCTATCACCTGGAAGGCGGCATCCTAAAATATCTTGAGGAAATCCCCGAGGAGAAATCCCTATGGCAGGGCGAATGTTTTGTCTTCGATAGCCGGGTTGCGGTCACCCATGACCTGGCGCAGGGCAGCTATGATCAATGTTACGCCTGCCGCATGCCGATCACCGAGGATGAAAAGCAGGATCAGCGTTATGCCAAGGGCGTCAGCTGCCCTCATTGTCACGACAGCCATGATGACAGCCAGAAACAGCGCCACCGGGAGCGGGAGCGGCAGGTCAGGCTGGCGCGCAAGAAAGGTGTCAACCACATCGGCGGACAGGTGGCCGGCACCACCCAGCAGCGCCGAGCGGCCAAACGGCTGAAAAAAGAACAACAGCGGGAACTTGACGCAACCGTCTAGAACCTCAAACCATGTAAGATTCCAGAGTATGAAGTTAAATTTTGACAATCCTTATGCCAAGCTAGGCGATGCTTTCTCCGCGAAGATGTCGCCGCGGCCCCTGCCCAATCCGCGCATGGTCAGCATCAACCGGCTGGGGGCCGATCTGATTGGCCTGGACCCGGACGCGCTGTCCAGCGACGCGGCGTTACAATTTTTCAGTGGCGCGGAGATGATTGACGGCGCCGACCCGCTGGCCATGGTCTATGCCGGCCACCAGTTTGGCGGCTACAGCCCGCGCTTAGGTGATGGCCGTGGCTTGCTCTTAGGGCAAGTGCGAGGAGCGGAGGACAAACTATGGGACCTGCATCTGAAAGGGGCGGGACCGACACCCTTCTGCCGGGGGGCCGATGGCCGGGCGGTGCTGCGCTCCAGCATCCGGGAGTATCTGGCCAGTGAGGCCCTGCATCACCTTGGCATTCCGACCACCCGCGCCCTGTGCCTGATCGGCAGTGACGAACCGGTGATGCGCGAGAAACTGGAAACCGCCGCCGGCCTGATCCGGCTCAGTGAAAGCCATGTGCGCTTTGGCACCTTCGAATATTTTTCCTATACCGACCAGCATGATCAACTGAAGCAGCTGGCGGATTATGTCCTGGAGATTCATTATCCGGACTTAGCCAGTGATCCCTCGCCCTATGACCGGATGCTGATGGAGGTCGCCGGACGCACCGCCGAGATGATCGCCCAGTGGCAGGCCTTTGGCTTTGCCCACGGGGTGATGAATACCGATAATATGTCGATCCTCGGCCAGACTTTTGACTATGGCCCCTACGGCTTTATGGAAAGTTTTGATCCGGGCTATATCTGTAATCATTCGGACCCCGGCGGTCGTTACGCCTTCAACCAGCAGCCCAATATTGGCCTGTGGAATTGCCTGGCCCTGGCCCATGCCCTGAAACCGTTGATCCTGCCCGGCACCATTGAGCATATGCGCGGCTATTATCAGACGCGGTTTTTCGAGCGTTATCACGGCTTGATGAACGGAAAGCTCGGCCTGGGGGACGTGCAAGACGGTGACCCGGAGCTGGTTGACCGCCTGCTGACCCTGATGGAGGATCACCGGCTGGATTATACCATATTTTTCCGCGGGCTCAGTGATCCGGCCAGCCGCGCCGCACAGAATACCACTGCCTTCAAAGACTGGTACGCCGCCTATGATACCCGTCTGGCCCTGGAACAGACCACGCCGGAACAACGACTGCACAGTATGCAGGCCCGTAATCCAAAATATATCCTGCGCAATTACCTGGTCCAGACCGCCATTGAACAGGCCGAGCAGGGCGATTTTGCCGAAGTTGACAGATTGTTGATTCTGTTACAAAACCCCTTCGACGATCAGCCGGACATGCAAGCCTACGCCGCCGAACCGCCCGACTGGGGTCGCCATCTGGAGGTCAGCTGCTCTTCATAACGGGCCCTAGCCCCTCTTTCTTCATTAAGGATTGAAAATGGAACTTTTCTACACGCCGACCTCGCCCTACTCGCGGAAAATTCTGCTGGTCGCCGATCATCTGGGTCTCAGTGAGCGGATCACCATGACGTTGCTTAATCCGCTGGAGGATAAGGAGGGCCGGCTGGCCGCCGCCAACCCCCTTAAGAAAATTCCGACCCTGGTGCTGGACAATGGCGAGGCGGTTTATGACAGCCCACTGATTGCAGAGGTCTTATTTAACCTGGCCGACGCCCCGGCGCGGGCCTTTGATGACCGCCTGAAACACCTGAAGATGCAGGTGCTGGCCGACGGAATCATGGATGCCGCCGTCTCGTCACAGATGGAGAAAATCCGCCCGGACGCCGAACAGTCCACCTATTGGCAAGGCCGCTGGCAGGCCGCGATCCTGCGCGCTGTTGGGCAATTTGACGAGAGCATGTTAGCGGATGCCGAGGACTGGCATCTGGGCAGCATGAGCATGGCCTGTGCCCTGGATTATCTTATCCTGCGCCATCCTGAGCTGGACTGGAGCAGTGCTCATCCCAAGACCGACCACTGGTATCGGCAAATTGTCAAAAAAGCCATCATGATCGCCACCGACCCAAAATAGAGATTGGCTGCGGCCCTATGATCTGCCCTTACGGGAAAAGAGCGCATAATAAAATCCGGCGGTCAGGGACAGGCCCAGACCGGTCCAGAGCCAGATCATCAGGGGGAATTTCTTGATCAAGATGTTATATTCCGGCGACTCCGGGCTGTCCGTGCCGACATACTGGCCCCCTTTGTCATAATCAAGATAATTGATCGCCGGTAACCAGACCTGCAGGTCATAGCCCAGGCCCCGGTAGATGAACGGATTGAGCATATGGTCACCACTCCTGGACAGACGGGCAAAGCGGTAATCCACCGCCTCACAATATTGCCGAATCGGTCCCCCATCCCCGGCCATGGGCACCCGACTATCCTGATATAATGTCTGGCCCTGGTCCACCAGGCGGCCATCCTCATTCAGGCGCAGCTCAACCCCGGTGATCGCCCGGAACTGGCTTGTGCCGTCATAACTGGCCACCGGCCGGCTGATCTGCAGGCTGAGACGATCAGAAATCCTTATCGGCTGATCATAGGCCGCCGGGAAGCGGACTTTTTTGAGGGTGTTGCTGTCCAATATTGTCGCGCACAGGGCGGCAAAAAGACCGACCATCACCCCCATATGAATCAGGCCCACAGGCGCGATATAATTAAAATAGGCTTTCTCCCGGCCCCGGATAACCCCAAGCGGCAGGGCATAGAGCAGGCTGGCCAGGCTGAAATAGCCCACGGCCCCCAGCAGCATATTCAGCAGGTAAAAATTCCGCCGGGTCGCCCCCGATGTCACCCCGGTGCCGTCATAAAAACTCTGGAGCGGCTGAATATATTCTGCCAGCAGCAGGCTGAACCCCACCGCAAGCACTGTCAGACCCAGTCGCAGGCGGAAACGGGTCACCGGCAGAAAACGATGGCCGCCAAATATCGCCGCCAGGAAAACCAGGGGCACCAGCAGCTGATTGACGGAAAAATTATCCACCGTCCATTTTTCATGCTGGGCCTTAAGCAGATTAACCAGGTCCGCCGAACTGACATTGGCGATCAGGGCAAAAAAGATCGGTGGTTTATCTTTCGGAATTTCCAGAACAGCCCGCAGATAGGCCTCCCCCAGAAAATAACAGCCGATCAGGCCACAGGCGAAAAAGCCCCAGATCGCCACCTGAATCATCAGCCGGCCCTCGGTCATGGGGGACCGGGGTTTAAGCGTACGCCGGAAAGACAGCGCCAGGGCGCCCAAGGCGATCACCACCAGCCCGGCCGAAATCCCAGCCAACAGCAGCACCGACGTGTCCCCCAGATACCGGTGGGAACTGATCAGCGCGCCATTGCGGGTCACCAGCATGGACCCAAGAGCGGCGGCGGCGGTCAGCAGGCTCAGGAACGGTAGACTGCGGCCATACGCCCCCGTGGGCTGATAGGCGCGCAGGCCATGGAGATAGGCGGTCAGCCAGCACCAGACCACAAAGGAGGCGGTCTGCACCGGGTCCCAGTGCCAGAACTGGCCATAAAAATAATCCTCATAAGCCCACCACATGCCACTGACCAGACCGGCGGACAGAATCACCCACGCCCAGCGGCTGTAGCGCAGGGCAATGTCCTTCCACGGCCCCTGTCCTTTGACCAGGGCCTCAGCCGCCGCGCCTACCGGCACCAGCAACAATAAATAGGTCACAAAGATCAGGGGCGGATGGATCGCCATCCAGAATTTGGTCAGATGGGCATTCATGCCCTGATAGGGCGCGTGGCCCAATTGGGCGGCACTGGTCATCTGGAACGGATGCCAGATCACCGCCCCGAGGGCAAAGGCAAGGGTCAGCAGGATAACCCCGGGACCCGCCCAGCCCGGATAACGAGCAAGACGCAGGCAGAAACCGGACAGCAGCAGACTGAGAAACAACAGGGTCCCCTCTTCCCCGCCCCAGAGGTTGGCCAGCTTCAGATAAAGCTGCAGGTCCGGCGCACTATAAAGCCAGACATAGGCATAATGAAAAGAATCATTGGCCAGAAACCAGCACAGGCAAGACGTCAGCAGACTGAAAGTGGCAAAATTAAGCCACAACAGGGGGCGACGATGGCGCGGCAAGAGCAGAGCGGCCGCCAGAAACCCCAGCGACAGAAAATAGGCGGCGACAAAAAAGCTACTCGAGTCTACGACGAAGTCCCCCTGATCCTACTGAATAAAATAAGGATCACCATAACCCGCCGACAGCCCCAAGGCAAATGCCGTGCGCGGACGTGCGGAAATATTGACATAAGTCCGGAGCTATCGCAGCCGTTTATTTGCAAAAGCCTGGCCTGAGCCTGTTTTGAGATAGCGTTCAAACGCCTGCGCTTTGCTTTTTTCGGCAAACGCATGATAACTTATTATTTTTCACGGAATATATTTAGAAGTATGGGGCGAATTGCCCGAATTGTGGGTCACCAGGCGCTGCTTCAGGTTTTCTGTATAACCGATATATCTCTGGTCTGGATGGGTTTCACTTTGAAGAAGATATA
Organism: Alphaproteobacteria bacterium; assembly: GCA_002401455.1. Taxonomy (GTDB): domain Bacteria; phylum Pseudomonadota; class Alphaproteobacteria; order Sphingomonadales; family Emcibacteraceae; genus Paremcibacter. Next base: position 20,155 of record NVTE01000012.1, read on the forward strand.
CATAATACATCTGATGCCAGTCCCCCTTCGCTAAAGCTACGGGCGACACCCTTCACTCTAATCGATTTCATGTGGCGTAGCCACCCGAAGCTCGAAGAGCGTAGGGTGGTGGAGCTAAACGGGTTCGAACCGTTGACCTCTTCGCTGCCAGCGAAGCGCTCTCCCAACTGAGCTATAGCCCCTTCTCGATATCCTGCACCGGCGTTAAGTCCAGCGCCCGAATCGTGATCGGTGAGCAGAACTTATTCATCCTTGCCTGAATTATCAAGCGGAAAAATAAAAATTATTCTTCCGGGTTCGTTGTGGTCGGTTTTATCACCGCATCAGCAACATTTGTATCGTCATCATCGCTCAAAACAACGGTGTTGTCATCGGCGTCAATTTCAATATCATCGTTGGATGTATCTTCCAGAAGTTCTTCTTCGGCATCTTCCTCAGGTTCTTCTGTGTGCAATTCAAGCGGGGCCATCTTGCTTTTCAGGATGACCTCGGGTTTGAACTTATGTTCACAGTCAATACATACAATCGGGTCATCTTTTCCCAGATCATAAAATCTTGTGCCACATTTTGGGCACTGGCGCTTGGACCCCCACTCAGGATTAGCCAACGTAATTCTCCTTAAACCGTATTCATAAGTCTATTTCTTGAAAGGCCATCACTTGCCATGTAATAGACCCTCTGTCAAAGATTATTCGCTCTGTTCGATTTTTTTATCACTTAAATGGAGTTAAATCCACATATTCACTGGTGGCAGACCCAAAAACCATGTTATCTGAAATCATATTCCACAATCATTAATCTGAAAATTCTGTCTATGAGCCACTTAGTATCGAACAAAGCCACCCCGCTCAAAGGACCAATAAAAGTCCCCGGCGACAAATCCATTTCCCACCGGGCGTTGATCATGGGCACCCTGGCCATCGGCCAAAGCCGCATCTCAGGACTGCTTGAAGGCGAGGATGTGCTCAACACCGCCAAGGCCATGACCGCCATGGGCGCTGATATTTCCCAGGATGAAAATGGCGACTGGCTGGTCCACGGCGTCGGTATTGGTGGCCTCTGCCCGCCGGACGAGCCGCTGGACATGGGCAATAGCGGCACCGGAGCCCGGCTGATCATGGGACTGGTCGCCACCACGCCTCATGAGACAAAATTCATCGGCGATGCCTCCCTGTCGTCCCGGCCCATGAAGCGGGTAACCGACCCCTTGGAAAAATTTGGCGCTGAATTCCACGGATCAGAAGGCATGACCCTGCCGCTGACGGTGACCGGCATCAGCGACCCACTGCCCATTGAGTATGCGGTTCCCGTGGCCTCGGCCCAGGTAAAATCGGCGGTCCTTCTGGCTGCCCTTAACACCCCAGGCAAGACCACAGTCATTGAGGCAACTCCGACCCGGGACCATACTGAACGCATGTTTGAGCATTTCGGTATTGAAATCGACATCACACCCCGGGGCGCGACGACGGCCATCACGGTCACCGGACAACCGGAGCTCACCGCCCGGGATATGTTTGTACCCACCGACCCGTCTTCGGCGGCATTTCCCACCGTGGCCGCCCTGATCACGCCGGGCTCCGACATCCTCATCGAGAATGTCGGCATGAACCCGTCGCGTATCGGCATCTATACCACACTGCAGGACATGGGCGCCGACATCCAGTTCCTGAACCAACGGCTTGAATGCGGTGAATCCGTTGCTGATATTCAGGTGAGATACAGTCAACTGACCGGCATTACGGTGCCCAAAAACCGCGCCCCGTCCATGATTGACGAATACCCGGTGCTGTGCATCGCCGCGGCCTTTGCCAAAGGCGAGACCATCATGCGCGGGCTGGAGGAGCTGCGGGTCAAAGAAAGCGACCGAATCGCGGTCATGGTCACCGGTTTGCAGGCTTGTGGCGTGACCGTGACCGAACATGACGACGGCATGACTGTCACAGGGTCCGAAGCCAATACCGGCGGGGCCCAGGTTAAAACCCATCTGGATCACCGGATCGCCATGTCGTTCCTGATTCTGGGCATGCGGACCGACAGCCCGGTGACCGTCGATGATGGCACCGTGATCGAAACCAGCTTTCCCGGTTTCCGGACCCTGATGAACGGCCTTGGTGGAAATATTGAGGCCGCAAATATGGGAGAGCAAAACTGATGCCGATAATCGCCATTGATGGTCCCGCCGCGTCGGGTAAGGGCACCCTGGCCCGCAAACTGGCCCGGCATCTTGATTATGCTTACCTGGACACCGGGGCCCTGTACCGGGCGGTCGGACTGCTGGTGGCCCGTGCTGGCGGCGACGCCGACAATGAACAGGATGCGGTCCTGGCCGCCCAGCAGCTGGCCGAGGCTGACCTGGCCAAAATCACGTCCGACCCCGAAATGAAAAGCGAATCAACCGGTGGTCTCGCCTCCAAAGTGGCCGCTATTCCAGCGGTACGTGCCCTTTTGCTGGACTTTCAGCATCAATTCGCTGCCAGCCCGCCCGGAGGCAAAGCCGGAGCCGTGCTTGATGGCCGGGATATTGGCACTGTCGTCTGCCCGGAGGCTGAAGTAAAATTATTCATCACCGCAAGCGTTGAAACCCGTGCAAAACGGCGGTTTATGGAGCAATATGGCGAAGGTGGAAGTGACGAGCAGTATCTGGCCATTCTCAGGGACCTGATCAGGCGTGATGAGCGCGATACCCAGCGGGCCACAGCCCCCTTGAAGGCCGCCAAAAACGCGCACTTGCTTGACACAACAAATTCGGATATAGAAGCCGTGTTCGAAATGGCGGTAACGCTGATTTCGGATAGAATGACAATCGCCTGACTTTATCAGCAATGTAAAGAGCCATGGCGTTTTGTGCATTTGATTGAACCCGTTTTGTTTAACCACAAGACCGCCGGAACCAACCGGCTGGCCAGATAAAACGATATGATAGTAAAGAGAGAAACCCTTAAATGACAACTGAACAAATGGACCCTAGTGTCGAAGATTTTGCCGCAATGCTTGACGAAGTCTTTGGCAAAGACGAAAGATTTGACGGTAAAGTAGTTACCGGAACCATTATCGCCCTCGACAAAGAATCCGCCACCATCGACATCGGCCTGAAAGCTGAAGGCCGGGTCCTGTTAAAAGAATTCGCAAGCCCAGGCCAGGACGCCGAGCTTGCCATCGGTGACAAAGTAGACATTTTTGTCGAACGCATCGAAAACGCCACTGGCGAAGCAATCCTGTCCCGTGAAAAAGCCCGTCGGGAAGAATCATGGACATTGCTGGAAAAATCTTACGAAGCTGAAGAACGCGTTAATGGCGTTATCTTTGGTCGGGTCAAAGGTGGTTTCACTGTTGATCTTGACGGTGCCGTGGCCTTCCTGCCAGGTTCACAAGTTGACGTTCGCCCGATCCGCGACGTCACCCCGCTGATGAATATCACCCAGCCTTTCCAGATCCTGAAAATGGACCGCAAACGGGGCAACATCGTTGTTTCCCGTCGCGCCATTCTGGAAGAGAGCCGTGCGGAACAGCGTGCTGAACTGATCACATCACTGGCCGACGGTCAGGTTGTTGAAGGTATTGTTAAAAACATCACCGATTACGGCGCCTTTGTCGATCTCGGCGGTATTGATGGCCTGCTTCATGTTACCGACATTTCATGGAAACGCATCAACCATCCTTCAGAAGTTCTAAGTATTGGGGACACCATCAACGTTCAGATCATTCGTCTAAACCCTGAAACACAACGTATCTCCCTGGGCATGAAACAGCTGTTGGAAGATCCTTGGTCCTCAATCGAGCAGAAATTCCCGATCGACACTGTGCTTAAAGGCCGCATCACCAATATCACTGATTATGGTGCTTTTGTTGAGCTGGAAGAAGGCATCGAAGGTCTGGTCCATGTGTCCGAAATGAGCTGGGTTAAGAAAAACATCCACCCCGGTAAAATCGTTTCCACCAGCCAGGAAGTCCAGGTTATGGTTCTGGAAATCGATCCCGACAAACGTCGCATCAGCCTTGGCCTGAAACAGTGTCTTGACAATCCTTGGGAATCTTTCGCAGAGAAATTCCCGATCGGTTCTGAAATCGAAGGCGAAATCAAAAACATCACCGAATTCGGTATGTTCATTGGTCTGGCCGACGGCGAAGTTGATGGCATGGTTCATCTGTCCGATCTGGACTGGAACAAATCCGGTGACGTGGCGCTTTCTGAATACAAAAAAGGCGACACCACTAAAGCGGTTATTCTGGACATTGACACCAGCAAGGAACGTATCTCGCTCGGCATCAAACAGCTGACCACCGATCCTATGGGTGCGGTCACTGGCCTCAGAAAAGGTGGCACCGTCACATGTACCATTAACGCTGTTACGGAAAACGGCCTTGAAGTTTCCCTCGGTGACGAAGATACACCCATGGATGCCTTCATCCGTCGGGCTGACCTCAGCCGGGATCGCGGCGAGCAACGCCCTGAGCGTTTCTCCAAAGGCGACAAAGTTGACGCCATGGTTACCGCCTTCGACAAGAAAACCCGTAAGGTTAGCCTCAGCATCAAAGCTCTGGAAATTTCCGAAGAAAAAGAAGCTGTTAAACAGTATGGCTCTTCTGATAGTGGTGCGAGCCTCGGGGACATCCTCGGTGCCGCTCTGGCCGCTGGTAAAGACAAAAAATAAACCTCACGCCTCATTGGCTCGAGTCTTTATTAGATTATTTAACAAACCCGTCTGGTCTTCCAGGCGGGTTTTTTTTGACTGAATCCCATCGATTTCTGTTTTAATTCTGCCTTTAGGGGTCAAAACAACAAAAAAGTCCTTTTTTTTAGGGACTTAACCTTGACGGCACAAAAAGTCTCTGGCACCCTATAGGTCAAGAAGCCACCCGGCATATTCAAATAAAGGGAATAAGAAATGATAAAGTCAGAGTTGATTGCACGACTGGTCGAAGCCAATCCCCATCTTTATCAAAGAGACGTGGAACGGATCGTCAATACCATATTTGAGGAAATCACCAATACCCTTGCTGAAGGCAACCGGGTCGAGCTCCGGGGCTTTGGTGCCTTTTCCGTCAAACACCGGCCCAAACGTATCGGCCGCAATCCGCGCACCGGCGAGACGGTGAATGTGCCGGAAAAATACGTTCCTTATTTCAAAACCGGTAAGGACCTGCGGGAACGGCTGAATAAAAACTAGCCCCTTCCCCGACATCTGTTTTTCTGAATACCCAACGTCACAGCCAACCCTTGGGGCAGGATATATAAACCATGCGCATTTTCACTTTCGCCGCCTTTATCCTGTTCACGGCGTTTTGCGTGATCGTCGCCGTCGCCAACAGAACCATCGTCAGCTTTAGCCTGGACCCGCTGCCCTTTGCCTGGGACATGCCACTGTATATTCTGCTATTCGCCGGAATCTTCATCGGCTTTGGGGCCGGGGCTTTGGTGATGATGGCTAAATCCGTCAAACACGCCCACCATAATCGCCAGCAGAGCAAAAAAATCACGGCCCTGGAACAACAGGTCACCGACCTGACCCCACCCGAATCTGATAAGGCAAGTTGATAAATAACTTGTCATCGCTGCCAGTTCATGAGAAAAAACAGCCAAACAGTGACCATGAGCAACAGCGAGCCTGACCCAATGACTGACCTAACCCCCTCAGACCGTATTTTATGTGCCCTCGATACCCAGGACCCGGCAGCCGCCTTTGACCTGGCAACACAACTGGGCGATAATGTGGGCGGCGTCAAGCTGGGACTGGAATTCTTCGGCGCCTGTGGACCAGACGGTTTTGCCCATGTGGCCAAGGCCGGCCGGCCGATCTTCCTCGACCTGAAACTCCATGATATCCCCCATACCGTGGCCAAGGCGATCCACGCCCTGATGCCCCTGAAACCGCTGATCATGACCATTCATACCGGCGGCGGGCCAGCCATGATGCAAGCTGCCGCCACCGCAGCCACGGAAGCCGCCAAGGCCGTCGGCTGCCCCCGGCCGATCATAGTCGGCGTCACTATCCTGACCAGCCTGGACGAGAGCGACCTCACGGCCGTTGGCCTGTCGACACCCCTTGAGTCTCAGGTGGTCCGCATGGCGAGGTTGGCTCAGAAGAGCGGTCTTGACGGTGTGGTCTGCTCCCCGTTTGAGATCAGCGCCATCCGCAAAGCCTGTGGCCCCGACTTCACACTGGTGGTGCCCGGTATCCGGCCCGACGGCAGTGCGGTCGGCGATCAGAAACGCATCATGACCCCGGCCCAGGCCATCGCCAAGGGCGCCGATTATATTGTCATTGGCCGCCCGATCACCCAGGCCGACGACCCCGTAAAGGCCGCAGAGGCCATAGCAGAAGAATTGCAGCAGACCCCATGACCGTCAAAATCAAGATATGTGGATTAAACACACCTGAGGCCATAAAGGCCGCGGTTCAGGCCGGCGCGTCCCATATCGGTTTTGTCTTTTTTGAAAAATCCCCGCGCAATGTGACCGCCGAACAGGTGGCTGACCTGGCGGCACCTATCCCGGAAGGAATCATTAAAACCGGGGTTTTTGTCAATCCGGGCGATGATCAGCTCACTCAAATCCTGGCCCTGGCTCCCCTCGACCTGATCCAGCTGCACGGCGCGGAAACACCAGCGCGGGTGCAAGAGGTCAAAGATCGTTTTGGCCTGCCGGTGATGAAAGCCATCGCCATCGCCGGGCCCGACGATATTACCCGGGCCAAAAGCTATGACACCGTCGCCGATATGCTGCTGTTTGATGCCAAGGCTCCGGTGGACCTGGAGAATGCCCTTCCCGGCGGCAATGGCCTCAGTTTCGACTGGCAGTTGATCCGGGACACCGACTGGCAGGTCCCCTGGATGCTATCTGGTGGCCTCGACCAGGATAATGTGGCCGAGGCCCTGACCATCAGCGGCGCAGACTATGTCGATGTCTCCAGCGGCGTCGAAACCAGTCCCGGCCGCAAAAGCCTCGATAAAATTAACGCCTTCATCAGCAAAGTGACCAGCTTATGACCAAAAATACCTATCGCGCAGGCCCGGATAGTGACGGCCGTTTCGGCATCTTCGGCGGCCGGTTTGTCTCCGAAACCCTGATGCCGTTGATCCTTGACCTGGAAAAAGCCTATCAGGCGTCCAAAACCGACCCGGACTTTCAGGCCGAATTTGACTATCTGCTGGCGGAATTTGTCGGCCGGCCGAGCCCACTCTATCTGGCCGAGCGCCTGACCGAGCATCTGGGTGGGGCCAAGATATATTTCAAGCGCGAAGAGCTGAACCATACCGGGGCCCATAAGATCAATAACTGCATCGGACAGATCCTTCTGGCCCGCCGCATGGGAAAGACCCGGATCATCGCCGAAACCGGTGCCGGACAGCATGGAGTGGCCACGGCCACGGTCTGCGCCCGCTTTGGCATGAAATGTGTCATCTATATGGGTGAGAAAGACATCGAACGCCAGAAACCCAATGTCTTCCGCATGAAATTGCTCGGCGCGGATGTTGTGCCGGTGACCTGTGGCTCCCAAAGCCTGAAAGATGCCATGAATGAAGCCATGCGCGACTGGGTCGCCAATGTGGACGACACCTTCTATATCATCGGCACCGCCGCCGGACCCCACCCCTACCCGGAACTGGTCCGCGACTTTCAGTCCATCATTGGCACCGAAACCCGGACCCAGATCATGGAAAAGGAAGGCCGCCTGCCTGACAGCCTGGTCGCCTGTGTCGGCGGTGGCTCCAACGCCATCGGCCTGTTCCACCCGTTTCTGGATGATGACATTGCCATGTATGGCGTCGAAGCCGCCGGTTACGGTATTGATACCGACAAACATGCCGCCTCGCTCACTGGCGGCAGGCCCGGCGTCCTCCACGGCAACCGCACCTATCTGCTGATGGATGACGATGGCCAGATCACCGAAGCCCATTCCATTTCCGCCGGGCTCGATTATCCTGGCATCGGGCCGGAACACAGCTGGCTCCATGAGATCAAGCGGGTGACCTATGTGCCGATCACCGACAAGGAAGCCCTCAGCGCCTTCCAATTGTGCTGTGAATATGAAGGCATCATTCCAGCCCTGGAAAGCGCCCACGCCATTGCCTATGTCATCAAACTGGCCCCGACCCTGCCCAAGGATCATATCATGGTCATGAATTTGAGTGGCCGCGGCGACAAGGATATATTCACCGTCGCCACCGCGCTCGGCACAGAAATTTAACGGAGGGACCCCAGATGGCTGTCACACGCATAGAACAAAAATTTGCCGACCTGAAAAAACAAGACCGGAGCGCGCTCATAACCTTCACCACCGCCGGTGATCCGGATTATGACACGGCCTTGGGCATTTTGCGCGGCCTGCCCGCCGCCGGTGCTGATATCATTGAACTCGGCATGCCCTTTTCCGATCCTATGGCCGATGGCCCGGCAATCCAAGCCGCCAGTATCCGGGCACTGGATGCCGGCATGACCGCGGTCAAAACACTCCAGATGGTCCGGGATTTTCGCACCCAGGACCAGACCACCCCGATCATCCTGATGGGCTATTATAACCCGATCTATATTTACGGCACCGACCGGTTTCTCAACGATGCGCTGGAGGCCGGGGTTGACGGCCTGATCATCGTAGACCTACCGCCGGAAGAGGATCAGGAGCTGGCGATCCCGGCAAAAGCACAGGGCATGGCCTGTATTCATCTGGCGACTCCGACCACGGATCAGGCCCGTTTAGGCCAGATTCTGGAAAATGCCAGCGGTTTCCTCTATTATGTCTCCATCGCCGGTGTCACGGGCACTGCGGAGCCCGACCTGGGCCCGGTCAAAGTGGCGGTGGACATGATTCGACAGCAGACCAACCTGCCGGTTGCCGTCGGCTTTGGCATCAAGACGCCGGAAAATGTCCGGGCCTTCGCCGAAATTGCCGATGCGGTGGTCGTTGGGTCAGCCATTGTTAACATCATTGCAGCCAATATTGATCAAGAAGGGCTTGCAAATCCCGCGCTAGGGAGTAGAGTCCTTGACTTTGTTGGCACGCTTGCTCAGGCCGTACGGTCCTGAGCGCTTAAAGGGTAAAGTATGAACTGGATTACCAATTTCGTCCGTCCAAAAATTCGGGCGGTTCTTGAGAAGAAAAAAGCAACCCCGGATAACCTGTGGCATAAATGCAAAGGCTGTGGCCAGTTATTGTATTTGAAGGATTATCTTGAGGTCCAGTCCGTCTGTCCCAATTGTGGCTTCCATGGCCGCATTGAGCCAACCACCCGTTTCAAGCATCTGTTCAATGACGGCGAATATGCCCTGATTGACCTGCCCAAGCCCATAGAAGATCCGCTGAAATTCAGGGATCAGAAAAAATATACTGACCGCATCAAAGCCGCCCGGGCCAAAAGTGAGTTCAACGACGCGATTGCCGTGGCTTACGGCCAGATGGGCAACATCAATGCGGTGATTGCGGTCCAGAATTTCATGTTCATGGGCGGGTCCATGGGCATGGGGGTTGGTAATGGCATCATTGCCGCCGCCGAACATGCGGTAGCGAAAAAAGCCCCCCTCGTACTGTTCACCGCCGCCGGTGGTGCCCGTATGCAGGAAGGTATCCTGTCGCTGATGCAGATGCCCCGGACCACCGTCGCTGTTGAAATGGTCAAGGACGCGGGACTGCCCTATATTGTGGTGCTGACCGATCCAACCACCGGCGGCGTCACCGCCTCCTATGCCATGCTCGGCGATGTTCAGATTGCCGAACCTAATGCGCTGATCTGTTTTGCTGGCCCCCGGGTGATCAAGGACACCATCCGCGAGGAACTGCCCGAAGGCTTCCAGCGCTCCGAATATCTGTTTGAACATGGCATGGTCGATATGATCGTTCACCGTCATGAGATGCGCGATAACCTGGTGAAACTGCTCGGCCTGCTGTGCAAGCAGCCGAAAGCAGCCTGACCTTTCATGTCCAGACCGTCGGATAAGGTACTGGAGCGGCTGTTTCGGCTCCATCCGAAGAAGATCGACCTGAGCCTGGACCGTATGACGGACCTGCTGGCCAAACTCGGTCATCCTGAACGCCATCTGCCGCCGGTCATTCATGTGGCCGGCACCAATGGCAAGGGCTCGACCGTGGCTTACCTGAGGGCGATCCTGGAGGCCGCGGGACTGCGGGTCCATGTCTATAACTCGCCCCATCTGGTGCGCTTTGCCGAACGGATCCGCCTGGCCGGCAAGTTGATCGACGAAGACACCCTGTTCCAGTGCCTGCTGGACTGTGAACAGGTCAACGGTCCAACCCCGATCACCTATTTTGAGATCACCACCGCCATTGCCTTCAAGGCCTTTGCCGACTGCCCCGCCGATGTGGTGTTGCTGGAAGTGGGCCTTGGCGGACGGCTGGACGCGACCAATGTGGTCGACCAACCCCTGAGCACCGTGATCACCCCGGTATCCATCGATCATGAACAGTTCCTCGGCTCTGATCTCGGTGGCATCGCCCAGGAGAAAGCCGGCATCGCCAAAGCCGGTGTGCCGCTGATAATTGCCCCGCAATCCGCCCCGGCCCAGGCCGCTATTCTAAACTATGCCGATCATGTTGGCGCCCAGGTCACAGACAGTGACAGCTGGTCGGTACAGGCGACGGAAGACGGGTTTACCTATCAGGATGACCAGGGTGCTCTATCGCTGCCCCACCCGGCCCTGAACGGCCCCCACCAGATCGCCAATGCCGGACTGGCCATTGCCTGTCTGCGCCATCAGGACCCCTTCAGCCTGACCGCCGCGCATTATGCCACCGGCATCGCCTCGGCCAACTGGCCAGCCCGCCTACAGGACATCACCGGCTCTCGCTTTGGGAAGATGTTACCAGACGGCAGTGCCCTGTGGCTCGACGGCGGTCATAACCCGGCGGCGGGACAGATTCTGGCAGATAATTTTTCGGACAAAGATGACAGGCCATTGATCCTGATCTGCGGCATGATGGCAAGCAAGGACACCACCGGATTTTTTGCCCCCCTGAAGCCCCATGTGGCCAAAGTCTACGGCATCACCGTCGTCGGCGAGGACAGTCACAGCCCGGACAACATTGTCGCCATGGCCGACAGTCTGAAGATACCCGCCACACCAGCCGCCTCGGCCAAAGCCGCCCTTGAGGAGATCCGGGCGACATATGGTGACACACCGGTTCGGGTTCTGATCTGTGGGTCGCTCTATCTCGCCGGGCAAATCCTGGTCGACACCGATCTGCTGCCCACATAAAAAAAACGCGACTGAAAAGCCGCGCCCTTTAAATTACGATAACACCAAATTAACTGTTTTCTTTGATCCAGCCTTCCAGATCAGACTTGGAGCAATTGCCCACTTTCATGGCCGCCACTTCGCCGCCCTTGATCAGGAGCATGGTTGGAATGCTGCGCACACCATAACTGGTCGGGGTATTGGGGTTTTCATCAATATTCATCTTGGCAATGGTGATGCTGTCACCCATTTCACCGGAAATCTGTTCCAGAACCGGGGAAAGCTGTTTACAGGGGCCACACCATTCGGCCCAGAAATCCACCAGGATTGGGGTAGCTGAATTCAGTACTTTTTCCTGAAAATCATCATCTGTGACTGCAATTATGCTCATTTTCTTAAAATCCTTGTCTAATAAATTACGTTCTGATCAAATGTAGGAACACACCTGCCATCCGTCAAGAGAAACAACAGAACAAATAAATGTGATCAGAATTTTATCTGGTCCAATACCCCGTCGGGCAATTCCATCAGCCGGGCAACATCGGTCCAGAGCAGCATGCAGGTTATTGTTTTATCGGGATAAATATCTGACAGCACCGCCCGATAGGCCGCCATCTGACGCAGATACAGACGGGAAACATGGGCCACATCTTTCGGCGGCGGTCGGTTAGTTTTATAGTCGACAATCAGAATCTTGTCGTCAGTGACCACCAGCCGGTCCACCTGTCCCGATACCGGGGTTGTGCCCACAAGCCCGACGATGGAAACCTCGGCCCGGCTCCCCCTGGAAAAGACCTGGGCAAAATCCGCATCAGTCATGATACTGGTAATCTGGTCGATGACCTGAGCGATATCCGCCGCCTCCAGACCGTAGGCCGACTGGCTGAGGAATTTAGCCGCCACCGCTTCTCGGTCAGCCTCGGGCAGGTCGGGTAATATCTCCAGTAACCGGTGAATCAGGCGGCCCCGGTGAAAGCGCCGCTGGTCCTGACCCTTGCGTTGGCCTGACAGCAGGGGGCTGAGCACCGCTGGTTCCTCCTCTTCCGGGCGGGATGGCCTCAGGGGCCGGACCGGGGTCGGTTCGGCGTCCGGCAAGGCCGTGGCCCAGGATGGCAGCCCAGCCGCCGTCACCCGATCAGCCTCGGGGGCTTGATCGTCGGCCACTGGTTTTTCTTGAGCACAGGTCAGGCGCAGCAGATAGTTATCGGCCTCCTCATCGCCCTCGGTCACCCCGTCCATCTTTTCCAGGCCCCGGCGGATCAGGTCGTACCAGCTATCGGTACTGCGGTCCTTCTTACCTTCCCAGCCCGTGACATACAGCCGGTCTTCGGCTCGGGTCAGGGCTACATAGAGCAGCCGCAGATATTCTTGGTCCCGGGTCAGGTTGATCTTTTCCCGCGCCACGGCGCAAGCGCCAAGTTCAAAATCCTTATTGCCCGGCCAGAATAGCAATTGGTCTTTCTCCGGTCCGGCCCACAGCAGTTTCGAGCCCCTTTTGGGCACCTGGCAGGTATCGGGCAGGATAACAATCGGCGCCTGCAGCCCCTTGGCCCCGTGAATGGTCATAATCCTGACCTGGGGCTGGCCCTGCTCCATGTCACGTTTGATCTGCACATCGCCGCGTTCAATCCAGCTTAAAAAACCCTGAAGCGATGAAATGTTATTGGCCTCATAGCCCATGGCCAGTTGGAGAAATTCATCGATGGGATCGTTGGCCTCTTCCCCGAGCCGGCGGAGCAGATTTTTCCGGCCACCAAGACTGGTCAGCAGATGACCATAAAATTCAAACGGCGGCGCGGTATCGGCAAAATTCAGGCAGGCGCGCAGAACATTGTGGGCTTGCTGAAATATAGGACGCTCCGCAGCCCGGGCCTGCAATGCCTGCCACAGGCTACCCCGGCGGCCGTAGGCCAGATCATAAAGCTCCTCCTCAGAAAATCCGATAAACGGGCTTTTCAACACCACCGCCAGGGTCAGATCATCGCTGGGTAGAAGGACAAAATTCCCCATCGCCAGCAGGTCCATCACCGCGATCTGCTTGCTCAGCTCCATCTTGTCCTGACCGGCCACGGCAATGTTACGTGCCTTCAGCGCCCGGATCATATAGTCATCAAATTTAGTCCGCCGCCGCACCAGGATCATGATATCCCCCGGCGCAACCGGCCGGCCCTTGGAGATCAACATCTCGCCGTCTTTCAGCCAGCCGGCAATGCGGTCCGCAATCCGGATCGCCAGTTTCATTTCCGGCGAAGTGGCCGGAAGCTGGATCACCGGCGGCTGCCAGTCATCGGGTTCGGCGACCTCTTCGACCTTTTCCGTTGGCCAGAGTTCCACCAGGCCAGCCTCACCGCTACGCGAGGGCTGGTGGCGAATTTCTTCCTCACTGAACGACAGGGCGACCCGGCTTTCCGGGGCTTCAAACACCCGGTCGACCAGGCCGAGTACCGCCGCTGTCGAGCGGAAAGACAGGGCCAGGCTGACATTATGGAAAGGATGATCCACGGCGGCCGATTTTTGGCGGAACACCTCCCGGTTGGCGACAAATTCTTTCGGGTCGGCGCGCTGGAAGGAATAGATCGACTGCTTGACATCACCGACGGCAAAGATGGTCCGGGTCACGTCGGACCCGCCCTCGCCGACAAAAAACTCATTGGCCAGCGCTTTGACCACCTGCCATTGTTCCGGGTTGGTATCCTGGGCCTCATCGATCAGGATATGGTCAATGCCGCCGTCAAGTTTATAGAGAATCCAGTCGGCAATGCCCGCCGAGCTGATCAGATTAGTCACCTTCAGGATCAGGTCATCATAATCCATCACCGCATGGCGTTTCTTGCTGTCGGAGAAGGCCGTCATCATGGCCGCACCAATGGCCAGCAGAGCCCGGCTGTTGTCGAGCAGGGTCATTAGTTTCAGTTTTTCGTCCAGCTGCTGCAAGCGCTCGGCTTCCGCCGCCATGGCCTCAAAACCCGCCGGACATTGGCTGGCTATTTTAGCCGGCATCAGGGTCTTGCGGATACCGCCGCCCTTGGTCAGATAAGCGGTTTTATACGGGTTCATCGTCCCGGCGCGATCCTCCGGACGGGACAGCCATTGGGCCATGATGTTGCCGGTTTTCTGATTGGCCGCACTGCCAGACAGCAGACTTTCGATGGCCAGGCGCAGACCCGGCCCGTCGATATTCTCTTCCCCACAAGCCTCAGCGATGACCCTGTCCCGGGTATCAGAAGGCTTCAAACCCAGAATTCCGGCCATGGCAAAGACCGCCTGTTCCACCAGGCGGAACCGGGCCATCACCCGCTCGACACCACTTCGCTGGCCAATCAGTTCACTGATCAGCTCGGCAAAGGTATTTTCCGTCACCTTGCGCGAGATATGGGCCAGGGAGCGGGCCAGGGCCGGGTTGATATCTTCCTGGGCCTCGGTCAGGACCGCATCCCGCGCCCGGGCCAGATGCTCCAGGGTTGTCCGCTCGTCCATAACCTGGAAATGGGGTGCGATGCCGGCCTCCAGCGGGAACCGTCCGAGCAGGGACTGGCAGAAGGAATGAATGGTCAGGATTTTCAGGCCGCCGGGCACTTCCAGCACCCGGGCAAAAAGTTTGCGCGCGTAATTCTGTTGCTCGGCCGATGGCACCTCGCCGGTGAGGTCGGTGATCTGCTGGCACAGACTGTCATCGTCACAGACCACCCAGGCCCCGAGCCGGCCATTGATCCGGTTGGCCATTTCCGCCGCCGCCGCCTTGGTGAAGGTCAGGCAGAGAATCCGCTCTGGCCGGGTGCCGCTCAACAGTATCCGCAGGACCCGGTTGGTCAGCACGAAGGTCTTGCCGGTACCGGCCGAGGCCGCCACCCAAACCGAAGCCCGGGGGTCAGAGGCCAGATTTTGTTCGGCGGTTGCTGACGTCATAACGGCTCCTCCCCTTCTTTGACATCAATCCCGTCCTTCACATCGCCCAGATCATTGCCCTGCCATTCTTTGGTCCGGGCCAGGTGGTCATATTCACCGTAGCCCAGGTTATCGGGCCGGGGGTTGTTGAGATAGGGGGTCTGCTCCAGGTCAAAGGTGGTCACCAGCCGCACCAGGCCATCATAGGCCGAGCTGATCACGGCGGTGACATCCATCTTGCTGTAGCGAGCCGTCAGGTTAAAGGCGGTGATCTTGGCCACATCCTCGCCGCCCTTCAATTGCCAGTACGACAGGTCACTGACCGGGCCAGCGTCCAAGCCCTCAAAGTTACCGCTCTGGGCCATCAAGCCTTCCAGCGGCAATTGCGGTGCATAGCCGGCATGAAGGGCGCGGGCAGACGGGCTTTGGCCGGTTTTATAATCAATGATGCTATAGCTGCCGTCCGACAACTGATCAATGCGGTCCGCCTTGGCTGACAGGGTGAAAGCGCCGCCGGGCAGATCAAAGACCTGACGCGCGGTAACCTCTGTCGCCACGGTTTTTGAGCTTTCCCGCCGGGTCTTTTCCGTCGCCACAAACCATTCCGCCACATGAATGAAGCGCGGCCACCAGAAGGCCCGTACCGTCGGTCGGTCAAGGAAAGCATCAAATTTCTTGGCCCCAATGGCGATCAGGTCCTGGACCGCGTCCGGCGGCAGATGGTCGGGATAGCGGCCCATGAAATCATCGAGCGCGTCATGAATGATCGTGCCTTTATCTGCCGCGCCCGGGTCGGCGTCCAGCGGGTCCAGAACTTTGAAGTTCAGGATATATCGGGCGTAAATACTATAGGGGTCCTGCATCCATTTCTGAATCCGGGTCACCGACAGCGCCCGGGGACGGACGCTCAATGGCGGGGTTGGCCGCGGCGGAGAAATCTTCTGCTGGTCGGGCCCTAGGTCCAGGGCACGATACCAGTCAAGCCACTGGCCGAGGTCTGTGGTCTGAGCATGGTCCGGCCCCATCTGGGGTGCGACCGCATCCAGACGACTGAGCCAGCGGGATTTTACCGTCGGGGTGCCATCGACCTTTTCCGACCGGATCAGCACCACCTGGGGCGAGGAGGCCGCCTGAACAAAGTCATGGGCGCTGAGGCCGATTTTCCGTTCCAGCGACGGCAGGCCGAAATCCTGGCGCATGGGCCGGCTCATCCACGGGTCCGGCTGGGGCTCCGGCGGCCAGCTACCCTCATTCAGGCCGGCCAGGATCATCAGGTCGGCCTGCTGCAGCCGGGCTTCCAGCGGTGACCAGATGTTCAGCCGAGGGTGCAGGCCATATTTGGGCCGGACGGTGATGCTGGCCATGAAGACCTCCATCAGGGCTGGATAATTCTCTGCCTTCAACTGCGGCAGGGTCGGTGCCGCCGCCTGCAGGTCCTCAATCAAGCGGGCCGCGGCCTCGCCCGCGTCGCCCTTCCACAGCCGCTCGGCCCCGCTCCGGTCTTCGGATGCGCACAACCGTTCGACCATCGCCACATGACCGACCAACAGCTCTTCGAAAGAAGTTTCTGTCTGCTGCATGACCGCCTCGAAGGGGGAAATAAGCTCCGCCACCCCCTGCCACCAGTCCTTCAGGGTTAGCAGCTCAGCGGATGATTTCTTTTCTTTTATTGCGATGTCTATGGCCTGGGAAATACCCCGGCAGCCAGTGGCGGGACGCGGGCCGCGCAGGATCTTTTCTTCCAGCAACCGGGTCATTTTACGGAAGGCTCCCACCTCCTGGCCCCCGGCGGTCAGCGGGTGTTTCAACACCGACAGCAGAGCCACCGGAGCCATACCGTCGCCGACCATTTGGGCAGTCAGTCTGAGATAAACCCCGGGCGGGCTGTTGAACAACGGCGTTCCAGCACTGTCATCGATCAAAATTCCCCAGCGTTTCATTTCGCCCGCGACCCGGCGGGCCAATTGCCGGTCCGGGGTGACCAGGGCGGCGGTCTTGCTATCAGTTTCCAGCACCTCACGCAGCATCAGGGCAATCATGCCCGCCTCTTCCTGGGGACCGGGGGCATCGAGCCTGAGGAAGCCTTCTGCCGCCGCCTCAAGGTCAATGTCCAGTGCTCGCCAACGGTCAGTGGTTTCCGCCGGACGCATCACTTCACGCAACAGATGGGAGCGGGCCAGACGGGCCGGCGGGGCCGTCTGATCGGGCAGCCAGTCTCTGACCTCTTCCCGGTCGGTGCCAAAGACCGCCAGGAGATTCTTCATGGTTGCCTGGGGATGGGTGTCATCCAGCACCTGCCAACTGTCATCGTCCATGGCCAGGTCCAGCCCCGGCAGCAGGACCATGCCCTGAGGCAGGCGGGCGATGACCGACAGCAGCTGAGCGGTCGCCGGGATCGAGCCCGTGGAACCGGCGGCAATGATCGGATGGCTGGGCGGGGTCTCCAGCCATTTGTCCCGCAGCCCGTCCAGCAGAATCGTGCGCCGGGCCGCGGCATCGGAAAAGCCGGTGGTCGCCAGAATATCCGGCCAATGCTCGGTCAGGATTTTCAGGAAATCCAGGGTCTGCTGCCAATGAGAGGCGTAGGCCGACGGCACCAGATTCTCCAAATCCCGAAAGGTCAATTGCTCGGTCTGGACATGGTCGAGAAACTGTCCCAGGGCATGGGCCAACATCGCGCATTGAGCCGATTCCGGCGGTTTCTCACCCCGCTTTCGGTACCAGCGGACAATGATATCCATCAGCAACATCTGGCGCATATGGGGCGGCACCGGCGGTGCCAGGTCCAGGTCCCAAGTCGCCTGTGGCAGGTTTCCCGTCAGGAACAGTTCGTCCTCATCCACATCGCCGATCGGTTCTATGCGCGGCAAGAGCAGAGACTTTCCGTCAGCCTGACGCAGGAAAGCCTCGCGCAGGGCACGCACGGCCCGCCGGTTAGGCAGCAGGATCAGCAGATCACTTAAGGTCAGAGGGTCGTCGCCAAAGCGGGCGCGGATACCCTGAACCAGCCCCTCGACAAAGGAGGTATGGGACGGCAGGGTATAGAGTTCCGGTGCTTTTTTCAGCCGCCGTGGCATTATACGTCCTCCCGCTTGAAGGTATCCTCGACCGCGTCCCGCACCTCCGGTGTGCCCACATGATACCAGGCACCGTCATGAACCAGGCCGGACAATCGTCCCGCCTGCTCGGCCGCAGCAAATTGATCGCGCAGGGAAAAGGCCCCGCATGGTGACCCGATGAAGCAGTCCGGTTTCATGATCAGGATGCCGCCGTAAACATAATCGGCCTGAGCCATCTGGCCGCGAATAGTCAGCCGCCCCCTATCGTCCCGGTTATAATTTCCCGGGCCGTCATAGCCAACGGCGGTATCCCGGGGCACCAACAGCATCAGGATATCCATATGATCCGGCTGCCAGAAGGCCCGCAAGCGCTGCAGCATCTGTCCGCCCGCCCCATCTCGCCAGATCATATCACTATTGAGAACAAAGAACGGTGCATCACCGAGATAGTTCAGGGCATTTTTCACTCCGCCACCACTGTCCAGAAGCTGATCCGGCTCAGGTGACAAGGTCAAGGACAGGCGCGGATCGCGATAGCGGTCGACAAATTGTTCCATCTGATCTGCCAGATAATGACTGTTGATCACCACATCCCGCACCCCGGCGGCACAGAGGCCTTCCAGGCTATAAGACAGCAACTCTTTCCCCGCGACGGTGATCAGCGGTTTTGGGCAAGTAGCCGTCAGCGGCCTCATACGTTGACCCAGCCCCGCTGCCAAAATCATCGCCGTCCCGGGCAGGCTCGGCAAGGGCGTAAAGACGGTGCTGCGGAGGCTGGGGGCAATATGCTCATCCATCCACTGGCGGACCGGGGCCAAGGCCGGGTGGGCCAAATCCCGCTCCAGCAGGGCCCAGACCCGGGGGATCTTACCCAGGTAAGCCGCCTTGCCATCCCGCAGGCACAGCCTTGTGAAAATACCGATGATCTTGGCATTGCGCTGGGCCCCGAGCAGGGCATAGTCCCGGTGAAAGTCTTGGCTATCGGCCCCTGTTTCAGTGATATAATCGCTCAGCATCTCCTGCTCCAGGGCCGGTGAGACATCCCGGCGGGCATCCTGCAGCAGGGACACTAGGTCATAGGCGGGATGGCCAATAACCGCGTCCTGAAAATCCAACAGACCCAGTCGAGACAGGCCCTTCTGCCCCGCCCGGATCATCAGATTTTCTGCATGATAGTCCCGCAAGGTCAGGCAAGTCCTGGCCTGGGATACCGGGGTCAGCACTTGCCGCCAGAGGGTCAAAAAAGTCTGTCTCTCCCCATCGCTAAGCGGCCTGCCGGTCAGGGCCGGTAGATACCAGTCGACAAACAGGCCCAGCTCCTGAAGGAGTAAATCCTCATCATAGGGGGCGATCTGCTCCGGCAGGACAGCCTGATGTAAATGGACCAGGCCCTGGATTGCCAGCTGATACAGGTCTTTTTCCTGATCCGGGTTCGCTTTGATCACCCGGGCAAAGAGATCATCGCCCATGTCTTCCAGCAGCAAAAATCCATTTTCTGGGTCCCGGGCCATGACTACGGGGGCTGCAAGGCCAATGACCTGTAGGTGGACAGCAACGGAGACAAAGGGGACAACATCCTCAAATTCCGGTGGCGCGTCCATCAGCACTGCCCGTTCATCGCCCCGGGTCAGGCGTTCATAACGCCGGAAAGAGGCATCATCGGCCAACGGCTGGCGGTGGGCATCGCCCCAGCCCTGACGGTCCAGAAACGCACGGCAAAGACGAGTACGATCAGTCATGAAACAAAATTTTCCCTAATCTGGCGTGCCAGCCCGCATCGCCAATAACGGTCATTTTACGCGTCCGGCCATCGGCTTCGATCTCCAGACGCAGAGTCAAAAAGCCCGGCGGCAAATAAGGCCCGAGTTTGGCCGGCCATTCGATCAGGCTGACCGCCGTTGCGAAAGCCTCTTCAATGCCAAGCTCGAAGGCCTCCTCCGGATCGTTCAGCCGGTACATATCCATATGCCAGATGGTCGGGGTGGCCGGGTCCATTTTGGCCGTTGGCTCATAGGTCTGAACCAGGGTAAATGTCGGGCTCGGCACGTCATCGTCAAAGCCCAGAGCCTGAATAATGGCCCGGCAAAGTTCGGTCTTTCCCGCACCCAACGCGCCATCAAAGGCCACCACGTCGCCCCTTTTCAACAGCGGGGCAAACCGGGCGGCAAATGCCTGGGTCGCGGTCACATCCGGCAGGCTCAGCTCTGCCCCTAAAGTCTGGGTCAAGTCCGGGCTCTTCATTTTATCCACTCGCCATGAGGGTCTGGGTCTCCTGACCGACCTGGATCGGCAGGGTTATGGTGATCTTTGTGCCCACATTCAGGCTCGACTGGACATCAACCTTGCCACCATGCAAGTCAACAAAGCTTTCCACCAGGGACAGACCGAGCCCCGCCCCCTGTTCTGTCCGCGCATTGGTGCCGGTGAAGAATTTCTCGAAAATCCGGTCAACTTCTTCGGGCTTGATGCCAACACCGCTGTCCTGAACACTGATGATATAGTTCTGACTATCCTGTGAAACCGTCAGGGTTATCGCACCATGGGCCGGGGTGAATTTTACCGCATTACTGAGCAGGTTATAGATGGTATGCTGAATATGTTTGGCATCGCCCCAAACCGATGTCAGGGTTGCCGGACAGTCCAGGACCATATCAATATCCTTAACCTTGATCCGCTCCTGCATCTGATCAATCACCTGATCCACCACGTCGGGCAATTCAAACCTGTCCACGTCAAGGGTCAATCCGCCAGCTTCAATAACCGTCAGGTCAAGAATGTCATTGAAAAGCTCCAACAGCTGGCCCGAGGCCGACAGGATGCTGTGCATATAATCATGCTGGACATCGTTCAACGGCCCCTGATATTCCTTTTCCAACAATTCAGAAAATCCGATAATGCTGTTCAGCGGGGTGCGCAACTCATAGGACATATGGGCCAGAAAATCTGTCTTGATTTTATCGGCTTCTTCCAGCGCCTGGTTGCGCTGGCGCAGGACCCGTTCGATGGCATAGCTGTCTGACACATCAATGAAAGTAATCAGCATGGCCCCGTCAGGCAGGGGCACTGCAGAATAATTGAGCACACTGCTGTCCCGGCGCTTTAACTGACCCGAGGATAATTCTTTTTTCACTTCACCGCCAACGATCAGGTTTTTCAGTTCTAATATCTGATCCGTGCTGCCATAATTCCGGGCACAGGCATCCATCACATCCATGGTATGGGGCTTGGCATCCAGCATCTCCCGGTCCAGTTTCCAGATATCGGCAAAGGACTCATTATACAGCTGGAGACAGCCGTCAATGCCAAACACCGCAATGCCCTCATGCAGGTTGTTCAGCGTTTCCCGCTGCACCGCGAACAGGGTGTTATAATCCCGTTCCAGGGCAAAATGGTCGGTCACATCCTCATAGAATATCAGCAGCCCACCCAAAGGGTGAGGCTGACTCACCACCCTGAGAGAGGTATTATCCGGCAGATGCCACATTTCCTCTACCGGCTCCATCAGCTGAGTATAGGCTTCAAGCTGTCCGGCTTTCCATTCAGGGAAATTGGCCTGTTCCGGCAAGCGGCGACCGTCGCGCATGGCCTCTAATAACTCGCCGTGATGAGGGTGACTGAACAGCAGACCTTCCGGAAGCCGCCACAGGCGACTGAAGGCACTGTTATAATATTCAAGCCGTTTGCCAGAAGTGAAAATCGCCACTGCCGTCGATAATTTATTCAGGGTTTCGGAATGGGATTCCGTATGGTGAATCAGTTCACCCCGGGCCTTCTCCAGGTCTGTAATATCCTGGGCATACCCCATGCACCCCATGCGGTCTCTGCCAATCTTCACCGGGGTATTATGAATATTGACCGCCCGCCGTTCACCCCGGATCACCACAAAATGTTTTTCTTTGTAAGTTTCGTTGATTTCCCTGGAGATGGCGGCGTTCTCCTGGACACTTTTGCCAATGGAACTGGTGACCAGTTCCAGCCCCTGTGCCAAAACCTGTTCGCGACTTTCCCCGTCAACGGCCTTCACATAGGCCGTATTCACCCAGGTTAATTTCAGGTTCTCGTCCCGCACCCAGATGGGAAGGTCTATCAGGTTGCTCGTGGTTTCAAACAATGCCAGTCGACTGTTGAAATTACTTCCGCCCGTCCCCTTGAAGGCGGCCATATTTTCCTCAACTGTCGCATCCCGAAACCGGACAACAGCTCCCTTGTATTCCCCTCCATTCAGGAGAGCATCGCCCTTGACGACAATATTTCTGTGTGAATTTTCCAGGAAAAATGCCACACGAAAGTCTTCGCCGTTGTCCAGAAGCCGTTCCACATTGACCCTGAATTCCTCAAACTGATCATCTGAGAAGGCTGTATTCTTCTGGCGAAGGCACTCCAGTCTGCCCCCTTTTATCTCTTTGGCCTCCCCAATGCCGAACCAGTGTTTTACGGCGGTAAAAGATGACGGCCGGCCCTCCTCGTCCCAGACCAGCGAGGCCCCGCCCTCGGATTCTAACAACAGGGATTGCTGCTGGCAGTTCTGTTGGACCAGCCTTAATTTATCTTTCACCCGGGACCTGTCCCAAGCCATCCAGAAGATGAGCAAGAGGGCCAGACCACAAAACAGGCCGAAATATATCAGGGGGTTTGGGCCCAAATCAGAAGTGACAGGATCAGTTGAGATCCGCGCGGTCGCAGCTGCCGTCAGGGCGGAGCTCCAAAAAATGACAACTCCACCGGTTAAGAGAGCCAAAACCCGTTTTGCTAATTTTAGCGGCCTGTTGACCATAAACCCTTCCACATGCTTTTTTATGATTGTAATCATACCCTATCGCCATGAAAAGGAAAGCCCGTTATTGGGGCCAAAATCATTTTGAATCATTTAGGGCCCGGACTTACAAATTAAGCCCGGGCCCTATCATATCTCTTCACTCAGATAAATTTAGTAGCGGTAATGTTCCGGCTTGAAGGGGCCATCAACGGGGACATTAATATAGTCAGCCTGCTCTTTGGACAATTTGGTCAGTTTAACACCGAGCTTATCCAGATGCAGGGCGGCAACTTTTTCGTCCAGATGTTTCGGCAGGACATAGACTTTATTTTCATAATTGCCGGAGTTATTCCAGAGTTCCATCTGAGCCATAACCTGATTGGTAAAGGACGCACTCATGACAAAGCTGGGATGTCCTGTGGCACAGCCCAGGTTCACCAAACGCCCCTTGGCCAGCACGATCAGGCGTTTGCCGTCCGGGAAGATCACTTCGTCAACCTGTGGCTTAACCTCGTCCCATTCGTAATTTTCCAGGGCAGCAATTTGAATTTCGGAATC
This sequence comes from Alphaproteobacteria bacterium, assembly GCA_002401455.1. Taxonomy (GTDB): domain Bacteria; phylum Pseudomonadota; class Alphaproteobacteria; order Sphingomonadales; family Emcibacteraceae; genus Paremcibacter. The sequence goes on from NVTE01000012.1 coordinate 43,601, forward strand.
GAAATGGCCGATATTACAGACAATCGCCCGGTCTTTCATGTCCCGCATATGATCGATGGTGATAATGTCCTTGTTACCGGTACAGGTAACAAAAATGTCGCCAATCTTGGCCGCCTCATCCATGGTGATCACTTCATAGCCTTCCATGGCCGCCTGCAGCGCACAAATCGGATCAATTTCCGTGACCAGAACCCGGGCACCCTGGTTGCGCAGGCTGGCCGCAGAACCTTTACCCACATCACCAAAACCGCCAACAACACAGATCTTGCCGGCAATCATCACGTCCGTGGCCCGCTTGATACCATCAACCAGGCTTTCCCGACAGCCATAAAGATTGTCAAATTTGGATTTGGTCACACTGTCATTAACATTGATCGCCGGAACGGTCAGGGTACCGGCCTGTTCCATCTGGTACAGGCGCAGAACGCCGGTGGTGGTTTCTTCGGAAATACCGCGAATGTCTTCCATCAGTTCCGGGAAATCCTGATAAATCATTGCCGTCAGGTCGCCGCCATCATCCAGAATAATATTTGGACGCCAGCCATCGGGACCGACGATGGTTTCCCGGATACACCAGAGAAACTCTTCCTCGGTCAGACCCTTCCAGGCATAGGTGGGGATACCCGCTTCTGCCATGGCCGCTGCGGCCTGATCCTGGGTGGAGAAAATATTACAGCTCGACCAGCGGATTTCCGCCCCGAGCGCAATCAGGGTTTCCATCAGAACCGCGGTCTGAATGGTCATATGAAGACAGCCGGCGATGCGGGCGCCCTTCAACGGCTGGGCGTCGCCAAACTCTTCGCGCAGAGCCATCAGGCCCGGCATTTCAGTTTCGGCGATATTAACTTCCTTGCGGCCCCATGTGGCCAGGGAAAGGTCGGCAATTTTATAATCTGTGAAGTCGCTCATGACGTCTGGGTCTTCCTCTAGTGGATAAAATATTAACAATATAGCACAGCTTATAACAGCAGATCATCGCCGCGACAAGCATAAAGAAATGTTTATATTGTTATATGATAAAGAGGAAAACCTAAATAAGTATTAATCTTCGCCGAACTTGTCGTTGATCAATAATTCCAGAGCATCAAGGGCATCCCTGCCCAGGTTTCCCGCCCCCTTCAACGTCACCGCATCCCCCTTGGCGGCGGCCAGCATCATCAATCCCATGATCGAGGTGCCCACCACTTCTGTCCCGTCCTTGGAGACCAGGATTTCCGTCTCAAATTTTGCGGCGACACCGACAAATTTTGCCGAAGCCCGGGCATGAAGGCCGCGTTTATTCTGGATAGTAATTTCTCGAATATCTACCGGCAGGGCAATCTCACTTTCACTCACGTATTATCCCCGGACAATACGTGAGAGGCAATATTGATATATTTCCGACCAGAATCCTGGGCCGCAATGATGGCTTCATCCATGGTCGAGACCATACGAACGCTGGCCAACTTGATCAACATAGGCAGGTTTATGCCAGCAATGACCTCCACATTGGCGTTTTCCATAATCGAAATGGCCAGATTGGATGGTGTGCCACCGAACATATCCGTCAGCAAAATAACGCCCTCGCCCTGATCCGCGTCCTTGACCGCATTCAGGATATCCTGTCGGCGCTGTTCCATATCATCATCCGGTCCGATACATATGGCCCGAACGGCTTTTTGAGGGCCGACCACATGTTCCATGGCCGACACAAATTCTTCTGCCAGCCGGCCGTGGGTCACAACTACCATGCCAATCATATATATTTCATCCTGTTATTTTGCTCATCCTATTAATTTTAGTCTTTGCTCTGTTTTTCCGGCAACAATTCCCTGTGATGCAGATGCACTTTGAATCCCCGCTCTCGTAACTTCCCGGCCATATTCTCCGCCATGCAGACCGACCGGTGCCGCCCGCCTGTACAGCCAAAGGCAATCTTCAGGTAAGATTTTCCTTCCTTCTTATACTCAGGCAAGGCAAAGAAGATCAAGTCACTTATTTTCGTGGTGAAGTCGGCAAACCGCTCATCCTGTGCCACATAATCCTGGATTTCCTGATCCAGGCCGGTCAGCGGTTTCAAGGCCGCCACATAATGAGGATTACGCAAAAACCGCACATCAAACACCAGGTCGGCATCCCGCGGCAAGCCCCGGGGATAGGCAAAGGAGCTGATGGTAATATTCAGGTCATCGCCATGCTCGCGCTCAAACTTCTGGCCCAGCATCTGACGCAAGTCCTGAAACCCATAGTCGGAGGTGTCAAAAATATAGTCCGCTTCCGCCCGGATAACGTCCATCATCTTCCGTTCCCGGATAATGCCATCCATGACCTGACGACCCGCCGCCAGGGGATGTTTGCGCCGGGTTTCGGTGAAGCGTTTCGCCAGAACCTCATTGACGCTTTCAAAATAGAGAATTTTTAAACTGATGTCTTTCCGCGCCCGGAGTTCGGTCAGGATTTGCAGAATTTTCTCCGGTTGAAATTTGCGGGTTCGGGCATCAATGCCAATGGCTAGTGCTGGGTGCCGGGCACCTTCCGCACCACTGTTATGATCTGTAATCACCATATCCACCACATTGCGCAGCAGCGTTACCGGCAAATTATCAATGGCTTCATAGTCCAGGTCTTCCAGAACTTTCAGCGCTGTCGATTTGCCCGCCCCGGACAACCCGGTGATCAGGTATAATTTTATCGCCTTGCCTATAGTGGTATTTCTGGTGCTCATACACATATCCTTAAACCCCAAGATCAAAGTAAAGGCCAGGAAGATGCCAGAGTCAACATATCTGAGACAAAATCGTCATGTCTGGGATAAAATCTTGAGTGCCGCCCGCAGTTTTTCCGGGGCCGCTGCCGCCAGGGCATCAAAATCAAGGCAGGGAACAGCCACGGCCTCGATCAGGGTGGTTTTCTGTTCCGGCAACCGGTCAAGCTGGGCGACCTTACGCCGCGAAACCAGATCCAAGACCAAATCAACCTCCGCCATAGGCCGAAAGGGCACCGCCAGAATACCCACATGGCGTACTTCAATCAGGCCGGAAATATTGGGCGGAGCCTTCATGATCACCAAGCCCCCCTGTGCCCGGGAAACCTCGACATAATCGTCACCGACCAGTTCAGCACCAAGCCCCATCAGCCGCAGGGCCAATTCAGACTTTCCTGATCCTGAGGGTCCCCTGAGCAGGACACCCTTGCCGTCTAGCCAAATTCCAGTGGCATGAATGAGGGTCATTGACTGTCCTCCGCCTTAACCGGCAAGTGACGCAGTTGAACGATGAACCGGGCGCCCGTCACGCGTTTGCGATTTTCAGCAATGATCGCCCCGCCGTGGGCTTCGACAATCTGTTTGCAGATGCTCAGCCCCAGGCCCGAATGCTTGCCAAAGGCCTCCTGCTTGGGGCGCTCAGAATAAAAGCGGTCAAAAATATCTTCCAGCTTGTCTTCGGGAATGCCCTGGCCCTCATCCTCAATCACCACCTGAATCATGTCCCGGGACTGGAGCAGCCTGATCCAGATGTCACCGCCGGGCTGAGAAAAGGATATGGCATTATCAATCAGGTTCCGAAACAGCTGGCCCAGTTGCCCGTCCAGCCCCCGGACACAATAAGACTTGTCGGAATTTTTTCGCCCCTTGCCCTTAGCGCCAATGATCTCCAGATGCAGGACCGGGCTTGCGGCCCTTTGCGACGGGTCATAAAAATCCACAAGGGTTTCCAGCATGGTTTTCAGGTTAACCTCCACCATTTTGCTGCGGGACAATTCAGCATCCAGCCGGGACATATTAGATATATCCGTAATCAACCGGTCGAGCCGCCCCACATCATCCATAATAATGCCCAGTAATTTTGCCGTCGACTCCTCAGACTTTTCTCCCCTCGCCCGGATAATGGACAGGGTCTCCACCGCACTTCTGAGCGAAGTCAGGGGGTTTTTCAGTTCATGGGACACATCAGCGGCGAAGGCCGCCACCGCATCAATTTGTCGGGCCAGGGCCAGGGTCATATCCTTCAGGGACCGGGACAGATCCCCCACTTCATCATTGCGCGCGGAGTAATCCGGAATATCTGCCCCGGTATGGGTCCCGGCACTGATCCGGTCCGCCGACCGCGCCAGCCGCAGAATGGGCTGAACAATGGTTCGGGCCAGAAACAGCGACAATAACAGGGTAAGCAAAAACACAAACCCAAGAAACTTGAGGAATGTCATCCGGGTCGTCTGCACAGCCTCCCGAATGTCGCGGGTGTCTGTCGACAGCATCAACGCCCCGAGCACCCGGCGGAACCGCTGAACCGGGGCCGCCACCGTGATAACTTCCGAGCCATCGGACAAGCCCCTGATCCGGTAGCCAATAACACCTTCCAGCGCCCGTTCCACTTCCGGATAATGAGCCGCTATCTGATCCTTGACCTCATGATAAAGCTCGAGATTTTTTCGCCGGTGCAGACTGTCCAGCGCCTGGGTCATGGTATCCTCCATCCGGTCCCAGAAAGCGCTCCACCCCTCATGGCGGGGCAATTCGGCAATCACCACCGAGTGATCTACCGCCAGATCCCGGCTATCCAGCCATAAATTACCATCCAGTCCAAACAGGCGGGTCCGGTTGTTGGTCACCCCGACCACCCGGACAATGATCTGTTCCGCCGGCTTGAGGCGCAGTTCGGTCTGGTCCATACCAGATTCTGTGGTCGTCGTTGCCGCCTCGCCCAGGGCTCCGGCCATTACTTCCGCATCCTTGATTAACGCCTCAATCCGCGATCGGATCATGGTTTCCTGATACTGATCAATATAAAGAATCCCCACCGCAAGGAAACCCAGGGCGATCAGATTGACCGCCAGAATCCGGAAGGTCAGCGGCGACACCCGCCGCTCCGGACGCAGAAGTTTTACCCCGCTGGTCTCATCTTCCAGGTTTTTGTCTTTTGAGTTTTTGTCTGTTGGATGGCCCTTTTCAGCTTTCACTATAGCGGTATCCGACACCATACAGGGTTTCAATACCATCGAATTCCGGGTCCACATTGCGGAATTTCTTGCGCAACCGTTTAATATGGCTGTCAATGGTCCGGTCATCCACATAAACATCGTCGTTATAAGCGATATCCATCAACTGATCCCGGCTTTTCACATGACCCGGCCGGTGGCCCAACGCTTCCAGGATCAGGAATTCCGTCACCGTCAGCCGGACATCCTTGCCGTCCCATTCACAGATATGACGCACAGCATCCAATTTCAGACGGCCCCGGATGAGCACGCCTTCCTCCCCACTGTCGCCAGACCCCAGTTTCTGGCCCATTTTCCGCACGGCCTCGACCCGGCGCAGAATAGTTTTGATCCGTTCGATCAGCAACCGCTGGGAAAAGGGTTTGGTGATATAATCATCAGCGCCCATCTTCAGGCCCAGCATTTCATCAATCTCATCATCCCGGGAGGTCAGGAAAATTACCGGAAAGTCGTGTTTGGCCCGCAGCCGACGCAACAGCTCCATGCCGTCCATGCGTGGCATCTTGATATCCAGCACTGCCAGGTCCGGTTGATCCCTGTCGAACCCTTCCAGGGCCGCAGATCCGTCGGGATAGGTGGTTACCTCAAAACCCTCTGCTTCCAGGGCCATACTAACAGAGGTCAGAATATTCTGATCGTCATCAACGAGTGTTATTTTTGGAGACATTTGGTTTTTTTCCTCTTTTACAACCGAATCTGTTAAAGATTAACATGATTTCTTGCCAATGGTAAGTAATTCCCGAAAGATACAACGCCCTATTATGGACTATATTATATATATTTTTCAAAGCCTTACTAAAAGCAGTATTATTTTTTCATATTGATGCTTGATTTCATTTTCCATATGGGCGATTCCCTCTGGATAAAAAAAATTATGCTCAAAGATATTACTGCATGAAATTCTCATCAGACCCTAGAAGTCAACTAAGGCGAAATTGAGAAATAAAAATAATTTAAGGACTAAGGACAAGGACTAAAATGAATAATATCGGTAAATACATTAGCTCGGTCGGGCTTGATCATCATAATTTATCCCATGATAAAGATATCTTCTGGAATATGGGTGCGGAAGTACTCTATGAACACAGCATCAAGCAGGGTTTGGGCATCGTCGGCAAGGGCGGTGCCCTTGTTGTAGAAACTGGTGTTCACACCGGTCGGTCAGCCAATGACAAATTCATGGTCAAAGAAGACAGTTCCAAAGATAATATCTGGTGGGGCAAGGTCAATGTGGAAATCTCCGAAGAAAATTTCGATAAAATCCACAGCCAGATCCTCAACTACCTGCAGGAACGTGATCTGTATGTTCAGGATTTGTACGGCGGCACCGACCCGGCTTACCGCATTGCCGTACGTGCCATCAGCCCGAGCCCGTGGCACAGCCTGTTCATCCGCAACCTTCTGGTCCGTCCCGAAGTTGCTGACCTCGCAGACTTCGCACCGGAATTCACCATCCTTCATGCGCCGGAAATGAAAGTTGACCCCAAAGAGGTCGGCACCAACAGCGAAACCGTCATCACCCTCAATATGGAGAAGAAACTGGTGCTGATCGCCGGTACCTCCTATGCCGGTGAAATGAAGAAATCCGTCTTCTCAATCCTCAATTACCTGCTGCCGGAAAAAGGCATCATGCCCATGCATTGTTCGGCCAACATCGGCAAGAACGGCGATACCGCCATCTTCTTTGGCCTGTCCGGCACCGGCAAGACCACCCTGTCCGCCGACCCTGAGCGCACGCTGATTGGTGACGATGAGCATGGCTGGTCCGATACATCAGTTTTCAACTTCGAAGGCGGCTGTTATGCCAAGGTGATTCGCCTGTCCGAAGAAGCCGAGCCGGAAATCTTCGCCACCACCCACATGTTCGGTACGGTTCTGGAAAATGTCGTCATTGACCCCGATACCCGCGAGCTGGACCTGGATGACAACAGCAAGGCGGAAAACACCCGCGCCGCCTATCCGATCTCCTCAATCCCGGGCACCACAGAAGGCGGCGTTGGCGGCCTGCCGAAAAACATCATCTTCCTGACCGCCGATGCCTTTGGTGTCATGCCGCCCATGGCCCGTCTGACTCCGGAACAGGCCATGTATCACTTCCTGTCCGGCTATACCGCGAAAGTCGCCGGCACAGAAAAAGGTCTAGGCAAAGAACCACAGGCGGTTTTCTCCACCTGTTTTGGTGCCCCGTTCATGCCCCGTCACCCGTCCGTCTACGGCAACCTCCTGCGCGAGAAAATTGCCAAGAACGAGGTTACCTGCTGGCTGGTCAACACCGGCTGGACCGGCGGCGTATACGGCGTTGGTAGTCGCATGCCGATCAAATATACCCGCGCCCTGCTGCACGGGGCCCTCGATGGCACGCTCAATGATGTGGAATTCCGCACCGATCCCAACTTCGGTTTTGAAATTCCCACCAGCTGCCCCGGCGTCGACACCGCCATTCTCGACCCGCGCAGCACCTGGGAAGACGGCGCTGCCTATGACGAAAAGGCCGCCCATCTGGTCAAGCTGTTCCGGGAAAACTTCAAGGAATATGAAGAACATGTGGACGACAGCGTCAAAGCCGCCGGCCCGATCCTTTAGGTCTTAACTAAATAAAAGAAGCCCTGCAGCAATGCGGGGCTTTTTTTATTCAGACCTTTTCGATATACTAATCCTGAACACAGTAATAGTAAAACAAACAAGATACAGCCTATGAGACGAACCAAAGCATCTACCTTCCCCCGCTGGAACGGATATGACAGCCAGCGCGACGCCGTACAGGTCCGCATCTGCGACCATGACGGCTGTGGCAATAAAGGCGAATTCCCGGCGCCCAAATCGCCGGACAGCCTGGACAAATGGCAGTTCTGTGAAGCCCATATTGCTGAATTCAACAGCAACTGGAATTATTTCGAGGGCCTCAGCAAGGAAGAAGCCTTCAAGCGGGCCCAAGAAGACATGCGCACCGCCAAGGGCTATGCCAGCAGCAGTGCCTTTGACATGGGTGAGTCTACTTATGGCAAGGACGGTCGACGCACCGATGCCCTGATCATCCTCGACCTGGAGGAAAAGGCAACCCCGGCCGAGATCAAGACCGCTTACCGGCGCATGGCCAAGCTTTATCACCCGGACACCAACCTGGGCGACAGCGACGCAGCGATAAAATTCCAACAGATCCTCACCGCCTATGAAGTGCTGACGGTGAAATAGGGCTACTCCTGAAAAAGTTCTTTCACTTTTTCTGTCGGGTAATAATAAACCATTTTCCCTTGTTTCTGTGATGTCAAATAACCCAACGCACTGAGGCCTTTCAGATCATTTGCGGCAGGCACTCTGCTGACATGGTGTATTTTCGAATGTGCCGAAATGTTGGTTCTTTCTTTTGAATTTCGATAAAAATATATTAACAATTTATATTGTCTCTTATTAAAATTATGTTTTGATCTGACAATTTTATTCTCGACCTCTTTTTCTTTTTTCTTGCGCTCAAGATATTCTGAAAAGGCTTGTCTGGCCTGTTGAATTTTCCTGATATTATAATCAATGAAATAAGTCAGGTCATTGTCATCCTGCTCGCTGTAAATATAGGCCTTTGAATATTGACCCGGTGATTTTTTGATCATCTCTGAGATTGGCAAATAGGCAAATGCCCAATAATCATGCTTCAGTAAATACCAATAGAATAAAACCCTTGCCAGCCGCCCATTGCCATCAATGTAGGGATGTAAAATTGCCAGCCAAAAATGAAGCATAATGGCTTTGATGACCGGATGAATAAATCTGGTCTTGTCCTGATCATTGGCAAACGCGATCAGCTTAGGCAATTCCTGTTCAACAAAAGCAATCTTGGGGCAGATATAAGAGACATATTCATCCCCCCTTGGGCTAATGACAATTTTATCCTCATCAGTGCGAAAAACACCCTGCTCATCTTTAGCCAATGTATTTTGTGTGATCATCCGATGTAATTCATTCAACATATCCAGAGTAAGTTCTTTTTTACAGAATCCACTCTCAATAGCCTGCATTGTCTTATAATTATTCAGGATCATATGTTCGGCAATATCCTGAGGCTTTCGACCTTCGCGTAACATTTTTTTTGCTACAATACGGGTGGTATGCGCCCCTTCCAATTGGGATGATGCAATAGCTTCTTCCATCAAACCGCGGGAAATATATTCCAGTTTTTGCTGATCCGTGATATTATTTTGCCCCATAAGATGTCCGCCCATATGCAGATCCATCTCATGAAGGAATTGGTCATAATAATGCAGTTTACCCCATGTAAAAGGAAACCCCTCTTGGTCACTAATTGGGGTACCCAAAGATTCAATGTGCCTAAAAGCTTTTACATAAGCCCAGAATTTCTCAGCCGTCATATCATCCGGCAACCATTCTTTTCTCTTTATTTTTGACCAATGAAGATATTCAGGAAACTGTGTATTAAAAATAGGCTTCATTAATGGAGAATCTGATTTAAACAACTCTTTAGCTAATTCTGCAAAGTCATATTTTGTATGATCCGGCTTTTCAATTTTCGTTAATTTTTCCATGGGTCATCTCCTCAATATGTATAGTTATACATAAAGTATATACATACTATACATAACAGAAAAAATCAAGTACATGTATAGTTATACATGAAGTATACGTATACTATACATGTAGAATAAGGCCTTCTACGGCGATAAAATTCCAGCAGACCCTCACCACTTATGAAGTGCTGATG
>NVTE01000016.1 GCA_002401455.1 Alphaproteobacteria bacterium
ATTTTAGCCCCCGACAGCGTATAGCCGCCGGCGGTTTCCCGGGCCCGGGTCTGCATGCCGCTGGGGTCGGAACCGGCGTTAGGCTCGGTCAGGCCGAAACAGCCGACAAATTCACCGGTGGCGAGCTTGGGCAGAAATTTCTGGCGCTGTTCTTCGGAACCATAGGCATAAATCGGGTACATCACCAGGGAGCTCTGCACGGACATCGCGCTGCGATAGCCACTGTCGACCCGCTCAACTTCGCGGGCAATCAAACCGTAAGCAACATAACCGACGCCGGCACAGCCGTAACCTTCGATGGTGGGGCCGAGCAGGCCCAGCTCACCCATCTTGGTCATGATGGAGCGGTCAAAGACCTCATGSCGGTTGGCYTCCAGGATGCCGGGCATCAGTTCTTTCTGGCAAAAATCATGGGCWCCATCGCGGATCATCCGCTCTTCTTCRGTCAGAAAATCTTCCAGAAGCAAAATGTCATCCCARGGGGAAGACGGCCAATCAATGTTCGACATTATTYAGGTCTCCTTAAATTTTTAACGCGTGAAGTCATAATAATAGTAAATTACGCAATCATCGCCGTGACTTCAATTTCTATTTTCGCCCGCTTTTCCACCAGCGCAGATACACCAATACAGGCCATAACCGGAAAGTTCTTTCCTATGATCTCTTTATATATGGCACCGATTTCCGGCAGACTGTTGCGGTATCTGTCCATATCGGTGACAAACCATGTCATCCGGGTGATATGTTCCGGACCACTGTCGCCCGCTTCCAGAATCGCCCGGATATTGAGCAGGGCCTGACGGAATTGATCCACCAGATCGTCGGAGGCAAATTCCTCCTTTTCATTCCAGCCAATAACGCCGGCCAGAAAAAAGACTTTTCCTTCGGCAATAATGCCATTTGAATATCCTCTGGGCCGGGGCCAATCGGATGGTGATATATGCTGCATGTCAGTCTCCTGCCTAATCAAACATGGATAAATAAGTATTTCAATACCAGAATACATATTTTTTAATTTAATACTTGATAAAAAACATTTTATATATAAAATAAAATAATACAAGTTATAAATAACACTATATTACTAAGGCATCATATTGGTTAGTTGGTAAAGAATTATAATATATGAATGGCTTAAACATTGAACTTAACAACGACTTTATTTCTCGCTCCCACCTTGTTGTTGGTGTGATGAATAAATATCAAGTATAAAATAAAACATAATTTTACGAATCATGACCTGTCATGGAGAAAAGGATAAAGTAATGAAGATTGTAGTATTGGGTGCAGGCCCTTCCGGTGTCTATCTCGCCATTTCAATGAAATTGAAAAATCCCGAACATGACATCACGGTATATGAAAGAAACCGCGACAACGACACTTTCGGCTGGGGCGTGGTTTTTTCCGACCAGACCATGGACAACCTGCGCACTAATGACCCGGTCAGTGCGGAGATCATGATTAAGGAACTGATTCACTGGGATGATATTGCCGTTCACCACAAGGGCGAAGTGATCCGTTCCGGCGGCCATGGCTTCATCGGCATTGGCCGCCTGCGCCTCTTGCAAATTCTGTTCGAACGCGCCCGGGAACTTGGGGTTAACTTTGAATTTGAGACTGAATTCGAAGTTGAGGACCTACAGACAAAATTCGCCGACGCCGACCTGATTGTCGCCGCCGATGGCCTGAACAGTAAAATCCGCAACCATGATCTGGAAGCCTTTGACTGCGACATTGACATGCGGCCCAACAAATTTGTCTGGCTCGGCACCAAGCAGCGGTTTGATGACGCTTTTACCTTTATCTTTGAAGAAACCGAGCATGGCTGGATCTGGGTTCACGCTTATCAATTCGATGATGAGACCTCGACCTTCATCGTCGAATGTGGTCCGGAAACTTACGAAGCCTTTGGCTTTGAGCATATGGATCACCTGGAGAGTGCAGAGACCTGCCGCAAAATCTTCGAGAAATATCTCGACGGCAATGACCTGATGACCAAGTCGGCCCATATTCGCGGTTCGGCCTGGATCAACTTCCCCCGGGTTCTGTCCCACCAGTGGGTCAAGGACAATGTGGTCCTGATCGGAGACGCGGCCCATACCGCCCATTTCTCCATCGGATCCGGGACCAAACTTGGCTTTGAAGATGCCATCAGCCTGGCTATCCACTTAAATTCCGGCGAGACCGTCGATAAAGCCCTGGTGGCCTATCAGGATGAGCGCGAGCTCGAAGCTTTGAAACTGCAGAGTGCCGCCCGGAATTCCATGGGTTGGTTCGAGGAAATCGAACGCTACCTGGATTATGATCCCCAGCATTTTGCCTATGCTCTGCTCACCCGCTCCCAGCGGGTCAGCCATGAGAACCTGCGTCTGAGAGACAAGGACTGGCTGGAAAGTGTCGAAAAGGATTTTGCCGACAAAGCCATGATCAACGTTGGTGCCAAACCTGTCGAAAAAGCAATTCCCCCCATGTTCACGCCCTATAAACTGCGCGGTATGCAGCTGAAAAACCGGGTTGTGGTCTCCCCCATGTCCATGTATTCCGCCATCGACGGCCTGATCACCGACTTCCATTTTGTCCATTATGGTGCACGGGCCATGGGCGGTGCTGGCCTGATGTATACCGAAATGGTTGATACCTCTGCCGATGGCCGGATCACACCGGGCTGTGCGGGCATCTATACCGATGAACAGGAAGCCGCCTGGAAACGGGTGGTCGACTATACTCATCAGTTCAGTGACTGTAAAATTGCCATCCAGCTGGGTCATGCCGGCCGCAAAGGCTCCACCAAAGTCGGTTGGGAAGGCTATGACATGCCCCTCGATGCTGATAACTGGGAATTGATCGCACCGACCGCCCTGAAATGGGACGAGGTCAATCAGGTGCCCCGTGAAATGGGTCCTGCTGATTTTGACCGGGTGCTCAATGAATTTGTCGCCGCGACCAAACGTTCCGAAGCTGCTGGCTTTGATATGGTCGAGCTCCATGCTGGCCATGGCTATCTGCTGTCCTCCTTCATCACCCCGGTCAGCAACCACCGGACCGACCAATATGGCGGTTCCCTGGAAAATCGTCTGCGCTTCCCGCTTGAAGTCTTTAAAGCCATGCGCGATGTCTGGCCGGAAGATAAACCGATGGCCGTCCGGATTTCCTCCACCGACTGGGTTGGCGACAAGGGTGTGACCCCGGAAGAAGCCGTCCTGATTGCCCAGGCTTTTGCCGATGCTGGTGCCGATATCATCGACGTCTCCACCGGGCAGACCCTGCCCGCGTCTCAGGTTCAGCCGGTCTTTGGCCGCATGTTCCAGACCCCTATGTCAGACCGCATTCGTAACGAAGCCAAGGTCGCGACCATGGCCGTTGGGAATGTCTTTGAAACCGATCATGTCAATAGTATACTGGCCGCCGGCCGGGCGGATCTTGTGCTGCTGGCACGACCACATCTGATGGATCCCAACTGGACCATCCGCAGCGCGGCAGAACTGGAATATCACGGCGACGCGCTGACGGTACCGAAACAATATGTCAGCGCCTATACCCAGCTTGAAACCAATCTGAAGCGGGCGGCTGAAATGGCCCTGAATGCGTAAAGGCCTGATCATGGATTTAAAAGGAAAACATGCGGTTGTTACTGGCGGGGGTCGCGGCATTGGCGCGGCCATCGCCGACCAACTGAGTGCCGCCGGCGCGACGGTCACCATCATGGGCCGCAATATGGCTGTGCTGGAAGAGAAAGCAAAAACGCTTCCCAACTGCCAACCGGTCGTCTGTGATGTCACCGACGAAGCCTCTATCACCGCGGCCTTCCAGGCGGCAACAGCGAAATTCGGGCCGGTGGATATTCTGGTTAACAATGCTGGGGCGGCTATATCTCAGCCGTTTCGGAAGACCGACCGGGCCCATTTTCAGCATATGCTGGATGTCAATCTGGTTGGACCGTTCCTCTGTATTCAGGCGGTCTTGCAGGAAATGATAGACAAAGGCGCTGGCAGGATTATAAATGTTGCCAGTACTGCTGCTCTGAAAGGCTATGGCTATGTCACCGCCTATAGTGCCGCCAAACACGGGGTGCTGGGCCTGACCCGGTCCCTCGCTCTGGAAGTGGCGACCAAAGGCGTAACGGTCAATGCGGTTTGTCCCGGATTTACCGAAACCGACATTGCCCGCGACGCTATCCGCAATATTGTGGAGAAGACCGGCAGGACAAAAGAAGAGGCCATTGGGGAACTGACTGTTCATAATCCCCAGAAACGCCTAATTCAGCCAGAGGAAGTAGCCGCAAGTGTTTTGTGGCTCTGCAGCGAAAGCTCAGCCTCCATAACGGGCCAAGCCATTGCCGTCGCCGGCGGGGAGGTCATGTAACGGGATAAAGAGAATGCCAGATAACGCCGAACAGAACGATTTTAGTGACCAGGGACCCGAAATTAAGAAGCTGGGCCTTTGGCTGCGCCTGATCACCAATTCCAATATCATTGAAAAGGAAATCAGAAATCTGTTCCGGTCCGAATTTGGCGTCACTCTGCCCCGCTTTGACCTGATGTCAGCCCTGTACCGGGAACCGGGCGGGCTGACCATGGGCGAGCTTTCCAAACGGATGCTGGTCTCCAACGGCAATGTCACCGGCATTGTCGAACGGCTGCAGAAAGAAGGCCTGGTCAAGCGCTGGGTCCTGCCCACCGACCGGCGCATCTACAGCGTCGGCCTGACGCCCAAGGGACGTACTGATTTCACCAAAATGGCCGACCGCCATAAAGACTGGATCAGCGATATCCTGTGTGGTCTGGGTGACGACGACCTCAGCCCAATGATCCAGATGATGGACCAGTTGCGGGACGTGCTGCGCACCAGAAAAGAAAAAAAATAACACAACATTTAAGAAAGTTAACATGATGAAATTAGCGGGTTTGAAACCAAAACATTTTTTATGGGAAATGAAGGGCGATGTCGCCATCATCAGGCTGGACAGACCGGACCGTAAAAACCCGCTGACCTTCGACAGTTATGCCGAACTGCGCGATACCTTCCGCGACATGGTCTATGCCGATGATGTCAAAGCGGTGGTCTTTGCCAGCAACGGCGGCAATTTCTGTTCCGGTGGTGATGTTCATGACATTATCGGCCCGCTCCTGGACAAGGACATGAAGGGCCTGCTGGACTTCACCCGCATGACCGGCGACCTGGTCAAGGCCATGATCAACTGCAAAGTGCCGATCATTGCCGCCACGGACGGCATCTGCGTCGGGGCCGGAGCGATGATTTCCCTAGCCTCCGATATTCGTTTCGCCACCCCGGAATGCAAGACCGCCTTCCTGTTTACCCGTGTCGGCCTGGCCGGATGTGATATGGGCGCCTGTGCCATGCTGCCCCGCGCCATTGGTCAGTCCCGGGCCGCCGACCTGCTGTATACCGGCCGCGCCATGAGCGCCGATGAAGGCGAACGCTGGGGCTACTTCAACCGGATCGTCGACGCTGACAGCCTGTTTGATGAAGCGCTGAAATATGCTACCCGCCTCGCCGATGGACCCAACTTTGGTCACATGATGACCAAGACCATGCTGGTTCAGGAATGGAGCATGACCCTGGACATGGCGATTGAGGCCGAGGCCCAGACACAGGCGATCTGTATGCAGACTGAGGACTTCCGTCGGGCTTACGAAGCCTTTGTTGCCAAAGAAAAACCTGCCTTCAAAGGAGATTAATCATGGATCAGACCTATCTCGACTGGCCGTTCCTGGAAGCGCACCATAAAAAGCTCGCCCTCGACCTGGACGCCTGGTGCCGCGAAAACCTCAACGATATTTCCCACGAGCGCGGCGATGCCGATGCCATGTGCCAGATGCTGGTCACGCGCCTGGGCGCTGCCGGCTGGCTGCGCTACGCGGTGCCCAAAACTTATGGCGGTGCCCATGACAAGCTCGACGTGCGCTCCCTGTGCCTGATCCGCGAAACCCTGGCCCGCTTTGATGGCCTGGCCGATTTTGCCTTCGCAATGCAGGGCCTGGGCAGTGGCACCCTGTCGCTATTTGGCTCGGAAGATCAGAAGTCCGTCTATCTGACCGCCGTTGGCCAGGGCGATAAAATCGCCGCCTTCGCCCTGTCCGAACCCCACGCCGGGTCCGATGTGGCCGCCATGTCGACCAGTTTCCGCGAAGACGGAGATGATCTGATTCTCAATGGCTGCAAGACCTGGATTTCCAATGGCGGCATCGCCGATTATTATACAGTCTTTGCTCGCGAAGAAGGCACGTCAGGCTCCAAGGGCATCTCGGCGATCATCGTTGATGCCACCGCCCCCGGCCTGAAAATTGCTGAAAAGATCGAAGTCACCGCGCCCCATCCCTTGGCCAAGCTGGAATTTACCGAGTGCCGGGTGCCAAAATCGGCGCTGATCGGCGAACGCGGCCGGGGCTTTAAATATGCCATGGCGACCCTTGATATTTTCCGGACCACGGTTGGTGCCGCCTCCATGGGCTTTGCCAAGCGGGCCATGGATGAAGCCATGAAACGGGCCACCAGCCGCCAGATGTTCGGCGCGCCGATGACCGCATTGCAGATCATCCAGTCCAAGCTCGGCGATATGGCGCTCAATATTGATGCCAGCGCCCTGTTGATTTACCGGGCGGCCTGGGTCAAGGATTGTGTTGCTGACCGGGTAACCCGGGAAGCGGCGATGGCCAAACTCTTTGCCACTGAAGCCGCCCAGAAGATCATCGACGATGCCATTCAGATATTCGGTGGCCAGGGCGTGGTCTTTGGCGAGACGGTGGAAAAACTCTACCGGGAAGTCCGCAGCCTACGCATCTATGAAGGGGCGTCAGAAGTCCAGAAAGTCATCATTGCCGGACAAGCCCTCCTGCCCTACCAACAGGATAAATAACAGTGGCGAGCGCCTACGTCGATCATTTTGCCGCGGATAACAT
>NVTE01000013.1 GCA_002401455.1 Alphaproteobacteria bacterium
TTCATCCTTTCTAGAATCACCTCTTAAAGCCATTATATTTTCAATACCTAAATAATGACAATCAACCAATACATATTCCGTTTCTTCTTTGGAAAATCCACCACATAAAACATGTGGAACAGGGTCAATACCATATTTATGCATTAAAGATGCACATATACCTACTGTACCCGGTCTCATTCTGGTCACCTTTTGTTCTAAAAGGCCTCCCTCTTTTTTTAAGTAAATAAATTCTTCTCTCGAGGTAGTTACATCAATAAAAGGTGGATTAAACTCCATTAAAGGGTCAATATTATCGTATAATTTTTGAATATTTTGCCCTTTTACAGGGGGAACTATTTCAAAGGAAAACAGAGTTTTCCCCTTAGCTTTTTCTATATGTTCCGTAATCTTCATGATAATTTAGTGTCAATTTATTGGTTTGCAAAAGTAAGCTTGTTTTTACAATGAGCAATCACCAGAAAGTGATTTTTTTAAGTTGTTCTGACTCAAGTTATCACTTTATAACAATTCCCTTTTTATTTAATATTTTTATCATTCTTAATTTCTTAGCACATGAAAAGCCAATATTAAACAAATAGTATCTTGTTTTTACGATCAAGTATCCCTATATGCCATTGAAGTTGAAAAAAAACTGTGGCCTGTATAGTGCCGCATTCAGTTAGCTTTATAGGAAAAAAATAATGTTTATATCAGACGCATTTGCAGAGGCAGCGGGCGCACCGGGTGGCGAGAGTGCATTCATGCAGTTTCTGCCTTTCATCCTTATCATCGGGGTATTTTATTTCCTGATGATCAGACCACAACAAAAACGCGCTAAAGAGCATAAAAACATGATCGGCGCATTGCGTCGGGGCGATAATGTTGTAACCTCTGGCGGTATTGTTGCCAAGGTATCGCGGGTGATTGACGATCATGAGATCGAACTTGAAATCGCCGCCGGTGTTAAAGTTAAAGTGATCCGTTCGACCATTTCCACTGTGGTTGGAAAACCGGCTCCTGCCAACGACACCGTTGAAAAAAAGTAACCCGAAATCGTAATCGGAATATAGCATGTTAAATTTCCCCCGATGGAAGATCATTATGATCAGCCTGATTGCCTTTATCGGCGTTCTGATGGCTGTACCGAATTTTTTAAGTGATGAACAGTTAAAAAATTACCCTGAGTTTCTGCCCAGCAGTCAGTTGACCCTTGGTCTTGATTTGCAGGGTGGTGTTCATCTGTTGTGGGAAGTTGACCTGGCGGAGGTCGAAAAGGAAAAACTGGAATCCAAGCGCGGTGATATTCGCGATGCTTTCCGGGCGGAAAAAATTGTTCTGCGCAGCTCCATTCGCAAGGGTGCCATTCATATCAAGCTCACCGATAAAAGCCAGACTGATAAAGCTTTGGAGGTTATCGGCGATACGGTTGAGATGCTGGGGTCATCCCTGACCACTTCAGGGGTGGCCGATATTGAATATGAGCTTGCCGGTGAAGGCATTATTGTTGTTAAGCTGACAAAAGATGGTCTGGTAATGCGCGGCAATGATGTGATTACCCAGTCCATTGAAGTGATCCGGCGCCGTATTGATGGCATGGGCACTAAGGAACCGACGATTCAGAAACAGGGCGATAGCCGTATTTTGGTTCAGGTGCCCGGTCTGGATGATCCTCAGAAACTTAAAGACCTGGTCGGCAAGACGGCGAAACTTTCCTTCCAGTTGGTCAATTCTTCGATCGGGGTAGAGGACCGGGTTCCGCCCGGATACGAACGTTTCCCCATGGCGGAGAGCGAACGCCGGACCGGTCTGCCGCCGAGCATTGTGGTCAGTAAACGTAAAATTCTTACCGGGGAAAACCTGGTTGATGCAGGTTTAGGCTATGATCAGGATAACCGTCCTGTGGTCAGCTTTCGCTTTGACCGTAAAGGCAGTAAGGATTTTGCTAAAGTTACCATGAAGAATGTTAATCGTCAGTTCGCGATCATTCTGGATAACGTGGTGATCAGCGCGCCAAATATTCAAAGCCCTATTTTAGGCGGGTCCGGCATTATTACCGGTAATTTCACCGTTGAAAGTGCCAGCGAGCTTGGCCTGTTGCTGAAGGCCGGGTCCTTACCAGCGCGGCTGACCGTGGTCGAGGAAAGAACAGTCGGGCCAGATCTTGGCTCTGATAATATTGAGGCCGGCAAGATCGCCGCCATCATCGGACTTGCGGCGGTCATGGTTTATATCGTGCTCAGTTACGGTATGTTCGGCATGGTCGCCAACTTTGCCCTGATGATTAATATCGGGATGATTTTCGGACTATTGTCCACATTAGGGGCGACCCTGACCATGCCGGGTGTCGCCGGGATCGTGCTGACCGTCGGTATGGCGGTGGATGCCAACGTTCTGATATTTGAACGGGTGCGGGAAGAATACCGTAATGGGAAAAATGCCCTGACCGCGTTAACCAGCGGCTATGACAAGGCCTTCAGCACCATTGTTGACGCCAACGTAACCACTCTGATCGCGGCCGTGATCCTGTTTCAGTTTGGCTCGGGCCCCATCAAAGGCTTCGCAGTAACCCTGATGATCGGTATCATGACCTCCATGTTCACCGCCGTCAGCATGTCACGGATGATTATTTCAGCCTGGGCGGTCAAAAAACGCCCCACCACATTGAAGATATAAGGGACTATTCAAATGTTATTAAAACTGGTTCCAGAAACGACAAATATCAGATTTATTGATTTTCGCAAAATGGCCTATGTGCTGTCTTTGGTGATGATCGTCGCCTCCATGGGGCTCTATTTCACCAAGGGCTTGAATTTCGGCATTGATTTCGAAGGCGGGATTATGATCGAGATTGGTACCGAAGGTCCGGCTGATATCACCAGAATTCGCTCGGTCATGAAAGGCCTGAATATGGGCGATGTCAAGGTTCAGGAATTTGGCGCACCAAATGATGTGCTGATCCGGCTTGAGCATCAGGAAGGCCTGACCGTTGATCAGGTGGTCGAAAAGGTCCGTGAGGTCCTGCCCATGGCCGTTGATGGCGAGATCAGCTACCGGCGGACGGAAACGGTGGGCTCTACAGTATCCGGAGAATTGATTTCGGATGGCATCATGGCCGTGGCTTTGGCCATGGGCGCGGTGTTGATTTACATCTGGTTCCGCTTTGAGTGGCAGTTTGGCTTGGGGGCGGTTATCGCCCTGGTCCATGACGTGATCCTGACCATTGGTATGTTCGCCATCACCGGGATGGAGTTTAACCTCTCGACCATTGCGGCGATCCTGACCATTGTCGGCTACTCCCTCAACGATACGGTGGTGGTCTATGATCGGATCAGGGAAAACCTGCGAAAATTCCGCAAGAAATCCATGCCGGACCTGCTGAACCTCAGTATCAATGACACCCTGTCACGGACGGTAATGACCTCTGTCACCACCCTGATTGCTTTGTTCTCTTTGTTCTTCCTGGGCGGTGAGGGTATTCACGGTTTTGCTGCCGCCATGATCTGGGGTATCTTTGTCGGGACCTATTCGTCGATCTTTATCGCAGCCCCTGTGTTGCTCTGGGTTGAGCTCAGGCGTGAAGATGACACAGCGCAGACCCCGGGTATGGAAATCATCCCGCCCAAGAAAAAGGCCTGACCCTTTGGAATTCAAGGAAGTAACTTCACAGCAAGAAACCGCCATCTCCTCATACGGGGACGGCGGTTTTCGCATAGGTGAGCAGCGCAGCAAAGGCTCGATCCTGATCACGCCTAAGGGCTATTACCCGTGGGACGCGGTCGAGATGGCGTCGGCTACCCTGGATAACCTAAAGCTGATCATGGACCAGAGTGCGGATATTGATATCCTGCTGGTCGGCACCGGTGATAATATGCGGCCGCTGAACAAGCCGCTGCGTACCTCTCTGGAAGCCGCCGGGATCGCCGTTGATATTATGGCCACCGGTGCTGCTGCACGGACCTATAATATCCTGCTGGCCGAGGGCCGGAAAGTGGCCGCTGCCCTGATCGCCATAGACTAATTTCTTTATATAATTTTAGCCCATAAAAAAGGCCGGACAATTGTCCGGCCTTTAATCGTTGTGGTCTGACGGCTGTTAGAGGCCGGGAGGATTCTGAACTGCAATCATTGCAAAAAGCATTGGAATGGACAGCAGTGTGTTGGTGCGGGAGAAAAGCATCGCCCGACGGCCAGCCTTTGCTTTGGCATCCGCGTCGGCTTCAACCATACCAAGGGCGATTTTCTGAGCTGGCCAGATGATGACCCAGACATTGAACGCCATGATCAGGCCCATCCACATGCCAAAACCAATGTAGGGGATTTGGAATGTCATCGCTTCGTGCAATGTATAGCCGGGGGTAAGTTGGGCCAGGATCAGGCCGAACAGGACGGTACCGGCAGCACCCCAGCGGAACCAGAAGAGAGCTTCAGGCGCAATGACTTTGCTGATGGCTGGTTTTTGTTCAGCAGGGATTTTAGGCATGCTGGGGATCTGTACAAAGTTAAAATACCACAGGATCCCAATCCACATGACACCACAAATTACGTGCAGGTAACGCACTAAAAATAAGATAAAATCTTCCATTTTATATCTCCACCCTTATTTAATTATATCGGAGATGACTTTTTCGACACCCGATTGGTTTGCATTTTCTATCTGATTTGTTGCGATGACCATGATCACGGTCAGGACAACGCCTGCTATGATCGTCAATGGCAATGATTCGAGAATTTTGCTCATTTTTCTTTCCTGTTATTGATATAAATACCCTTGTCAAAGAAATTGCTTCCAGATTTCCTAAAACCCCTCTATGAAACAATTTCGTCCCTGTGGACGGCCTAAGATTAACAGTTTCTTTACCATGCGTCAAAATAATGCCACTTATTATCAAAAAGAAAATGAAAATAAGGCGGTTAGGGCGCATTCTAGACAATGACTAAAAGTGATAAAATGACAGATAGCCTGGAAAATAACCCCCATTGTTGTGAAGTGGTCGCCAAATTTGATCATGACCGTTACCTGACTGTGCTCTATGCCCCGGCTGAGAAACGCGCAGGCCTGTATGCTCTGTATGCCTTTAACTATGAAATTTCCAGAATTAGGGAAGGGGTCTCAGAACCCATGCTCGGCGAAATCCGCCTGCAATGGTGGCGGGAAGCCATTGATGATGTCTATCAGGGCACCGTGCGTTCCCATGACATATTGCCGTCGCTGGCAGCAGCTATAACTGCACATGATCTGCCCCGGGAGACTTTCATGGATATTATTGAGGGCCGGTCGCAGGACCTTTATGATGAAAGTCCCGAAAGCTTGTCTGAGTTGGAAGATTATCTCTCCCAGACAGCAGGCAACCTGTCTTGCCTAGCGGTTCAGATTTTAGGCGGTAAGGTAGGCGATGATCTGGCACGACGGTTGGGTATCGCCTGGGGATATGTCGGTCTAATCCGATCTGTCGCCTATCATCTTTCCTTAAAGAAAAGTTTTATCCCGTTGGATTTAATGGCTGAGCATGACGTGAAGGGAAAATATTTATCCCCGGATGAGCCTGAAGTCCTGAAAGCGATTTTACCCGCCTTCAGCCAGAAGGCCGAAGAGCATCTGACTTATATTCGGGCTCATAAGAAACAGATCACCTCGGGAGTGCGGTCAGCTTTTCTGTTGTCCGCCCTGTCTCGCAGTTACCTGAAAACCATTAAAAGGGCCGACTATAATGCCTTTGGTCTGCATGAAAAGGCCGGTGCCTTTTCCCGGCAATGGTGTTTGCTGACCTCAGCTCTGTTTAACCGGCTTTAATCTCTTCCAGCCAGACGGCGAGGGCATCCAGGGCCCGGTGTGACTTGATGGGTTTTCGATCCTTGCGTTTGATCTTCTTGCCTTCCAGGGAGGGCATGATGCCGTAATTGATGTTCATGGGTTGGAAGTGTTTGCGAGCTCCGGCACCGGGAATCTGACCGCCGGTGATATAATGGATCAGGGCGCCAAAGGCCGTGGTCACAGGCGGGGCAGGAATCTCCTGGCCCAGGCGTTCGGCGGCAGCAAAGCGCCCGGCCATTAGCCCCATGGCGGCACTTTCCACATAACCTTCAACACCACTGATCTGACCAGCAAAGCGCAGCCGTGGTTGGGCTTTAAAGCGCAGGTTACTGTCGAGCAGAACCGGGCTGTTGATGAAGGTATTGCGGTGTAGGCCGCCCAGACGGGCAAAGCGGGCATTCTCAAGGCCGGTGATTTTCTGGAATGTCTCGACCTGGGCGCCGTATTTCATCTTGGTCTGGAATCCGACCATATTGTATAGGGTATCAAGCTTGTTATCCTGCCGCAGTTGCAGCACGGCATAGGCATGTTCTCCGGTATGGGGGTTGGTCAAGCCCACCGGCTTCATCGGGCCAAAGCGCAGGGTTTCCCGGCCGCGTTCCGCCATGACCTCAATTGGCATGCAGCCATCAAAATAGGGCGTGTTCTTTTCCCAGTCTTTATAGTCATATTTTTCCGTGTCGATAAGATCATCGATCAGGGCTTCATATTGCTCGCGGGTCAGGGGCAGGTTGATATAATCCGCCGTATCGCCCTTGTCATAGCGGGACTGGTACCAGGCCTTGCTAAAATCAATGCTGTCCTTATAAATAATTGGCGCTATGGCGTCGAAAAAGGCCAGGTGTTCTTCGCCGGTTAGCTCAAGGATGGACTGGGCCAGGGCATCGGAGGTCAGGGGGCCGGTGGCAATGATGACATTGTCCCAGTCCTCTGGTGGAATGGAGGCAACTTCTTCCCGGACCATGGTGAACAGGGGGTTGGCTTCGAGGGCTGTCTGTACCGATTTACTGAAGCCCTCCCGATCTACGGCTAGGGCGCTGCCGGCGGGAACGGTATTTTCCATGGCCGCCGCCATGATAAGGGAGTTGCAGCGACGCATCTCCTCATGGAGTAGACCGACGGCGTTATTCTCATAATCATCGGAGCGGAAAGAGTTTGAACAGACCATTTCAGCCAGATTGTCGGTCTGGTGAACATCGGTTTTGCGCACGGGCCGCATTTCATGGAGGATGACAGGAATATCCTGCTGAATGATTTGCCAGGCGGCTTCTGTGCCTGCCAGTCCGCCGCCGATGATATGAATTGCTTTATGTGCCATGAATAATGATCTCCTTAATAAAAAAGGTCATATCATTTAAAGAGGGAAGGGGCCATAGAAAAACGCCTGCTTTCTGGCTAAAAGCAGGCGTCTATCACAATGGAGATTTGTAATAAGTTAGTCAGTAGTAAGTTGGCTTGTAGGAGATTGGGTTGAATATCTGCTACAGCTCAATTATAGGTTACTTATGGTTAATAAGTGGTTAATTTTAAGGATAAATATAACAAAAATTAAATGTATCTCTTAAGATATTGGCCGGTATAACTATTCTCACATTTGACGATATCTTCGGGCGTGCCTTCGGCCAGGATGTAGCCGCCGCCGTCGCCGCCTTCAGGACCCAGGTCAATGATCCAGTCGCAGGTCTTGATGACATCTAGGTTATGCTCAATAATGACCACCGTATTGCCCTGCTCGACCAGAGTATGGAGAACTTCCAGCAGCTTTTTGATATCCTCGAAATGCAGGCCGGTGGTCGGCTCATCCAGGATATAGAGCGTGCGCCCGGTGGACCTCTTGGATAGTTCCTTGCTGAGCTTAACCCGTTGAGCTTCCCCGCCCGACAGGGTTGTGGCCGCCTGTCCAACTTTGATATAGCCCAGGCCAACCTTTTCCAGGGTGGTCATCTTGTCGCGGATATTAGGGACAGCGATGAAAAACTGGGCCGCTTCCTCGACGGTCATATCCAATATGTCAGATATGGACTGGCCTTTGAATTTAATCTCCAGCGTTTCCCGGTTATAGCGTTTCCCCAGGCAGACATCGCACTGGACATAGACATCGGGCAGGAAATGCATTTCAATCTTGATCAGGCCATCGCCCTGACAGGCTTCACAACGTCCGCCCTTAACATTAAAAGAAAAACGGCCCGGCTTGTAGCCCCGGGACTTGGATTCGGGCAGTGCGGCAAACCAGTCGCGGATCGGGGTGAAGGCCCCTGTGTAGGTCGCCGGGTTTGACCGCGGGGTCCGGCCAATGGGCGACTGGTCGATATCGACGATTTTGTCAATGAACTCCAGGCCCAGTATCGCCTTATGAGGGGCGGGAATATTACGGTTATTGTTCAGCTTGCGGGCGACACCACGGTAGAGGGTGTCGACGGTGAGGGTTGATTTTCCACTGCCGGAAACCCCGGTAATACAGGTCATAGTGCCCAGCGGTATGGCGGCAGTGACATTATTGAGGTTGTTGCCGGTTGCGCCCTGAATGACGATCTGCTTGCGCTTTTTGCCCGCCATATGGCCCTTGCGTCGTTCTGCGGGCACAGCGATGCATTTCTTACCGAGAAGATATTGGCCGGTCAGGCTGGCTTCCGTGTCGAGAATATCCTGCAAAGTACCCTGGGCGACAATCTCACCGCCATGCTCACCGGCGCCGGGGCCCATATCAATCACATGGTCCGCATTGCGGATGGCGTCCTCATCATGCTCGACCACCAGCACCGTATTGCCCATGTCGCGTAGATTGAACAGGGTTTCCATTAACCGGTCATTGTCCCGCTGATGTAGGCCGATGGAGGGTTCATCCAGAACATATAATACCCCGGTCAGCCCGGAGCCGATCTGGGAGGCCAGTCTGATTCTCTGGGATTCGCCGCCGGACAGGCTGCCGGACTTTCGAGACAGATTGAGATAACTCAGGCCGACATTATTGAGGAAGCCCAGCCGTGAGGTAATTTCCTTCAGCACCTGACGGGCGATTTCATTCTGCTTGCCGGTCAGTTTGTCGGGCAGCTGCTTGAACCAGTCATAGGAGTCGGCAATGGAAACCTCGGTAATCTGGCCGATATGCTTGTCATCGATCCGGACCACCAGCGCTTCCTGCTTCAGGCGGTAGCCTTCGCAGGCTTCGCATTCGGAGGAGCTTTGATATTTGCCCAGCTCCTCGCGGATCATATTGCTCTCCGTTTCCCGCCAGCGTCGTTCAATATTGCCGATGATGCCTTCGAACGGCTTTTCAACTTTATATTCCTTGCGGTCATCGCTATAGATCATTTCGATGATTTCTGAGCCGCTGCCGTAGAGCAGGACCTGCTGAACCTTGTCGGTCAGTTTCTGCCAGGGGTAATTGGTCTTGAATTTATAATGTTTGGCCAGGCTTTTCAGGGTCTGGGCATAATAGGGCGCATTGGATTTCCCCCAGGGGGCCAACGCGCCTTTATCAAGGCTTACGGTCTTGTCCGGTACCACGAGGTCAGGGTCAAAATACAGTTTCTTGCCCAGACCATCACAGGTCGGGCAGGCGCCAAAGGGGTTGTTGAAGGAAAACAGCCGGGGTTCAATTTCCTCAATGGTGAAACCGGAGACCGGGCAGGCGAATTTTGCCGAGAATAATATCCGTTCCCCCAGCTTGTCGCCGCCGGCATATTCCACATAAGCCAGACCATCTGCCAGCTTGAGCGCGGTTTCCATGCTGTCAGCAAGGCGGGTTTCCAGGTCAGGCCGGATCACCAGACGGTCAACAACCACCTCTATCTCATGCTTAATTTTTTTATCCAGGGCCGGGATGTCGTCGATTTCATAAAATTCACCGTCAACCTTGACCCGTTGGAAGCCGTCGCGCTGTAATTCGGCAAATTCCCGGCGGTATTCGCCCTTGCGTCCGCGCACAATCGGGGCCAGAAGATACAGCCGGGTGCCTTCTTCGAGCGCCATAACCTTATCGACCATCTGACTGACAGTCTGGCTTTCAATGGGCAACCCGGTCGCCGGGGAATAGGGCACGCCGATGCGGGCAAATAGCAGGCGCATATAGTCATAAACCTCGGTGACGGTGCCGACGGTGGAGCGGGGGTTGCGCGACGTGGTTTTTTGTTCGATGGAGATGGCGGGGGACAGACCGTCAATATGGTCACAGTCCGGCTTCTGCATCAGCTCAAGAAACTGGCGAGCGTAGGCTGACAAGCTTTCCACATAACGGCGCTGGCCTTCGGCATAAATGGTATCAAAGGCCAATGAGGACTTACCTGATCCGCTTAAGCCGGTGATAACCACCAGCTTGTCCCGGGGGATATCAACGTCGATATTTTTCAGGTTATGTTCGCGTGCGCCGCGAACTGAAATCTTGGTCAGCATGGTAAAATTGGCTACCCTTCATACAGATTGATCCGTGGACCTACTCTTTGTCTCACACTGCAATTTGGGGTTTTTTGCCAATAAGTCAAGTTCTTATTTTGTTCTCATTGAAATTTGTAATGACAGCGGCTATGGTGAGGCCAAGTTAATTAATCAACGTTAGGAAATTAAATATGGCCGGTAGTGTCAACAAAGTAATTCTTGTGGGAAATCTGGGACGGGACCCTGAAGTTCGTCATACAGGGGACGGCAAGCCGGTGGTAACCCTTAATCTTGCCACCTCTGAGACCTGGAAAGACCGGACGTCCGGCGAACGTAAAGAACGCACAGAATGGCACCGGGTGGTAATTTTCAATGAAAACCTGTGCCGGGTTGCGGAACAGTATCTGCGGAAAGGCTCTACCATCTATATTGAAGGTGCGTTGCAGACTCGTAAATGGACCGATAATGCTGGTGTTGAAAAATACACAACAGAAGTCGTCTTGCAGCGGTTCCGCGGTGAGCTGACCATGCTTGGTGGCCGGGCCGATGGCGGTTCTGGAGGCGGCGGTTACGGCGGACCTTCTTCCGGTGGTGATGCTGGTGGTTCTGGCGGTTCCAGTGGTTCAGGTGGTTCCTTCGGTGGCGGTTCCAGCGACCTTGACGATGAGATTCCTTTCTAGGATTTCTCAATCTCTTCAATGATAAAAATCACCAATAGCATTTCCCTGCATGAGGATGAGATCAAGGAACATTTCATCCGTTCCCCGGGTCCCGGCGGGCAGAATGTTAATAAGGTGGAAACGGCGGTGCAGATTCGTTTTGATGCCGGGAACTCCCCGGCGCTGAAACCGGATGTCTTTGCCCGTCTCAGAATAATAGCAGGCCACCGCATGACCGCTGGTGGCCTGATTATCATCACCGCCAACAGCTTTCGCAGCCAGCTCAGGAATCGCCAGGACGCCCTCGACCGTCTGGTGGAGCTGATTCGGAAGGCGACCATCGTGCCGAAACATCGCCGCGCCACCAAACCGAGCCGCAATGCCCGGGCCAGGAGGGTGGAAACCAAGAAGAAACGCGGGGTGCAGAAAAAGCAGCGCCAAAAGAAAATCTCCTTTGATTAAAAGAAGAAGCCTTCTCTGATTGAGCAGGTAGATGGAGTTTTTATTCAGTGAGTGAAAAATATTTTGCTTTAATGAAGGTTACTTCTTCTGATTGGCCGCTTCTGTATTTTTTGAGTTTTAGGGTATATTCAATTAAAGAGGTCTCAATATTTTCCGGTGTCAAAATATACCCAAACGGTTCTTCAATAATTTCAGATAATGGCGGAGTGGTCATCATGTTAGTGATCATGATATCGCCGAGTTCTTTTCGGTAATGGGCTGGTTCCCAAAACCATTTTAGAGGGGTTTTACCAGCCTTTATGAAAGGTTCGCTGACATAGTCTCCTGGATCACTGAAATTCCATAATGTGATAGTCTCATTATTACTTGTTGTTGCAACAATTTTTGTAAGCTGTCTTTTCCATTGGGAAAATTCTTCTGATAGTCCGGAATAGTCGATAATTTCCAAATACTGCATGTGATAGGGGTTAATAAATATTTTAGTTTCTATTCCGTGAGCTTGTAAATAAGTCAGAAGAAATTGTAGTTTATTGAATTCAGCTGACCACCGATAGCCGGGGGTATATATTTTCCAGTCTCTTGAGGTAAAACTTTTTACAATCATGGGTGTTTTTTGGTTGAAAAGAATCTTTACACCTTCTTTGCGGGTTGCCGAATTCATGTCTAGCGCAGGATTAAATCCATTATCGTGTAGATTTGATGCCTCTGGTCGTTGATTAAAGAGGGTAAGAATACTATCCTTTAGGGTGCCCAAGGCAATTAATGGACCATATATGTCTTTTACATATTGAGCCATATAACCTGGATTATCTGTACCGTTCCAGTTGAACTTTAGTCTGTTGTTAGCGGAATTTTTTTGTGGAGGCCAGACATAAGGGTCAGATTTCTTGTTTGCATCAGTGATAAAATCCATAAAGTCCACTGCTATAAATACTATCTTGATATCTTTTTCTCTCAAGATATCCAAAGCGTATCCATATTGATTGGACAAACTGCTTCCGGGTTGACCCAAGTTAAATGCTTTGAGATTGTGCTTCCTGAAATAAACATGATCGGGGTCAATCCCCATCTCAGGACGTGAATTTCCAATTATCAACAGATCAAGGTCCGTTTTATGCGCAAGGTGGATTTTAGACTGCCGGGAATGGGTTCCGGCAAACGGTTTGATTTTGTTGGTCCCTTCTATTCTACTGGTTCCATATAATAAATAGGGATCAGTGAAATAGTTCAGTGCTACCGTACCCCCTAAAAGAAGTACAAATATCATCCCCCATAATTTTATAAACTTATTTGATTTCATGGTTAAAACTGGAAATATAAAAATTCAGAGACTTCTGACAATGCCAGAATCCCCAGGGTTGAAATAATCGCCAGGGTAAAGGCCCAACGATATGAAAAATTAAATTTAATTCTGCGCATCAATATATTATTACTCATGAAAGTTGTCATGGGGTTATCAAAGATCTTGTCGAAGGAGGGCTCAAATTTTTCCATTATCTGTTGAGTATTCGGCCATGCCACAGCAACTGGCAAAAGAACGATAACCCAGAGATAAGTCATAACAAAATTCCTTCCGCCTCCGAGGGTAAAATTAACTCCCCTTTCATTCAGAAATTCGCCGAAGCCTCCTAATTGGACTGCGAGACCGTTAGGAAGGGATACGCCATGCATTCCCGTCATGCCTTTGAGAAGTAAAATTGCGGAATTAAAGTCAGTTGCCCTAAAAAATACCCAGCCAACAACAACGGCTGTGAAGGTTAGTAACCAGGAAAAACATCTCCAGATTTTAGAATTTTTCAAAAATAGCAAGTTGAGTTTATTTGTTATAAAGTGCCAGAAGTGATTTATAATCAGATAACACCCATGCAGCGCACCCCATATGACAAAAGTCCAACCTGCTCCATGCCATAAGCCCCCCAGCAACATGGTCGCAAAGAGGTTTACATAGCGCCGTAACTTTCCCTTTTTGTTGCCCCCAAGAGCGATATAGACATAATCCCGCAAAAACCGGGACAGCGTTATATGCCACCGACGCCAGAATTCTGTGATATTAAGGGACTTGTAGGGTGAGTGGAAATTTAGAGGCAACTTAATACCAAACAACCGTGCTCCGCCAATGGCCATATCGGAATAGCCGGAAAAATCAAAATAGAGCTGAAGCGTATAGGATAATACGCCGCCCCAGCTCTGGAAAAAATCTAGTTGTTGTCCAATTGCCACAGCGGAAAATGTGGGATTTGCATAAACTGCGATACCATCGGCCAGCACGGCCTTTTTAAACAAACCGATGGAAAAAATGATCAATCCAATGGTAATGTTGTTGATATTAAATCCAATTTTTCGGCGATCCATAAATTGAGGCAGCATTTCCTTATGATGGACAATCGGTCCAGCGATAAGTTGGGGGAAGAAGGTAACAAACAAAGCATAATGCAGGAATTTATATTCTTTTGTGATCCCTTTATAAGCGTCAACAAGGAATGCAATTTGCTGAAATGTGAAAAATGATATTGCTAGAGGAAGTAATATCTGCTGAATTTCAAATTTAGTTGAAAGAGTATAAGAAACTGTTTCAAGGAAGAAATTAGCATATTTAAAATACCCAAGAAGGGATAAGTTAAATAGTAAGCCAATGATCAACAGGGGTTTCTTTTGATTTTTTCCAAAAGTGACCCTGTTGATGAGATAACCGATGGAATAATTGATCGCCATGGAGATCATGATCAGGATGAGATACGCAGGGTTCCACCAACCGTAAAAAAACAGCGAGGCAATTACCAGCCATGCTATGGCCTTTTCATGATTTATTTTAGAAATAAAAATAAAAATGATTAAGGTAATAGGTAAGAATGCAAATATAAATTCATATGAATTAAAGAGCATAAATCGGTATTTCCCCAGAACAAAATTATTAAAATAGAAGTATGTAATATAGTCTAGGTATTTAAAAGTAATGAATCTATGATTTTTTTGTTAGTTTAAATGATTTCGTAGTTTGCTTAAACCTTCTGCCATTAGGGTCAGGACAGATTTGATGACGTCGCTCATGGGATATTCACGGGGATAACTTTGGCCGGCTATGGGCCAGATAATGCGAGCGTTCAGGCTATTTTGTGCGGCTCTGTAGAAATTATGTTCTGCGAAACTAAACGGCCCTGTTCCAGGGCCATGTGGTGCCCATATGAAGGTTTAATTCATCCAGCCTCAGCGGAAAGTCTGTCTTCAGGGCTACTTTAGGATCCTGATCACTTAGCTGCATCATTGTGAATGGGGTGCATTTTTCCGGAACCGGCTATAGGTTATATTCCAGATTAAATTTGTTCAGCTCATGCTTGAACTGGCTGTCGTCCATGTCGGTCAGAATCTGATCATTAATCGGTGCAATATCGGTTGATTCATTGACGATATATGTTTCAAATTATGCCCAAGAGTTATGGGGCCTTCGCCAAATCTGGGGGTAGAAATGGTTGTTTTCTGGTCAAATGGGATTTGATTGCAGTCAGCGCTTGCGGTAGGGAGAAAAATTGCGTATTTTGCCGCTGCATTAACATATTATTTTATTGTTGTTCAGGAGACTTAAATCAGATGGCTTTTATTGCAGATTCACTTAACCGGGTAAAACCTTCCCCAACAATCGCCGTATCCACCAAGGCGGCCGAGCTCAAAGCAGCGGGCCGGGATATTATTGGACTGGGCGCCGGCGAGCCTGATTTCGATACACCTGATAATATTAAACAAGCCGCCATTCAGGCGATCCATGACGGCAAAACCAAATACACCCCAGCCGATGGCACACCAGAGATCAAAAAAGCCGTCTGTGAAAAATTCAAGCGCGACAATGGTCTGGACTATCAGCCTAATCAGATCACGGTCAATAACGGTGGCAAGCACACCATCTATAATGCTTTTGTTGCCACATTGAACCCCGGGGATGAAGTCATCATTCCGACCCCTTACTGGGTGTCTTATCCGGATATGGTTATTCTGGCCGGCGGAACCCCTGTGTTTGCTGAAGCGACCATGGAAGACAATTTCAAGCTGAAGCCTGAAGTGCTGGAAGCCGCGATCACGGATAAGACCAAATGGGTGATCCTGAATTCGCCGAGCAACCCCACGGGCGCGGCCTATTCGGCGAAGGAAATGAAGCGCCTGACCGACGTTTTGCTCAAATACCCTCATGTCTGGGTTATGGTCGATGATATCTATGAGCATATCGTCTATGATGATTTTGAATTTGTCACCCCGGCCATGGTTGAGCCTAAATTGTATGACCGTACCCTGACCATCAACGGTGTTGCCAAGGCCTATGCCATGACGGGATGGCGCATTGGGTTTGCCGGCGGACCGGTAGAGCTGATCAATGCCATGCGCAAGGTTCAGTCTCAAAGCACGTCCAACCCCTGCTCAATTTCACAGGCTGCTGCGGTTGAAGCCCTGACTGGAACCCAGCACTTTCTGAAAGAAAGAGCGGCGGTATTCAAAAAACGCCGGGATATGGTTGTGGAAATGCTCGGTGCCATTGACGGCATCGTCTGTCCTAAGCCAGAAGGCGCTTTCTATGTCTATCCGTCGATCGCGGGCCTGATTGGTAAGAAAACCCCGGACGGCAAGGTCATTGAAAGTGACCTTGATTTCTGTACTTATATCCTGGAAGCCGAAGGCGTTGCCGCCGTTCATGGCGAGGCTTTTGGTCTGTCCCCTCATTTCCGGGTGTCTTATGCCACCTCTGATGAGGCGCTGATCGAAGCCTGTAAAAGGATCAAACGGGCCTGTGAAGCCCTGGTCTAAGTCTATGACCGTTGAGTTAATCATTTTTGATTGTGACGGTGTTCTCGTTGATAGCGAAATACTTGCCAATGAGGAGCTGAAACTGGCCCTTGAGAGCTGTGGTCTGTCCATGACCACAGCCCAAGTGATTGAGACCTTTGTCGGCCGGTCTATGGCTTTTGTCGTCGAGAGATCACAGGAAATCCTCGGACATAATCTGCCCGGTGATTTTCTGGATCAATTGCAGGAAAAAACCTTTGCCAGCTTTGAACGGGATTTGAAGCCGGTCGAGGGTATCTTGGATGTTCTGAAATCTCTGACGGACAGGCCCCAGAAAATATGCGTGGCTTCCAGTGGGTCTTTTGAAAAAATGGCGCTGACACTCGGGCTGACCGACTTGAATAATTTTTTTGATAATAATATCTTTAATTCGACCCAGGTCAGGCGCGGAAAACCCTACCCGGACCTGTATTTATATGCCGCCCATGAGATGGACATGGACCCGTCCTGTTGTCTTGTGATCGAGGACAGTCTGCCTGGGGTCCAGGGCGCGGTTGCGGCCGGTATGGAAGTGCTGGCCTATTCGGTAAGGGGGCAAGACAAAAGTCTGGCCACGGCCGGGGGCATGGTCTTCTCTGATATGAAAGATATTCTGAAATATATTGACTAGCTCTGCGTTTCTCGGGCGGAAGTGAAATTATTTTGCGCTGCAACAAATTCCTTAATAGGCAAAAAAAATGCCGGGTTATAAAAACCCGGCAAGTCACAAAATATAGGGAGGCTTCATGTCTTGGGAGACAATGAAACAGCCATACTCCATCAAGGGGAGGATCTGAAGTATAGCAACTGAAATAACTTGGGAGGAATTTCAGGTCGATGCTGCGTCGCAACATCTGTAGCTTAATATAGAGATAATATTAGCAATTACCATAACTACTATTACAATGCAGCCATGCAACAGACGCATGGCTTGGCGAGGGGCTCTAGAATTTGGTGCCCTTGAATTGTTCTTTAATGAATTCCCTGAAAACTGAAATACGCCGGGAATTTCGGGCTTCCTGAGTATAGACCAGGTAGGCCGGGAACGCGGGTCCTTCGACATCTTTCAGGACCTTGACCACATTGGTTGAGCCCTGAACCAGATAGTCGGGCAGGGCCGCGATGCCCAAGCCGGCTTTTACCGCCTGCAGTACGCCGTAAATGCTGTTAATACGCAGGATCGGGATTCGTTTCTGGCCATTCGTTCGGTCCAGAACCCAGTCGATATTACGGGTTGGGCTGCGCACGGTATCGCCGTAGGTGATAATGTCATGATCATCCAGGTCGTCCATTGTTACGGGGCGACCTTTACGGCTAAGATATTCCGGTGAGGCGAAAAGGTGATGATGGAAGATGCCAACTTGTTTTTGGATGAGATCCAGCTGATGGGCGGTGTGAAAGCGGATCGCCACATCGGCCTGGCGGGTGGTCAGGTCTAGGTCACTGTCGTTGACCAGAAGCTGAACTTGGATTTCCGGATAACGTTCGATGAAGGTACGAATATGGTTCATCATCCAGGTAGAGCCAAAACTGGAGGTGGTTGTGATCCGGAGTTCCCCGCGGGGCACATCGGTGCCTTCGATCAGCTGCTGTTCGGTCACATGGATTTTAGACACCACCTCTTCGGCGGTTTTAAACAGGGTTTCGCCTTCATCGGTCAGGCTGAGGCCCCGGGCATGGCGATTGAACAGTACGGTGTTTAGACTTTCTTCCAGCCCCCGGATTTGCCGACTTACTGCTGATTGGCTCAGAAACAGCTTTTCCCCGGCATGGGTGAAACTGCCGGAGGAGGCGACCACATGAAATATTCTTAATTTGTCCCAGTCCATTAGCACACAACCCTTAAGGTGAATAAGAGGATAATTATATCCTCTTATAAATGTTTTCGTCTGTCTTGCTAAGCAAAAATACGGCGGCCCTCAGGGGTCAGTGGTTTTCAGCCAGAAATGATTCGGCTTCCAAAGCGGCCATGCAACCCATTCCGGCGGCGGTGACGGCCTGGCGATAGACTTTGTCCGTCACATCCCCGGCCGCATAGACGCCCGGAACATTGGTCGCGGTGCTGTCAGGAGCTTTCAGGATATAGCCATCGGAATCCATGTCCAGCTTGCCAGAAAAGATACCGGTGGAGGGTTTGTGGCCGATGGCAATGAATACCCCGTGGGCCGGAACGTCACTGATGACACCGGTTTTTATATTTTTGACCCGGGCCCCTGTGACCCCGCCCATGGGCGGCTCATCCCCGACGATTTCTTCCAGAACACTGTCCCAGATGACCTCAATTTTGTCATTGGCGAACAGTCGGTCCTGAAGGATTTTCTCAGACCGCAGCGCATCCCGTCTGTGGATCAGGGTGACTTTTGAGGCAAAGTTGGTCAGGAAAATCGCTTCCTCAACAGCGGTATTGCCGCCGCCGACCACAATGACTTCCTTGTTGCGGTAAAAGAAACCATCACAAGTGGCACAGGCGGAGACTCCAAAACCCTGGAACCGTTGTTCGGAGGGCAGGCCCAGCCACATGGCCTGGGCGCCGGTGGAAATGATCACCGTGTCGGCAATATAAGTATCGCCGGATTCGCCGGTGCAAACAAAAGGCCGTTCATCAAAATTTACATCTGTGATCATATCGGTGATGATCTGGGTGTTGACATTGCGCGCCTGGGCTTCCATCTGTTCCATTAGCCACGGGCCCTGAATCGGATCGGCAAAGCCGGGATAGTTTTCCACGTCCGTAGTGATGGTCAACTGACCGCCGGGCTGCATGCCCTGAACCACGATCGGGCTCAGGTTGGCGCGGGCTGCATAAATGGCCGCCGTATATCCGGCGGGGCCTGACCCGATAATCAGAACTTTAGTATTATGGGTTTGTGTCATTATAAATTTCCGTAACAATTACTTAAATAATATGCTTGTGCAGAACTTAAGTGGTTTTGGGCTAAATTCAACATTATTCTGTCCTAGACATAAGGAAAGTCGGTTCAGAAAACAAGATAGAGGCGGGTCACAATTTTTTTATTGGTAAATTTCAGGTTATTGCGTAGTCTTACAAAAAATAAAAGGGCGTTCACTTTATGACCTGGAAAGATTTTCCAAATTTTCCCCGTCCGGGACGGGTCGACTATTTGACATTACAGGATGGACACAAGCTGCGCACGGCGTGCTGGCCGGCCGAGGAGGATAGCCGGGGCATTATTGTCCTGGTCAATGGCCACCGGGAATATATGGAAAAATATTCTGAATTTATTTCAGATCTTCTGGCGCGGGGCTTTTCTGTTTATACCCTCGATAATCGAGGACAGGGGTTGTCTGACCGACTGCTGCCCAACAGATTGAAAAGCTATTCCGAGAATTTTGATTGTTTTTCCAATGACCTGAATGAATTTGTCTCAAATATAGTCATGAAGGACCCCCGGGTACAGGATTTGCCGTTGTATCTGGTTGGTCATTCCATGGGTAGCCATGTCTGCTTGCGCTATCTTCATGATTTTCCGGGCGCCATCGACAAGGCGGTGATTATGGCCCCGATGATTGACTTTAATCTGGGCAATGCGCTGGCAAAGGCGGTGACTAAATTTGTCATACGGATGGTCGTCAAATTGGGCGGCCGGAAGAATTTTGCTTTTGGCCAGGGCTTTGAATTTTCCCATGAACGCCATCTGATCAAGCAGAAGCTGCTGACCCATGACGATGACAGATATGCCCAGGAAGTTGACATAATCGGGACCATGCCTGATCTTTATGTGGGCGGTGCCACCTTTGGCTGGCTGAATGCGGCCATGGACAGTATGGAAGAGATACAACAGCAGGGCTATCTGGAAAAAATCACCACGCCGATGCTTGTTGTTCTGGCCGGGGCGGATCAGGTGGTCGATAGCCAGGCCAGTATTGACCTGTTTTCCGGGGCGGATGATAATATTAGACTGGTGACCGTGGACGGGGCTCGCCATGAAATGTACCGGGAAAGCGATATCTACCGGGACCCGTTGTGGCAGGAAATAGATGGTTTCCTAGGCGTTCAGTAAGTCGAGGACCTGGGCATGCAATTCCGGTGTGGCGGAGGCGACAATCTGTCCGCCCTCGGCCGCTGATGCGCCGGTCCAGTTTGTGATCACCCCGCCAGCACCCTGAACAATCGGGATCAGGGCCTGGATATCATAGGGCTCAAGGCCGCTTTCAATCACCACATCCATAAAACCGGCGGCAACCATGGCATAGGCATAGCAGTCATAGCCGTTGCGCACCAGACGGGCCTTGGACGCGACCCGGTTGAAAGCGTCGAGGTCCGCGTCACAGGCAAAAAACTGACTGGGATCGGTGGTCGATACCGTGGCAGAAGAGATATCTGTGCAGGGGCGGCAGGTAATTTTGTTGCCATTGAGGGTCGCGCCGTCCGGAGTGCCCATATAGCGCTCTTTCAGATAAGGCTGGTCGAGCATGCCAAGCAGCGGGTCTCCACCGTCATTGAGCGCCACCAGCGTGCCCCAGGTGGGAATGCCGCAGATATAGGCCCGGGTGCCGTCTATGGGGTCAATAACCCAGGTGTAGGGGGAGGAACTGTTCTGCTCAGAGCCTTGTTCCTCACCGAGGATATTATGCTCTGGATAGGTCTGGTTGATCAGGCTGCGGATGGCTTGCTCCGCCTGTTTATCGGCCTCGGTCACCGGGTCGTAATCGAGCTGAAGTTTTCGGCCCTTGTTGATGACATCAACGGGCTGTTTAAACATGGGCAGGGTAATGTCCGCTGCCGCCGCCGCAAGGGTATCCAGAAAGTCAGTATAACCCTTGATTTCAGTAGCATCAGGTTTCCGACCCATATCTTATTTTCCTTTCACAGTGCAGATACCCCTGTGTCGGATAGTGGGCGGCATTTGTCAAGCTGTTAGGACGTCGGGCTTAACTATTCAGACACCAATGCGCGGCTTGCCATCGCGGGAGGGCCCAAAACTTTTTTGTAAAATGCTGGTGCTGTCTTCAGCGATTGTAATAGCTTCGCTCAATAACCCCAAGATTTTGACGTTATTGTCCAAAACACTTTGGGCCTCTGGACGGGAATCCTCCAGAATTTTTGTCGTGCGCAGGAAAATATCCTTGCGGATAAGTTTCAGCATATCTTCCAGCTTATAGCCATTGGGATTGTCATCGGTTACCAAAAAATGTGTCATTATTTTCCTCATATTCACGTGATTTATCAGGTGACTATAGGGGGGAGTGATTAAAGATCGGTAAACCTGTCAGCCAGTTTAAAAGCTGCCCTCCAGAGAAATCATGACTTTGCGGGAAATGAAGCGTTGCTGTTCTTCAAAATGATCCGTAATGCCCAATCGGATGTCATCAACAAAAAACTGACGGCTTTTATCCCGGGGGTCATTGAATAGGCTAAAGCCTTTAAGTTTTAACTTCATGGCATTGTTGAAACTATATTCGGCATAGGCGGAGGCTTGTAGCCCGGTTCCACCGCGATTGATATCGCGCACGGTTAGGGTTGTCCGGCCATTGCGCCCCAACTCCTCCAGGTCAAAGCCCCAGGAGAGATTCCATTTCGGCAGGTTATGGCGGTAGGCGACGGTATATCGGGTATTATTCCACCACTGGAATTGACGTTTTTCCCTGGTAAAGGGGTCGGTAACTTCGGTTTTATGCCAGCGGCCCAGGACGCTGAGAATAGCGTCGTCAAGGCCCATGAAGCCAAGTCGTAGGTCACTTTTAAGCTGGATGCCATAGCGAAAGGCGTCGCCGATGTTGCCGGTGCCGGTATTGCCAGGTGTTATTTCCACCACATCAATGTGATCTGTGGTTTTGTCATAAAAAACTTTTACTTCTGCCGAGCCTTTGTCATCGGCAAATCTTTTTTCGTAGGTGAGGGAAGTTTCCCATGTTTTTTCAGGCACCAGGTCGGGATTGCCCTCGGTCACCCGGCCCAGGTCGTCATCAAATTCCGCCACAAAATTGCCGAAGTTCAACTGACTGATTTTTCTTTCTACCAGCAACCTTAGCTGATCATGGTCACTAAAATCATACCTGACTTCAATCCGGGGCTTCAGAAAAAAGAAAGTCCGCATCTGGTTGATGTTAGAACCAACCTGGCCGATTCTGGAATATTCGGAATTGAGCGTGGTCTGCAGGTTTAACTTATTTGTGACTTTATAATTGTGGGTCGCAAAGACTTCCACGCGGGTTTCTTTGACTTTGGAATCCGGATTCTGAACCACGGCATCGGAGAAGTTAGTATTTTTATCCAGACTGTTGAAAGCGATTTCAGCGCCGGTCTCCAGCGAGTGTTGATCAGAAAGCTGACTATTGAGGGTGGTGCGTAGGATTTTTTCCTGTCGGGCCTTATGGATTATATTTTCATATTGCAGGACGGAATCCACCCCCTTGATGGAGAATCCCTGTTCAATGGCATCAAATGTTTCCCGGTTGATGACAAAGATAAATTTCAAGCTACCAAGGGATGTCCTTGTCTCGTAATCGCCACCAAACTCCCAGTTCAGTTGATCTTCCTCGAAGGGCAGGGACACTGTACTGTCCAGCTGCAGGGAATTATCACCGAGCGGAAGGTGGATGTCTTCGAGATCAGTTTTGGCAAAATCAGATATTTTATACAGGCCATTGAGGCGCAGGCTGTCGCCATTGTCAAAATCATATTGTAGGTCGCCGGAAAATTTATTCCCTTGCCATGTCTTGTCTGCGAACCGACGACGGAAACCGGAGAAGACACGATCAGCCGTAAAATGGTTTTCATCAAAACGTTCCCTTTGAATCCAGGCATCATGGTCGTAGGTCAGGCTATAGGGCATTTTCCCCAAAGTGCCATTGCGTGAAACCAAAAGCCGTGGTTTGGTGGAGCGGCCTTTGATATAATCTGTCTGGACTTTAAAGAAGTTGGTCGCTTTCTGGGTACCTTCTT
The DNA here is from genome assembly GCA_002401455.1 of Alphaproteobacteria bacterium. GTDB lineage: Bacteria > Pseudomonadota > Alphaproteobacteria > Sphingomonadales > Emcibacteraceae > Paremcibacter. The sequence goes on from NVTE01000013.1 coordinate 23,003, forward strand.
TCAGGATCACATTATACAGGATGCCGTTGCTTTTAACATCCAGGCCTTCTGCATTGCCCCGGATCAGGTCGATACGTACAACCTGAGAGGCCAGGATACGGGTCAGTTGGGAATTTGTGTTGTTGCTTTTGCCGGAAATTCGTTTGCCATTGATCAGAATTTGCGGCCCGTTGGAGCCAAAGCCCCGGGCATTATTCTCGTCGTTATCAAGATCCTTCAGCATACCTGAACCACCAGGAACCTGTTGGATCATATCTCTTAAGGATACTGGTTTATAAGGGCTGAAATAGGCCTGTTCATATGTGAGGGTTGATCCAGATCCGTCCTGAGCGGAAGAACTTATTTGGGGGGTGCAGACCCCCAGTGTAACCATCAATGCATTACGCACAGATCGCTTAATTTGATCCCTCATACTTTATCTTCCGTAGATTATTTTTTTTCATTTGTTACCACGTTGAAAATAAGTTGTGCACTATTTGCGATAAAAAGTCTCTTTAATGCGACGAAAAAAGTGTCGGGGAGCAGGAAAAAAAAGGGCCAGCAAAATGCCAGCCCTTTGATGTTATGTATTAAATAGAAATTTACTTAGCAGTTCGGGCCGCTTTTTTTCGTTCATGAGGAATGAGGAAGCGTTTGCGCAACCGGATGTTCGCCGGCGTAACTTCCACCAGCTCGTCATCATCGATATAGGCAATGGCCTGTTCCAGAGTGAGCTTCTTAGGCGGGGTCAGCTTGATGGCATCATCCTTACCGGAGGCCCGGATGTTGGTCAGCTGCTTGCCTTTGAGAACATTGACGTCCAGGTCGTTGTCCCGGCTATGCTCGCCGATGATCATGCCTTCATAAACTTCTTCCTGGGGGTTAATCATGATCGTCCCACGATCTTCCAGGTTCCAGAGTGCATAAGCAACAGCCTTGCCTGAGCCCATGGAGATCAGAACCCCAACCCGGCGACCAGTAATTTTGCCTTTATAGGGACCATAGCTGTGATAAACCCGGTTCATGACACCAGTACCACGGGTATCGGTCATGAATTCGCCATGATAGCCGATCAGGCCCCGTGACGGTGCCAGGAAGGTAATGCGGGTTTTGCCAGCACCACTGGGGCGCATGTCAGTCATTTCAGCCTTACGCAGACTCATCTGTTCAACAACAACGCCGGTATATTCATCATCCACATCAATTACAGCTTCTTCATAAGGCTCAAGCTGCGCACCCGTGTCCGGATCGGTTTTGAACAGAACCTGAGGACGGGAGATGGAAAGTTCGAAGCCTTCACGGCGCATGGTTTCAATCAAAACACCAAGCTGCAATTCGCCACGTCCGGAGACTTCAAAGCCGTCTTTGCTTTCGCTCTCGGTGATCTTGATGGCGACGTTGCCTTCAGATTCCCGGGCCAGACGGTCGCGGATCATGCGGGTTGTTACCTTGGTGCCTTCACGGCCGGCAAGGGGACTGTCATTGACGGTAAAACGCATGGACAATGTTGGCGGATCAATGGGCTGTGCTTTCAGGGGAACCGTAACTTCCGGGGCACAGAAAGTATCAGCAACCGTGGCATTAGAAAGCCCGGCAATGCAGATGATGTCGCCGGCAATGGCTTCGTCCACAGGCACCCGGTCCAGACCCCGGAAGGCCATCAGTTTACTGGCCCGGCCAGTTTCGACAGTTTTACCGTCCTGGTTCATCACTTTGATCTGGTCATTGACCTTGATCTTGCCGCTTTCAATCCGGCCCGTCAGAATCCGGCCCAGGAAGTTGTCCCGGTCCAGCAGGGTCGCCAGCATGGAGAAGGGCATGTCGATGTTTTCTTTGGTCATGACCGAAGGCTTGTCGTAATATTCCAGAATTTTTGCCAGCAACGGGTCCAGGTTTTTCCGGGGGCCGTCCAGCTCATTGTCAGCCCAGCCATCACGGCCAGACGCGAAGAGGGTCGGGAAGTCCAACTGCTCATCATTGGCTTCCAGGTTAACGAACAGGTCGAAGACTTCATCATGAACCGCGTCAGGGCGACGGTCGTGCTTATCAACTTTATTGATGACGACGATTGGCTTCAGGCCCAGGGCCAGCGCCTTGGCGGTAACAAATTTTGTCTGAGGCATCGGGCCTTCAGCGGCATCAACCAGCAAAATCACGCCGTCTACCATGCTGAGGATTCGTTCTACTTCACCACCAAAGTCGGCATGGCCCGGTGTATCAACGATGTTAATCCGGTGATCCCGCCATTCGATGGACGTACATTTGGCAAGAATGGTAATACCGCGTTCTTTTTCAAGATCACCGCTGTCCAGAGCCCGCTCTTCAACCCGTTGATTTTCCCGGAAAGTTCCGGCCTGTTTGAACAATGTGTCGACCAATGTGGTTTTGCCGTGGTCAACGTGGGCAATAATAGCAATATTACGTAATGACATTTGTTTCACCTAAAACTGTTGATAAACCCTCTGCAAAAACCTATCTATGATGCAGTGCAAAAAAGGCTAAAAATTCGGCGCAGTATACTGCCCTTTAGTATAAAGTCTATGTGTAAATAGAAATAAGGAAAAATTGATGAAAGCTATGATAGTCAGGGACTGTGGACCACTTGAAAATTTGAAATTGGAAACGGTCGCAGATCCGGTTGCCGGGGACCATAATGTGGTCATCGATGTCAAGGCCTGTTCGGTCAATTTCGCCGACAGCCTGCTGGTTGACGGCAGTTATCAGGTCAAGCCGCCTCTGCCTTTCAGCCCGGGTCTTGAAGTCGCGGGCATTATATCAGAAATTGGCAAACAGGTAAATGGCTGGAAGGTTGGCGACCGGGTTCAGGCCCTGACCAATTGGGGCGGCTTTGCGGAAAAGGTCGCCGTGCCACCTGATGCCCTATGTCCGCTGCCCGATGATATGTCTTTCGTCGATGGCGCGGCTTTCGTGGTCGCTTATGGCACCAGTCATGTGGCGCTTGATTACCGGGCGAAGCTTCAGAAAGATGAATGGCTGGTGGTTAATGGGGCTGGCGGCGGGGTTGGTCTGACCGCCGTTGAAATTGGCAAAATGATGGGCGCACGGGTAATCGCCACCGCAGGCTCAGATGAAAAGCTCGCCCTGGCCAAAAGTAAAGGCGCGGAATTTACCATCAATTACAAACATGAGAATGTCCGGGATAAAATCAAGGAATTTACCGATGGCAAGGGCGTTAATGTGGTTTATGATCCGGTCGGTGGTGAGGTGTTCCGCCAGACTTTCCGGGCCATGGCCCCCGAAGGCCGCATGCTGGTGATCGGCTTTGCCAGTGGCGATGTCCCGCAGATCCAGGCAAATCACTTGCTGGTCAAGAATATTGAGCTGATCGGCTTCTACTGGGGCGCTTACAAACAATTCAAGCCCGAGGTACTGCAGCAGTCTACCCGGCAGCTTTTTGACTGGTACACCGAAGGCCGCATTGCCCCCCATATCAGCGCCACTTACCCCCTGGCGCAAACAGTCGACGCCATCCGCGCTTTGCGTAACCGCACATCCTCCGGGAAAGTGGTGGTCACTATGACCTGAATATAGGGCTAGGGCATAAATAATGAGGATATAATATTGCATTGACTTCCAGAATTGAAAAATGTTACTCATGAGTAAGATAACTCACAATATTATGTAAAATACCAGAGGGACATATGCAGGAAATCCTGACGAAACTTGAAGAAAAACGCGACGAAGCGCGGCTTGGTGGCGGACAACGCCGGATTGATACGCAGCATAAAAAAGGTAAACTTACCGCCCGTGAGCGGGTAGAAGTCTTGCTCGATCCGGGCAGTTTTGAAGAATATGATATGTTCATGGAGCATCGCTGTGTTGATTTTGGCATGGAGGAGCAGAAAATATCAGGTGACGGCGTCGTCATTGGCTCCGGTACCATCAATGGTCGTCTGGTTTATATTTTCAGTCAGGATTTTACGGTTTTCGGTGGATCGCTGTCGGAAACTCATGCGGAAAAAATTTGCAAGGTCATGGATATGGCCATGAAGGTCGGTGCTCCTATCATCGGCCTTAATGATTCTGGCGGTGCGCGTATTCAGGAAGGGGTTGCGGCCCTGGCTGGTTATGCCGATGTTTTCCAGAAGAATATCATGGCCTCTGGTGTAATCCCCCAGATATCTGTTATCATGGGCCCCTGTGCCGGTGGCGCAGTTTATTCGCCGGCGATCACTGACTTTATCTTCATGGTCAAGGACAGCTCCTATATGTTTGTCACCGGCCCTGATGTGGTGAAAACCGTAACCAACGAGACGGTGACCCAGGAAGAGCTCGGCGGTGCGATTACCCATACGACAAAATCCAGTGTCGCTGACATTGCCTTTGAAAATGATGTGGAGGCCCTGAAACAGGTCCGCCGCCTGATTGACTTGCTGCCAGCCAATAACCGGGAAAAATCCCCGGATTTCCCGACCTTTGATGATCCAAACCGGGAAGATATGTCTCTGGATACCCTGGTGCCGGCCAACCCCAACAAACCTTATGATATGCATGAGCTGATCAAAAAGGTCATTGATGAGGGCGACTTTTACGAGCTTCAGCCGCAATATGCCAAAAACATCATCACCGGATTTGGCCGTATAGAAGGCCAAACCGTTGGGTTTGTTGCCAACCAGCCGATGGTTCTGGCCGGCTGTCTGGATATCAACGCTTCCCGCAAGGCGGCGCGTTTTGTCCGCTTCTGTGACTGTTTTAATATCCCTATCGTTACCTTCGTCGATGTGCCGGGATTCCTGCCGGGAACCCAGCAGGAATATAACGGCATCATCAAGCAGGGCGCCAAGTTGTTGTTTGCGTATGGTGAAGCCACGGTGCCAAAAATCACCATCATTACCCGCAAAGCCTACGGCGGGGCCTATGATGTGATGGCGTCAAAGCATCTGCGCGGTGATCTGAACTTTGCCTGGCCGACAGCGGAAATCGCCGTGATGGGGGCCAAGGGTGCGGTGGAAATCATTTTCCGGGCCGACATCAATGACGAGGACAAGATTGCAGCCCGGACTAAGGAATATTCTGATAAATTTGCCAACCCGTTTGTCGCTGCGGGCCGGGGCTATGTGGATGATATCATCATGCCGCATTCCTCCCGGCGTCGGATCGCCCGGGGTCTGCGCATGCTGAAGAATAAAGAATTGAGCAATCCCTGGAAAAAACACGATAATATTCCCCTGTAAATTCAGATGTAGAATACCGTTGTTAAAATTAAGAAGAACCAGATTATGTTTTCAAAGATATTAATTGCCAACCGTGGTGAAATTGCCTGTCGGGTGATCAAGACAGCCCAGAAGATGGGTATTAAAACTGTCGCTGTCTATTCCGATGCTGACGCGGATGCCCTGCATGTGCTGATGGCTGACGAGAAGGTCCATATTGGTCCAGCTCCCGCGGCGGAAAGCTACCTGATTGCCGACAAGATCATTGCCGCCGCCAAACAATCCGGCGCGGAAGCTATTCACCCGGGTTATGGTTTCCTGTCCGAGAATGCCGGCTTTTGCGAGAAATTGAAGGCTGAGGGCATCACCTTCATCGGGCCAGAGGTGAAAGCCATTGGTATCATGGGTGACAAGATTGAATCGAAGAAATTTGCCGCCCAGGCCGGGGTAAATACCGTTCCGGGCAGTACTGAGATTATCCGGGACGGGGCGCATGCAGTCAAAGTCTCCGGTGAGGTTGGTTATCCGGTGATGATCAAGGCCTCTGCCGGGGGCGGTGGCAAGGGCATGCGGGTCGCCTATAATGATGCGGAGGCTGAGGAAGGCTTTAGCTCAGCGACCAATGAAGCAATTTCCAGCTTTGGCGATGACCGTATTTTCATTGAGAAATTCATTGAACAGCCGCGCCATATTGAAATTCAGGTGCTCGGCGACAGCCATGGCAACGTGATCTATCTGGGCGAGCGCGAATGTTCGATCCAGCGCCGCCATCAGAAAGTCATCGAGGAAGCGCCTAGCCCGTTCCTGGACGAAGCGACCCGGAAAAAAATGGGCGAGCAGTCGGTTGCCCTGTCCAAAGAAGTCGACTATCAGTCCGCGGGGACCGTCGAATTTATCGTCGATAAAAACCGTAACTTTTATTTCCTGGAAATGAATACCCGGCTTCAGGTAGAGCATCCGGTGACCGAACTGATCACCGGCATTGACCTGGTCGAGCAGATGATCCGCGTGGCTTACGGCGAGAAGCTGTCCATGACCCAGGAAGACGTCACGCTCACCGGTTGGGCCATGGAAGCCCGGGTTTATGCCGAAGATCCCCTGCGCGGTTTCCTGCCGTCCATTGGCCGGGTGGTGAAATACTCACCGCCAGAAGAAACCGACAATGTCCGGGTTGATACCGGCATTTATGAGGGCTCTGAGATCAGCATGTATTATGATCCCATGATCGCCAAGCTGATCACTTATGGTGAGGACCGGGACCAGGCGATCGACCATATGAAACAGGCGCTCGACCGTTATTATATCCGGGGTCTGGGCCATAATATTGCCTTCCTCGCCGATGTGATGAACAGTGAGCGTTTCCGGTCCGGCAACATCACGACCAATTATATTGCCGAAGAATATCCCGATGGCTTTAATGGCGGCTCCCTGACCGATAAGGCCCGCCAGGTCATGATGGCCGTGGCGCAAACGGTTCATTCCTTTGAGATGGGCCGCCAGTTCCATATTTCTGACAAGATGAATGAGGATGCGCCAGATTACAAGGACAGCTGGGTGATCACCATTGGCGGTGAGAACTATGTCTCCTCTTTCTATGCCACCGAAGATGGCTGCACGGTGATCTGCGATGAGCAGACATTGACCCTTGAGACCGACTGGCTGCCGGGCAAGCCCATGTTCGAGGCCGACATCAACGGCACCGAGGTTTGTGTTCAGGTGGATAAACTTCTGGATGGTTATCTGCTGTCCTATAATGGCGCGACGGAGAAAGTTTTTGTCCGCACGCCCCGGGAATCTGAGCTTGCGGCCCTGATGATAGAGAAAATGCCGCCAGACATGTCGGCCTTCCTGCTGTGCCCCATGCCCGGTCTGATTGTTTCCCTTGATCTGGAAGAGGGCGATGAGGTTAAGGCGGGCCAGACCCTTTGCGTGGTAGAAGCCATGAAAATGGAAAATATCCTGCGGGCGGAAAAAGATGCCGTCATCAAGAAAATCTCAGCCAAAGCCGGGGACAGCCTTGCGGTGGATGATGTGATTATTGAATTTGAATAACCGTCTGGTTTATTCGTAAAATTAAGCGGCCTTCGGGTCGCTTTTTTTTATGCATCGTGCCGGTAAATCCCGTACAGTGTCGGCCTATGAAATAAATGGAACCAGGATATGCTGGAACAGGGACATAAGGCCGTCAGGCTGATCATTTCAGGACGGGTGCAGGGGGTGTGGTACCGGGGCTGGACCGTGGATCAGGCCTCTAGCCTCGGGCTGGATGGCTGGGTTCGTAATCGGGCGGACGGTACCGTTGAAGCGCTGTTGGTCGGTCCTGAGGGGCAGGTGGACCAGATGGTTACGCTGTGCCATGACGGGCCTAAGCTGGCCCGGGTCAGCACCGTTGATATCACCAAGGCCATGGGAATCACGCCAAAAGGCTTCATCCAGAAACCAACCGTTGATATTGAGAAGCGTAGAACCTAGCTCTAAATTTCGGTTTCCCGGGACCGGTTTTTCTGACTGAGTACCGGCGACGAGACATTGAAGTTATACAGCCGGGCCAGACCGTCCCGAACTCGGAAGGTGAAGCTTTCCTGAGCCTGACCATCATGCTGATATTCCGCTTTATAGACCAGGGTGACCATGGTCGCGCCGCCGAAACTGGATTTCGAGGACCAGGAGACCAGGTCCGAGCTGTGATGCTCGCCAAGTTTAGTCTGTAATTTCCCCAGCAAGCGGGTGAATTTATCTTCACTGACAAATTCCTGAAACTCCGGGCTGGAATTGCGGTAGATGGTCGTAAAACTGCTGGCGTTATAGCTGTTATGGAAATCTTTGACCGCCAGTTCGGTCAGCGCCGGGTCGAAAACTGCCGAACAACTTGACAGCAGGGGCAACAGCACCAGCATCAGAGCCAGAATGCGTTGTTTAAACATAACACTCATACCTCAAATATACCTGACCATTTTTGCCGAAGCACCGCATCAACATCCGCCATGGTCACAGAACGACCCAGGGACTCTAATGAGGCCACCCCATGCTCGGATATGCCGCAGGGCACGATACCGCTGTAATGCTCCAGGTCGGGAGCTACATTAATACAGATGCCGTGGAAGCTGACCCATTTGCGGACCCGGACCCCGATGGCGGCGATTTTCTCTTCCCGGCCATCGTCGCGGGTGACCCAGACCCCGATGCGGCCATCACGGCGCTCGGCTATGACGGTGAATTCTGCCAGGCTATCGATAATCCATTGCTCAAGCTGAAAGACATATTTCCGCACGTCCCGTCCGCGTTTTGTCAGGTCGAGCATGACATAGACCACCCGCTGACCTGGCCCGTGATAGGTATATTGTCCGCCCCGGCCAACGTCATGAACCGGGAAGCGGTCCGGGGCCACCAGATCCTGAGGATTGGCCGAGGTGCCAGCGGTATAAAGCGGCGGATGCTCGAGAAACCACACCAGTTCTGACGCCGTGCCGTTATGGATATCGGCAACCCGCTGCTCCATAACGGCCATGGCCTCGTCGTAAGGGGTCAGGCCTTGGGTGGTTTTCCATTCCAGGGGAAGGGGATTTTTCTCAGCTTCAGTCATGCTTTTTCTATTAACCTAATCGTAATTATGTTATTCCATTCTAGTATATATCCAATTTTTAGATAGTGATTAAGGATAATTTTAGAATGTCTCAAGCCATTGATGAAGTAAACGTCGAACTCACCGTTGTGCTGAGCCAGACCATGATGCCGATCCGCCAGCTGCTTAAGCTTGGCCGGGGCGCGGTCATTGAGCTGGACGGACCCCAGGATCAGCCGGTCAAAATTTATGCCAACGGCGAAATGATTGCCAAGGGTGAGATCGTCGTCGCTGGCGAGAATGTGGCGGTCACGATCACCCAAAGTGTCAAAAACTATCAACGGGACTAATATTTAGACATGCCTTAATGAACTGTACTTTTGTGTGGTTTAAAATAATATACACACAAACCTTGATTTATCGGTTGATCATCCCTAAATTACTGTTGAACAGTGATGAAAGTGATGGATATGGCCGAGGTACAGCGAACAATCGACGATAATGTTACCCCCCGGGACTTTGACGCCTTGATGGCGGACTATGGCGACCTGAGCAGCCTTGAGCTGCTGGATGCCATGATTCATGAAGAGTTCAAGGGTAATATTGCCCTGGTGTCGTCTTTCGGAGCCGAATCCATTGTGTTGCTTGATATGGTGGCGCAGATTAATCCGGCGACCCCGGTGATCTTCCTCAATACCCAGAAATTATTTGGTGAAACCGTACGTTACCGGGATCAGATTGCCGAAAAACTTGGCCTGACCAATATCATCACTATCCGGCCGGACGCTGATCATGTGGCGGCTGAGGATAAAAACGGCTTGCTGTGGACCCGGGATACCGATGCCTGTTGTGATCTGCGCAAGGTGCGGCCGCTGGCCCTGGCCATGAATGAATATGGCGCCTGGATCACTGGCCGCAAGAGGTTTCAGACCAGTGAGCGGGGCAATATTCCGTTGATTGAGCAGGATGGCTCCAAGATTAAGATCAATCCTCTGGCTCATTGGAATCAGGCAGAGCTTGACCAGATTATCGAAAATAAAGGTCTGCCGAAACACCCTTTAATCGCTCAGGGCTATCCGTCGATTGGCTGTATGCCCTGTACCAACAGGGTCGAAGACGGCCAGGACCGGCGCATGGGCCGCTGGGCCGGGCAGGGCAAAACCGAATGTGGCATTCACATTGGGGAAAATATTTAACCTTTGGTGCGATTTTCTATTGCTATATCGGTTGGGGTTTGGTACTTCACCGTCAGTCGGAAATTGAATTCAGTTTCTTACACCAATTCGATTTAAGTGTGCGGCCGTGGCGGAATTGGTAGACGCGCAGCGTTGAGGTCGCTGTGGGATAATATCCCGTGGAAGTTCGAGTCTTCTCGGCCGCACCACCCCCTTCTTTGGGGGTTTTACTTATATCGGTCTATCCCCCATTATGTACGATCTGAAGCATCTCCCGTTTGACCTGTGCCTCATCCAAGCAGGTCACTGCGGAGTATTGTTTGTCCGAGCGTACAAAATATTTTGACAAACGCTCAAAAAACAGTCCTAATCACTTTTCTTCACATATAAAAAATAATTCAAAAAATTGAATTGGGATATCTCATGAATAAAACGCATTTAATTGCCACCTGCCTTGCCCTGACTCTGCCGCTTACGCTGGTGGGATGCGGGGAAGAGCCGAACCAGAATACGGTACAACCCTCTATGACAAGCTCTACAGAAAAATCGACAGCAACCGCGCCCGTAGCCAAAAAAGTGGCCCACGTAATGGAAATCCACGGCGACACGCGGGTCGATGATTATTACTGGATGCGCGACGACGCCCGTAAAGATCCGGAAATGCTCGGCCATCTTGCGGCAGAAAACGTCTATACAAAGGCGACCATGGGCCATACGGAAGATTTTCAGGCGGCTCTGTTCAAGGAAATGACCGGCCGCATTGAAAAGGATGAGTCGTCGGTCCCTTACCAGCAACGCGGCTATTGGTACTACCGGAGCTTTGCCGGGGATCAGGAATATCCCATTTATGCCCGGCGCAAAGGCACGATGGAAGCCGATGAGGAAATTTTCCTGGATGCCAACAAGCTGGCTGAGGGCCACGAGTTTTTCTCCCTTGGTGGCTATAAGATGAGCACCAATAACAAAATCCTGGCCTATTCTTCTGATGCGCTGAGCCGCCGGCTCTATAACATCGAATTCAAGGATCTCGCCACCGGCAAGATGCTGGCCGATAAATTGGTGGGAACCAGTGGCCAGGTCATCTGGGCCAATGATAATACCACGGTCTTCTATATTCGGAAAAATGTGGAAACCTTACTCGGTTATAAGGTTTATCGTCATAAACTGGGCACGTCTCAGGATGATGATGTTCTGGTCTATGAAGAAACAGATAAGACCTTTTATACCTATCTTGGCAAGACCCGGGACGAGTCCGTGATTTATATTTTCCATGATCACACCATCAAAACCGGGGCGTCGATCATTGATGCGGACAAGCCGGACAGTGACTTCACGCTGTTCCATGCCATAGAAGACAATCACGAATATTCCTTTGCCAAGCTCGGCGATGACTTTTACGTGCTGACCAACTGGCAGGCCAAGAATTTCCGCCTGATGAAGGTCGGTGCCGACAAAACCGCCGATAAATCCGCCTGGGTCGATGTCATTGCCCCCCGGGACGATGTCTATCTTTCTGACTTTATGATCTTTAACGGCCATCTGGTGCTGCGGGAAAAAGAAAAAGGTCAAATCCGCTTGCGGGTGATCGACAACGCCACCGGGGCGGCGCAAAATCTTAAATTTGACGATCCGGTTTTCTCCGCTTCATTTTCCGTCAATCCGGAAACAGACAGCACGAAACTCCGCGTCAGCTACAGCTCCCTGACCACGCCCAATTCCATCTTTGAATATGACCTGACCGATGGTAGTCGGGTGCTGCTGAAACAGGATAAGGTGCTCGGCGATTTCAATCCGGCGGATTACGCCAGTGAGCGCATTTTTGTCACCGCCCGTGATGGGGCAAAAGTGCCGGTGTCACTGGTCTACCGCAAGGATAAATTCACCAAGGACGGGACAAATCCGATCTACCAATATGCCTATGGCTCTTACGGCGCGACTATGGAGCCGCGTTTTTCCGGCAGTCGTCTGTCGCTGCTCGACCGGGGGTTTGTCTTTGCCCTGGCCCATATCCGGGGCAGTCAGATGCTCGGCCGGGGTTGGTATGAAGATGGCAAGCTGTACAATAAAATCAATACTTTCACCGACTTTATTGATGTGACAAAATCGCTTACGGATCAGGGTTACGGCGCCAAAGACAAGATATTTGCCGTTGGTGGCAGTGCTGGCGGGCTGCTGATGGGCGCGGTTATCAATATGGCCCCGGAATTATATCGGGGCGTGGCGGCTCATGTGCCGTTCGTCGATGTGGTGACCACCATGCTGGACGCGAGCATTCCCCTGACCACCAACGAATATGACGAATGGGGCAACCCCAATGAAAAGGGCTATTACGACTATATGAAGTCCTATTCGCCCTATGACAATATCAGCAAACAGGCCTATCCCAATATGCTGGTGACCACCGGGCTGCATGACTCGCAGGTTCAGTATTTCGAGCCCATGAAATGGGTCGCCAAACTGCGGGATTATAAAACCGATGACAATCTGTTGGTGTTCGATGTTAATATGGAGGCCGGGCATGGCGGGGCTTCGGGCCGTTATAAACGCTATAAAAACCTTGCCCTCGAATATGTTTTCTTCTTCGATCTTCTTGGTATCAAGGAGTAGGGAGAGAATACTTCCTTATTGAGGAATGTACGGTAGGAATGGTCACCCGTTCCTACCGTTTTTAGTTTTGAGGCCTAGTGTTTATAGACCTTGCCGCCCTTCATGACGAAATCAACATCAAGCAGTTCCTTGATGTCTTTCAGGGGCGAGTTGTCGACGGCAATGATGTCGGCAAATTTCCCTGCTTCAATGGTGCCGATCGAGGCTGACATATCAATCAAATCTGCGGCGTTAATTGTCGCTGATTTGATGACATTCATTTCCGTCATGCCCGCGTCGACCATCAGCACTGCTTCCTGCGCATTGGTGCCATGCTTTGAAATGCCGCTGTCTGTGCCGTAAGCGATCTTGACCCCGGCCTTGACGATCCTGCCGAAATTGTCCATCATGTCCGTACCGACGCGGATGGCTTTAGCCTTGATGGCATCACTCATGAAGTCTGAATGGGTCGCGGCATGTTTGACGGTGGCGCCAGCGAGCAGGGTTGGCACCAGATAAGCGCCGGTTTTCTTAAATAGTTTGATCGCTTTTGGCCCGGTATAGGTGCCATGTTCAATGCTGGCGACACCGGCTTTCAGGGCGGCAATGATACCATCTTCACCGTGGGCATGGGAGGCAACTTTCCTACCCATACGCTCTGCCGCCAGGACGATTTCCTTAAGCTCATCCATTTCCATCTGTTGGCCTGTGCCGGTTTTCCGGTCCGTCATGACGCCGCCGGTTGAGGTGATTTTGATCAGGTCAGCGCCATATTTTATGACATTTCGCGCTGCCCGACGGCAATCATAGGGCCCATTACAGACATTTGGGGATGTCCATACGGTCATTAACTCCGGACTGACGCCGCTGATGTCAGCATGGCCACCGGTGATGCCAACACCGCCCGCGGCGATGATGCGCGGTCCGTCAATCCAACCCTTGTTGATCGCGTCCCGCATCGCATACATTTCCTGGGGTGAGGAACCCACATCACGCACCGTGGTAAATCCGGCAAGCAACGTGTTCATGGCATATTGGAGGCTGCGCATCTGCATCAATTGGGAGGACATTTTTAAAGTGTCACGGTCATTAGCCGGACCCATTTCAAATTGCAGGTGAACATGCATATCCATTAACCCCGGCAGAACAAATTTATCCTTGAGGTCAATGAGCGTGACGTCACCCTCAAAATCATCGGGGTTGGCAAAACCATCCCTGATGCCGACAATACGCTGGTCTTCGACAATGATGGTCTGGTTTTTGACGGGGGCTTCGCCGGGGACCGCCAGCAACTCACCGACGTGAATAATCTTGGTGTCTGCAAAAGCCTGAGATGTTGACAGGGTCATGAGTGCCGTTAGGGTTAAACCGATAGAGTGAATTTTCAAAATAGTATCCTCCGATTGTTATGTTTTGGTTGATTTAATTTTGTTTTATACCATCAAGGCGGTTTTAAGGGCAGAAATTTATAGAGGTTTTTATTTTTCCTGGGCTTTAACCTGATCCCAAAGCTGATCCATCTCCTCCAATGACATGTTTTCAAGTGACTTGCCCTGTGCCATAGCCAAATGTTCCACCTGTTTAAAGCGCCGTTCAAATTTATAATTGGCCGTGCGCAGGGCGCTTTCCGGGTCAATATTCAGGTGGCGTGCCAGATTGGCGTAGACGAACATCATGTCGCCAAATTCTTCAGCAATCTTGTCTTGGACATCCGCGCCTTTGCTGGCCTGAACCAATTCATGGGAAAGCTCTGCCATCTCTTCGTTGAGCTTATCGAGCACCTGTGCGGTATCGGGCCAGTCAAAGCCGACACGTGCCGCTCGGTTCTGAAGTTTTATGGCCCGGGTCAGGGCCGGCAGGCCACCGGTCATGCCGTCAAGAACACTGGCGTTCTGGTCTTTTTGCTGGCGTTCAAGAGCCTTTTGAGTTTCCCAGGCCCGGGTCTGAGCCTCGGCATCCCGGAAGCCGGCATCGCCAAAGACATGGGGATGGCGGCGGATCATTTTGTCGCAAATGCTGGTGGCCACATCGTCAAAGTCAAAATGACCTTTCTCCTCTGCCATGCGGGCATGAAAAATTACCTGAAACAGCAGGTCGCCCAATTCATCTTTAAGATGGGCCATATCGCCGCTTTCAATGGCATCGGCAACCTCATAGGCTTCTTCGATGGTATAGGGGGCAATGGTGGAAAAATCCTGCTCAATATCCCACGGACAACCGCCGTCCGGATTGCGCAGCCGTTCCATGATGGTGATCAGTTTTGCGATGGGGGTTTTGGAAGTGGTCATATGGTTACCCTGAAGTTATTTTCCTCAAGGTATATTTTTTTAAGGGCCGGGGAAACAGGGAAACTGAAAAAAACACGCTGGACAGGTGACTGTTCAATCCAGATGACTTTACCAATCCTGTCCTCTAAACTGTTTAGCATTACGCATAATAAAACAAAGGAAGAAAAATGCTGATCACAACGACAGAAAATATTGCCAGGAAAAATATCATTGAAACCCTCGGACTAGTCCGGGGCTGTACAGTGCAGACCAAGCATATTGGCCGGGATATTATGGCCGGCCTGAAGACCATTATTGGCGGCGAATTGCGCGGTTATACTGAACTGCTGGAAGAGGCCAGGGAGCAGGCGCTGAACCGGCTGGAGGAAAATGCTAAAGCCATGGGGGCGGATGCGGTCGTCAACCTGCGCTTCACCACATCAACAATCACCGCCGTTGCCTCAGAAATTCTGGCTTTTGGTACGGCTGTTCGTATTGAGGATGTCTAGGGTCAGGGCCAAAAGTTTTACTGAGCTTATTTGAACCCGGGATGTTTTGCATATTTCAATTTATGGTGTAAACTAAGTTCATAAATTTACAGGCAAAACATGTCGGGGATTAAGTCTGATGAAGAACATAAAATATATTATGTATTTATTTCTGGGGATATTTTTAATTGGCCTTTTAGGGGGCACAGCTCACGCGATTGAGGAAAAATTTCTTGAAGCTAAATTTATTGGGAATGAAGCCTTTCTGATCACCGATGGTGATTTTACCCTTCTGACAGACTTTCCCTATCAATCCGGTGCGTACGGTTATATGGAATATGAGGTTGATTTTCCGGCTATCACAGGGAATGTTCTGTCACTGATTACCCATCGCCATTTAGACCATTTTGACCCCCTGTTATTTTCTGTACAGAGTTGGGAAATTATCGGACCGCGGGAGGTCACCGTACCTCTTGCTCAAAATAAAGTCATAAAACTTGAAAATACCATGCTGGTTGGCCCGTTGGATATAACCTTGCGGAAAACCAGTCATGCCAATGTTGATCATTTGTCCTATTTAGTGACCTGGGCCGGACGGAAGATGTTATTTGTCGGTGATACGGAAGACTTGGGGGTCCTAAAGGACCTGCCGGACCTGAATGCCTTGTTCATCACGCCCTGGCTTCACAGAAAAGCAATGATGAACAAAGCATTGCCGAAAACCAAAAAAATAATCATCTATCATCACAAGGCTAAAGATATTATTCCTGATTGTTCCGGATGTATTATCCCAACCCAAAATCAAATCATTGACATTAATTAAATAGGGCGAGCGCATGGCACCAGAAGGTATAATTGGCCACACAGTCATCGGGTCGGGACCGGAAAAAGTCATTATTCTTCATGGCTGGTGGGGGGATTATACCGCCTATGGTTCCATGCTTCCTTTTCTGGATAGGGACAGTTTTACGTATGCTTTTATGGATTGCCGGGGATATGGTAAATCCAGGGAGATGACAGGGCACCATTCCATAGACCAGATAGCAGCGGATGCCCTGGCCCTGGCGGACCACCTCGGCTGGGATGAATTTCATACTATTGGGCATTCCATGGGCGGTATGGTGGTTCAGAAAATCATGCATAAAGCCGTTGGACGCGTTAAATCGGCGGTGGCTATAACACCGGTTCCGGCCAGTGGTTCTTCTCTGGATGAGGATGGCCGGGCCCTGTTTCACGGGGCAGCGACCAATGATGATAACCGGATCGGGATTTTAAATTTTCTCACCAGCAGCCGGCTGTCGAAAAGCTGGTATAATTATGTTGTGCGCAGGTCTCATGAAACCACCAGCATTGAGGCCTTTCATGATTATATGCTAGCCTGGACAGAAACAGATTTTGTTGATGAGGTAAAGGGCAATGAAACGCCGCTGCTGGTCCTGGTCGGCGAATATGATCAGGCGATTACCGCAGAGGCCATGACCCACACCCTGCTGGAATGGTTCCCCAATGCGACCTTTGATATCATCCAGAATTCCGGCCATTTCCCCATGTTGGAGACCCCGGCAAGGCTGGCAACCCTGATGGAAAACTATCTGTATAAACATTCCTGAATAGTGAATTTTGCGGAATAATGTCCGGCGCATTGCCCCGGGCCAGCGGGGGCGGGGCCCGTGCATTGTTATCCTTGCCATAGGCGTTAGGATTTAGTATAAAAACAGAGTGAATTTTACTCTGTTCGTCGGGTTGCAAAACTCCAGGTAAAATTATTGATTTAAGTATATTAAAAAGGGCCAATTCATTGACCGAAAACAGTATTTCTGATCTCCCCGACTCTAGCATTTCAGTGATAACCATCGAAGAGGAAATGAAAACCTCTTATCTCGATTATGCCATGAGCGTGATTGTGTCCCGGGCGCTTCCTGATGTCAGGGACGGCCTGAAACCGGTTCATCGCCGGATACTTTATTCCATGCATGAAAATAACTATGACTGGACCAAACCCTACCGCAAGTCTGCGCGTATTGTCGGTGATGTCATGGGTAAATATCATCCCCATGGTGACAGCGCCATCTATGAATCCATGGTTCGCATGTCACAGAATTTTTCCCTGCGCCTGCCCCTGATTGATGGCCAGGGTAACTTCGGGTCCATGGACGGGGATAAAGCCGCCGCCATGCGGTATACGGAAGCCCGGATGGATAAAGCCGCCGGCGGCCTGCTGGAAGATATTGATAAAGACACCGTCAATTTTCAGGCCAACTATGATGAATCAGAATCTGAACCAACTGTTCTGCCAGCCCGTTTTCCCAACTTGCTGGTTAACGGGGCGGGCGGCATCGCCGTCGGCATGGCGACCAACATTCCGCCTCATAACCTGGGCGAGGTTCTGGATGCCTGTTGTGCCATGGTTGATAACCCGGAAATCACGATTGAAGAGCTGGTTGATATTGTTCCGGGACCGGATTTTCCCACAGGCGGATTGATCATGGGTTCTGCCGGTGCCCGTTTGGCCCTGATGACCGGCCGCGGTTCTGTCATCATGCGCGGCAAAACTCATTTTGAGGAAATTCGCCAGAACCGCGAAGCGATCGTCATCACGGAAGTTCCCTTTCAGGTCAATAAAGCCCGCATGGTTGAGCAGATCGCCGACCTGGTGCGCAGTAAGAGAATCGAAGGAATTTCAGACATTCGCGACGAATCTGACCGGACCGGTGTCCGGGTGGTTGTCGAATTAAAACGCGATGCGGTTGCCGATGTGGTTCTGAACCAGTTGTTCCGCTATTCACCGCTACAGACCAGTTTTGGGGCCAATGTGCTTGCCCTGAATGGTGGCCGGCCTGAAGTGATGAACCTGCGTCAGATCCTGGTGTATTTCATTAAATTCCGCGAAGAAGTGATCACGCGCCGGACCAAATTCAAGCTAAACAAAGCCCGGGACAGGGCCCATATCCTGGTGGGACTGGTGATTGCGGTTAATAATCTGGACAAGATTGTTGCCATGATCCGTAGTGCACCTAATCCGACGGAAGCCCGTGAACGGCTGATGACAGAAGCCTGGGACGCGGTTGATGTTCAGGGCTATATTGAGCTGATTAACGAACCGGGCCGGGAAGTCGTCGACGGTAAATATAAGCTGTCCGAAAAACAGGTTCGGGCGATTTTGGAGCTGAGACTTCACCGTCTGACAGCCCTTGGCCGCGACGACATTGGCAAGGAATTGAAGGGCCTGTCCATTGAAATTGAAGACTATATTGACATCCTGCGCAGCCGGGAACGGCTGTTCGGTATTATGCGGACCGAGTTCGTTGACTACCGCGAAGCCTTTGCCACTCCGCGCCGGTCAATCTTCGCCCTTGATGCCTTTGGCTTTGAGGATGAAGACCTGATCCAGCGCGAAGACATGGTGGTGACAGTGACCAACACCGGCTATATTAAACGTGTACCTCTGGCAACCTACCGGGCCCAGCGGCGCGGCGGCAAGGGCCGGTCGGGCATGAGCACCAAAGAGGAGGATTTCCTCCGCAATGTCTTTGTGGCCAACACCCACGTTCCGATTCTGTTCTTTAGTAATTTTGGCCAGGTCTATAAGTTAAAAGTCTGGAAGCTACCGATCGGATCGCCAACCTCCAAAGGCAAGGCGTTGATTAATATTCTACCATTGGCTCAGGGCGAAAATATTTCGACCATATTGCCTCTGCCAGAAGATGAGGACAGCTGGGCCGACCTGCATGCTATCTTTGCCACGAAGAAAGGCAACGCCCGGCGTAACCTGTTGTCTGACTTCTCTAACGTGAGGGCTAATGGCAAGATCGCCATCCGCCTGTCGGAAGGGGACAGCCTGATCGGGGTTGCGGCCTGTTCCGAAGAAGATGATGTCCTGTTGGCGGCCAAGGGCGGGAAATGTATTCGCTTTTCCGCGACGGCCATTCGCCTGTTCAAGGGCCGGAATTCTGACGGTGTGCGCGGTATCCGCCTAGCCGACGGCGACGAGGTTGTCTCCATGTCGATCCTGCATAATGTGGAGGCAAGCACGGAAGAGCGCGCTCTATACCTTAAATATGCCTCAGCCACCCGTCGCGGGGATAATCCGGAAATTCCGGAAGGTCTGAACGAAGAACGGATCACCCTGTTACAGGAGAATGAGCAATTTATCCTCAGCATCACGGTTAATGGTTATGGCAAGCGAACTTCTGCTTACGAATATCGTGTCATTGGTCGCGGTGGTCAGGGCATGATCAATATTGAAACCTCAGATCGTAATGGCACAGTCATCGGGGCCTTCCCGATCAATGACCTGGACCAGTTGATGATGGTCACCGACCAGGGTCGTCTAATCCGTGTTCCTGTAGGTGACGTTCGGGTTGCTGGCAGAAATACTCAGGGCGTTACCCTGTTCAAGGTTGGTGATAAGGAACAGATTGTATCCGTTGAACGTGTTCAGGAGCCTGAAGAAGAAGAGAATGAAGATGAGCAAGAGGGTGATACCGAATCTGTTGCCCCAGAGTCATCTGAGCCAGAGTCATCTGAGCCAGGGTCATCTGAAACAGAACAAACCGAAACGGACCCTTCAGAGGAGTAAGAATATATGACAGGTAAAAGACGCATAGGATTATATCCCGGCACCTTTGACCCGGTCACCCTTGGCCATATTGATATCATTGAACGCAGTGCCAAACTTGTGGATCATCTGATTCTTGGCATTTCGACAAACCCGTCGAAGACAGCAATGTTTGACCTTGATGAGCGGGTCGCTACGGTGCGTCGTGAAACCGCCTTTATTGAGCGCAAAATGGGGGTTGAGATTGAAGTGCGGCCCTTTAGCACCCTTCTAATGCACTTTGCAGAGGAAATCGGGGCAACGGCAATTATCCGCGGCCTACGGGCGGTGTCTGACTTTGAATATGAATTTCAGATGACGGCTATGAACTATAAGCTGAATTCCGAGATTGAAACCATCTTTCTGATGGCTGACCCGTCACTGCAGGCCATTGCATCGCGGTTGGTCAAGGAAATCGCCCGCTTTGATGGCGACATTTCTGCCTTTGTGCCGGAAAGTGTTAAACAGGAAGTTTTGGCAAAGCTTAATAAATAAGTTTGACCAAAAAATGGATTTATCATGAGACTATTGCTTACAACACTTATCGCCGTTTTTATGGTGGCGACGACTGGGCCAAATATGGCGCGTGCTGCTGACCTTGAAAATACCCTGTTTCTTGATTTGAAAGATGGTCGGGTCACCATCGAAATGTACCCAGATGTGGCGCCAAAACATGTGGCCCGCATCAAGGAGCTGGTTCGTCAGGGGTTTTATGATGGCTTGACCTTTCACCGGGTGATCCCGGGGTTCATGGCTCAGGGCGGTGATCCGGAAGGCACAGGAACCGGTGGCAGCGGACAGCATATCCCGGCAGAATTTTCTGACATGACCCATCTGAAGGGCACTTTATCTATGGCCCGGGCCACTGATCCGGACAGCGCCGATAGCCAGTTTTTCATTGTTCTGGACGTCAGCGCCCACCTTGATGGCCAATATACCATATGGGGCCGGGTGATCGGCGGCATGAAATATGTTGACCGCATCAAGGAAGGTGTAGTACCTGACCTAAAGGACCCAGACAAAATCATTAAAATGCAGATTGCTGCAGACGTAGAGACGAAGGAATAATCAAATGGATTTGGAAAATACACTTTATCTTGACCTGAAAGACGGTCGGGTAACACTCGAATTATACCCTGATGTGGCGCCAAAACATGTGGCCCGTATCAAGGAATTGGCCCGCGAGGGATTTTATGATGGCTTGAAATTCCATCGGGTAATCCCGGGTTTCATGGCCCAGGGCGGTGATCCCAAAGGCAATGGCACCGGTGGCAGCGGCCAGAATATCTCGGCTGAATTTTCGGACAAATCCCATGTGCGCGGCACCGCCTCCATGGCCCGTTCCGCCAGTCCGGATAGCGCCGACAGCCAGTTCTTCATCTGCCTCGCCGCAGCCCCACACCTTAACGGACAATATTCCGTCTGGGGCCAGGTGGTGGACGGCATGGACCATGTGGATGCCCTCAAGCCCGGAGAAGGCGCGGCCAATCCTGATGAGATCATCAAGATGCAGGTTGCTGCTGACGCCGAATGAAAGTAGACATTTTTGATTTTGAGCTCCCTAAAGAGCTCATCGCACTTCGCCCCGCTCGCACCCGCGACGGGGCGCGGTTGCTTGTGTACATCAAAGAATCTTCCAAAGAGGACAAACCGTTTTTTCTATATGTCCCTTTTAACGCTCCTCATTATCCCATGCACGCACCTAAAGAATACATGGATCGG
>NVTE01000001.1 GCA_002401455.1 Alphaproteobacteria bacterium
AAAAGAAAGCATGGTAACAACGGAATGTTGTCACCAATAGATTTTGAACAACAACAAAAATGGAAGCTTAAAGGCGTCTAGTAAACTGGGGGCTATTCACTATTCAAATAAGGTCTAGCTGCTTTGTTCTTAACGTTCCAATAGCCATCTTCGGGGATATTTAGACAATGTTTATCCCAGGATCTAGGATTTTCAACCCGAAGTTCAAGTTGCGAATTAGTTGGAAGTACTAATAATCCTGCCTGTAAGCCAAACCCCATCTCTTCCGGTAAGAGCCATTTACCTGAATCGATCCAATATGCATATAAATTCAGGAAGTCATTTGGATTCATGAAATTATAGCTATGACCTTCAAGAAACTCTTTTTGGTCTATTAGTTTTGCCACGGAGTAAGTGCTGATAGATTTTGATTGGCTCAGCATGGCAAAATCAAAAGCCGACATTGACTCTATAGAAACTCCTTCTTTTTCAGGCCGAGGAATGCTTAAATATTGAGCCCGACCATATCCCCACGAAACCAATAAAATATAGCCCCTTACATAGTCATCGTGTGCACACATTTGCTCAGAGAGAGAGCCAATGACTTTGTCAAACCCTTCCTCACAATCTCATTGTCGGGATCAGGGTTTAGTACAATTCAAATAAAGTGCAAGCCAACTTGACAAGTTTATTATCTTTGGCATACCATGAAAAAGATAACGATCGTTAGTAATTTGATCCATGGCTTGTTGATGGATTTAATGCTGTAATCATACAAAACTTACAATAGACTTGAATGGGAAAATATGAGGGTGAATATTATGCAATATAAGAAACATGAAGCAAAGGAGTGGGCTAAAACGGCGTTCCGGGGATTAGAGGCTACAATACTTCCCTCTTTCACTGCGGACGAATTGCTTCTTGATGAAGCCGCCATTCGCCACGACGTAAGAGAACTTATCAGGCATGGTTTTTTTGGGGCGGTGATGGTCAATGACGCAGGCACAACCCGGGAGGAGGACAAGCTTTTTGCCAGATGGTGTGTGGAAGAGGCCAAGGGCAAAATTGGTATTGGTTTTTCTTTGCGTTACCCCACACTTGAGCAGAATGTTGAGATGGCCAGATATGCGGAGGAGGTAGGCTGTAACACAGTCATGCTGAGCTATCCGGCCAACTATTACCCGACTTCTGCGCAAGAGGTTCTTGATTATACGCGGACCATTTGTAATGCGACTAACTTGGGTGTTGAGTTATTTCCGTCTCAGAAATATGAATTTAATTTTCCGGGTGGATTTTCTCCGGAATTACTGAATGAGATGGCAAAGATAGAAAATGTGGTAGCCATGAAGGTTGGCGTCATTGAATATGCCTGGATTGATCAGTGTTTTCGGCTTTTTGGCGATAAAATCATGATTGGGCATCCCTTTGATGAAGCCTGGCCGATCTTTATCCGAAAATACGGCATGCAGTGGTCAGGGTCGGCACCGTGGCAAATTTTCCAAACTCCCGATAATCCGCGTCAATTGCGCTTGTTTAACCTTATCCAGGACGGGAATATGGAGGAAGCAATGACGCTTTATTGGAAAATGGATCCCCAGAGGAAATTCTTTATGGCCGCTATGCAAAGCCAGGTCGGCCAGACCGGTATGTATAATTTTCAAATGTGGAAATATATGGAAGGACTGGTGGGCATGTCGGGCGGGGAGATGAGGTACCCCAAACTGCAGTTTAAAGCGGGAGGCAAGGCCAGAGCCAGAAAGGCGGCCCTTGCCACCGGTTTGGCTATCAGGTCTGACTGACCTATTTTTTGTTATAATCGGTTACTTTTTCAGAGAGTATTGTTAAAAGCTTATCTAATGTCTTTTGCTGCGACGGAGTAAAAACAGAAAGGATTTCCTGCTCATATTCGTTAATGCGCTGGGCCAGGTCTCTGTAAGATTTTTCGCCATCTTCCGTCAAAAAGAGGAATATTTCCCGATGGTCGCTCGGGTTCGCTTTTAGGTATATCCAGCTTAGACGTTCCAGTTTACGGACTGTGCGCCCGACGGACATTTGGTCGTAGCCTGAAAATTTGCTCATTGCCGCGGCACTGGTGCCGTGGTGGGAGGCGATGATTAGAACTATCCGCCAGTCTTTGACAGACAGCCCCTGTTCCCTTGCCGGAGAATGTTCATAATTCTGTGACATATGGTTGGTCATCCGGACCATCTTGAACAGTAAGGAATTGTCCACATCCAGGGGAAGGGGGGGGGCATTTGTTTCGAATTTATTTTTTGTCATACCTGAGCCTTCTGGGATCAATGAGGGGGATGTGCATAGATATTAGAATAACAATATTCTTTTGGAAAGCAACGACAGAGCGATGATATTATGTAATTGACAGCAACGTATTTAATAACGTACGGTTCTATTAATAATAACGATCGTTAGTAAATTTATTCTATAAAGGGGGCGTTGAATTGTGTATATAGGTGATATTTCCAGGCTAGGTGCGAAAAGATTTGGGCGTAAAACAGCCCTGATTCATGGGGGCCGAAGCCTGTCATATGGCGACCTTGATCAGGCAGTGAACCGGCTGGCTAATAGCCTGATGACGCATATGGTGCCTGGAGACAAGGTCGCCATAATGTCGGCAAACTGTCTGGAATATGTTGTGCTTTTGTTCGCAGCGGCAAAATGCGGTATTATTCTGCAATCGGTCAATCATGCCTATTGTGCTGATGAATTTATCCATGTGATGAATGATGCTGAGCCTAAAGTTTTATTTGTTGATCACAGCAAATGTGAGTTTGTTGAGGGGGTGCTTGGTCATTGCAACAGCAGACCAATTCTGGTGGGGCTTTTTAAAGACGCCCGGCTATCATGGCAGCTTTATGATGACTTGCTTGCGGAGGGGGAGGATGAGGAACCTGAGATTGCCATTGATCCGGATGCCGCTTTTTCATTGATGTATACCAGTGGCACCACAGGGGCGGCAAAAGGTGTTCTGCTGTCCCAGCGGGGGCTAATGACAACTTTCCGGTCCCTGATTATCGAAGGTGATATAAAAGGCAATGATAGGGGCATGGTCAATCTGCCGCTGTCCCATGCCGCTGGAATGTTTGCGGTGACCATCCCGTTGCTGATGCGGGGGGCAAGTGCCTTATTGATGTCAGGTAGTTTTGATCCGGAAAAGATATTAACCATGGTTGACCATTACCGTATTACCATGGTGATGTGGGTTCCGACAATGCTGGCCATGTTGGTAAATCTGAAATCTGCGGCTTCTCATGATGTGTCATCCCTTAAGAAATTATATTATGGGTCTTCCCCCATCAGCCCCCAAGTCTATCAGCAGGCAAGAGATTTATTCACGGCAGATTTCTATCAATATTATGGCCAGACCGAAAGCGGTATTGTTTCTGTTCTGGCACCAGAAGATCACGCAACCATGGGCTCCTTCACGGGCAGGGAAATGTTCGATTGTCAAATCCGAATAATTGACCCCCAGGGTGGTGACGTTGCTGTTGGGGAGGTGGGTGAGTTAATCACCACGTCGGAAAGTGTGATGTTGGGATATCTGAATAAGCCAAAGGTGACGGAAAAGATCCTCAGGAATGGCTGGGTTTATACCGAAGATCTCGCCCGGCAGGAGCCCAATGGTTATTTCACCATTGTTGGCCGGTTAAAAGATATGATCATCAGTGGCGGTAAGAATATCTATGCCCGGGAAGTTGAGGAGGTCATTGAAAGTCATCCATCTATACAGGAGGTCGCCGTATTCGGTATTCCCGATGATATTTATGGGGAATCTGTCTGTGCGGCGATTGTCTTGAGGGCGGGTAAGTTGGTGACATCTGATGAGCTCAAACACTTCTGTAGCCAGAGTATGTCGAGTTATAAAAAACCGCGGCTCGTTGTCTTTAAGGATGACCTTCCAAAGAATTCCACAGGCAAGGTTACCAAGGAAATTTTGCGCCAGCCTTTTTGGAAAAATACGGGTCGAAATTTATAGGTAAAATGAAATGACAAATTATCACAATATTCTAGTGACCCGACGGGGCAGTGCCGTATGGGTTACATTGAACCGTCCCCAAGCAATGAATTCCCTGACCTTGGAGCTGATGAATGAACTTGACCGCGCCCTTAGGGAAGCCGAGGCCGATACCTCTGTTCGGGCTTTGGTGATCACTGGGGCAGGTACGGTTTTCTGTGCAGGGGCGGACATCAAGGCGATGGGAGGAACGGAGGATCATGTGGCCATGATCAGAAAATTCATGACTGTGGCCAATCCTGTTCTCGCCGCTATAGAAACCTCGCGGCTTCCGGTCATTGCCGCTGTTCAGGGATCTGCGCTGGCGGGAGGGCTGGAGCTTCTGTTGTGCTGTGATATTGTTATCGCAGATCAGACAGCACGAATTGGCGATATGCATGTTAATCTCGGGCTTGTTCCTGGCGGCGGCAGCAGTGTGCGACTGACCCGCCGTATTGGTCCTTCCCGGGCAAAGCAGGTTCTGTTTACAGGCTCTGTCTTTCCTCCGGAAGAGCTTGAGGCAATGGGGTTAGTCACAATAACTGTGGCTCAAGGAAAGCTGGAAGAGGCGGTAGATGATTTTGTCAAGAAATTGGACGGGAAAAGCCCCCTCGCCCTTGGTTGCATGAAACAGATGGTTTTAAATGCCCAGACGATGAATTATCACGACAGCCTCAGACTGGAATCCGAAATGTGCCTTGACCATGCCGGATCGGATGATGCTAAAGAGGGGCTGGCGGCTTTTGCTGAAAGACGCCAACCCAGATTTTAAGGTACATCTTTCAGACGGTTACAGTCCTTCGGTCAGGTTGGCCACATCTTCGAGGTTTTCAAGGTTTTTTACCTTGGCAAAGAAAATTTCCAATTCTCCCTGGCCTGGCGGATTGATGGAAAATTCGGCACATTTCAGGACTTTTTCCATGCAGTCTTCAAAATCCAATGGTTTAGAGGGGTTGCCGGGCGGAATGCTGGTCTCCAAAATAACGGGGTCACGGTCCTTTGCTTTGATTTCCAGAACCGCGCGGCCAAGGACAAAATCCGTCGCCATTTCAGGGTCCGCAATGACTTCTACCCGCTGGGCCAGGGAGCGGATATGAGGGTTGCCGATCACATCAGGCTGTAATTCGCGCAGGAAGAAGTCTCCACGGGTCAATGTGGCGGCTACGGTGAAGGGGAGGGAGAACTGGGCTGCTGTTGTTGAATAGGGATTAGTGGCTTCTTCGATATATCCACCAACAAAATCTTTGATATTTGGGGCGACGGTTATCTTGATACTTTCAAGGGAACTGGTGTCTGGAGATGTTTTAAAATACCGTTGGGCCAGTTCAATAGCCTCATGGCAACAACGACAGGCGGCATAGGGCTTCACGGATATTTCTTCACCATAATAATAGCTGCCAAGCCGGTCCGTGAGGGGGGGCAAAATAGGATCTGGTTCAAAAGCGTTAAAATATCCCGCGCGGCCAAATAAGAAATCTTTGCTGCCCGTATTACCCTTTTCAGCCAGAAGAGCCGCCACAAGGGCAGATTGGGCGACGGTGCCCTGCTGCAGGGGCAAAGAGGTGGCGCCTTCTGGCGCTGACTGTCCCTCGCCGCAAGCATATGAATAGGCGATACCAAGGGCATTATGGGTTTGTTCCACATCCAGGTTAAGGGCTCGTGAAACTGCCGCGGCGGGGGCAAAAATCTTGAACAAATTATAGCGGCCGGATACCATGGCATCTACCCGGACAGCCATGCCAAGCCGGATAATCAGATCCTGGGCCACGGCAATAGCGGTCAGGAAATCCCGGCCGGATATGCCGCCCCGTGCTTCGGATATAGCCAAAAGGGCGGGAATTATAGATGCGGTTGGATGAATGGGCCGAAAGTCCGTGCAGTCGTCAATTTCGAGAACCCTGGCCATCATGCCATTGCACCAAGCGGCCAGGGGGGCAGGGCACTTTGTTGAAAACCCTAGCAGCCGGGATTGCTCTGCACCACCCCATTCTGTCGTCAGGTCTACAACGGGTTTTATGCTGGCTACAGAAGAGCCCGCAAGAATACAGCCCACTGTGTCGAGTGTCGCACGCCGGGCACTTTCGATGGCGGCGTCTGATAAGTCCTCGAACTTTGTTTCGGCAACGTTGCGAGCAAGAAGAGCGGATATTCTGTCCATATTAACCTCAAGTTATTTTGGTAAGTTTTTTGGGGGATTTATTTAGCCAAGGAATAATGGCCAACGCTTTCAATGACAGCATCCCCTTTGGTTTGATCATTAACCGGGGTTATATAACCTCCATCATAGGATAATTTTCCGGTAATGCCTTCAAACCGGCCAGTGCCTTTAGTATAATGGCCGGTGCCTGTTACCCGCGGCAGGAAGGGGGGCTTGGCATCTTTTTCCGTGTACTCATCGCCGCCATACTGATAGAAAATCTCGGAGCCATCTTTAAAGATTAACTGAGCGCGGCCCCCGTGGATGCCCTGCATGCCCGCCGCCGTCATGGTGACATCAAAGGTGCCAATGGTATAAAAGGCCGCTGTTGTACCATCTTCAAGAATTGCTACACCCCTGCGTTCGTAGACCCCTATGACATGTCCTTCCCGGTCTGGAAATTTTCGGACAAATACATCCACGACCGGGCTGATTTCTTTCCATTTCATGGTCGTTTCTGCCTGTACCGTCGTGGCACCTATTGAAATTAACAGGGCGGTTAAAATTCCCAGGAGGTTTATTTTGGTCATCATCATGTTTCTTTCTGAAGGGGTTAATCGAAGTTAGAAGTTCACCTGCGTCATGCCTTTTAGGCCCAGCATGTCCCGGGCTTCTGCCGGGGTGGCTATTTCTTTGGATAAGTCAGATAAAATGCGTTTTATTAAGGTCACTTGTTCAGCGTTGCTTTTGGCTAATTTATTTTTGGCCAGATAAAGGTTGTCCTCCAGCCCGACACGCACATTACCGCCCATAAGGGCTGACAGGGTTGTCAGGGGCATTTGATGGCGACCCGCGCCAAATACGGAAAGGCAATAATCATCGCCAAACAGATTATCGGCGATGCGGACCATATGGGTGATATTTTCAATTTCAGGCCCGATACCGCCCAGGACACCACAGACAAACTGGATGAAGAAGGGCGGTTTTATCAGCTGCTGATTAGCGAAATAGGCCAGGGTATAGAGATGTCCCACGTCATAACATTCAAACTCAAACCGGGTCCCATAGGATGTGGACAGGGTTTGTATTATGGTTTCAATCTGCTTGAAGGTATTGCTGTAGATCGCATCTTTGGAATTTCTCAGATAAGATTCTTCCCAGTCATACTTCCAGTCCGTTCGGGCATCGGCGGCGCGGAAGGCACCAAAATTCATTGAGCCCATATTAAGCGAGGCCAGTTCTGGCTGTGCCCATTTGGCGGCGGCCAGGCGCTCATCCATATGCATGCCCATGCCTCCGCCGGTGGTGATATTGATTATGGCATCACTCTGTTCTTTTATCCGGGGCAGGATTTGCTTGAAGATCTCGGGGTTCTGGGTTGGTTTGCCATTGTCGGGGTCCCGTGCATGGAGATGCAGGATCGCAGCTCCGGCCTCGGCGGCTGCAATGGCTTCCCGGGCGATTTCATCGGGCGTGATGGGAAGGTAAGGTGACATGCTGGGGGTGTGAATAGAGCCGGTTATGGCACAAGAAATGATGGTTTTTTTGCTCTTTTTCATGGTTTATTTTGCTCCGCCGTTTAAATCGCCACCCAGGACATCAGCGGTCCAGTCGGCCATGTAATCTGTTCCCAGGAAGATATTGTCTGCATGGCAATGTTCAGAGCCTCCGTGCTCACGAGTGAATATCTTGAGCTCTGCGCGGGAACTGTTTATGGCTGCCTCTAAAGTCCGTTCAGCGACACGTTCGGTGACCTGACGGTCATTCTCGCCATGCATAATCAGAAGTGGGCAGGTTATCTTGTCCGCAACATGTTTCAGGGTCATCCGGTGAAATACTTCCCGGCAGTCTTCACTATTGCTTGTCCCGCTGATCCACATGGCATGTTCATCCCAGTCATTAATGGACTTGGCTCGGCTGGGGTCATTATGAATGGCGTCATGGATTTCCCCCGCATCCCAGACACCGCCCCAAGCGATGCAAGCTGCGAGGCGTTTCTCGAAAGCCGCCGCACGCGGGGCGTAATAACCGCCGAGGCTGGCCCCAATGATGCCAATCCGACTTGGGTCGACATCGCTGCGGGTTTCCAGGTAATCAATACAAGCAGCAGCGGAATGTTCGGTTTCCGGGACTGCTGGGATATTATCTTCAATCAGGGCCGCGCCAGAACCCGGCTGGTCTGTGATCAGAAGGGAGATGCCGCGGCTGGTGAAAGGCTCCGCCACCACCGGGTGGATATATTCCTTGGTAACGTCAAAACCATTATAGACAATCATGCAGGGGGCGGGACCTGTGGTCTTTGCCTTCACATACATGGCTTTAAGTGTTTTATCGCCAAAGGGAATTTCCACCCATTCCACCGGGTCGCCCCTGAGCTGAAGTGCAAGGCGGATGGTCTTGACGGCATGCTGATAGGACGGCAGGTAACGGCTGTCAGTATGGGCGAGAAAGCGAATGGCAATCAGGAAGTAATGGCCTGAGCGGAAAAATTTTCGGGCAGCGCTGCGGCGGCGAGAGCTATTATTATCCTCAGTACCGAGCTTTTCCAGATGTTTGCCGAGCGCGGTCCATGTCTCATACCATGCGCGGCCGCTGACGGTGGGTTCTAACCCGGAAACAGCTTTTAAGGGCTCAATGGCATCGGTGATTTCCGAGACCGTCCCTACCATCTCCATTTCGACGTTGGTGATCATGCTCCAAGCATAGTTGTCGGGGAAAAATGTAAACATTACCTTGCTCCTGTGTGGCAACTCATTTGGCCTCAAAAAAAATGAGGCCGTGCCAAGGTTAATTTTACAAGGAGCATAAAACTGGAGACGTGATATAACAAATATATAAATACTATATCATTTATATCAAAAAGGCATGGATTGTGGTTGTTGCATGAGAAAACCGTCTTCGGGTATCTTTTTGGCCTCCTCCAGTAATAATGCCATTACCTTTTTTGCCGCCAGGGGCTGGTACCGTTCTTTAAAAGTTGTGGCCATCCAGGATATCTCGAGGCCGTCTATACGTTCGGCTCTCAAACGGTCGCTACGCCGCACATCATATAGGGCGCACCGGGGTAAAATGGTAAAACCAATGCCGCGACGGGTGAGTTCGAGCATCAGGGAGATATTGTTCACTTCAAGCTTTACGTGGGGTTCAAGATGATGAGAGGCCATATAATCCTCTATAAGAAGCCGAATGCCATGGGGTAGGCTTGTAATAATAAGCGGGGCCTTGCTTATGGCGTCTGGCTGAATTGGGCTGGGGATATCAGGCCACTTAGAGGTATGGCCAACCATATACATTGGCTCCGTTAGCAACGGCTCGCATAAGAGAGGTCCCGTTGGTTCTGTGGATAACAAAACCCCGATATCCAGTTTTCCTGTTGAGACGGATTCGCGGAGAGCTTCACTGGTACCAACGCTGACCCGTAAAAATATCTTGGGGTATCTTTGGGTTATCTTTTCTATCAGGGGGGCGCTGAGCATGGCGCCTAAAGACGGCGGCAGGCCCAGGGTAACTTCACCTTTTGGTTCCGCGTTTTGGGCGCTGACTTCTTCTTTTATATTATCAACCTGGCGGACAAGTATTTCCGCGCGTTTTTTCAACAGGGCCCCGGAATCCGTAAGTTGAACGCCTTTGCCGTGCCGAATCAGAAGGGGGACGCCGAGTTCATCTTCCAGCTGGCGTATTTGCCGGCTCAGGGCGGGTTGGGCAATTCGAATACGGGCGGCAGCTCTGGTGAAGCTTTTTGCCTCCGCCACGTCCAGGAAATACTTTAATTGTTTAATGTCCATATTCGCTCGCCCTTGTATGTTCCAAAATCCATATCAAAAAAGCATAGATAGTATGCTTAAATGGTGTTTGTATTATATCATAAACCAAATAATAATGTGAATTCAATAGTTTTCGTAATGTGAAAATACAGTTTTGATTTTACAAGGAGTCGTTTCAAGCATGACGTCATATCTGATAGGAGTTGATATAGGGGGAACATTTACCGATTGTGTAATTGTCGGGGATGATGGCCAGATCACGACGGCCAAGGCACCTTCTACGCCGGAAGATTATTCACGAGGTGTCCTTAATTCCATGTCAGTAGCAGCCGACCAGCTGGGGTATTCACTGGAGGAAATCTGTCGGTCAACTCGCCTGTTGACCCACGGCACCACTATTGGCACCAATGCCGTCATCCAGAAGCGGGGGGCGAAGGTGGGTATCATCACCACAAAGGGACATAATGATGTCATTCATATCATGCGGGGGTCGCGGGGTCTGACCGGGCGGGATATCAGTAAGATCATTCATTTTCCCGAGAGCAGTAAGCCGACGCCTTTGGTCCCTAAAAGTCTTATTGAAGGGATCTCGGAAAGGGTCGATTACCGGGGGGATGTGGTTGTTCCCTTGCATGAAGGCGAGACACGGGAGGCCATTAAGAGTTTATTGGATAAAGGCGTTGAGGCCATTGCCATTTGTTTTTTATGGTCATTTAAAAGGCCAGAGCATGAGCTTCGCGTAAAGGAAATTCTGGCTGAAATGGCACCGGATGTCTTTGTGACCTGTTCGTCAGACCTGGTCCCCAGATGGGGTGAATATGAACGGCTCACCGCGACAGCGTTAAATGCCTATATTGGTCCCCTGACAGCCGGATATTTGCTCAGGCTTGACCAGAAATTTAAAGACCTTGGATATGCTTATCCGTTGCAGGTGGTGCAATGTGGCGGAGGGACCATCTCCGTCGAGCGGGCGGTTCAGGCCCCGTTACTGACCCTGGATTCAGGACCTGTTGCGGGGGTTACCGGATCAAAGTATCTGGGACAGATTATGGGCTATTCCAATATCATCACGACGGATATGGGCGGGACATCCTTTGATGTGGGATTGGTCATTGACGGTGAACCTGCGGCCTCGTCACTGGGGCTGGTCAATCAATATGAATATTTCCTACCCAACGTCGATATCCAGGCGATTGGAGCCGGCGGCGGCAGTTTGGTAGAAATCGATGAGAAAAATGGTCTCATCAAAGTGGGGCCTCAGAGCGCAGGCGCACAGCCCGGTCCGGTATGTTATGGCCGGGGAGGGACGCAGGCGACGGTTACCGATGCCGCGCTGGTTTTGGGCTATATCAGTCCTGATAAATTTGCCAGTGGCACCATGAAGTTGGCTAAGGATCAGGCAGAAAAGGTCATTTATGATGTTGCGGCATCCCTTGATATGACGCCCTTGGCCTGTGCAGCGGGCATCGTTCGCATTGCAGAATTTCAAATGGCCGACCTTATCCGGAAAGCAACTGTGCAACGCGGTATTGATCCTCGGGATTTTGTCGTTTTTGCTTTTGGCGGTGCCGGTCCTATGCATGCAGGGGTTTATGCCTTTGAGGCGGGGGCTAAGAAAGTTGTGGTTCCACAAACAAAAATGGCCTCCACCTGGTGTGCCTTTGGGGCAGGGGCCGCTGATATTCTGCATGTATATGAAATCGTCGACATTATAGCCGAACCCTTCGGGGCCAGTCAGTTTAGTCAGCATCTGGCCTCTCTTGAAGCGCAGGCGGATGCCCAGTTTGATTATGAACAAGGTAGTACGGCAGGTAAAATCAGCTATCGCTATTCTATTTCCCTGCGCCATAAAGGTCAGATTAATGAAGTGGAGATATTCCTGCCAGGGGCTCACCTGACAGAGGGGGATATCGCGAAGTTGAAGGGTGAGTTCTATGACCGTTATGAACAACTCTATGGGCTTGGCTCATATTACAGCAAAGCTAAATTGGAGGCGGTTACATTTAGGCTTCGGGCTGTGGTTGAGACACCAAAACCGCAATTGGTACAGAGTTTAACAGCAACGGGCGAGATTCCTGACGGTGTGCTGCTGGGAAGTCGATCGGTTTACTGGGATGGTCTGGGCCAGAGTGTGGATACGCCGGTTTATGATGCTGAATTGCTGGTTTATGGCAATGCCATTGTGGGGCCGGCCATTCTGGAGACGGTGGATACTACAATCGTCTTGCACCCTGAACGTCGGGCTTTTGTCGATCATTTCGGAAATGTGGAAATTACCCAAATTTAGCCTCAATATCATTAAGGATTTTTTTTTAGTATGAATAATTTACAGAGAATGCCAAAAGTCAGCGAGCTGCCAGACGTTTCTTTTGATGGGGTTAATGAGCCATATATTCCGGGGGAAACCCTTAATATTTCACCAAAATTAAAATTGCATAGCAAATGGTCGGACGATATTGATCCCATCAGTTATGAGGTTATCAGGCATAATCTCTGGAATATTAATGAAGAGCACGGGGCAACGATTCAACGTATTTCCGGGTCGCCGGTAGCCATATATGCCTTTGACCTGAACCCTTCCATCCTGACCGAGGATGCCGAATTTGTTTTCTTTGGCCCCTATATGCAATATATGTCCGGCGTTACCGATGTCCAAGTGAAATGGTTGCTGGAAAACCGGTCGGATAACCCGGGTATTGAAGACGGCGATATGTT
The DNA here is from genome assembly GCA_002401455.1 of Alphaproteobacteria bacterium. Lineage (GTDB taxonomy): Bacteria > Pseudomonadota > Alphaproteobacteria > Sphingomonadales > Emcibacteraceae > Paremcibacter. The sequence goes on from NVTE01000001.1 coordinate 12,608, forward strand.
TCTGGCCAACGACCCCTGGGTCGGCGCGGCCCATCAAATGGATGTCATGCTTATTTGTCCGGTCTTTTGGGAAGGCGAGCTTTTTTGCTGGGTCACCAACTGCCTGCATCAGCATGATATCGGGGGGATTACTCCGGCAAGTTTCTGTCCGTCAGCAGAATCTACTTTTGACGAGGGGATATTAATTCCGCCGATAAAAATAATTGAAAATAATGAGATCAGGCGTGACATTGAGGAGCTATACCTGCGGTCATCGCGTAGTCCTGAGATCGTGGCCTTGGACTTCCGGGCGCAGATGGCAGGCAATATGGCCGCTAAAGAGCGTATTTTAGCGCTGATCAAACGCTATGGCCCGGAAACCATCAAAGGGGTGATGAAAAAAATTATCTCCACAGCAGAGGTCGACTTTCTGGAGAAGCTCAGTAAGATTCCTGACGGAGAATGGCGGGAAAGATCCTATGTCGAATGTTGCCGTCCAGGTGACAGGCAGGTTTATCCCGCTCATATCCTGGTAAGGAAAAAGGGTAACCACCTGACGTTCGAGAATGAGGGCACTGCACTTCAGGACGGGGCAATGAACGCGACTTATGCGGGGTGGCGGGGCTCAGTCATGGTGGCGATTAATCAAATATTATGCTGGGAGCAGTCCTTTGCCATGGGCGGGGCCCTGCGCCATATTACTTTTGATCCGACACCAGGTACCTTTACCTGCGCCCGTTTCCCGGCGTCGGTTTCAACCGCCCCGGTGCAGGCCATGGAGATCGCGCTCTATCCCACCTATAATGTTCTGGCCAAGATGGTCTATTCAGATCCGGAAATGCGCAAAGATATCATGTGTACGGGCGGATCAAGTCAATTCCCGACCGTCTTTTTTAATGGTCTTGATCAGAGGGGTGACCGCTATGCCATGGGCCTGATTGATCCACTCGCTGGCGCTATCGGGGCATTCTCCAATGGGGATGGTATCTCTACCGGTGGTCAGGCCAGAACCCCAATCTGTAAGATCCCCAATATTGAGCATACGGAGCAACTTTACCCGCTGCTTATTCTGTATCGTCGGGAAATTGCGGATTCTGGTGGTGCCGGAAAATACCGGGGTGGGCTGTCCGCAGAGGTCGCCTTTATGCCCCATAATACCGAAGAAATCCTCCATAACACCGTCTCGTCCGGCAGTGCTCTGCCAACGTCGATCGGAATGATGGGCGGTTATCCGGGAGTGACAAATATTATTACCTTTTCAAAGGATACCGATGTCCTGACCCGCATGGACGAGGGTCTGCTTTTTGATGACTTGGAGGCACTTGGTGGGGAAACGATTGCGGTTCCGCTGAGGCAGGAAAATTTCTCTCAGAAAGCGGCTGATATCTTCTCGGTGACCTGGTCGGGTGGCGGGGGTTATGGTGAACCGCTTGAGCGTGAGCCGTCGCGGGTGGCTGAGGATGTGAGGGCCTATTCAGTGACCCGGGAAGCAGCCCACACCGTTTATGGCGTGGTTCTTGATAGGGAAACCGGTGATGTGAATGTGGCTTTAACAAAGTCCCTGCGGGAAGACCGTCGCCATAAGAGAATTCAGTCTTATGAAGGGGACGTGAAAACCCTTGAAGGTGAATTGATTCTGGAGGTGACGCAGAATATTAATGTCCGCCAGGGTGATGCGGGCAAACATTATTGTTGTTCCAGATGTTCGGCAGACCTTGGAGCGATCAGCGGAAATTACAAAGAAGCTTGTATCAGTGAAAATTTACCGTTATCGGTGTCCAATCCACTTATTGGGGACCCTGACCGGTTTGTGGATGCTGATCCTCTTTTCCGTCAGTTTATATGTCCGGGCTGCGGTTTCATTGTGGAGACAGAGATCTGTTTGCGCGATGACCCGTTCCTGGACGATATCAGGCTCCAGCTTTGAAAGTCATCTGCTGATTTTGTGTGAATCATGTCAGAAGAATGGAGAGTTTTTTTAAAAGACAGGTAAAAACCAAACCTGAAAAAAATGGGTTTAACAGTGAGTGTCAGGAAGCCTTTCAAGGGGGGAAGGTGCTTCTGGAAAGATAAAAAAAATGAGTGCAAATATTAGGAGAAGAAATCATGTCTAGAAATTCGAAGGTCTATTTATCAACGGCTATTGGTCTCAGCCTGGCAAGTCTGTTTTTAGTACCCGCTCAGAGTCTGAATGCAGCAGAAAATGAGGGTGTCAGTAATGGCATGGGGTTGGAGGAAATCGTCGTAACGGCCCGGAAACGAGAAGAATCTCTCCAGAAAGTGCCTATTTCGGTTAGTGCCTTTTCCGAGAAAGACCTTGCTGCCATGTCTGTGAGCGATCTTCGGGAGGCAGCACAATTTGCCCCGAATGTTGTGTTTAACAATACGGGTCCCGCCGGATCATCTGCGCCAGCGATATTTATTCGCGGCATTGGTCAGGCAGCCTCCAATGAGGTATTTTTTGATCCTGGCGTCGGGATATATCTTGACGGTGTTTTTGTGGGCCGCCCTCTTGGACTTGATCTTGATATGGTGGATGTCCAGCGTCTTGAGATTTTGCGGGGACCTCAGGGGACGTTATTTGGAAAAAATACTGTGGGGGGAGCAATAAATCTTATTACGGCTAAACCCAATGACGAGCTTGGCGGCAAACTTGAGCTTATCACGGGACGATTTAATAGAATTGATGCCAAGTTGAGTCTAAATCTCCCCCTAGTTCCTGGTAAGCTTGCCGCAAATTTTTCGGGTGCTATTCGTAAGAGAGACGGATTTGGAGAGCGGCTGGATATTTTTACTGGCGATAAAATTGGCGAGATGGGCGATGTGGACAAGTTAAGTGGTCGCGTGAAAATTAATTGGGTTGCCAGTGAAAATGTTGAAATTTTACTCGCATTATCTGCCACGAAAGTTCGTGAAACCGGATGGACGAGAAGAGTGTTGGATTATAATGCTGATCTTGGGCTTCTCGCTTTGTTGAGCAATTTCCTTGAACCTGATTATGGCCCGGTTTTTCTGGAAGGTCTGAAATTAAATCAAAGCTATGCCACAGGACCAAATACCAACCATTCCAATTCATGGGATACGGCTTTGACCATTAACTGGAATTTGGGTGATGTTAGCGTAAAATCTATTACCAGTTATAAAGATTTAGACCTTGAGGCAGGTGTTGATCCGGATGGCAGTATTTACGACATTATTAAGCAAACAAACGAGTGGGAACAAAAACAGTTTTCACAGGAATTTTTGATTAATGGTGCATCTTTCGATGATAAATTAGACTGGGTAATGGGATTATATTATTACTCAGAAAATGTTGATTATTATGTGGAGACATATGTATTAGATCCGCTTTGGGATTTCTTAGGGGCTGACCTGGGCGGCAGTAGAATAGTTGACCAGAATATCAAGAGCTATTCTGCTTTTGGTCAAGCTACTTATGCCATGAATGAGAAACTCAGTGCAACAGTGGGATTGCGATATACTTATGAAGAGAAGAGTATGGCAAGGCAGGGGTTTCGTCTCCATACGGGTGTAGAGAATATTCTGTTCGGAGAAAGGTCTGAAAATTTTGATTCATTTTCTCCACGTTTCGGACTTGAATATCAATTGAATAAGGATTTTCTGACCTATGTTTCTGTTGCCCAAGGATTTAAGAGTGGCGGTTTGAATGGGCGTTCTATGGCCAGTAATGATTTCCTTCCTTTTGATTCCGAGACAGTATGGACATATGAATTTGGGTTGAAATCTGAGTGGTTTGATCGTCGTTTGTTGTTCAATACGGCTTTATATTACAGTGATTATAAAAATATTCAGTTCCAATCCATTTCCTCTGATCCGGATACAGCACAGCCGATTACAATTATTGATAATGCGGGTAAAGCTGAAATTAAGGGATTTGAAGCGGAGCTGAAAGCAGTGGTTGCAGAAGGCTTCATTTTGACAGCAAATGTTGGTTATACCGATGCTAAATATACTGAAATCAAGCAATCGGTGGGCATTTCAACAGATAACCGTTTTCCGGAAATTCCGGAATGGTCATATGCACTTGCAGCGAATTATACTGTAGAAATTGGTAATTCCGGAAGTCTGAGCGGTAGAGTTGACTGGACATATAGAAGCAAAGTTTTCCATGACGCGCCAAACAGTGAAATCATTGCACAGGATGGATATGGCTTACTGAATGCCCGTCTAAGCTTTGAAACCAGTGACGGTAACTGGACAATTTCAACATTTGTTACTAACCTCGCCGATAAGAAATATATTCTGGGTGGGGCCAATTTCCTGATGGGATTAGGGTTTGCCGAGGGGCAGATCGGACGACCCCGGGAGTGGGGTGCCAGCGTCCAGTATAGGTTCTGATAACCTTTACTGAACATACTATTACATTAAATTTATCACCGGGAATTGAAGCGTTAAAAATGATTATTGAACACCTACGTGAAATACTCGGTGATAAAGGCTTGCTGGTTGGAGCGGATGTGACGTCGCGCAGCCGTAGTCTTATCGAAAGTCATAAGCCCTGTACGGCAAAGGCCATCGTTCGGCCAGATAGTACCGACCAACTGGCCGCTGTGATGCGACTATGTCATGGGGCGGGGCAGCCAATTGTGCCAATGGGGGGTGGTACAGGAGTTGTTCGAGGCTGTGTCGCAGGCCCTCATGAAATACAGCTATCCCTGGAACGGATGACGGTTATTGAAGCCATCGATACCTCAGGGCGCACTGTCACGGTTCAGGCCGGGGCGACCCTTCAGGCCGTACAGCAGGCCGTCGCTGACCGGGGATTGTTTTTGCCGCTGGACCTGGGCGCACGGGGGAGTGCCACGATTGGCGGTAATATTGCGACAAATGCCGGCGGCAACCGTGTATTCCGCTATGGTATGACCCGGGATATGGTGTTGGGGTTGGAGGCGGTCTTGGCCGATGGCACGGTTGTCTCCTCTTTGAACCATATGATTAAAAATAATGCCGGTTACGACATCAAGCAGATGTTCATCGGTTCTGAAGGAACTCTCGGAATTGTAACGCGCGCCGTATTGCGGCTGAGGGAGCAGCCCCGCAGTCATAATGTTGCGCTGGTTGCCCTGGAGACATTTGACAAGCTGAAACAATTTTTGAAGCAGATTGATGGGGCGCTTGGAGGAAGTTTAAGTGCTTTTGAAGTGATGTGGAATAATTTTTATACCATGGTTACTGCGCCGTCGGCCATGAACCGGGCACCCTTAGCGGGAGACTATCCCTATTATGTGCTGGTGGAATCCATGGGTGGGGACCAAACCGCCGATTATGACTGTTTTGTAGGATCATTGACCGATGCCATGGAGGAAAATCTGATCGTGGATGCCGTGGTGGCAAAGTCAGATAGTGAACGCGAAGATTTCTGGACTTTGCGGGACAGCATAGAAATATTCTTCAGCCACAAACCGTGGTACGGCTTTGATGTCAGTCTGAAGATTAATGACATGGCAGAATATATCCGGCAGGTTGAAGGAGATTTGCGAAGCCATTGGCCGGCCTATAAGCATATTGTTTTTGGCCATATTGCCGATGGGAATATTCACATGATGATTTCAGCTGGTGGCTGTTCAGAGGGAGATAAGCTCACCGTTGAACGTATAATTTATGGTCATTTGAAGCAATATGGCGGTTCCGTCTCTGCAGAGCATGGCATTGGCATGGAAAAAAAACCTTATCTGGCCATAAGTCGGAATAAAAATGAAATCTCCGTCATGAGACTTTTGAAGACGGCCTTTGATCCAAAAGATATTCTTAATCCCGGAAGGGTGCTGGAGTAGCTCCTTGGGAGAGTTCCCTCAGGGATTATTTGTTTCCTTCAGCTCAGGACCGTGGCATTTGATCTTCATTGCCACGGTCCTGTTTTTTACTTATTTCTCATAGTTTTTACTTATTTAAATGGGAAGTTAGGATGTTTTATCGGGTTTTGTCCGTCCGCCCAGAACTTCTGCCGCCCAGTCATAACAGAAAGCCCCAATTCTCTGGGGATCATCAGCGCCGCAATGTTCTGCGGCACCTTCCTCTTCGGTGAATTTTTTGAGTTCTGCCCGGCTGCTGTTAACGGCCAGGTCGACCATCCACTGGGCATCCTCCATGGGGATCAGCATGTCCAGTTCCCCGTGGGCAACGAGAAACGGGCATTTCATGGCTGGAAGGGCATCGACCAGGGTGTAAGCGTCAAATATATCCCAGGCTTCTTTCCGGGTTTTGGCCCCGGTTAACCACAGGGAATGGCTGTCAATTTCGGGGGTGGAGAGACGGGCCTCGAAGTCGACCGGGTTGATTCTGTCTCCGACGGGGTTGGCCCCCAGGGATATGCAGCATTTCAGGCGTGGCTCAAAGCCGGCGGCGCGGGGTGCGCTATAGCCTCCAAAACTTAACGCCATGATGCCGATCCGGTCGGAATCGACCTGCTGCACAGTTTCCAGATAATCGACACACTTTCCCGCCCAGATTTCAGTTTCTGGTTTGAGTTTCATATCATGAAAGCGTAAGGCTTCACCGGAGCCTTCATTGTCGACAAAAAAGGTAGCGATGCCGCGCTGGCAGGACAGGTCATGGTGGATAAGATAAAGTATTTCTTTGGTTGAATCAAAACCGTTGGAGAAAATTAGGCAAGGGTGGGGACCGGGGCCTTCCGGTAACGTGAGCCAGCCAGCCATAATCCCGCCATCATGGGGAATTTCAACCCGTGTTGTCCGGTGCCCGCTCAAAGCGACACCTTCGGCAAAACAGTCAATGCTGGTTTGGTGAAGGGGGTTGCGACGGGCATCTCCCGGAACCATCAGCCGTTCGGCGATCTGGTAATAACCACAAGCACGCAGCAATTTCATGCCCGCAGTGAATTCATGGCCCTTTGCCGCATCCGCGCGGCCCTGGCGGGCTACTTTGTCGGCGATTTCGGTCCAGCTGGCGTGCCAGGCTTCACCCATAATTTCCGCAGATTCATTCTGTAGGGGAAGAAGCGGGGCGCAAGCTTGATCGATTTCGTTAATTTGTCCCATTTCCATGGCCAGGGAAACTGAGAAAGACCAGGCAAAATTATCCTTGAAGTATCTATACATATATATCGTCCTGAATTTTGTGTTTTTGATTTTGTAAAATCGTGACCTATTCACTAAAGTAATATTATTTTCTTATAAGAAATAATAAACTTTCCGATAGGAAAATCAATGGAGATTTTAATAAAATCTATCTAGGAAGGGCGAATTTTCAGGATTGGTTCTTGCCGGTCTTACTTAAGGATCAGATCACGTAATTTATGCATGGCTGAGATCGGGTTATTGTCACTGTCCCGGGCGTCATCAAAGGCAGATTTATTGCTTACGGCAAGGAAGCGGGCGGGGGTGTCGCTGGCGGCGCGAAAGGAATGTGGGGTACGGCTGTTGAAATACAGGCATTCATCCTTGCTCAGTTGAATGGGGGGTTTATCTTTGAATGAAACTTCTAGTGTGCCGCTCAGGACCAGTAGAAATTCTTCACCGGCATGGCCAATTAGCTCGTTATGTTCGGTGGTCTCCAGGGTGATAATGGTGGTGAACATTTCTTTTGAGCCATTGTCTGCGCAAAGAATTTCGTATTCTGCGCCGGGGATGGACAGCGAGACGGGGTTGTCTCGACGATCAACGGTGGGGGTGTGATCGTCTGTAATTGTCCTGGTGTCGGTAAATAAATAAGCTGGGGAAATTTTGAGTCCAGACATTATTCGGGTGACTACGTCAAAGGTGGGTGACATCTTGTTGTTTTCAATTTTTGACAGAGTGGAGGTGGCGACTCCCGTCATCTGGCTGGCCTCAAGAAGGGATAGGTCGCGTTTTTTGCGAAACTGGCGGAGGCGGTTGCCAAGTGATCCTGGCTTTGATTGAGGTGTATTTTGCTGGCGCACGAGGGGCCTTTCTGCTGTTGGGGCTATCTTTTAGCCTGTATTGGTCTTTTATGTAAGAGGAGGTAATGGAAATAATATCATTTTCCTAAAAGAAATGTTAGCCTTTTATTAAAAGAAAAAGTATGATCATTTAAGTAGTAAATTAGCCTGTGAATGATGAGGAAGTATTCTATGTCCGATACCAAGAATAATCAAGCGGTGGGGGAGTGGCCAGATCCTCGGTATTCCTGGTTTGTGGTGTTTATTTTGACGCTTGCGCTGATTCTTGCTTTTGCTGACCGGTTCATCCTCAGCCTGCTTGTTGAGCCCATCAAGGATGAATTCTCCCTTAGTGATACAGAAATTGGTTTATTGCAAGGATTGCCTTTCGGTGTGTTCTATACTTTTTTTGCCATACCTCTTGGTCGATTGGCAGATAACTGGAACCGTAAAAAACTTCTTTTATGCTGTATTTTTATCTGGAGTATCATGACGGCGGTCTGTGGCTTGGCCCGGAGTTACGCGTTTCTTTTCATGGCGCGGATCGGCGTTGCTACGGGTGAGGCGGGCCTGGGGCCGATTACGATGACGCTGATCAGCGACTATTTTCCTAAAGAAAAGAGGACAAAGCCGTTTGGAGTTTTTTTAAGTGGTACCCATATCGGTGGGGGGCTGGCTCTGATTATTGGAGGGGCCATTGTGGAAATGGTCGCCTCGGGGGAGGGAGTGACGCTCCCCTTTTTTGGTCCCCTGAAGGCTTGGCAGATGGCCTTTATTCTGGTGGGGCTGCCGGGGCTGCTTATTTTACCTCTGGTTGCCATAATTAAAGAGCCGAAAAGACAAGGGGGGGATGAAAAATTCAAAATTGGCGAGGTGCTACAGTTTATCCGGAAGCATTGGCGGGCCTATTCGGCTATCTTTCTTGGTATGTCCTGCATGGGTACCGTCGCATCTTCTATAAATGCCTGGGGGCCGGCTATGTTTATGCGTATTTATGGTTGGGATTTTGAGCAGATTGGCTTTGGTTTTGGCGGTGCTATATTGCTCGGGGGGGTTGGGGGGTCCCTTATGGCAGGTTCTGTGGAAGGCTATTTCTTTAACAGGGGGTATCAGGATGCAAAAATTAGAAGTATTGCCCTTTGCGGTTTTCTGATGGCTCCGGTGAGTTTTGCGGGCATTGTCTCTGGCGATCCCCTGCTGGCCTTCTGTGGTATCACCGTTACTGTGTTTCTTTTTGCAATTCCGCTTGTGCTTGGCCCTGCTGCCATTATGGCGATAACTCCTGGTCGCCTGCGCGGACAGGCCGGGGCAATATATATTGTTTTCATCGGGCTTCTTGGTGGCTTTGTTGGGCCAATGTTTGTTCCCTTGTTAACAGATTTTGTTTTTCAGGATGATGCTATGATGCCCTATTCCCTGGCGATCGTCGTCGGGGTGATTGGACCTCTTGGTGGGCTGATTCTCTACACAGGCCGTAAATTTTTTGTTGAAGCTGACCGGTTGAGCGAGGGCTGACTCAATGTCTTATTTTTACCAACAATCCTCTTGGCAGAACGATAATTAACCGATGTTGCTCAGTTTTGATGGCGTAGGCGTTCGGCGCGAGGGTGAAGCTCATATCGCAGATAATGCTATGGTGGTGGGTAATGTGCTGATCATGCATGATGTCAGAATCGGTTTCAATGTTGTTATCCGCGGAGACCTTGAGCAGATTACTATCGGGCAGGCCAGCCAGATTAATGATGGGGCCGTATTGCATGCAGATCCTGGATTTCCGCTGGTAATTGGCCGATCTGTTGAGGTGGGTGGCCGGGTAATGTTGCATGGCTGCAGGATCGGAGATGGTAGCACAATAGGGGCTGGTGCGGTGGTATTGAATGGGGCGAAGCTCGGTATGGGGTGCCGGATTGAGGCGGGCACTCTGGTGCTTGAAGGCATGTTAATACCGGACCGTTCTCTGGTGAGGGGCGCGCCCGCTAAAATTATCGATCAACTTGAGGATGAACCGGATTGTTCACTATAGTTTTGTATAGTGACGGGTGCAAATTGGACAATATCTGAAATAAAAGAGCTATCACATTAACTGATTTTAGCCAATAAAACCAACAATGTTCAAATAGTACATTATTGATTTTCAATGACTTAAGAGACTTCAATTTCTTCCAGAATGATGAAAATAGGTGATTTTTGAGTTAACGTGTCAATCCCGTTGGGTTGTATATTTAGTCGTTGATCTATTTTTCAGAAAGAAAGTCCTTAACAGAGAGGGTTAAGAAAAGTGCCCATGCCGCGAGGACAACATGATACAGGTGCCACTCAAGATCAGGGTTTAAGGGCGGGATACTTGCTATCACCAATACACCGCAGAGCGAAAGGGTGGATAAAATATGCCAAACTCCAGGCCGATATGATTTCTTTTTCATCATCTGAATTATACTCAGAATCTGAACAGAGAGAATAAACAGGCTGGTGACGGTGAGAGCAGGGATTGTCAGGTTTAAGGCCAGGAGAACGCCATAGCCGATCAGCGGGCACACCCAGGTGAACGCCACAGGCAGACGGGTGATGAGCCCCATGAGCCCAAGGCTGATCCACAGAAATCCGCTGATACCGGCGAAATCACTGAACAGCAGGTGCGGCGCTTCAAACAGGGCGTCATTACCCCTGATAAAACGCCATGTTCCGGTCAGGGCGGCCAGGGCGATGACGCTGAATCCACCGGCAATCAGGCGGCAGGCGGCCTGTTGCTCTGATTGCCGGAGTAGGACGACTGTGCCATAGATCGCACAGAGGGCTACCAGGCCGTCCGAGAGGGCATAATGCGGCATGGGTGTCTCCTGTTATGACCGGGAAGATGTATCGGCATCAGCCTGGTGCATATCTTCCCGATATTGTTGTTGGATCTGGCGGGTGGTTTGCCCCTTGCCGTCCGGGGCCCATCCCGGAGGCATCACACAATATGCGACTTTATTGATCAGGCCCTTGGCTTGCCAGACATCTTTCAGCAAATCAAACCAGCCATGCAGGCTGACCCAGAGSGGGTTGAAGCTGCCCACGGGCTCRGGAATACCAAATTCCGGCTTYTCCTTTTCCAGSGCGAARGTGCCGAACATGCGGTCCCAGAAAATAAAGGTRCCKCCRTAATTTTTATCCAGATAGGGGATRTTGCGGGCATGATGGACCCGGTGATGTGACGGGGTGGAAAATATCGCTTCAAACCAGRCGGGAAGTYTGGAAATTCTCTCCGTATGGACCCAGAACATGTAAATCAGGTTCAGTTCRATGGCGATCAAAACCGCCAGCGGGTGAAAGCCGATCAGGACGGCGGGGGCATARAAGAAGGCCTCCATRAAAGGTTCRGCAAATGACTGRCGYAACGCCGTGCCGCCCAGATTGAATYTTTCACTGGAATGATGAACGATATGGGCGGCCCAGCCGACCCGGACCTCATGGATCATGCGATGGAGCCAGTAGAACAGGAAGTCCGTGGCAAAATARGCCCCAATCAAKGCYGGCCAGGCCAGGGCCGTTTCAAAAAAACGGTACTCCCAGGCCAGATAGAGCAGAAAYAGGGTTGCSCCTTTCATGAGGAATTTTGTCCCCAGATAAAAGCCCGCCGTCGACATGCTGCAWAGCGTATCCTTCAGGCYATAGCCSCCGGACYTGTTTTTCAGATCCAGGATGATTTCGATCACTATCAAGGGCAGATAGATGCCCAAGGCAATGATCGGAACCAGGTTGTTCAGATTTTCCCACATGGTAAGTCTCCTTATGTGTCCAGGACCGGGTTACCAGTTATAGCTTAGGGTCGCGCCCCAGGTCATGCCTCTGCCCGGGCTGCGGAACCAATAGTCATTGGACAGGTTGGCGCTGGTGTAATAGCTCTTGTTGGACAGGTTACGGCCCCAGACCGAGGCATCCCACCGGCCCTCGGCATCACTCAGGCCCAGACGGGCATTCCAGACAAAATAGCTGTCGACAAAAAACAACGGGCTATTATCGATGGCGGACTGATATTGGTCGTTATAATTGAAATCCACCGAAAGTGATCCGAGCAGGCCTTCGCTGACAGGATATTGATAGGCGGCAAGGCCGTTTAATTGCCATGTGGCGGTTTGTGCCAGCTCCATGCCGGAAAAGTCCCTCAGATTTCCGGTACCGTCCAGGCCGCTATATTCCTTGACTTCGCTGTCCAGGTAGGCGGCGCCAAAGCGGAAATAAAACCGGTCGTCGGGTTGCCATTCCAGTTCGGCCTCGGCCCCGGTAATTTCTGCCTTCGGTACATTGACCAATTGGGTCAGCAAGCCAAAGACATCATCGGCGATAAAGCCGACGATTTGCTTGTCGGTATAGTCATATCTGAACACCGAGCCATTCAGGCGCATGCTGCCGTCCAGAACGGTCACTTTGAAACCCGCTTCAAAGGCGTTAATTTTTTCTTCCCTATAGGGGGCCAGTTGTTCCCAGGTCGAGGCGGCGGCGCCGTTATAGCCACCGGACTTGAAGCCTTTGCTGTAACTGAGATAAACCAGGGTGTCATCATTGGGCATCCAGTCCAGGCCAAGGCGGCCGGACAGATTGTTTATGGTGGTTTTGTCTGTGAAGATTTCGGCAACCCCACCAAAGGAGGAAACCTCAAAACTTACCGGGTCAACAGTGAAGCTCGCCCGGGATGTATCGACGGTGGAGCAGGAGCCAACCTCCATGGGGGTGCTGGTCAGGAAGATATGATCAACCAGACCCGGAATGGCCCCAAGGTCGGCATTGTAAAAGCCCGCAAGCCCGCCGTCCACATCATAGGTACAGCTGGAAAATTCACGGGATTCATGGGTATAGCGTAACCCTACGCTGATCCGGAATTGCTCATCAATGAGATATTCCATATGGCCAAAGGCCGCCAGGGTGTCGGCTTCCTGATGATAGCGGGTATCGACGGTGCCGAAGGTGCCCAGAAATACCGTAGATTGACTGCCCAGGGCCTGCCAGCTCTCATCCATGCTGTCTTGGGAGTAATAACCGCCGAAGATCCAGGAGAGATTATTGTCCTCGGCCGCGGAAGCCAGGCGCAGTTCCTGACTCCAGGAGGAAATTTCGGTGTCCATGATCACATCAAGGTTTTCGATATGTGACCCGTCCCAGTCATTGGTCTCATAGCGGCTGAAGCCCTCATAGGCCGAGATCGATGTCAGGGTGCCAATGGCGGTTTCCCAGTCCAGCTTGACCGACGCGCCATAGCCTTCATTGTCCCGCTCAGGCCGGAGCGATGCGCTCCAGTCTGCGGCCCGGGGGTCCTGGGGGTCGGGTACCAGGCTGGCATCCGGCGCCGGGAAGTAGGGGGCCAAATCCGGCACCAGGGGCACATAGGCAAAATACTTGGGGGCAATATTGTCTGATTTGTCCCGGTACCAATGGAAACGGAACAGGGCACTGATATCCTCTGAGGCCTGCCAGTCCAGCAACAGACGGGCGCCAGCCACATCCTGTTTGCCCAATGTGTCGTCGCGGGATGTGCTTTGCTGCCAGCCTTTCGAGGCCTGGGTCGTCATGCCGGAGAGCCGGGCGTTGAGGGTTTTCGTGATCTGTCCTGAAACATAGCCTTCCAGGTCAAAGGTCTGATAGCGGCCATAACCGACCTTCATGCCGGATTCATATTCCTCTGTAGGTTTGTTGGACAGGAAATTGATGGCGCCGCCTGTTGTGTTGCGGCCATAGAGCGTACCCTGGGGGCCTTTAAGAACCTCTATCTGGTTCATGTCGAACAAGGGGCCCCGGCTCATGGTGGCATAGGGCAGGCCGATCTCATCGGTATAAAGACCGACTGTGGAAGAGCTGTTGGCGTTATAATCATCAAAACCCACCCCGCGGATGGTATATACCGGCACCCCTGTAACGCCGGTTTCGGTGAGGCTGAGGCCGGGGGTGAACAGCGCCAGATCGGTCGCGTCATTTATGCCAAGGTCTGACATCTGATCGCCGGTGAAGGCATTAATGGCAATGCCGATGCTGCCCAGGTCCTGCGCCCGCTTTTGCGCTGTGACAATAATTTCTTCTAATTCGCCCGCCGCGTATGCTGAGGGGGTCGACGCCCCGGTAATGCTGATGGCCGTCGTTGTTAGCAATATGAACATCTTTGATGTCATGTATAGTCTCCCTGATATGGACCCAATGTTTTTGCGGCTTGTTTTCAATCTTTTATTTTATTTAAAACAACCGTTTGAAATCTTATGTCACGAGGTTTTATCTAGGGAAAGGGCCGTTGAGGACAATCAGGGGATCATATCAGGCCAAATAGGGGAGGAAGGTTACTTCAGGACGGACTGGCGATATTGGCTCGGGGTCGATCCGGTCCAACTTCTAAACGCCCGCCGGAAGTTTGTCAGTTCGGAATACCCCAGAATTTCTGCGATATCCACGATAGATAAAGCAGGGTTTTTCAGAAGATCAAAGGCAAAGCTACTTTTGACATCTCCCATTATCCTGGAATAGGAGCTACCTTGTTGCTGCAGCCTGCGCCTCAAGGTTCTTGGGCTCATAGCCATCTGATCAGCCGTGTGCTCCAGGGACGGGAAGCTGTCCAGGTTGCTGGAGATCAGCAAACGTATGTCCTGAATGATCTGATCCTTCTCCCTGAGTTCCTCAAGGAGTTTGGAGCATTGGCTTTCGCACATGCTACTGGCTAACTGGTTGGACATAGGTAAGGATTTTTCAAACAAATCGCGGTCATACCATAACGTCGTAACGTCGGCGTCAAAGGTCAGGGGGCAGGCGAACAGGCTGTCATACATGTCCCCATAACGGGGGCGCGGGTAGGCAAAGCTGATCGCTTCTGCAGCGTGTAATATGTCTGATCCCTCATGATCATCACTACCTAACAGGGTAGAGCTATACGTAAAGATTGACGCGAATGATTCTTCCGTCAGGTAACGAATGACATCCGGGGCCAGAGGCGGAAGGAGGACCTGATGTCCCAAACGGTCGCCCTGTTCAATCAATTTAAGTTCGAGGAAGGAGCCGGCTGTCCGGGCGAATTTACTGCCGACTTTCAAGGCATGGCGGTAGCTTGGGGAACTGAGCATGGCCAGGCCGAGCATGCCAAGGTCCTTGTAATTGGCGGCCAGCCCCGCCTTAAGCCCGATGCCCTCGTCAGAAAAGGCTTTGAGGACGTTGGTGATGAAGGTGACCTGTTGGTGACTGTTCAGCATGACAGTAGGGTCCGCAAGGTCTGGTTCTGAAATTCCAAGATCCTCGATGAGGGTGAGAGGGGCGATATTGTTATCCTGGGCAAGCTGAATTACGGGTCCGCAAAAACGGGTGCTTGACAGAAAGTTATCAATGATTTCCATAGGTTTTATTTGCTGTCCTGTCCTTTATTATAATAATGAACCGCTCGTCTATATTCACTCAGGGTTTTATTATTAAGCCGGAATTTTCTTCTCTGGCTTGTCATTAAAGCTGAATAGGAATAGGTCTTGTGGGGAAAATGGATATGTAAGGCCGCCGAATCCACTCAAATTCGATCAGTAACAAAATACCGTTGTTACCATGCTTTCTTTTTGGATTGTAGAAAAATTCTATATAATCAAACACGTCCTGCCGAGCATTTTTGTGGGTCCCGTAGGTTTTCCGCCTGTTTCTCTTACGTTTGAGAAGCTGGAAAAAGCTCTCAGCGACAGCGTTGTCGTAGCAGTTTCATCTGCGGCTCATACTGACTACCAGATTGTTAGCCGTTAGAAATTTCTGCCACTCATAGCTGGTAAACTGACTGCCTTGGTCAGAGTGGATGATGACTTTCGACTTAGGCATCCGCCGCCATAAAAGCCTGCTTTAACAGACCGATGAGCCGCTGGTCATCCTTGGCCTTGTTGCTGAGAGGTTCCTTAAGCCATGCATAAAACCCACTGGGGTGAACTTTAAGGATACGGCACATAGGCCGAACTCGGAAAAAAGATCGGTGTGCCTGGATGAAGGTGTACTTCACCCCATAATCTCTGGGCAATCTTTTGCGAAGTACTCTGTGGCCTTTTTTAGAATGTCACGCTCCTCTGTCACCCGCGCGAGTTCTACCTTCAGGCGACGAATTTCCGAGTCCTGCATAGCATCTTTTTGACGCTCCGGCTCCGGCTCCGGCTCGGGCTTGTGATACGCCGTTTTCCAGTCATAAAGGGATTTGGTACTGATGCCCAATCTGGCGGCAACCTCTCTGACCGAATAGCCCCGATCTGTGACTTGAGCGACTGCGTCTCGCTTGAATTCTTCCGTGTAACGTAAACCTGACATATTCTTTAACTCCTTGCTTCATGGTGCAACTTCAAGGTGTCTGAAAATCCAGGGGAAATTCATTTTTCATATAGGATTTACTGGGTTTTAGGAGAATGAGAATGAAACGAAGAAAATTTAACACCGCTGGATTTTAAATATGGGGGTAACTAAAATACATACTAGCCTTTTGTATAAGATGCTATTGCCCTGATAAAACCTTATGGTATGAAATCATAATAAGGATTCAAGTGTAACAGGGGAAGGAGTAGCATATGAAAATATCTGATTTAATTATCACCAAACTAAATCCTGCCGTCATAAACCGTTACACTGTAGAACGCCCACGCTTACTCGACAAATTGCAATCCGCCACTAAAGCTGGCACTAAACTTATCCTGTTGCATGCGCCTGCGGGGTTTGGCAAAACGACCCTATTGAGCCAATGGGCCGAACACCAGACCCACCTTTGCTGGTATTCTCTGGACCAGAAAGATTCTGATTCCCGGCGGTTCTTAAAATATTTTATTGCAACGCTAGACAAGGTCGGGGCCATAAATGGCAAAGAAGCCCTCGCCTATCTGGAGAGTAGGGTCAGCCATGATTATGAAGACATCATCCGACTTATTGTAAATAATATCACGGCTTTTTCCGAACAGGTGTGCATCGTCCTGGATAATTTCCATGTAATATCCGGCGATACCGTGATCAATATTATTGTTGAATTATTGAATTTTGCTCCAAATAATCTTCAACTTCTTGTTGCCAGCCAGAGTAGCGCCAATTTCAATGTCTCATCTATGATGATGCCCGGTTCGTTCCTGGAAATCACTAAGGAAGACTTGCGGTTTAATCTTGAAGAAGCCCAGAATTTGATCAACAGTCATATGTCGACTTCCGTCAATGATTTATTAGCCCAGGAACTTTTGGACAAAACCGAAGGCTGGGGGGCCGTATTGCACTTAGCATTGGCTTCCCGGCCAAAACAAGAACCCCTGGCCGACTTCATACATACCTTCTCTGGATCAACCCGTGAGATCACACAATACCTTGCGACCGCAATCTTTGAAAATCTAGATGAAGAATCCAGGCAGTTTTTGCTCACAACCTGCATTCTTGATCGTTTCAACCCTCAGGTTGCCAGTCTGGTGTCAGGGATAAAATCCCCCCAGAAAGTCATTGATCGACTGGAAGAAACCGGCCTGTTCATCGTCCAATTGGACGTTAATCTGAGTTGGTATAAATTCCATAATATTGCGCGTGAATACCTGCTTGCTCAAGTGAATAGAGAAGACAGCTCCTACCGCAATATTATTTATCAACGAGCCTATGAATGGTTTCTGGCGGAGGGCCTGCAAGAGGAAGCAATCTCTTATGCATTGGAAGCTGGCAACATTACTGATGCCATTCTCCTGGTTGAGGACCTGGCCATGGATCTTGTCAAAGAGGGGGCCTTTTCACGGCTGCAAAGCTGGATTAAAAATATACCAGAGCAACATTTTGCCACTCAACCAAGTTTGATTGCTTACAATTGCTGGGCTCTCATTCATATGGGATTATGCCAGCAGGCGGAACATTGGCTGGATAAACTGTTCCAAATAATAAGAGCAGAAGAAAACAAAACTGGTGCCGGGCCTGAATGGCAGCATTATAAAATTGAACATCAAGTCCTGAGTTTGGCGAATGCGGCAATTTCTGACCGACTGGATATGGCCCTTAAACTGATCCCCGTCAGCGTTCCTGAGGATCCGGAATATGCCCTCTGGGCTGGGACAGTGTATAATTCCAATGCGGTCACTTATCTGGCCTATAATGAGTTTGCTTTAGCCCGAAGCAATGTTGGCCTCGCCAGAGAAAAACACCAACTTTGTGATTGCTCAATAGGATTGATATATACATATTGTGTCGAGGCCCTGATTGAATATGAACAGGGCCGGTTTTACGCCTGTCAAATGGCCGTTGATCATATGGAAACCATGCTGAAGGAGCGGGGGATTAATATTGAATCTTCCGCAGCGGCCCTCATTAAAATTCCCAAAGCGGCGGTTTTATACGCCTGGAACCAAATTAATGGGGCCAGTGACTTACTGACCCGTTATTTACCCCTGATTGAAGAATGTTCCTACATTGAAATTCGGAATTTGGCCTTCATCACCCTGGCCCGCATATCTCATCAACAGGGCCAGACTGATACCGCGCTCAGTCTGCTGGACCGAAGTCTGGAAATTAATAGTGAATGCTCTCTGGCCCGGTCAAAAATATTGATCACTTGTGAGAAAATGAAGTTATTGCTCGCGAGTGACCGCCTGGGGGAAATGCATAAACAAATGCGCAGCATTGGCATGCAACCTTCAAAATTTCCAGAATTACCCGATAACTGGGACCCGCTTGAGTGCCTGCAGATATTTGTGTGGTGTTTATATAAAGTCAATCTTGAGCCCCATAGCAATTTGATCCCTACCATAGAACATATGCAGAAACTGGCCCAAATATATGGCCGTTTTCATCATATGCTCGACATAATGCTGCTTCATGTGCGGTTGCTGCTGTCGTTACAACGCCCGGAAGATGCCCTGACCGTATTGGCCGCCTCCATGG
Source organism: Alphaproteobacteria bacterium (assembly GCA_002401455.1). Classification (GTDB taxonomy): domain Bacteria; phylum Pseudomonadota; class Alphaproteobacteria; order Sphingomonadales; family Emcibacteraceae; genus Paremcibacter. The sequence goes on from NVTE01000001.1 coordinate 31,320, forward strand.
ATTGGGCTGAAAATGAGGATTATCTGCGGCTGTATTTAAATCAGGGGTCAGAAATTGAAGGTTTGCTCAGAAAACTACTGAAACAAAATGAAATTCCCATTCAAAGGGAAAAATTCATTCGCCGGATATTGGCGGCTTTCAGCGTTCAGGAGCAGGAGACGTACAAACGTCAACCTCACCTGGTTCAGACCCCCTACCAGATCAGTCCCCGCCGGGTGCGACCGGTTGATGAATTAAGCCGGCGGGAGCTTGCCATCCTGGAGCTGATCAACGAAGGCCTGCAGAATAAGTCCATTGCCTTTCAACTGTCCATTGCCACCAATACCGTCCGTTGGCATGTGAGTAATATTTTAGGCAAACTTAATGTTAATAATCGCACGCAAGCGGTAACTGTTGCCCGCAAACTTAACCTACTTAAACCCTGATATTTTCATGATATTGCCAAAACCCATCCTTTTAGATGGGAAGAACCCATCCTTTTGCAGGGTCAAACCCCCAACTCATTTTGTTATACAGAATTAGAGCAACCAGATTGCCGTAATCACACAGGGAGGATTTTATGTTTTCTACACACAAAAATAAACGCGTTTACTCATGCAGTTTGACAACCTTGGCTCTTATTCTCAGTTTTCCGACAGTCGGATATTCTGTTGAATTGGAAGAAGTTATTGTCACGGCTCAAAAACGTGAGCAGTCTTTGCAGGATGTGGGTATTACCATCACAGCCTTCGGGGAAGCCATGATTAAAAACCGCGGCCTGACATCGGTTGATCAACTGGCCGCCGCCATTCCAAATTTACAGGCCCTGGATGATGCCGCCGGCCAAACCCATTTCAGAATGCGGGGCATTGGCCTTAATGAGTTTCAATCAAGCTTTGAAGCCCCTGTTGGTGTCAATGTTGATGAATATTTCCTGAGCAAGCCTTTCATGGCCTCCATGGGGTTCTTTGATGTTCAACGCATCGAAGCTTTGAAGGGGCCGCAAGGAACCGTTTTTGGCCGCAATACAACTGGCGGCGCGGTGAATTATTATACCAACAAGCCCACCGAAGAATTTGAGGCAGGCGTTCGCGCCACCTACGCAAATTACAAGCGGTTTGAGGTCGATGGGTTTATCAGTGGGTCAATAACTGAACAACTGACGGGGCGCTTATCCTTTCGCATCGTAGACCAAAATGACGGCCCTTACCTCAACTTGTTCAATAATGAAAAAATCGGTGGAAAAGAAAGCACACAACAGGTTAAGGGCCAATTGCAATGGACGAATGAAAAAACGACAATATTGGCGAGTGCCCATTACGGCTCCCAAGAAGGGGAATTGACGCCTTATGATAATTTATTTCAGGACATCCCCGGCGGCGCGCATGCCGGAGGTGTAACGGACATTGAGGCGGTCATACGAAACCCCATCGGACGATTTACCGTTAATCAGGATTACTTCCCAACAAGAGACAATATTTCAAGCGGATTTAATTTACGGGTAGATCATGATCTGGGATGGGCGACCATATCTTCATTGTCCAGTTACGAATATTTTGAGCGGGACCAACGTGAGGATAGCGACAATACCCCGGTTGCCAGCGTAAATATCGATTGGTATTCAAAAATAAACCAATATACGCAAGAACTTAGATTGTCTGGCGAGCGGGATAGCTGGAATTATCTGTTTGGGGCTTATTACGAGAAAGACGACCTGATCGGCGTAGATACTATCGATGTCGGCGCTGTGCGATTAGGGGATGAATATACTCAAGTTACAAATTCATATGCTCTTTTCACCAATCATGAATATGCCGTTACCGATCAATTTAGTTTGATCCTTGGCGCACGATATACAGAGGAAAAAACTGACTTTGACGGGGCGTCTTATCTTGCTCTAGGGGTTGGAGAGGGCATAGAAGACCGGATTGATCCTGCGACTTATCTGACGGCTGTTTTATCAGACACCAGTCGTAAAGATACCTCCTTTAATTTTAAAGTAGGGGCAAATTACAAACCTTCGGAAGACATAACGCTCTATGCCTCTTATTCAACGGGTTTCCGATCGGGTGGATTTGATATTGGGTTTAATACTGATCTTATTATTTTCGAACCTGAAGATGTTTCCGCATTTGAGGCCGGCGTAAAATCAGTATTGCTGGACGGCTCCATGACCCTGAATGCTGCCTTCTTTTATACAACAGTCGATAATTATCAGGAAAATGCAAACCTGCCGGGTGAATTGACACCACGGCGACGTAATGTTGGGAAACTGGAAACCAAAGGTGTTGAAATTGACATGAATTGGCACCCAACAGAGCGCCTGACGATTACGGCTTCCGGCGGCTATACCGATGCCAAGATATCTGAAAGTGATTTCCTCTTTGGTACGATCCCCATTGTTGGTAACGTCCCGGCCAATACGCCAGAATTTTCGACCAATATATTTGTCAGTTATGCCCAGCCGGTTAACGATGACTATGAACTAGAATTCATGGCGAGTTGGACATGGGTCGATAAACGTTACCTCGAAATTGAAAATGAGGCTGATCATCTGGTGAGTTCTTACAATACCCTTGATGGACGTATTATTCTCAATTCATTGAATGCTGACTGGCAGGTCAGCCTGTGGGCGAAAAACCTGACCAACGAAAGATATCTGCGCTACATCAATGATGTCCCCGGTTTTGGATTGTTCCTCCCCGTGAACAACGCTCCCAGAAGTTATGGCGTAACCGTCGAGTATAATTTCTAAATAAAACCGTTATGGATGTAATTCTCATGTGAATCCTGCACAGGAATTACATCCAGCACACCTGCGCGTTTTTCAATTAAAAGAAAGCAAAAATCATGAAGTTATCAGAATATTGCCAATATGATGGATTGGGATTAGCGGAGCTGGTCCGCAAGAAAGAAGTCACCTCTCAAGACCTGGTTGACTGTGCCCTTAAAGCGATTGAGAAAGTCAATCCCTCCCTGAATGCTGTAATGAACACCATACCGGAAGACCTCAGGGCCGAAGATGGCGCGTCAGGTCAGTTTGCCGGCGTTCCCTTTCTGATCAAGGATGTTCTGATCCATATGAAGGGTGTAAAATCGGAGAGCTGCAGTGCTCTCCTGGAAGGGGTGGTCTCTGAATATGACAGTGACCTGATGACCCGCTACCGACAGGCCGGCCTGGTCACCGTCGGACGGACCGCTACCCCGGAATTTGGCTATAATGCCACGACTGAATCACGGTTTAATGGCCCAACACGCAATCCATGGGACATCTCAAAAATGGCCGGAGGCTCAAGCGGTGGATCTTCCGCAGCGGTTGCCGCCGGGGTCGTTCCCATGGCCCATGCCAATGACGGCGGCGGCTCAATTCGCATCCCGGCCGCCTGTTGTGGTCTGGTCGGCATGAAACCAACCCGTGGCCGCACACCCATTGGTCCGGATTATGGCGAAGCCCTGAGTGGCTTGGGTATCGAGCATGCCGTGACCAGAACCGTAAGAGATAGTGCCGCCCTGCTGGATATTAGCGAAGGCCCCGGTGTTGGCGATGCTTTTCAAATTGCCCGGCCAGGGAAAAGCTATTTATCTGAAGTCACCACCGCACCCGGCAAGTTGAAAATTGCCTGGACGGCGGAGTCCTGGGGCAACGGACCTGTGGATAGCGATGTTGTATCTGCCCTGGAAGATACCGTACGCTTGCTAGGAGACCTCGGCCATACACTGGAGAACAATCGGCCAGAGTTCGATACGGAGTCCTTTTGGGTGGCGACGAGCGATATCTGGGCGGCTAATCTGTCCCTTTGGGTCAGCGCATCAGCAGAACTTCTTGGCAAAGATATAACACCGGACCTGGTGGAAAAGAGCATCATGGCTTGTTATGAGCACGGGAAGTCGATGAGTGCTCCCCAGTTCATTGCCGCGATGGGCGTGATGAACCAGGTGACCCGCACCGTGGCGCCGTTTTTTGAGACATATGATATTCTTGCTACCCCGGTCATGGCCCGGGCTCCTCAAGACTTAGGCTATCTGAATGCCGATCAAGATGGCTGGACAGCCCAGAGCTGGACAAATCATATATTTGATTTTGCACCCTTTACCCCGCTGTTCAATACAACAGGCCAGCCGGCCATCTCTCTGCCCTTAGGTCAAAGCCCAGAAGGTCTGCCCATTGGCATTCAGTTTGTCGCCGCTTACGGCAAAGAGGATTTATTATTTCGCCTCGCCGGCCAATTGGAAGAGGCTGCCCCCTGGGCCGGTCGTCGGCCCACTGTCTTTGCCAGTGTTTGAGCTCCATAGATAAATTTTAATTTGAACAGGATGAGACAATGAAAAAGACCGGCTTTGTTTATCACGAACTTTATACTTGGCACGATACAGGAAATTATGCCGGTTTCATGGCCCCGGGATTTCCCCTGCAGCCGGGCATGCATAATGAACACCCCGAAACCAAACGGCGATTCAAAAATCTGCTCGATGCCAGTGGTTTTATTGATACCCTGCATCTCATCAAACCCCGGGATGCCACAGAAGAAGAAATTCTGCGGTTTCATACCCCGGATTATCTTCAACGGGTTAAGGACATGAGCGCCATAGGCGGCGGTGATGCCGGTGAATTAACCCCTGTAGGTCATGGCAGTTATGAAATAGCCAAACTTTCCGCCGGGGGCCTCATCGCGGCGGTTGATAGCGTCATGGCCGGGGAGTGTGATAACGCCTATGTTCTCAACAGGCCACCCGGCCATCATGCCGATGCGGATATGGGGCGCGGTTTTTGTATCTTCGGCAATATCGTCATCGCGGCAAAACATGCTCTGGAAACAATGGGCGTTGAACGAATTGCGGTCGTGGACTGGGATGTCCATCACGGCAATGGCACAGAGACCGCCTTTTATGACGACCCCCGGGTTCTGACCATTTCCATGCATCAGGATAACTGGTACCCTCAGGGCAGAGGGTTGGTCACCGATGTGGGAGAAGGCAAAGGCGAAGGCTATGCCGTCAATATGCCCCTGCCCCCTGGCAGTGGCACCGGGGCCTACGAAGCCGCCTTTGACCGGGTCGTTGTCCCTGCCTTGCGTGCCTATAAGCCAGACCTTATTTTTGTCGCCTCGGGCTTTGATGCCAGTGCCTTTGACCCCCTGGGCCGCATGATGATGCATTCTGCGGGGTACGAGAGCTTGACCAACAAACTGATGGCCCTTGCCGATGACCTTTGCGAAGGTCGCGTGGTCATGGCTCATGAAGGGGGATATAGCCCCTATTATGTTCCCTTCTGTGGCCTAGCGGTTCTCGAAGCAATGTCCGGCCAGAAAAGCGGCGTCCAGGACCCCTACCTTGATTTCGCTGCGGGCATGGGCGGCCATGACCTGCAACCGGGGCAGGACCAGATTCTAAGCCAGGCAGAGGCTGTCGTCCGGCGTTATCTCCTATAATCTGGTCTGAGTATTTAAAATAGGTCAGTGACCTATAGAGCGTTATCACATTGGTCTCCCTACTAATGTGGTAACGCTTGTTCCATATCATTTCTGGATGACTATATTAAATAACCAGATGTGCGAGGTATTTTCAAACCTTACGGGGAATTGGCATAACTGGTTGCACCGTATATGCATTTATGTTTCTAGTACATTATACGGTACAAATCCGAGCTTGGTCCACCGCACAAGAAATTGATATGTAACGACATTAAATGAGCACCTCCCGGCCCAGCACTCCTTACCCATTGCGCCTTCTATGCGCCCTTCCGCCATGTTCGCTTTGTCTGGATTTTGATATACTACCAGCTTTAGCCCTAGCGCGCGCTTGTGCTGCCGTGGGTTTGGATTTTATGCCCTTAACCACTTTTTTCGCTTTTCTCTTTTTTGCGCCTTCACTCAAGCTCATCTAAACACCCTTCTCAATTTCATTTCCAATAATCTCATGGATGATGACCGTATTAATACAATCCTCAACGAAGATCAAATCCTGCAATAAAAAACGACAACTTACCGATAGACTTTCTTCGGTAAATTTACGTTTCTTAAGTGGCATCTGTTAACGCCTCATTCTAGATTTATTATAGCAGATTACTCTCCACTTTTACGATACAAGTCCATTCATGGATGTACCCTACTTACAGGAATATTTCAGGCCATGGAAATTTATCAGGTGGTTAAATTTATCCAGCTTTTTCTGACGACAATAATTTTTAGCCAGAATGACAATCACTCCGGTGATATCATTGTCGTCATTGCCCACTAATTGTTTATGCAGCTGTATGAAATGTAATAGAGTATTTTCTTCCTGTTCGAGCTGCCCCGTAAGCCCGTATAGGGAATAAAGCGATTTCAAATACCCATGCAATTGAAATTTATCCTCCTCACTTTCCCCCAAAATGGAGATAGATTCCAGAACCAGTAAAGAAGCTTGATGATATTCCCTGCCTGTGAGGAGGAGTTTATAATAAAGTTGGCGGCTCACTATGGTTGTGTCATGGGCGGGTCCCAAATGTTTTCCGGACAAGTTATATGCTTCCTTTACCCGGGAAGGAACTTCTTTCAGACGATTAGCTTTATCATAATACTGATTGAGATGTGATAGCTGATTTATATATCTGATATTACTATGCTGGCCAAGGATTTTGCAGCCCAAAAGCACTTGTTCACCGTATTTAATCGCACGGGACCATTTCTTATGACGGGCCGCCTTGCCCGCCTTTAAAATAACCTTTCCAAGTTTTTTCTCTGTCCAGCCCGTTTCATCTGCAGCAACTGGATTGATTAGAAATACAAGCAGTAGAAAAGGAATAAATAAACATATTCTTTTCACTAAGTTCCGTCCCGATAAAATTATATTTTAACCTAACATAGGTCTTTTTATCGGTAAAAGGAAGCCATAGAATTTTACGGAACCCCCCAAAACTGCTATAGGCATTGAAATCAAATTATTATTCCGCTTAGAAATATATTTTAAGGGGTGCGATTTTATATACCTTACGCGTCTTATTATTAAGGTCAATTCTGCCCCGCAAGTTGTGCAACCTATACTAGCGGCGGCAATGATGTCAGAGTCAGTGAAGGTGAAAATTAGAAATGGATATAGCGGACGAGAAAATTACGGACCCAATGGCTAAAAAGTCTAGGCAAAGCAACCCTAATTCTGAGAAATGTCACAATCTGAGTCTCCTATATCATCGTTTCTGGGGCGATATCTGTAAATATGTCAACAGCACTTTTGGCAGCGGCCCCCCCGACCCGGAAGATGTGGCCCAGGCAGTTTTTACCAACTTTGCCGCCCTGGACAATCCGGGTGAAATTGAAAATCCCCGGGCTTTCCTCTATCGATCGGCTCATAACATGGTCATCAGCCATCACCGCAAAGCCGCCACACGCCGGCGCTATATGATGGAGCAAAAAAATACGAACCCTTCACGGGAACGGGATGATATTCATCCCGAACGAATAATAATAACCAGAGAAAGATTGGCCTTGTTAGAACGGGTCATGTGGGATATGCCGGTAAAACGCCGGCGCATGCTGGTCCTGAACAAGTTCGACGGTTTAACCTATGCCGAGATTTCACGCCAGTCCGGCCTGTCACAATCGGCGGTCAAAAAGCATGTTATGAAGGCCCTGACAGATTTTCACAAGGCCCTGAAGAAGATAGAAATTAAGACTGAAAGATCAGAGTTAAACAAATGAATATGCTCAACAACAAAGATAGTCAGATTGAAAAAACAGCCCATGAATGGCTGATGACAATCACGTCCGATCAAGCGAACGACGCAGATATAGAGGCTTTTATCATCTGGCGGGATGGAAATCCCCAACATGCGGAAGCTTATGCCGGCATCAGCCATATTTGGAATGAGCTTGGTGTTTTGGCCCGTTCTCCACAGGGCGAGAATCTACGAAAATCAGTGGATGACAGGGCAGGAAATGACAATATCCTTACCAAATTCATCCAAGCCGTCAAACAAAACCTGAGGGCACCACAATACGCCCTTGCCTCTGTTGCCGCCCTGATCGCGCTGGTCTTTTTCATGCAACCCCCCGCCATACAGGCACCAGATATTTACCAGACGACCAGAGCGGAGATCCAGGAGATCGTCCTTGCAGATGGCAGCATCATTACCTTGGGTGCCCTGTCTCGTGTGGAAGTTCTCTATTCTGAGGACCGTCGAAATGTATCCTTAAAAAAAGGACAGGCCTTTTTCGACGTTGCAAAGAACCCCAAGAAACCATTCTATGTCAAGGCTCAGGATACAGAAATTCGCGTTTTGGGGACAAAATTTGACGTCCATTTAGGACCCCAGGATTTGACCGTTGGTGTTTTGGAAGGGCGGGTTCAGGTAACCCCAAAACAACTTAAGAAAAAACCTTCCCAAACCAAGGTCCTGACAGCGGGCCAGATTGTTTCTACGACAAAAGCAGGGTTTACCGACAACATCACAATAGCCCAGGTAAAACCCGGTGCCTGGCGTGGCGGCAGGCTTGTTTATAAGAAGGAGGTCTTTTCAAAGATCATTGCCGATGCCAATCGTTACTATTCAGGACATATAAAGCTGGAGGACGACAGTCTCGCCCATATTCACGTCACGACCAGCTTTGATGTCCACCAAATTGACGACTTCCTTAAAACCCTGCCAGAGATATTTAACGTCGAAGTGCTCTATCTTTCTTCGGGGGATGTCATCATCACGCCCCTCAAAAGGACAAAAAACACTCAAAATATTGCCTTTAATAATCCATAAATTTCAGGACGTTGGGTGTTTTTGTAATAATCTGAAAATAAAAAATAATAAAAAGGGGGGGCGATTTTTAAACCTCTCCACGTCCCATAGACAGTGTTCAGAAATAATCTGATCGCTATGCAAACGGGAGTTATACCAATGAAATCCATAAAACATTTAAAAGCAAAGGCCATGACAAGCGCCAAGATACTGGGAGCAACATCACTTATTGCCCTCAGCACGGCCTTTTCAACTGCCCAGGCCTCTGACACATATAAATTTGAGTTGCAGGAATTGCCTCTGGCAGAGGCCCTTATTCAGTTTTCAAAAAAAACCAATGTTGTAATCACCGTACGGTCTGATCTTCTGGCCGGTAAAACATCCCCTGCCATCCAAGGCGAAATGTCCGCCAAGGTAGCTTTATCCTACCTGTTGCAGAATACGGCCTTTGACGTGATCGAGCAACGGGACGGTACGATCATCATCCGGTCACCCCACGCAAACAATGGCTCTTTGATACACAACATCAGCCTGACTGCTGATGCCGAAGACATTGCCCATTATGAGAGCAATCTGGAAGAGAGCAACTTTGCTTTTGAGGAAGAAGCTTCCGTCAGTGATGATTCCAGCTTTGAAGAAGTCGTTGTCACCGGCAGCCGGATCAAACGTAAAGACCTGACAGGTGTCGGTCCAGTTACAATCCTGAACCGGCAAATGATCAAGAATACCGGTATCACCAATATGGAAACCCTATTGCAACGCCTTCCAGCCTCCGCTGGTTTTGGGGGCAATCAGACTGCCGCCTATTGGGTAAGCAACGGCTGGGGCACGCCTCAGGTCAACCTGCGCGGTCTTGGTGTTAACCGGACTCTGGTGTTGTTAAATGGCCGCCGTATGGTCAATGGCGGAACCGGTGCTAACAGCTCCGTGGACCTGTCCATGGTCCCCATGGCGATTGTCAAACAGGTTGAAGTTCTCAAAGATGGCGCGTCAGCCATTTATGGGGCCGATGCTGTTGCTGGCGTGGTCAATATCATCACAGATAACAACTTCAACGGTCTGGAAGTTAGCGCTAAATTTGGCATGACCGGTAAAGGCGATGGTGAAGAGTATCTCCTGGACCTAACCTGGGGCGCGTCAAATGACCGCGGCAGCCTGGTGGCCAGCATCAGTTATCAGGATAACAAACCATCCCCTCTGGCGGACAGGGTTCCGTGTCCTTTGGCATTTGATAGTGAAACCGCCTGCAACGGAAGCTCCAGCACAGCTGGTGGCCGGGCGGTCTATATTGATAGTGATACTGGTGACCTGGTGCGGATCAACTTTAATAATGAGCCAGGCGGAAAAACCTGGGCCCCTTATGATCGGGCTATTCACGGCTATAACTACAATGTGAATTTTAACGCGGTTAATCCCATCAAGCGCTTGTCCTTCAGCACCTTCGGTCATTATAATATCACCGACGATGTTCGTCTCTTTAGCGAAATGATGTATACTAATCGCCGCTCAACACAGCCGGCCTCGCCAAATACCCTCCGCAACATCTTCTTGGCGGCGGATCACCCGACAAACCCAATCGGCGAAGATCTGACGGTTGAACGTCGTCGTCTTGTGGAACTGGGCGAGCGTATATTCTTACAGGAAGTCAATACCTTCCGGGTTGTTGCGGGACTGGATGGCACGGTAGCCGATGACTGGAGTTGGGATGTTGCCTTCAACTGGGGCCGTAATACCGGCACAGATACGGTCACAAACGTGGTAAATCTGGAACGGTTCAATCAAACCCTCGATACCAACGTCTGTGGAATGAACGGCATCCCTTGCGGTGATTATCTCGGAGTTGGAAACGTCAGTCAGGCAGTGTTGGATTACCTGCCATTTGACATGACAGATGTTGGGGGCAATGAACAGTTGAGTTTCACCGCCAATATTTCCGGAGAAATTTTTGAGTTACCTGCCGGGACTGTTGGATTTGCTGCTGGGGCTGAATATCGGGAAGATAAGGGATGGCGCCAGCCAGATTCCCTCAAAGTTCTTGGTTTTGCCAATTCAAATGCTGAAGACCCCATTTCAGGCATGACCAAAGCCAAGGAAGCCTATGCGGAACTGAGTATTCCAGTTCTTTCAGGGGTCCCCATGGTGGAAAGCCTTGAACTTAACCTGGCGTTGCGTTTTTCAGATTATGATAAATTCAAGTCTGATACCAACTATAAGATTGGTGTGAACTGGCAGGTTGTCGACGGGTTCAAACTTCGCGGCACCTATGCGACGGCTTTCCGTATTCCCAACGTACCGGAGCTTTTTGGCGGCGTCTCAGAAGGACAGTTGACAACAATCGATCCTTGTAGCGGATGGAACACACTTGATACAAACTCCAACATCTACAAAAACTGTCAAGCCATTGGCGTGCCCAATGGATATGTCCAACTTGGTAATACCATTCTGACTGACCGGGGCGGCAATGAAGATCTTCAGCCTGAGGATGCCAGGTCCTTCAGTGTTGGGGCTGTTTGGCAGCCTGAGTTCGCAGAAGGACTGTCCGTAACTGTTGATTATTTTGATATCAAAATCACGGACGCCATTACCGAGCCATCGGGTTCTGTCAAGCTGTCACAATGTTATGAATCAGACAATCTGTCTCATGAGTTCTGTGCACCAGCACATCATTTCCGTAATTCTATTACGGGCGTCGTTGATTTTCTGTCAGCCCAGAAAACCAATGCCGGATCTGAACGCCTGAAAGGTGTTGATGTCGGTGTGGTTTATAACTTTGAAGCCATGGAACTGAACAATACACTCGATCTTCAAATCAGTTATCTCGACACTTATGAGAGAACAACATTTGAAGGCGATGTTCCATTGGTCCTCAATGGCTTCATCGGGGCCGGATTTGGCGGCTATCCTAAATGGCGCGCCAATGCCAGCTTCAATACCGCTGCAGAAGACTGGTCAGCCACTTACTCCATCCAATATATCGGGGCTGGTGATGACTTCTTTGCCACAGACGGTATTGGGTCTCACATGAAAGCTGTGATGTATCATAACCTTCAGGCGACCTATAACCTGATGGAAAATCTGGTTGTGTCTGCCGGTATTGACAATCTGTTCGACAAAAAAGCCCCACGGGTTTCCAGTTGGACTGACGGCAACACTGATACCATGACCTACGACCTTGCTGGTCGTCGGGGATATGTTCGTCTGACATATCGCATGGAATAGACCTAAAACCGGCTTACACCATTGTATGACGTAGGTGTGCCGGACACTACCGGGCTGTAACGCAAGTTACAGCCCACCCCTCCTATAAAAAAATATAAATTCTAGCGGTGGATATACGGCAATGAAAGCGTCCTTTCTCACAAGAAAATGGCATAAATGGCTCTTCCTGGTCATTGGCGTACAGATGGTTCTCTGGGCTGTGGGTGGCTTTTATATGGTCACCATTTCAATTGACTATATTCACGGCGATCATCTGATCAAGAGTATCAAACCCAACGCACCGGGACAGTCCGCCTACACCCTTCCCCTCCGCGAGGTGATGAATAAATATCCCACGGCAACCCAGATTGAAACGGGAACTCTTCTGGACAAAGCCGTTTATAAAATAACAACGCCAAACGGCAATCATTTGGTTGATGCCGGCAGCGGTCGAGCCCTGTCTCCCCTGCCCGAGGCGACCATTAAAAGCATTGCCCAAAATCTCTATGCCGGACCGGGGCCAATTTCATCCATAAGATTGCTGACAGAAAATCCGCCCTCTGAAATACAGACCCGGCCCCTGCCCCTGTGGCAGGTCAATTTTGACGACACCTTCTCGCCAACCCTGTATTTTTCACCGGTCACCGGCAAATTGATCTCCAAGCGCCAAGACACCTGGCGGCTCTTTGACATCATGTGGATGCTGCACATCATGGACTATGAAGATCGCTCAGACGTCAATAACTGGCTTTTACGCATCGCGGCGACCGTCGTTTCCCTGTCGGCTCTCGCCGGGATATGGCTCCTGTTTTACAGCTTCAACGGCGCAAAGAAAAAAACTTTAGCGGCAAATTCCCCCGCCCTAGCCCCTTCTCCTTCCACCTCCACGTCCTGGAGCAAGGCGTTTTTCAGAACCCTTCATAAGTGGCTTGGGCTTATCATCGGCCTGCAAGTGGCCATCTGGTGCCTGACGGGTTTGAGCTTTTCAATCCTGCCGCATGATACCGTCCAGGGTAGCGACCTGGCACGACACCACGCGCCACAGCCGATTACGTCGGGGAGCAATCACTCCACTGTTATAAATATTGCCGATCTGGACGGTATCGAGAGTTTCAACAACCTGGCCCTTCGAATTCAGCAGGGCCGGCTGGTTTATCAGGTATCCGATCAAGATGGCACCCGCCTGATTGATGCCACCTTGGGTCAGCCGGTGAGCGTCGATGAGAAGATGAGCCGCAAGATCGCCCTTGACGACTATAGCGGGGCGGCGGTAATTCTATCGGCAGAGACTGTAATGATGCCGACATCGGACATGCCACGCAGCACGGGTCCAGCCTGGAAAATAGACTTTGATGACGGCCGCCAGACCGCGCTCTATATCTCGGTGGAGACTGGCCAGATCCTGGCCCGGCGCAATGACATCTGGCGGGTATTTGATTTTTTCATCATGCTGCATTTCATGGATTACCCCGGTAATAACAACTTCAACAACCCGTGGATTATCTTCACCGCCTTTGCCGCCCTGTGGCTGGCAATCAGCGGCATCATCCTCTTGTTCCAATCGTTTACCCGGACCGAATTCAAGGCGGCCTGGCATCGGATCACTGGCCGCAAGAGCCGACTGAAGCTGACCGTTCTTGACATTCATGGGGGTCTGGACAACAGCCTGACCACAAGGTTCGGCACCCCGCTTTATACCAGCCTGGCCGAGGGCGGGATACTCCTGCCCTCTAGCTGTGGCGGCGGGGGAACCTGTGGCTTGTGCCGGGTTAAATTCGTCAACAACCAAGTGCCTATCATGACCGCAGACCGCGCCCATTTCACGAAAAGAGAACTCGACGCTGGTTATCGCCTGTCCTGCCAGCACCGTCAGACAGAAGACACCGCTGTCGAACTGCCCGATGACGTCCTGTCCCAGGAGCCGATCCAGGCGGAGGTTATCTCGAACAGGCCCCTGACCCCGAGCATCCATGAAATCACCCTGAAAGTTGCCGCCGGTAATATGGCCCCCTATCAGGCCGGCAGTTATATGCTGGTGGAAATTCCCACGGAGGGAGCCAGCCCCCTCAGCCGGGCTTATTCCCTGGCGACGCCATCGGCGGAGAACCCCGATGAAATCGTCCTGAATATTCGCAACATCCCGGCTCCTGCAGACCAACCGAACATTCCTGCGGGCCTGGGCTCAAGCTATATGTGCGGTCTTGAAATTGGCGCGGAAGTCACTCTGTCGGGACCCTTTGGCCATTTTTCTGCCAATAACAGCGACCGGGAGATGGTCTTCATCGGTGGTGGGGCTGGCATGGCTCCGCTCAGGGCGATCATCCGCGACCAGCTGCTCCATAAAAAATCCGGTCGCAAGATCAGCTTCTGGTATGGAGTCAGAAACAAGCAAGATATTTTCTATCAGGAGGAATTCACCGCCCTGGTCGACAATCATGAAAATATGAGCTTTCAGATTGGCCTGTCGGAAACGCAAGACGGCGATGATTGGCAGGGGCCAGTCGGATTTATCCACCAGATTACGCTGGAGCATTATCTGTCCGATCATCCAGACCTGAGCTCTACCGAATTCTATCTCTGTGGCCCGCCCGCCATGCTGGCCGCAACCCGGGGCATGCTTCAGGATCTGGGCATAGATGAGACTAATATATCGTTCGACGATTTTGGAATTTAACTAAACCATACACCTAAACCTGGGCTTTAAAGGCCCAGCTCCACTCAATCAACATCTATTTATTTTTATATTTCTTGGGAGACAATAATGCGTTTAAAGCAGTTCTTTTTATTCTTTTTTACCACCGCCATTTTTGCCGGTGTCAGTTCGTCGGCTTTTGCCCACGGCATCACTGAGGAGGCCCGTCGCAGAATGATTGAAGGCGGCGACCTTGAATATCTTATCCTGGGGGCCGAACATATGGTCACCGGCTACGACCATCTTTTGTTCCTGTTTGGGGTCATGTTCTTCCTGACCCGTTTCACCTCAATCCTGAAATTTGTCACCGCCTTTACCCTGGGTCATACCATCACCCTGATTTCAGCGACCTATCTCGGCATAACCATGAATTATTACCTGATCGATACGATCATTGCCCTGACGGTTATTTATAAAGGGTTTGAAAACCTTGGCGGGTTCAAGAAATATTTCAACCGGGACGCGCCCAACCTGCTGCTGATGGTTATGCTGTTTGGCCTGATCCATGGTTTCGGCCTGTCAACACGCCTGCAAACGCTGCCGATTGATGCGGACACCGGGATGCTCATGCATATCATCTCCTTTAATGCTGGTGTCGAACTTGGGCAGATCGCCGCCCTTCTCGCCATGTGGGTCGTGCTGTATTTCTGGCGCTCGACAAAAAGTTTCAAAGCCTTCAGTGGCTTTGCCAATATCATGCTGATCGTAATCGGTGCGCTGCTGGCCTTGATGCAGCTGCATGGGTTCCTGCACACGGTTTACGGGGAAGAATTCCCAATCAGTCAAGACGACCATTCTCACACCCATGCCCAAATGCTTAAAGAAAGCCAAGGCCAACCAGAATATGGCGGCGCTCTTCAGTCTAAGAAGCCTCTTCACGACTAATCCACCTCACGTCAACTTTAAATCAGAAAGAAGTATACAATGAAAAAACTACTCACATCTATGATCGCTGGCGCGGTTGTCATGGTCTCCACACCGGCTGTTGCCCATCAGACATATCTGTTTTCGGACCTGTATAACATGCTGCCCGGCAAAGACAATTTCCTGACCTTGTATAATGGCACTTACTATAAGAGTGGCTATTCCATCACCAAGAAAATGTCCCGTGACATTAGCATCGTCATGGGCGGCAAACGCATGACCCCTGAAGAAGCTGGTGGCGACGTGCGTGACGTTGACAACAATCCAAAATTGCTGGCCACCTACATCGGCCTGGTCGCAAAACCCAATGGTACCGGGCTTGCCGGTGTTGCCGCCCACCCGGATTATATCGCCCTTCCGGCCCCAATGTTCCGCGACTATCTTGAACATGAAGGCATGACCGATGCCCTGACTGCTTTTGATACCAACAACAAAATCACCACGATCCGTGAACGGTATACCAAGCATGCCAAAGCTGTCTTCCAGGTGGGCAAGCCCTACACCAACGATTACAAAACCAACCTTGGTTATAAAGTTGAACTGGTCCCGGAAAAAAACCCTGGCAAACTGAAACTGAACGATATGATGTCAGTGCAGGTCCTCTATGAAGGAAAAGCCCTGGCCAACCAGATCATCTATGCCAGCTACGCCAGCTTCAAGCCGAACCATGAAGGTAACGCCATCGACGGCAGTAAATATGCCATGCGCACCGACAAAAATGGTCGCATAAAATTCAAATTGACCGCCGCTGACAAATGGTTTGTCCACATGATCAACATGCGTAAAATCGATGATGAAGATGCTGATTACGAGTCCAACTGGTCAACTCTGACTTTCGAAATCAAGTAAGTATCAGTTTTAGAAAATATTGGGAAAAAACCAAATGAAAATCAAAACCATGGTTAAAGCTGTGGCCCTGTCGTCCCTCATATTGGGGGGCGCACAGGCCGCGTCTGCAGACCAGATGTTCCTGAAAGCACAAGACTATCGGCCGGCGGTAAAAGCCGCTGCCAACGTCCATCTGCTGAACGGAACATTTGAGATCAGTGCCAATGCTGTCGCTGTTGACCGCATCAAAAATGTTCGCATTGTTGCGGGCGGCAAGGTGACAACGCCCTCAGAAAGTCAGTGGAAGCAGGCGAAATCCTTCTCCACTCTGTCCTTCGCGGCGGAGGTGGCCGGGACCTATGTTGTCGGACTGTCAACCAAACCCCGGGTCATTGAAATGGACCGGAACCAGTTTGTCGGTTATATGGCCTATGAAGGCATGAAAGATGCCCTGGCGACATTCATACAGGACAGCAAGCTGACCTCCGTGCGAGAGCGCTATTCCAAACATGTGCGCACCTTCATGCAGGTTGGTGACCAGAAGACCGACGACTATAAAGCGTCTTTAGGTCATCCGCTGGAGATCATGCTGGAAGATAATCCCTATAACCTTCGTTTTGGCAAGACCGTGAAATTTCAGGTTCTGTTGAATGGAAAACCGTTAGCCAACCAATCGGTTAAGGCCAGCTATGAAGGCTTCCATGCCCATAATACCACGGGCGGTCATATCACCTCTTATAATGTTAAGACTGATGACCAGGGACGGGCATCCTTTCTGCTGAGTAATAAAGCTGTCTGGTATATCTCCCTGATCAACATGCAGCCGGTAAACGATGGGGACGCTGATTATGAGTCCAACTGGGCGACGGTAACCTTTGACGTGAAATAACTCCATGGATTTGAAGGTGAGGAGCATGAGGGCAGCCTGCCGGATCGTTGTTCACCTTCAGTCTATTTTTATGAACTCTCTTTAGAAAGACGCAAATCATGAGAAAACTAATCACAAGTATGATCGCTTGTGCTGTTGCTCTGGGGGCGATGATTGTCTCCCTCCCGGCCGTGGCACATGACGCCTGGCAAGAGGTCAAGAGTATCGACGTCCGCGCCATCAACAAGGATGTTAAACCCGGTAAGCCGACCGTTGATATCGGCATTTACTATGCCGCCAATTTTGATGAAAAATTCGTCGAGGCAGTGCCCTTGAGCGGCATCATGAAAGAATTCATGCAGGCTAAAAAAATCTATTCCAAGGCCGGTGTCCAGCTTAACCTGCTGTGGGTCAAATCCGGTGAACTGGACCCAAAATATTTCTCCCTCCAGGTCTCCAACCTCCAGGCCAGCAAACCAGATGACGGCTACCTGAATATGTACAAGGAAGCCGTCCGCCAGCCGAATATTCTGTCCGATCATGCCCAGTCCGCGTTTGAAACAATCATTGAGCCTGATGAGAACAACAACCGGACACTCTATCTGATCGCCCTTCAGGGCGTCTATATGCATTATTATGACGGTGACGAGAAAGGCCGTAACTGGAACAGCACCCTCGTGCGTACCGGTGGTCTGTCCTTCCCGTCCTATATGCACGGCAGTACCATCCCCAACCGCATCCGCGGCGTGATCACTCTGTCCCGTTATGACGACAAGAACCACAAGATCATTGCCCATGAACTTGGTCATAAGCTGATGAATGTCAGCCATGAATACAAATCCGTCAGCCCTCAGCATGAGATCCGCATGAACGGCGGCCTGATGGTATACGGCACAGGCTTGGAAATTCCTTCTGGCGCCGAAGGCCGCTGGCATAAAGAACGCCTGCATTTATCCCCCTATCTCTACCGCGCTGACAAGAACGGTAACCGGGTGTGGAATGAGGACTATAAAGAAGAGGGTTTCTATTACGATTCCCTTTACGGCGACAAAGTCGTTCAGTTCGAAGGTCAGCGCAAAAAACGCTAAACTGAGGTGTTTCTTTTAGATGGCCCCCAGGCGGTGTCCTGTTAATATTCCCCGGGGATAGAAAGCTATCACCATATTCAAAAAAAGGCAGTAACTTATTGAAGTTACTGCCCCCCGTAAGGGCCTATGACGTCATTCGTAGTGCTTGATATTAGGCGGTGGTTCATCATAATCGTTCATAACTATTGCTTGGTACATGATGTGGGACAAAACCGACTTCTGACCATCAACTAAGAAATTGATATATAAAGATATTAAATTTGTGGCGAACGGCCCGTTCCCGGACACCTCCTAATTCCCCTTCCTTTCAACGACATACCCCAACGTATCGCCATTTTATTTTTGGAACATTTTTGCTTACACAGTCTTGCACAGCAATATTCTTTCAAAGATTTTGATTGTAACCAGCTAAATTTCAAGTTAACTTTTGCACAATACCTGCACAGAAGGTTAGTGAAGGGCAATCATAGGGAAGGGACCTGGTAAATTGACGGGGATCTTGCTAATTCTGGCGCAACCATTCAATCAATGATATATGACATCCGGGACCATAAAAAATCGCTGATTTAGCGTTTATGACCTCAGCATGTACCTTTCAGACAGAAGAGTAACTTCGAGGGAGTAATGTGAGCTTATCTGATGACGTCATAATTACCAAATTTGCCCCGCCGGTTTTAAGGCAGGCCCTCATCTCGCGCACCGACCTTATGGCAACAATCCTAGGGACTGAGGCGAAGAGATTATCCCTCATCTCCGCTGGGGCCGGGTTTGGCAAAACCACGTTCATGGCCTCCCTTTTTCAGGCTTTTGGCGAGCAGGGCGCATGCCGGGCGTGGATTTCTCTGGATGCTGACGAGAAAAATGAAATTCGTTTTCTGAAGTATCTGACCACTGCCCTGAATAATGACGGCATCATAAACACCGACGACGCAGAAATCATTCTGGAAAGCCAAACCCATAACCGCACAAGCCGGGTGATGACGGCCCTGATCAATGAAATGGCTAATAATGACCGGCATATTATCCTGTTTCTGGATGATTACCACCTGGTGGATGGCCCAGACGTCAGCGCTATTGTGGATTATTTGTTGTCTCATGCACCAGCCAATTTCAGGATGATCATTTCAAGCAGGACCAAGCCCTCCCTGCCCCTGTCATCCCTCAGGGCCCGTAACGACCTTCAGGAAATCACCGATAACCACCTCCGGTTTTCTGTCACAGAAACCCGCGATTTTTTACGCGTCGCCCATCACCTGAACCTGACGGATAAACTGATTACCGCTGTGCAGAGCAAGACCGAAGGTTGGGTAGTAGGATTACAACTTGTCTCGTTGATTTTAAAAGACAAAGGCCATCAGAATGACCTTCTTCAAGTGATCTCCAGTGATTTTCGCGACATCATGGATTATCTGGCAGATGATGTTTTTGCCCTCCAAAGTCAGGAAATAAAGACCTTTTTAGTGCAGTCCTCAGTACTCGACAGGATGAATGCACAGGTTTGCAATCGGATAATGGGTATTGAAAACAGCCGGGAAATTCTGGAACAGTTAGAGGATAAAAACCTGTTCATCACACCGTTGGATGAAGAGAATGGATGGTACCGCTATCATCATTTGTTTCAGGATTTCCTCCGGGCGCGTCTGATGCGACAGGACCCCGATTTAAAGAAAGACCTGACCCTCAAGGCCTCTAAGTGGTTTTTGAACTATGGCTCCGCAACCGAGGCGGTGAATTATGCCCTTGAGGCTCAGGACTATGAACTATCCGCCAGGTTAATAGAAAAACAGGCCATCAATTTGACAACCCGGGGCCAAATGCCCCTTCTGCAAGATTGGTTGACCCGGCTTCCGCCCCATATTGCCAATGAAAGATACCGGATTCCTATCTATCTCTGCTGGGCCTTGTTTCATATGCGGCGACCGGTAGAGGCGGCAAGTGCCGCCTACAAGGCAGAGGAAATCGTCAGGAAGCACGCTCAAGATAATTTATTATCAGGACAACAACTCCAGAACATTCAAGCTGAACTTAAAATCCTGAAAATCGGCGTCGCCATTGCCTCGGACGACGTCGAACGGGCCAAAATATTATGTTTGGATTTTCTGGCCTCAGATGCAATCCCGAAAGCCTTCATCCTGGGTGCCATGTATAACATGCTTGGCTATGTCTGTTATGCCTTAAGTGAATTTGACCAGGCCAAAGACGCCCTCCTCAAAGCGCGAGAGAACCATATTCAGGCTGGCGCACCCTATGGCACAGTATATTCGGATTGCTTTATGGGCATGACTGAATCTGCCCTGGGCCAGCTTCATTTAGCCCACGCTTTGTTTCTGCAGGCCGAAGAATTGGCCTGCCAGGATCAGGTACCCGGCTCATCAGGAGCCGCCAATGCCCGCCTGTACCGGGGCTGCATCCTCTATGAATGGAATAAAACAGACCAAGCAAGAGAACTTCTGGAACAGAATATTGATCGGGTCGTCGAATGTAGCCAGGCCGAAGCCCCGATTATCGGATTATGTACCTATGCCCGAATATTGCAAAAAACCGGCGAGGATGACAAAGCCTGGCAACAATTAGAACGCGCCCGGAAGATTTGTCGTGATGACCAGTTATATCGCCTGGCCATCCTGACAGATTATGAGGCTATTCGCTTTCTGCTCAAACAGGATAAACTTGCCCAGGCCACTGCCCGTGCCAGCCTGGCCGCCATTTCTGTGGACCCCCAGCCGGAAGATTTCACCTTGCAGCAATGGGACCGGGTTTTATGCCTGAAACTTCTGATAAAGGTCCGCCTGCTCATGGCCCTTGAGGACTATGACCATGCCCTGAATCTTATCGGCCATATCCATCGCCTCGCCAGCACCGTTGGTCGGACCAAGCGCATTCTGGAATGCCTGATTCTGAAAGCTCTTGCCTGTTGGAACAGCGGACAAAAAGATCAAGCCCAACTGTCCTTTGGACAGGCCCTGAAATTAGCCCGCCCGGAAGAATTTATGAGCCTGTTTCTGGATGAAGGGGAAATTATCGGACAGCTTCTCCAGGCCGCCATGACCCATCAACAATCAACCGCTGACATTAAAGGCTATATCGCCCGTTTGATGGCAGGGTTGGGAAATACCATTATCGTTTCAAGCCGCAAGGCGAGTGGCAACAGCTATCTTCTGCTTGAGGAATTAAGCCAGCGGGAATTGGATGTCATGTCCCTGCTCGCCGCCGGGGAAAGTAATGCCCAAATAGGTCAAAACCTTAAAATCAAAGAAAATACCGTTAAATGGCACATCAAGAATATCTTTGAAAAACTGGGGGTCAATAACAGGACATCCGCCGTATTGGCTGCCCAGGAGCTCAAACTGGTGGTTTGATATTTACCCTCCCCTCCTTTTGGGTGGGTCCCTTATTTATGCCTCCCCCCTCCTTTCGGGTCGGGTAGAAGTCCCGCCGACACAATAGCTTCATACATATCTTAAAGAACTTCGGAGCCAGACCCGCATCTGGCTCCCTTTTTTAAATAATTCAGGTGAAGTATGAAGTTATCAGAATATCTCGCTCATGATGCCCTGGGCCTTGCTGAGCTCATTAAAAATGGGGACATCACCGCCCTGGAGGTCGCCAATATTGCCCGTCAGGGAATTGAGGCTTTAAATCCTGATCTGAATGCTGTCCTTGAAGTCTTTGAGGAGCCCTTGGGGGGGCACACCAGCCAGGGAGCCCCTGACGCCCCCCTGGCTGGTGTGCCCTTTCTGGTCAAGGACCTGATTCTTCATCTCGAAGGCCGCAAGAGTGAAATGGGCTCACGGCTATGCGCGGACATGGTCGCCCCCCATTCGACCCATCTGGCGACAAAATTCGAGGAAGCCGGCCTGGTCACCCTTGGCCGTACTGCCACACCGGAAATGGGCTTCTGCACCACAACCGAATCCATTCTCAATGGCCCGACACGCAATCCATGGAATACCGACCTGATGGCTGGCGGCTCCAGTGGTGGTTCGGCAGCCATGGTCGCGGCCGGGGTTGTACCCGTGGCCCACGGCAATGACGGTGGCGGCTCAATCCGCATTCCCGCCGCCTGCTGCGGTCTGGTCGGTCTGAAACCCAGCCGGGGAAGAACCCCCATCGGCCCCGATGCCGGCGATGGCCTGAACGGCCTGGGCATCGAACATGTCCTGACCCGGAGCCTGAGAGACTGCGCCGCCTTTCTTGATGCAACAGAAGGCCCCATGCCCGGTGACCCCTATGCCATTATCCGGCCCGTACGGCCCTACCTCTCAGAATTAGGCCAGAAATGCGACCCCTTGAAAATAGGCTTTACCAGCACCCCTTGGTCAGGGGATCATGTGGATGCTGAAATAGCTGAAAAAACCAAAAATATTGCTCTGCTTTGTGCCGATATGGGCCATCATGTGGAGGAGGCCAGCCCGACCTTCGATTATGGCAGTTTCCGAGAAGCCACAATCACTTTCTGGTGCGCCAATATCGCGCTCTGGATCAACCAGATTAGCGAAATGACGGGCCGCCCGACAAACTCAGATACCCTGGAAGCCGCCACATTGGCCTGTTACCGATATGGCCTTGAGTTAAAAGCCACGGACATGGCCGCCGCCTTTGCTGTGATGAATATGATCAGCCGCCAGGTTGCCGGGTTCTTCCAGAAATATGACGTGCTTATCACCCCGACAACCGCATTACTGCCCCAGAAAATTGGCACCTACAATGCCAATGACCCCTCATTTGATGCCCATGGCTGGACCGACCATATCTTCACATTTGCCCCCTTTACCGCGCTGTTTAACATGACCGGACAACCGGCTATTTCTCTCCCGCTCAGCATGTCGGCCACAGGCATGCCTATCGGCACCCAGTTTGTTGGCGGCGCGGGTCGTGAGGATGTGCTCTTCCGGCTGTCCTCCCAATTGGAACAGGCCGCACCCTGGGCAGACCGCCATCCGGAAACCAGCCTATGGGCTGAAAAATATAGAGGTCATTAAGATGCATATCCTGATTGAACATTGGACGTACAAAACCAGCTGGCTGGCCCTGACAGAACAGCAACGATCAGAATTCCTCAACCAGATTGGTCAATCCATGGCCGAACTGGAAAAAGCCGGGGTTACCACATTGGGGTGGGGGGAAACGGATCACACAACAGATCAGCCGATCCCTTATGATTTCATTGCCCTATGGCAAGGGGAGACCGAAGCAGCGTTGGATTTAATGTTGGAAACGATCAAGAAAAGTGGCTGGTACGACTATTTTGACCATGTCAATACCCGGACCTGCCTTACGGAACCTGGGCCCATTTTACAAAAACATATTTTAGCTTAGGAGGTCGCACAAATGACACGAAAAACAGGCTTTGTCTGGCAGGAAATCTACATGTGGCACGATACTGGCACCCATGCGGGCGTCATGCCGCCGGGTGTCCCGATCCAACCCGGCACCCATGCGGAAAACCCGGAAACCAAACGGCGATTCAAAAATCTGTTGGAGGTCAGCGGACTTTACAAGCAACTGCATCAGGTTGAAGCGTACGAGGCCAGCGAAGAAGATATTCTCCGGGTTCACACCCCGGGCTATATGAACCGGATCAAAGCCATGAGCGCAGAGACCGGCGGCGATGCCGGTATGCTCACCCCCTTTGGCAAGGGTGGTTTTGATATCGCCAAACTGGCCGCCGGCGGCGTCATGGCAGCGGTCGATGCGGTGCTGGATGATAAAATTGATAATGCCTATGCCCTGGTTCGACCGCCCGGACATCATGCGGAACCGGATATGGGCAAGGGGTTCTGCCTGTTTTCCAATGCCGCCATTGCCGCTAAATATGCTCAGGCTAAAAGAGGCGTGAAGAAAATAGCTTTCGTGGACTGGGATGTCCATCACGGCAACGGGGCCGAAAAAATATTCTGGAACGACCCTTCCGTGCTGACCATTTCAATTCATCAGGATCGCTGCTTCCCGCCGGACAGCGGGGACCTTTCCGACAATGGCGAAGGCGACGGTGCCGGGTATAATATCAACATCCCCCTGCCCGCCGGTAGCGGCGTTGGGGCCTACGAAGCGGCCTATGACCGGGTCATCATTCCGGCCCTGCATAAATTCAAGCCTGACCTGATCATCGTCCCCTCCGGGTTTGATGCCGGGGCCCATGATCCGCTAGGACGCATGATGATGCATAGCGAAGGTTATCGCAGCCTGACGGAGAAACTTCTGGCGGCTGCGGATGAACTGTGTTCCGGACGCCTCGTCATGTGTCATGAGGGCGGCTATAACGACGCCACGGTGCCTTTCTTTGGCCTGGCGGTCATGGAAAGCCTATCGGGCATTAAAACCCAGACCGATGACCCGTTCATGGCCTTATTTGATGCCCTGGCCGGGCAGGAACTACAACCCCATCAGGATCAGCTGATCACCAAAGCTGAAGAGCTCCTGAATAACCTCAAAGCGTAATTTAAGACACAAAAGACAAAATAATAGGGACTACATACAAAAGGAAATGGAACTATGAATATATTACATCAAAAGACATCAACGACACGTAGAATATTACTGCTCTCAACCGCAGTATCTGTGGTAACAATGCTGCAAACTGCCCCGGTATCGGCCCAGACCGTATTGGAAGAAATCTCAGTCACCGCCCAGAAACGGGAACAGGGCATCAATAAGGTCGGCATCACGGTAAATGCCTTCACAGGGGCTGTCCTCAAAGAAATGGGCGTCGCCACTTCAGAGGATATTGCCCAAATCACACCGGGCCTGACCGTCAACGAAACCGCAGCCACAGGCGTGCCGCTTTATACCATTCGCGGCATTGGTTTCCAGGATTATTCCACCTCCGCCTCCTCCACAGTTGGTCTTTATTTTGATGAAGTTGCCATGCCCTATACCGTGATGAGCCGAGGGCTTGTGTACGATCTGGAGCGAGTTGAAGTCCTGAAAGGTCCCCAGGGGGACCTCTATGGCCGCAACACCACCGCCGGTCAGATTAATTTCATCAGCAAAAAACCAACCGATGAAGCCGCCGCTGGGATTACAGTCGGCTTCAGCAGCTTTGAAACGCTGAACCTTGAAGGTTACCTGAATGGCCCATTGACAGACGGCATCAACGCCCGTCTTGCCTTTAAAACCACCCAGTCCGGCAAAGGTTGGCAGAAAAGCCTGACCCGCGATGATACGCTGGGCAAGAAAAACATTTACGCCCTGCGCGGACTTATTGATGTCAAACTCAGCGAAACCGCCACCCTTCTGATTAATGTGCACTATAGTAACGATCAGTCGGACAATAAAGCCAACACGGTTTATGATGGCCGTCTGGTGGGGCTCAGTGAATTTAACAATCCCTACAAACAACTCTTTCCCTTTGTGGTCAGCGGCGAAACCCCACCGTGGTATTCTACCGGCGACAACCGGGCTGCCGACTGGACCAACTCCTATACGGACCCGGATGGCACTGTCTTTGACATCCGTCCAAAGCGCGACAATCAGCTGAAGGGCGGGTCCATCAAATTGGAATGGGATATCTCCGACGATATCACGCTGACCTCCGTCACCGGCTACGATAAATTTGAGCGAGTCGAGTCCAATGACTGGGACGGTATGGCAGCCAATGATTCCAGCAACATCAACACAACAGACCTGGAGGTCTTCTCCTCAGAACTGCGCCTGACAGGACAAGCGGATAAACTGTTGTGGATCGCCGGGGCCTATTATTCTGAAGATACCATGGATGAATTCTATAATTATTTCATGTCAGATTCCGTTTTTGGCAACGGTTCTATTCCTTTCGGGGCCGCGCCTTTCATGTTTGCGCCCATTCTTCAACTGCATACAAAATATAATCAAAAGACGGATTCTCAAGCTCTATTTGGCCATGTAGAATATAATGTTACCGATCAACTACGGGTCACTGTTGGAGCCCGTTATACTCAGGAAGACCGGACCTGGTCAGGCTGCACCTTTGATGCGGGCGATGGCTCGCTGGCAGGCTTCCTGGGCTTTGCCTTTGGCGCCAATCTGTCCCCCGGGGCTTGCGGCACCATTGATGATGACCCCGCCTCACCAAATTACATCTTCGGTGTTATTGGCGGACCAGATGTTAACACCGCCTTCCATGTCTATAACGAGACCATCGAAACCAATAAATGGATGTTTAAATTCGGTCTGGATTATGCGATCAATGATGACATGCTACTCTATGCCACCGTCTCCAATGGCTTCAAGTCCGGCGGCTTTAACGGCGCAAATTCCAACACAACCCTGCAGCTCAATGCTTATGAGGCCGAAGAGATCACTTCTTATGAGGTGGGCATGAAATCAACCCTGCTTGAAGGGGCCATGCAACTTAACCTGTCCAGTTTTTATTATGATTATAAGAACAAGCAGGAACAGGACATTGCTGTCGCCTTTGTTGGCAACATCAGCGGCCTGACCAATGTACCCAAGTCCCGCATTTATGGCGCGGAACTTGATATGAAGTGGATGCCTGCTGAGGGCTGGTTTGTCAGCTTTGGGGCGGCTTACCTTAATTCTGAGATCCTGGAATGGCAGGCAACCTCCTCTGAGAGTGCGTGGCCAACAGTGGTCACCGAAGATGTCTCGGGTATTGACCTGGCCATGACCCCGACCTGGCAGCTGAATGCGGGCATTGAATATGAATGGAATGTCTCCACCACGCTGATGATGAAGATCAGCGGTGATGTCAGCTACAAGGATAAGACAACAGGGGGGGCGCGCGCGCAGACCGCGACAAGCTCTTATACAGTGGCAAACCTGCGGGCGATCCTGTCCAGTACAGAAAGCAATTGGAGCGTCATGGTGTGGAGCCGCAATCTGTTTGATGAATATTACTATCCCGCTGCCTATACCGGCGGTAATGGTCCTTTCGTCCGCAGCGTCGGCATGCCCCGGACCGTTGGTATCACGCTGTCCTATGACTTCTGATCATTAAGATAACTTAGGCCATGCCTTCCGGCATGGCCTTTTTTTACCAGTTAGGATAGAAGATGACAAAATTGATTACAAACTTCCTCAAATTGGCCGGCTCCGCTCTGATCCTCACGGGGGCAAGTTTAAGTCCTGTCTGGGCAAATGACGCCCCGACCGCCGATAAAATCCTGGTCAATGGCTTTGTCTATACCATGGAAACAGATCAGCCTACTGTTGAGGCTCTCGCCATCCGGGACGGCAAAATCATGGCCCTGGGCACATCGGCAGATATGAATAAACTGGCGGACAAGACAACCCAGGTCATTGACCTGAAAGGCCGCATGGTAATGCCGGGAATTAATGACGGTCATAGTCATCCTCTGGAAGGGGCCCTGGCCAACCTTTTCAGCTGCAAATTTGAGTTCACCGCAACGACGGAAGACATCGCCCAGACCCTCACAGCCTGTGTCAGGGATAACCCTGATGGTCTATGGATTGTCGGCGGGCGGTGGGACAGCAGTTTCTTTGAAAATAACCATATTGCCTCACCGCGCCAATGGCTGGACCAATATTCCGGTGACAAAGCAGTCTATTTCAGTGATGATTCCGGCCATAATGGCTGGGCTAACACAAAGGCCCTGCAGCTGGTCGGCATAACAAAGGATACCATAGACCCCAAAGACGGCACCATCGTCCGCGACCCTGAAACCGGCATCCCGAGCGGCCTGTTGCTGGAAGGCGCCCAGATCCTGATGGAGAAACAACTGCCGGACTGGACAGAGAAACAATATCAGGCCGGCGTTCGGGAAATGAACCGCCTGGCCAATCAGTTTGGCTTAACCGGCATCAAGGAAGCCATTGCCCGCGATCCGATCCTAAAAGCCTATCATGATGCGGATCTGGCCGGGGATGTCACCTTGCATATTGCCGCCTCTATTTCAACGCCCTATGGTCACCGGGACCAGCCTCTGGAT
Source organism: Alphaproteobacteria bacterium (assembly GCA_002401455.1). GTDB lineage: Bacteria > Pseudomonadota > Alphaproteobacteria > Sphingomonadales > Emcibacteraceae > Paremcibacter. The sequence continues at coordinate 59,494 of NVTE01000001.1, forward strand.
TATGAGCGCCTTGAAACCTTACGGGATAAATTTGCCTCACAGCATGTGGACACCCGTTTTGTCAAAATAACCAATGACGGCGTACCCACCGTATCGCGTACCGCCGCCATGATTGAGCCCTATCTGCCCCATAAAAATTTCCCGGAAAACTTCACCGGATTGTTACATGTGGATGAGGATACGCTGACCGCAGACATTGCTGAATTGGAAAAACGCGGCTTCACCGTCAAGATCCATACCGCTGGCGATCGGTCTGTCCATGAAGCGCTCAATGCCATCGAACGGGCTCATAAAATTTCCGGCCGCAGTGATCTCCGTCATGAACTGGCTCACGCGGAATTTGTCACCCGGGAAGACCTGCCCCGTTTTAAGGCCTTGAATGTTGTCGCCGACCTATCGCCTTATATCTGGCATCCGTCACCCATCGTTCAGTCAATTTTTGATGCCCTGGGGGATAAAGCCGAGAAGATATTCCCCATTCGTGACTTCCTGGAATTGGGTTCACCGGTCCTTGCCGGGTCAGACTGGCCATCGGCTGTACCCTCCCTAAATCCCTGGGTTGGCATAGAAGCCATGGTCACACGGCGTGACCCCTACGGCAAAACGCCCGGCAGCCTATGGCTGGAACAGGCGATCACCCTTGAGCAGGCCTTAAGGATTTTCACCATTGAGGGGGCTAAGGCGCTCCGGCTGGAAGCGACAACCGGCTCCCTGAAAGTGGGTAAGTCAGCCGATTTAATCATTCTGGGGCAAAATTTATTCACCATAAAGCCGACGGACATCGCCAAGACCAAGGTGGATATGACCTTTTTTGAAGGGAAGATTGTTCATGGGACACCGGCCCAATAACAGCCCTTCCCTTGGGGGCATTGTTAACACTGCCCCCAAATTTTCTTTACCTTTCTTGGGGCGGGACGTCAGGGGCGGACCGGCAGGCGTTGCACATGATGGATGACCACAGGTTCAGTTAACATCTGGCCACTGGTAAATTCCAGTTTATTGCCTTCAGGCATCACGGTTTTCATTTTCTGGATGGCCCGCACCACATCCATGCCAGCAATAACCTTGCCAAAGGTGGCGAAGCCCTGACCGTCGGGGTTTCTTTCGCCACCGAAATCAAGATGGGGTTGGTCATTGACACAAATGAAAAAATCCGATGTTGCCGATCCAGGCTCAAAACGGGCCATGGACAAGACGCCATCCTTATGAAGAATCCCGGTATCATTTGTTGTCTCATGCGTGATCGGGGCAAAGGGGAATTCTGTGACATCGGCCCCCATGCCGCCCTGAATAACTTCGATTTTGATCTTGTTCTGGGCCTGATTATCCATCCGCACCACCCGGTAGAAACTCCCGCCGTCGTAATGCTTGCCATCGACATATTTCAGAAAGTTCTCAACCGTGATTGGGGCGGCTTCCGGATAGAGCTCAAAGGTCACATCCCCGGCCGAGGTCTTCATAATCACCCGCAGGCTGTCAGCCATGGCGCTGGACAAGCCCATGCCCATCAACAGCACCGTCATCATACAGGCATAGATAAATTTTCTCATGGGGGCATCTCCTTAACGAGTTGGTTTATTTTAGGTTTATCGAACGATAGTACCGGCTTTCAGGGCAAAAGCAATGGGGTGCCGTCAAGCTGAGAGGTAGGTCCGCAACAGGGTTCTTGCCCGAGACTGAGCCCGAGACTGAGCCCGAGACTGGACCCGACCCTGGACCTGGGCCGGAAATAGGGACGCACCGGGAAGTTTAATTTCCCGGTGCGATATTTTTGTTATCCTTCCGCCGTCGATGGCCGCATGATGGTTTTCTTTAATGTCCGGCGATATACCATCAAATATATCAACATTTCGGATCACGATCATGGGCAATAATCAAGCTTAGAGAGAAGGATATTATGGCTCTAGAGGCTATCGCTTAGAAATTACCTCTGACAGTGATGCCCATAGTCCGAGGTGTTATGCGGATCGCGCCATCGGGATCGAAGGGTGCCCGACGCAAGGCCCGGACCACACCGCGGTCATCAAACAGATTGTTGGCAAACAGGGAAACCTCAAGATTTTCCCATTCAAAACCAATCCGTACATTGGCAACCGTATAGGCTTCCATGTCACGGTAATCAGCGTGGTTGACATTATACTCTGTCTGACGATGACCGGTATGCTGGACATTCGCCCATACAAACCCGTCCATGTTATCAGTCAGCGGATAAACATATTCCAACGTGGCGTTCATGGCGAATTTCGGCACGTAAGGCGCACGGTCACCTTCAAATGCGTTCAGGTTTGGCACATCAATATCCAGTGTCGATGTCATGTAACTGCCGCCAACGGTCAGGGACAGTCCGTCCATCAGATAGGCGGTGACATCAAGTTCGAGACCATGGCTTGACGAATCGGCAACATTTTCCTTGAAGCCAAATCCACACTCAAACCGGCGACTGGTCTGAACATCCTGCCATTTGATGTAGAAGTAAGACGCATTGACCATGACTCTGCCATCCAGAAGACGACCTTTGGCACCAGCTTCATAGTTCCAGGTTTTGTCAGCGTCGAAAGTTTTTGTATCTTCGATGGAGACGTTAACCTCGGCCAGATCGTCAGCACATTCTGCTTCAGGGATCGAGCCATTGACGCCGCCGTAACGGAAACCACGGGCAACCTGGGCGTAGATCAGCATATCGTCGGTCACATCATAGGACACATTCAGTTTCGGGTTGAAACCGTCGGCTGTTCCCTGAGCTGGGTTATCCGTTGTCCCGCCGCCCGCAAGGATGCCGGAGACATAACTGGAGATATCCTGTTTCCAGTTAAAATAGCGCAGTCCACCAGTTACAGTGAATTTATCAAAGGAGTAATAAACTTCTCCGAACACGGCAAATGTTTTAACGGTCAGGTCATCTGTACCGTAATAAAGATGGTCATCAGGGGCACCAAAACCGCTTGCAGGTGGCATGATGGCGTCAGAACCTGGAACAGGCCATGTATTCTGATAGGCAACATCTTTCTGATCGAAATAGGTGCCAACAGTCCACTGCAGGGGGTTATCTGTCGTCGAGGAAACCCGAACTTCCTGAACGAAAGTTTCTGTTTGTGTATAATCAATTAATTCATGGGGTACAAGATCACCAAAACCATCCACCAGCACATAGAACTGATCCAATGAACGGGGGTTGATGATATCACGTTTGAAGAAGGATGTGGAAGACACCAGCTCAACCGTGTCCAGATCATAAGTCATGGTCATGTTGTAGATTTGCATTTCATCATCATAGCCATCAAAAGACGGATAGTTGCGGCTCAGTTCGCCAGCAGCATCCACATCTTCAGGACGACCATTATCGGAATAATCATGATGCATGAACGTCAGGTCGATGGTGAAATCTTCATTAACCTGTACCCGACCAGCCAATTTCAGGCCTTTTGAGGAACCATCATTGATGTCTTTGGCTTCATGACCTTCGAGCACGTTATCAATATAACCCCCGTTGCTCATGTAATAGCCGCTCATTCTCAGAGCAAATTTGTCCTCGATAATCGGGATGTTAACCAAACCTTTGACGGAATAATTTTCGGTGCCTTCGCTGATGGTGGACAGGCTGGTTTCAACCTTGCCTTCAACTTCGTTCAGGTTTGGTTTTTTGGAGACCAGACGAATGGTACCGGCCATGGAACCCGCACCGTACAATGTGCCCTGAGGACCGCGCAAGACTTCTACACGCTCCAGGTCAAACAGGCTGAGCTCTGGATTCATGGAGCCCATGGAAATAGGAATTTCATCAAGGTAAACCCCGACAGTTTCCTGGTTCTGGGTGTCATTGTCATTGCCGCCGCCGTTGGAAATGCCGCGGATAACAATCCGGGTACGCCCAGGGCCGTTCTGGTAAGCGGTCAGGCCGGGAACCGTGCCGAGAATATCAGTAAAGTCATTGGCGCCAAGTTTCTCGAGAGTTTTCTCAGAAACCACATTGATCGCCATGGGAATATCGAGCATGGTTTCTGTCCGTTTTCGGGCAGTCACAACAATTTCATCAAATCTTGGGGCATCACTGGCTTCAGCAGCGTCGGCAGCAAAAGCACCGGCAGGGGCGGCAACTGTGCCCATGAACAGCACACTGGCAAGCGCCGTGGACTCAGCCCATTTTCTTGTTGATTTAGGTGTAGACGTCATTCCTCATCCTTTATGAGTTATCACATTGCTCTGCAGCAACATGTGTTTTTGTGGAGAGCGGACTGATAGCAGAAAAATAAATGACAGAATGATGCGATCGTCCGAATGAATGATGCGATAGACAATAAATTGCATTTTTAGGGTATCAGGAGACCCTCAGCTGGCGCGAATGGCCTTAGGCAGGAAACCAAATTGTTTTTTAAAGGCAGCGGTGAAATTGGTCGCATGGTCATAACCAACTCGTTCCCCAACCTGGGCAATGGAAAGATTGCGGTCTTGCAGCAGTTCCCGGGCTTTATTCATCCGGTAGTCCTGACAAAATTCAAAGATGGTGGTGCCAAATATTTCCTTGAATTCAGCACATAATCGGCTGCGGTTAAGGCCGACCTGCCGGGCAAGCTCCGTGATCGTTGGCGGCGATTTATAGTTTTCCACCAGAACCAGCTGGGCCTCAAAAACTTTATTCTTCAGGGTAGAAGCCGGGGTGGCCGACAGGGGACGCGCGTCGAAATCATCCTCAATTTCCTGAAACAGGCGACAGATCAGTTCCGTTGACTTTGCCTCGGTAAATAGGCGGCGGCGAGTGCCATCATAGGACATCTGCAGGAGGTCAAGAATGGTATTCATCATGCCCGGCGACAGGGGAAGGTTATACAGATAGTCGCTCAATTCGCCGCCAAAAACCACGTTTCGTAGATGGACCGGCATTTTTTCCCGGTTGATTTCATAACTCTCATACAAAAATTCCGGTTTCATATGCAGGGTCACAGAGCTTAAGTGACTGCCGGCATCGATCGACAAATCAAAGGCATGACCCTTTTTAGTATGCATTATGGAGGCACTGGCCTGGGGAATTTCAACCTTACCCACATCTGAAAACGTTAGGGCATAATTTCCCGACAGGACAAACCGCAACGTTACCACATCCTGTGTCGGCAGGATGGTCTGGCGGTAGGGCGCATGATAAAGTCCCTCAGCCAGACAAATCAGCATGTCCTCATTGGGCCGGTAGAGTTCCCAATAGGCCCGGGCAACGTCATCGTTAAGCTCGAGACGAACGCCCTTGTCCGAATCATCGAACTGGCTGATATTCGGGAAATCAAAGCGTTCAGGCTCGGTATGATAGGCCTGGTTAAACTCGGCATAAATCCGGTTGATGTCATTCTGGGTCGGTACTTGCATAAAATCTTATATACCCACTAAAGGATATAAATTCAAGCCCCTTGAGGCAAACCACCAACATCAATGCATTGACTCATCATAACCTGGATTTGGAGTGCAGGCCCCAGGGATCTACCCCTAATTGGCTATCGCCGCTGCACCGGGCCTGCGCGAGTCTGAGGCGGCCAGGAACAGACCCACTTCATGGCCTCCACATGATGATGCTGAGCGGCGGAACCCGACGACCCTTCGGCCAGGGGTTTAATCAGTTTACGCCACCGTAATAATCAGGTTGCCGGTTTTTTGCCGCCTTTCCACATAACGATGGGCCTCGGCCATCTGAGCCAGCGGATACTCACTGTCGATGACCGTGGTTAACTGGCCCGCTTCACAGAGCTCTCTTAAGAAGGCCAGGTGGTCCGAACCGTCCGGGGCGAAGGCGACCATGACCGTCTTATCGCGGGTCAGGGAGGTCCAGAGCGAGCGGAACATCTGGCCCAGCCCCGGATTGGCCAGCAGGTAACGGCCTTTTTTGTTCAGGGACTGCAAGCTCGGGCCATAGGCGGTGCGGCCGATGGTATCGAAAATCACATCATATTTTTCGCCGTTCTCCGTAAAATCCTCGGTGGTATAATCGATCACTTTATCCGCGCCGAGGGCGGTGATCAGCGCCAGGCTGGTCGGGCCGCAGACGGCAGTCACCTCGGCGCCGTAATATTTGGCGATCTGAACCGCGTAGGTCCCGATACTGCCCGAGGCGGCATGGATCAGCACCTTTTCGCCGGGCTTGATTTTCGCCCGCCTCAGGAAATGGAGGGCATTATTGCCGCTGACCGGCACCGCCGCCGCCTCAGCAAAAGACATATTGGCCGGTTTCAGGGCGATGGCCCCGTCCGCCGGCAGGCAGATATAGTCGGCGTAGGCGCCAAAATGAATGCCGGTGGTGGCAAAAACCTGATCGCCTTTCTTGAAAGTCTCAACATTTTTACCGACAGCCTCAATCTCTCCAGCCAACTCCTGGCCCAGCACCTGCTTGCGCGGTGTGCGGAAGCCCATATACAGGCGGACAAAAAACCAGATCAGGTTGGGAATATCCGGACGGCGGATTTCACAGTCGCCCGCGGTGGCGGTGGTTGCCTTGATCTTGATCAGGACCTCATCGTCGCCGCAGACTGGCTTGTCGACCTCCTTCAGCACCAACACATCGGGCGGGCCGTATTCAGTATAGGTAATGGCTTTCATAAGTATATCCTATCTGGTTTATACGCCCTCACAACAGGGCGATCAGCCCCTCGGCCAGCAATTTGATGCCGACCAAGAACAACAGGCCGTAGCAGATGATGTAAAACAGGGTGTTGGAGACCCGATTATGTAGCCAGATGCCAAGCCAGACGCCGACCGGGGCAAAGGGCACCAGATACAGGGACATCTTCAGGTTCTCCGCCGACAGCTGGCCAAGCAGGGCATAGGGGATCAGCTTGACATAATTAACCGTAATGAAGAACATCACCGATGTGGCGACCATCACCGTTTTATCCAGGCGTAGTGGGAACAGATATTGCGACACAGGCGGCCCGCCAGCATGGGCGATAAAGCTGGTGAAGCCGCTGAGCGCCCCAAGCACACCGCCCTTCAGGCTATTATGACCATGGGGGGCCATATGGCCATTTTTGCGCTGGACAAACCAGTAGTTGCCGACAAAATACAGCGCCATCACTCCGACGATCACCCGGATCATATCCGCATTCATCAGGTGGAAGCTAAGCCCGCCGATGACAATGCCGAGGATCGCCCCCGGGATCAGGATTTTAAGAGACCGGGCGTCCCAGTTCCTGCGATACTGCCAAACGGTGAAGATATCCATGGTGCAGAGGATCGGCAGCATGATCGCCGCTGCCAGCCGCGGATCGACCATCAGGGTCAGCACCGGCACCGCCAGCGTGCCCAGGCCGCCGGCAAAACCGCCCTTGGAAATTCCGGTCAGCAGCACCACCGGCACCGCCAGAATAAAGAACCAAAACGGGTCCACCATAGGGGCTAGCCCATCATCCGGTGGAATTCCAGGGTATGGTGATCGGACAGGCTGGGCTGGAACTGATAGCCGCCCAGGTCAAAATTCTTCAGGTCCTCGACCTTTTCCAGCCGATTCTGGATGATATAGCGGGTCATCATGCCCCGGGCCTTCTTGGCAAACATGCTCATAATCCGGGCCTGGCCCTCTTTCACTTCCTTGAACACCGGGGTGATAATCTGACCGTTCAGCTTGCCCTGCCGCACCGCCTTGAAATATTCCTGTGACGCGCAATTAACCAAGATGTCGGTCTTCTGGGCTTTCATGATCGCATTCAGTTCTTGCGTCAGCTGATCACCCCAGAAGTCATAGAGCGTGCGGCCCCGGTCGGTGGTGATCTTCTTGCCCATTTCCAGCCGGTAGGGCTGCATCAGGTCCAGCGGCCGCAGCAGGCCGTACAGGCCCGATAATATCCGGTAATGATCCTGAGCATAGTCCAGGTCATCCTCGCTGAGACTGTCCGCCTGCAGACCGACATAGGTATCGCCGATGAAGGCAAAGACAGCCTGACGGGAATTGGCCGGGGTGAAGGGCGTGGTGAACGCGCGAAAACGGGCATAATTCAGGTCCGCCAGCTTATCACTGATTTTCATCAGCTTGCCCAGGTCCGCCCGGGTCAGCTTTTTTGCCGCTTCGATCAGGATTTCGCTGTCGTCCAGGAACTCCGGGATCGACCAGCCCGACCGGGTGACATCTTCGGAGAAATTGAGCTTTTTAGCGGGAGAGGTGACGATCAGCATAGGAGGTCCAGTGTGTAATTACCCTTAGTTTTGTCCACCATAGCAAGCCCGGGCCTGAAAAGACACTCTATGTCTTAACTTTATGTCTTAACTTTTATTGATTGACATTTTTCCCTATTATTAATAATAATAATTATTATTAACTAATACAGAAAGAGAGGTCGTTCATGACACTAATTTATCTGACACCGAAACAGGTGTCAATCACCACAGCCGACATATCGGCGGCGGAGCAGCTCCTGCTCTGGTCAATCCGAACCTGGGTGATGGGTATGAAACGAAAAACCGATTTCAAAACCGAGCTGGAACGCGCCTACCAGGCCTATGGCATACCCGACGCCAGCACCCTGCTCGACCTATTCATGTATTGCCTGAGTTTTGGGGCCAATCGGTCCATAGATATCCGCTGTCGTCTGAACGGCAGCATCAGCCCCGATGAGCTGACCCTGCTGAATATCATGGCCAATTGCCAGCAGGGCAAGACCGACCTGGCTGGCTGCCTGCTGGCGGACCTATGCGGAGATCAATATCTGATGCAGACAAAAGCACACGCCACCGCCTTCACTGACCTTTTCCGCAGCCGGACCGGGTTAACCCTGACCTGTTTGAAGTTATCTCCGCCGCGCGGCTCTGCCCTGCCCGGGAACCCTAAAGAGGCCAAATATAATAAAATCGCCCAATGACAATAATGTGACCGGTTTACCCGAAGAAATGCCCCGCCGCCACTTGACAGCACCGCTGTAAAGTCCCATTTATCAGCGGGAGTAACAATAAAGGAAAAAAAACCCACGTGTCCGGTTCAGCCCAAAAAAAATCCCCTCATGTTAATCTGACCGAAGGACCTGTTCATAAACATTTGATCCGCATGGCCCTGCCCATGTTGGTGGGGATATCCGCGTCCATGGGGTTTCTTCTGGCAGATACCTATTTCATCGGCCAGCTCGGGCCCGAGGAACTGGCGGCCATGGGCTTTGCCGGCCCGATCGTCATGATCATTGTCGCCGCCTCCATCGGGCTCAGTGCCGGCACGTCATCGGTAATGGCCCGGGCCTCCGGTCGCGGTGATCATCATGAACTAGTCAAGCTGGCCACCATCAGCTTTATTATTGCCGTCGGAATATCCTTATGCTTTACCTTGGTTGGCCTGCTGACCATCGACCCTCTGTTCACCCTGATGGGCGCAGATGCGGAAACCCTGCCTATGATCCGGGAATATATGCAGGTCTGGTACTGGTCACCGCTGTTCATCATTGTCCCCATGGTCTCTATGGGGGTGATGCGGGCGCTGGGCGATACCGCCCTTCAGAGCAAGCTGATGATCCTGGCGGCGCTGGCTAATGTCATCCTGGACCCCATCATGATTTTCGGCCTGTTTGGCTTCCCGCGCCTGGAAATGGCCGGGGCGGCTCTCGCCACCCTAATCACCCGGGCCGGGACCTTTGCCGCAGTCCTATATTACCTGACCTACCGCTTCCATGTGATTAAATTCAGCCGGGAGGTGATGGACAGTTTTAAAGAGTCTTCCCGCAAGATCATGCATGTGGGCATTCCGGCCATGGGCACCAATATGATCATCCCTCTGGCCGGTGGCATCATCATTGCGATCATCGCCCTGTTTGGCAATGATGCGGTTGCGGGCACCAATGTGGCCATGCGCATCGAATCGGTAACCATCATTGTTTTTTATGCTATGTCTGCCGTCATCGGCCCCTTCGCCGGGCAAAATCTCGGGGCCGATAAATATGACAGGATTGAGAAGGCCCTGCAGCAATGCGCCCTGTTCTCCCTGTTTTTTGGCGCCGTTCTGGCGGTACTAGTTGCCCTGCTCGCCCCGGCCATCACCGTCCATTTCAGCGACGATCCCACCATTCAAGGCATTGCCAACAGCTATCTCTATATCATGCCGCTGTCCTATGGGGCTTACGGTTTTGTCATGGTCGCCAATGCCGCTTTCAACGGGCTGAGCACGCCGATCCCCGGGGTGGTCATATCGACCCTGAGAGTGGCGATCTTCCAGTTCCCTCTGGTCCTGATCGCTGCCTTCTTTTTAGAAGATATGGATTATGTTTTTGCCGCCTCCAGCTTGTCAAATATTCTGGCGGGCATTATCGCCTATGTCTGGGTGATGCGGACGGTAAAGGGCATGGCCCCGACCAGCCTCGCCGGACAAAAACAACCCGCCGAGTGATTGACACTTAAGAAGTCAAATGTCTTACCCAATAGTCATGAGCCAGCTGTTCTGCCTGGGCCACAGTTGCCGCCCGGCCGGTCAGGTACAGCGCCTGGGCAGCGGTACCGATGATCATGGCGTTGGCATAGTCATCGCTGATCCTGCCCTGCCAGATATCCGCCAGATAGTCCACCGTCACCGGATAGTCAGCCTTGCCCTTTCTTAACGCCGGCCAGCTGCTGATTTTCTGCTCCCCGCCGTCAACCTGATACAGCTTGATCGGTTTCAGGATATTGCGTTCGGCCTCGCCGCCACCGCCCTTGATCACCCCCAGGCTGGGCTGGTCCAGCAGGGTGCCAGCCCCCACATTCAGCGTGATATAGGCCGGATGGAAAATGCCCAGAAAGATCATTTTCGCCGCCAGCGGATTGATCAGCTTGACCGCCGTATTGACAATTGAGCGCACGCCAAGTACCGACCTGATCTGCAACAGTTCCTTCAGCTTGGGGCAGAAATTCTCCAGTGGCAGATAGGCAAAGTTCCCCGTATCCAGATTTTGCCGGGCGGTGGCCAGCGACGGGGCCGGACTTTCGCCGATGGCCGCCAGGCAGTCCTCGGTCAGCAGGCCATTTTCCAGATGGCTGTTAAAACCATGCATGAAGACTTTCAGGCCATTGTCCGCCAGCAATTTCGCCGACAGCAGGAACCAGGGTAACCGCCGGCTCTTGCCCGATGAATAGCTCGGCCAGTCGATGATATCGGCTTTACCGGGAACCGCCCCAGGGTTAATATGGTCACGGATCGCCTCGACGATACCGGCCAGTTCCTCCGGGTTTTCACTACGGTATCTGAGCAGCAGCAGCAGGGCCCCGACCTGCATATCCGCCATCTCACCGGTCAGCACCCCCCGAAAGGCAAAGCGGGCTTCTTCCCGGGTCAGATGGCGGGAATTTGTCGGGCCCCGGCCCAGTATCCTGATATAGGGGGCATAAGTATCAGTCATCTATAATCCTCAAACACACAGTAATAATCCTATAACCCCACGTATACTTCTATAACCCCAGGGCAAACAGGCCGATGGCCATGATCGCCCCGATGAAGGGGATCACCACCGTCAGCGCTGCCACCGGCAGATAGGCCGTTCGGTGGGTCTCCCCGCAAATCACCCGGATGGTCGTTACCACATAACCGTTATGGGGCAGGCTGTCCAGCCCACCGGAGGTGATGGCAATCACCCGGTGCAGGGCATCAGGATCAACCCCGGCCTCCAGGTAATGCGGCGCGATCAGCGGCAGGGCGATGGCCTGGCCGCCGGACGCCGAGCCGGTCAGCGCGACAATAACACTGATCGCCACCGCCGCCCCGATCAGGCCACTGCCCGGAATCGATGTCATATAGGCAAGGGCCTCATGAAACGCCGGGGTCAGCTTGGCAATACTACCAAAACCGACCACCGCGCAGGTATTGGCGATGGCTATCAGGGCGCCAAATGTCGCCGAGGACAGGGCCATCGACAGGTTGGAAAATTTCTTCCAGTAGATGGCAATGGCCAGCAGCAACCCGACCAGCAACGCCACAATCAGCGACGATTTGCCATAGCCCAGGATCACGCTGAAATAAAACGAGGTGCCCAGCACACTGGCCAGCGGAATCAGGCCCAGAAAAGGATTGGGCAGATTATCATAGGTTTTCTGCTCCGGATCTCCGTCGCGGGCATCATAACATTCCCCGGCGGCCACCGCCCGCCTCATCATCCTCTCAAACCACCAGATGCCGGTCATCGCCATGAACAGGGCAACAACGATACTGACCTGCCAGCCGGCAAACTGAGTGGTGCCCAGATGTTCCATGGGCAGAAAATTCTGGATCTCCACCGACCCGGCCGAGGTCATGGTGAAGGTCACAGACCCAAAGGCCAGGGCCGCCGGAATGAAGCGCCGGGGCAAATTGGCCTCCTTGAACAGGCTGAGCGCCATGGGAAAGACTGAAAAGGCGACGACAAAAACACTGACGCCGCCGTAGGTCAGGATCGCACAGGCCATAATCACCGCCAGGGCCGCATGGCGCATACCCAGTTTCTGCACCACCCAATGGGCGACACTATCCGCCGCCCCACTGTCCTCCATGACCTTGCCGAACATGGCGCCGAGCAGGAAGACAATGAACCAGTCCTTCAGAAAGCCAGCAAATCCTGTCATGTAACTGACCGTAAAGCTTGGCTCCCCATCGGCCATGGGCGGCAGGAGGGGAATGCCACCGCACAAGGCGACCACCAGCGCACAGAGCGGGGCCGCAATCAGGATATTCATCCCCCTGACGGTCAGTATAATGAGAAGCAGCAGCCCCCCGATCAATCCCGTTATGCTTAGCATTAGTTTCCCTTTTCCCTTGCCGTGATTTAAATAAGGTTCATTGCATATACATTAAAAATATGCTACCATACTAACTTACAACCTCACTGAATAGTGATAAGTGCTCACGATATAATAGACCTATAATTAATCAAATAATAACTATTATATTCTACTCTTTAATTAGCAAAAATTTATGTCCGTTTATTGCATATAATGCATCCTATGGGGAGGGAAGTCGCGTAAACCGCTGATTTTCCTTATATTAATCTGGACGCTTAAAGTTTACCCGCACTTCCCTTCTGACAATGTCAGAGCAGACCTTGAGCAATACCTATTCCCGCTCAGTATAAAATTTTCTGACCTGACATATATCTTCAACCTTTTTTGTAAGGAGTTGCCTTATGTCTGCCTCAGAAAATATCTTCGACCTGTATTCAAGTCAGTATGATGCCCAAAAAGAAGTTGAGCTTTCCCTCCGGGAATATCTGAGAGGATGTCGCGAGGACAGCATGATGTATTCCACCGCTGCAGAACGCATGATCCATGCCATTGGCGAACCGGACATGATTGATACGTCCCGGGATGAGAGACTTGGGCGCATTTTCATGAACCGCACCATCAAGCGCTATCAGGGATTTGAGGAATTCTACGGCATGGAAGAAACCATAGAACGCATGGTTGGATTTTTTAAACATGCCTCTCAGGGGTTGGAAGAAAGAAAACAGGTGCTTTATCTGCTCGGTCCCGTGGGCGGCGGCAAGTCTTCGCTGGCAGAATTACTCAAGGCGATTATGGAAAAAGAACCGGTTTATGTGCTCAAGGCCGGGGACCATATCAGCCCGATCTTTGAATCCCCGCTCGGCTTGTTTGACCCGGAAACCATGGGTGAGGTCATGGCCGACAAATATGGCATTTCCCGCCACCGGTTGAACGGCCTGATGTCCCCCTGGGCCTTGAAAAGACTGGACGAATTTGGCGGCGATATTTCAAAATTCTCTGTCGTCAAAATGCACCCGTCCAAGCTGCGCCAGATCTGCATTGCCAAGACCGAACCCGGTGACGATAACAATCAGGATATTTCAACGCTCGTCGGCAAGGTCGATATCCGGAAACTGGAATATTTCTCCCAGAATGACACCGATGCCTATTCCTATAGCGGCGGTCTGAACACGACGACCCAGGGCATTCTGGAGTTTGTCGAAATGTTCAAGGCCCCCATCAAAATGCTTCACCCCCTGCTGACCGCGACCCAGGAGGGAAATTATATTGGCACCGAAAATATGGGCGCGATACCCTTCCAGGGCATTATCCTGGCCCATTCCAATGAATCCGAATGGCAGACCTTCAAGAATAACCGCAATAACGAGGCCTTCATTGACCGGGTTTATGTCATCAAGGTGCCCTATTGCCTGCGCTCTAATGAAGAGGCCAAGATCTACGAAAAGCTGTTAAAAACCTCTGAACTGGATAAAACCCACTGTGCGCCCGGCACACTAGATATGATGGCACGGTTCAGCATTCTTACCCGCCTGAAGGACCATGAAAACTCCAACCTCTATTCCAAAATGCGGGTCTATAACGGTGAAAATCTGAAAGATGTCGACCCTAAAGCCAAACCCATGCAGGAATATAAGGATGCCGCCGGAGTTAACGAGGGCATGGCCGGCATCTCGACCCGCTTTGCCTTTAAGGTATTGGCGGAAACCTTCAATTATGACACCTTTGAGGTCGCTGCCGACCCGGTGCATCTGATGTATGTGCTGGAACAGACCCTGTTGCGGGAACAATTACCCGAAGAATTTGAAAAGAAATACCTCAATTTCATCAAGGGCGACCTTGCCCCCCGCTATGCTGAATTTATCGGTAATGAAATCCAGAAGGCCTATCTTGAATCCTATGGTGATTTTGGCCAAAACCTGTTTGACCGGTACATCTCCTACGCGGATTCCTGGATCGAAGGCCATGATTTCAAAGACCCTGACACCGGGCAATTACTTGATGGCAAAATACTGGATCAGGAACTGTCCCAGATTGAAAAACCTGCCGGCATTTCAAATCCGAAGGATTTCCGCAACGAAGTGGTGAAATTCGCCCTGCGGGCTCGGGCCAATAATGCTGGCAGAAATCCGAAATGGACCTCCTATGAGAAGCTGCGAGAAGTGATTGAAAAACGCATGTTCAGCAGCGTAGAAGACCTGCTTCCCGTGATCAGCTTTGGCTCGAAGAAAGATAAGGATACTGAGGGAAAACATCATGAGTTTGTCTCCCGTCTGACCGAACGGGGTTATAGCGAACGCCAGGTTCACCGGCTCGTGGAATGGTATATGCGGGTCAATAAAGCGGGGTAATCAAGTGGCGTAGTGCGGAGTAGAGTGAGATGATGCATATAATTGACCGAAGGTTAAATCCAAAAGGGAAAAGCTTGTCAAATCGCCAACGGTTCCTTGATCGGGCCAAGAAACAGATCAAGCGCGCCGTTGATGATGCCCTCAAAAACCGAAAAATTAGCAATACGGATGGAGGTGAACGCATAAAAATTCCCACCGAGGGACTTCATGAGCCCCATTTCCTGGGTGATATGAGAAAGGGCAATCGGGACCGGGTTCTGCCCGGCAACAGGGACTTTATGCCCGGAGACAAGATCAAACGCCCGCCCCCCCAGGGCGCGGGACAGGGCGGCCGCGAGGGGGCTGAGGACGGCGAAGGCGAAGACAGCTTCCAGTTCACCCTGACCCGGGATGAATTTCTGGACATTTTCTTTGAAGATATGGCCCTTCCCGATTTTATTAAAAAATCGATTAAGGAAGAGGTTATTCATGAGTATCAGCGGGCTGGATATAAAAAACAGGGTTCCCCCAGCAACCTCAACCTGAAACTCACCATGCGCAACAGTCTGGCCCGGCGTCTGTGCCTGCATCGGCCCCGGGACGAAGAAATCGCAGAACTGGAAGATCAGATCACCGCCCTGCGTCAGAAAACCCCCCTGTCACCAAAAATATCACAGCAACTCGGGGTCCTGCTGGAGACGTTGGAAACCAAAAAAAGAAAACGCCGGGTCGTGCCTTATATTGATCCTCTGGATGTGCGCTATTCCAGTTTTACCCAAGTGGAGAAACCCAATACCCAGGCGGTTATGTTCTGCCTGATGGATGTGTCCGGCTCCATGGGGGAAATCCACAAAGAGCTGGCCAAACGTTTTTTCATGCTGCTTCATCTGTTCCTGAACCGGCAATATAACAAGGTTGATGTGGTCTTTATCCGCCATACCCATCTGGCCAGCGAAGTGGATGAAGAAACCTTTTTTCATTCCCGTGAGACCGGTGGCACTATTGTCTCCACCGCCCTGGAAATTATGCAGCAGGTCATAAAGGACCGCTATCCGCCCGATGACTGGAATATCTATGCCGCCCAGGCCTCCGATGGCGACAATCTGAATAGTGACAATGCCCACTGCCAGCAGCTCTTGACCGAGGAACTGCTGCCCAAATGCCAATATTTCGCCTATGTGGAGGTTTGGGACAGCCATGAAGCCGAAATGTTCCCGGACGCCAGCAATGTCACCCGCCTGTGGCAGACCTATGATGAGATCCGGCAAACCCATGAAAATTTTGCGGTAAAGAAAGTCACCCGGGCCGAGGATATCTTCCCGGTCCTGCACGACCTCTTTGCCAAGGAAAGAAAAAGCGAGGACGTTTGAATGACTGCCCCGAAGAGAAAACCCCATCCAAAAGATACCGCTGGCGAAAAGAGTAAGGCTGGCCTGGAAACCAATACCCCCAAGCTGTTATATGATGGGGCCGAATGGGATTACGCCACGGTAGACAAAACCTTTCAGGCCATTGAGAAGATCGCCCTAGATGAAATGGGCCTGGATGTTTACCCGACCCAGATTGAGGTGATCACCTCTGAACAGATGCTCGACGCCTATTCCTCCATCGGCATGCCGCTGATGTATAATCACTGGTCTTTTGGCAAAAGCTTCCTGCGGGATGAGGCCAGTTATCGCAAGGGGCGCAGCGGCCTTGCCTATGAAATTGTCATAAATTCCAATCCGTGCATCTGTTATATCATGGAAGAAAATTCCATGACCATGCAGACCCTTGTCATGGCCCATGCCGCCTTCGGCCATAATCATTTTTTCAAGAATAACCACCTGTTTAAACAATGGACCGACGCCAATGCCATTCTGGACTATCTGCAATTTGCCAAAAATTATATTGCCAAATGTGAAGAACGCCACGGCAAGAAAGAGGTGGAGAAAATACTGGATTCAGCCCATGCTCTTCGGGATCAGGGAGTCGATAGATTCACCCGCCGACAGAAGCTGGACGTTGCCGCCCTGCGCCAGTTGGAATTGGACCGCGAGGAATATGAACGGTCCCAATATAGTGAACTCTGGCGGACCCTGCCTGAATTCAAACCCAAAGATTCACAGGAAATCGACCAGATTGAGAAGGACTTGGCCCACAAGCTCGGCCTGCCGGAATCCAACCTATTGTATTTCCTGGAAAAACACAGCCCGGTTCTGGAAAACTGGCAGCGAGAAATCCTGCGTATTGTTCGGTCATTGGCCCAATATTTCTATCCCCAGCGCCAAACCAAACTGATGAATGAGGGCTGCGCCTGCTTTACCCATTACCATATTATGAACCGGCTCTATGACCTGGGCCAGGTCTCCGAAGGCGTGATGTTGGAATTCATTGACTTCCACACCAGCGTCATTGCCCAGCCCAGTTTCGACAGTCCGAATTTTTCCGGTATAAACCCCTATGCTCTGGGTTTTGCCATGATGAAGGATATTGAACGCATATGCTTGCACCCGACCGAAGAGGACCGGGACTGGTTTCCCGATATCGCCGGCAATGACACCCCCATAGAAACCCTCAAGATGGCCTGGGAAAATTTCCGGGACGAAAGTTTTATCCTGCAATATCTCAGCCCCCACCTGATGCGGGAATTTCGCCTGTTCAATCTCAATGATGACACCACAAAACCCCACTTCATTGTCGATGCCATCCATAACAAATCAGGCTACAAAACCGTCCGCTCCGCCCTCGCCGCCCAATATTCTGTGGCCCATCTTGATCTGGATATTCAGGTCACCAATGTGGACCTTCATGGCAACCGAGCCATGATCCTGACCCACAACATGGCCAATGGCATGACGTTGGAGGAAAAACAGGCTGACCTGGTTCTGTGTCATATTCAGCGGCTCTGGGGCTATGACGTAACCCTGAACAGCGTTGACCCCAATACCAACAGAATCACTAAAACCTATGCTGAATGACAGGAGATTATTTTCTGGCGGACCCGCGCTTAAAACGGAGATAACAAATCCCGGCCAGCATTACAATAAGCACGACCGCCCGAAAGGACGACGTAATATTGTCATGGACGAAATGAAGTCCGGCACTGGCCAGCATCATGACACCCAGAAGAATTCCCCCGACCAACGACAGGCGCGGAATGGTCAGCATCAACCCCGCGACACATTCCATCACACCCACAGCAATCAATAGGTTACCGGGGAGACCCAGGGCCTCGAACTGAGCCACTTGGTATGGATATTCCATAATTTTACTGGCGCCATTATAAAAAAAGACAATGGCCAAAACCAGGCTCAACACCCATAACACAAACTCAATAAATCGGTCCCCGTTCATTGCATTCAGCCTTTTGTGGTTGTTATTATTTTCCCTATTGGCCCACACTGTAGAAAAATTCAGTGCAAAGATCAAATTTAACCTTTGATCTACATCAGGATTATTTTTTTGTCGCCTTAACCATCACGCCCAGAAAGACCTGTCCGGCGACCGTGGACACATCGCGCCAGGCCCCCTGCCCGACACCATAGTCCAGGCGGTTCAGCACCATTTTCCCGATGATCGCCGCCGTCTGTTCATCATAGTCTGTCAGGGTGAAGGACAGAACCTCCGGCCGGGTAACACCGCGCAGGGTCAGCTCGCCCGTGGCCTGATAGTTGCGGCCGCCAAGAGACGTTAAGCTGTGGCTGACAAAACGAGCCGTCGGGAAATTGGCCACATCGAACCAGGGTTCTTTTTTCAGGTTTGTGGCCACATCGCTAAAGAAAGCGTCAATATGATTAAGGTCGATCAGGATATCAATCCGGCTGCCCTCCAGCCTGTCTGGATCAAAGATGATGTCGCCGGAAAATTTGGGAAACGCCCCTTCCGACGGGACGCCCTGAATCAGCACAGAAAAAGTGATTAAGCTATCCGCCTGCTGGATCTGCCATCTTGTCTCCCCGGGCATCTCCCCCGCCTGGACACAACAGACCAGCCCTAACCACAGGACAAGGGCATAGCGCATCACGGCCTTAGTCTAACTTTTTAGAGTGCGGCGACATGCGGGTCATCACATCATCTTTCCGGACAAAATGATGAAACAATGCCGCGCCCACATGAACGGCAAAGGCCACAATCAGCAATAAAGCCGTGATTTCATGAGCCTCATGGAAAAAATCCCCCATGGCCTTATCTTTACCCGCCAATGCCGGCAGACCGATCCCGAAGAATTTCACCGGATAGCCGCCGAATGAGCTCATCAACCAGCCGAACAGGGGCTGGGCCAACATGATCACATACAACAGCATATGCATAGCGTGGGCACTGAGGCCTTCTAGGCGGCTCATGGTGTCCGGCATTTTCGGCACCGGGTTGATCATGCGCCAGACCAGACGGAAAACCACCAGTCCCAGAATCAGAATGCCAAAAGATTTATGCTGGTCATAGAGGCCGAATTTATAGCCCATCTGTTCTGGTGTATCTGCCGGCAGGTCGCTCATATATAAGCCGACCACAACCAGCCCGAAAAGAATCAGGAACATACCCCAATGAAAAACCTTGGCCACGACGCCGTAAGAAGTCTCTGTATTTTTAACTACCATTTTTTACCCTACATTTATCATTATTATAAAAGATAACCCCCGGAGGACTGGCCCGTGTTATATGTTACCCTTATTCTGAAACTAGCGGAAAAGGCCCGCCAGGAAAACCCTTAAATTCGATCGAGCACGATCAGGCTGTAGTCATGACTGTCCTTGTCACCCGCGGCAAATCTTTCACAGGACGCCTCGAGCCAGTCGTCCGGGTTCAGGTCCGGAAAGCTGGTATCGCCCACCACTTCGCCGTGAACCCGGGTCAGATACAGCCGGTCGGCTTCGGGCAGGCACAGGCCGTAAATCTGCGCCCCGCCGATGACCATAACCTCGTCGACACCCTTGACCAGCGCCATATTCATGCCGACCTCAAGGGCCATATCCAGGCTGAGCGCGGTGATCACCCCCTCGGGCGCAAAGGTCTTGTCCCGGGTGATGACAATATTGGTTCGACCGGGCAGCGGCCGCCCGATGGACTGAAAGGTTTTCCGCCCCATGATGATCGGCTTGCCCATGGTGGTTTTCTTGAAATATTTCAGGTCCGAGGAGATTTTCCACGGCAGGTCATTATCCTTGCCGATGATCCCATTTTCCGCCACCGCGACAATCAGGCTTAACTTAACCATCAGACCGCGACCTTTCCGGCAATATGAGCATGGCTGTCATAACCCACCAGCTCAAAATCCGCCGCCGTAAAGTCAAAAATATTCTTAACTTCCGGGTTAATTTTCATCACCGGCAACGGCTTCGGATCGCGGCTCAATTGCTCCTCCACCTGCTCCAGATGATTACTGTAGAGGTGGGCGTCACCAAAGGTATGAATGAACTCCCCGACCTGCAGGCCACAAACTTGGGCCAGCATCTGGGTCAGCAGCGCGTAAGAGGCTATATTGAACGGCACGCCCAGGAAGATATCGGCACTGCGCTGATACAGTTGGCAACTAAGCTTGCCGTCAGCCACATAGAACTGAAACAGGCAGTGGCAGGGCGGCAGGGCCATATGATCGACATCGGCCACATTCCAGGCGCTGACAATCATCCGGCGGCTGTCGGGGTTATTTTTGATCATCTCGACCAGCGCCGAAATCTGATCGACAGTGCCGCCGTTCGGCGTCGGCCAGGACCGCCATTGGTGGCCATAGACCGGGCCGAGATCCCCGGCGTCGTCGGCCCAGGCATCCCAGATCTTGACCCCATTGTCCTGGAGATATTTGACATTGGTATCACCGGCCAGAAACCACAATAATTCATGGATGATTGATTTCAGATGAAGTTTCTTGGTGGTGACCATGGGAAAGCCCTCGGCCAGGTCAAAGCGCATCTGATAGCCAAAGACGCTGACCGTACCCGTGCCTGTCCGGTCGCCCTTGATAGCCCCGGTATCCCGCACATGCCGCATTAAATCCAGATATTGTTTCATACTGTCCGCCGTGTTGATTTTACTGTTGGTCCCACTTTATATATTTATTTTTTTCAGGCTACCGATAATTTTAAAATGATCATGGAATTAGACCTTTTTAACGGCCCCCGCGCCTCCCCTCCGCCGTCATTCCGGCCCTGCCCTCCCCCGTCATGCCCATGAAGATGGGCATCCAGTGAAAAAACACGTCATCATCGATGCCCTTATTCTAAAAGAGGGCTAGATTCCCACCTGCGTGGGAATGACTGAGTCGTTTGGTTGCATAATTTCAAAAAAGATTCTAGTATTCCGGGAGGACCGTCAAACAATTCAAGGGAAGATGTTAAATGGACGATTTGCAGTTCAAAATTGATGGGGCAAACCTTAAAATGGCACCCCGTTACCCATTGTAATATCTGCATTAAGTAGTTTCCAGAATATTGTTGATAAAGCCTACCTTGTAACTGCCTCCAAAAGCAAAATGATGCCATCAGAAAGGGAAAGGTTTTACCTTCAAGTTTCTGAATTCCGGCAAGGTTCATTAATTACTGACTTCGATATTGTTTTGCAAGGTGTTCAGCTTAGCCTTCCGCTTGCTTCAGGTGTTGGCCCACAAAACATCTGGGCTTTAACCAAAGATACTTTTTCTTTCTTAAAAACTGTATGTTCTGGAGTGCAAAAAGGGGAAGAACCAACTTATGAATTTAACAACGATGGTGATGTTCACTTACACATTGGAGGTGAGCATCATACATATAATGAATCTGTCATTCATAATGGAGAGCTTACACTAAAACATTATCAAGATTTAGCACATATGCTCGGCCCCAATAAGTTGACGGAAATTTCAGCTGGAATAAAAAACAGCCCCCATAATGATATTTACCTTAACGGAAGGGATCATGAAACATTCGATATTCCCACTAAAATACACAAGGAAACAACAGAGCTCAAATGCGAAGTTTTTGATTTTAACAAGTTTAAGAATGCTGGCAAACTAGAGGTAACTTTTGATGGTCAAGAAATTCCACTAGGTGAATACAACTTCTCTATCGTTGGGGACCAAGATATTGATGAATACATTTATTCTCTACTAAAGCCACAGGTAGTACTGTTCTGTTTAATCGAAGAGTCTATAAATCCATTTGGCGGCAGTTCAATTCATAAACTGTACGTCACTGGAGTCGGTTAATATCTAAGAATATAGACTCAGGTAGCAGGGGGCCTGCTTACCAATTTATCGGCCAAAATTCTATGACCTACAACAACCACGCCCCCCTAAAACCCCAACACCTCGCCATGTTCGCGCATGTGCTTTAGGGTTTTGCTGTTGTGGCGCTTGGCGTAGCGGTCGCCGTTTTCATCGGTCAGCAGGCCGTGATGGCGATAGATCGGCGTGTCATAGCCTAACAGATATTGCAGCAATCTGTGCACATGGGTGGCGTGGAACAGGTCCTGGCCGCGGATCACATGGCTGATGCCCTGAAGATGATCATCCACCACCACCGACAGGTGATAGCTGGTCGGAATATCCTTGCGGGCCAGCACCACATCACCCAGCAACCCAGCCAGCAGTTCCGGTGTCGCCGTCTGCTCCCCGGCGTCAAGGTCGGTCCAGGTCAATGTCTCTCCGGCCACCATTTCCAACGCCTTGTTCATATCAAGCCGCAGGGCATAGGGTATGTCCGCCCCATGGTTGGCTGCCGTCTGCTCCGCCGTTAAGCCCCGACAGGCGCCGGGATAGAGTGGCCCCTCCGGGCTATGCTGGCTCAGGTCGTGGGGCGCACGGCCGCTGTTGGCAATCTCGCGGCGGATGTCCCGGCGGCTACAAAAACAGGGGTACAGCAGGCCCTTCTGATGAAGGACATCCAACGCCCGGGCATAGTCGTCCATATGGTCAGACTGGCGGCGTACGGGTTCTTCCCAGGTCAGACCAACCCAAGCCAGGTCCTCATAGATCGCCTGCTCAAAATGGGGCTTGCAGCGGCCCCGGTCAATATCCTCAATCCGGAGCAGAAAGCGTCCACCGTGCTCGCGGGCGAAATCATGGGCCTGCCTCGCTGAGTAGGCATGGCCCTGATGCAGGTAGCCCGTGGGGCTGGGTGCAAAGCGGGTGATGATCTCTGGTGTCTCGGTCATGGGGGCCAGTTTAGGCACCGGGCGGCGCATTACAACTCAATTTTTCCCGGACCCTGAAAAAGCCCTGCACCCCAATGATATAACCTGGGACATAAAAACCCCATAAAACCTTCACCTAAATTAATTCAGGATTCACCCCAATGATGGTATAATGACGTCACCCGGAGATGTTCGAGGAGATTTAAGTGCCCCTGTCCCATGCTCACGATGTGCGCCATATGCCGCTGGAATCCTGTCCGGCGCTGGTGCTGAATGCGGACTTCAGGCCGCTGAGCTATTTCCCGCTGTCGCTGTGGTGCTGGCAGGATGTGATCAAGGCGGTCTATCTGGACCGGGTGATTGTCATCGAGGAATATGACCGGGTGGTCCATGGCGCCTCAACGGAAATCAGGCTGCCCAGCGTTATCTCCCTGAAAGAATATATCTCGCCCGGGGCCCATCCCAATTTCACCCGCTTTAACCTGTTCCTGCGTGACCGCTTCACCTGTCAATATTGTGGTTATATCGCCGGCAGTGGTCGGGAGCTGACCTTTGACCATGTGATCCCCCGGCGCCTGGGCGGTCGGACCACCTGGGACAATATCACCGCGGCCTGCCCGCCCTGCAACCTGCGCAAAGGCGGCAGAACACCCAAGGGCGCAGGCATGCATCTACGGTCCCTGCCTCACCGGCCAACGGTCTTTGCCATGATGAATATCGGACGGTCCTATCCGCCTAACTACCTTCATGACAGCTGGCGTGATTTTCTCTATTGGGACAGCGAACTGGACCGGTGAGCCTAACCTAAACTCTCTCAGCCATCTTGATCACGGCCTTACAGCCAAATTTTATCAGACCGGACAGCAGCTTATACCCCGGAGCCTCCCGGGCGCCATAGTCGATGGCGGTCTGCTTGTGCTCAAGCTCTTCCTGACGGAATTTTTCCAGTTCTTCCGCCAACTCGGCCTCATCGTCGCCCAGGACCTTGATCTGATCCTGGTAATGCTCGTCAATGACGGTTTCCACGGCCTCAGTACAGGTCATGGCCGCCTTCTCGCCCAGCAATGCCGTGCCCGCGCCCAGCGCAAAGCCCGCCACATGCCACAGGGGGGTCAGCAGGGTCGGACGGGCACCACGTTCCCGGATCAGCTGATTAAACCGCTCCAGATGGACATCTTCCTGCTCTTTCATATGCTGGATAGTGGCGCTCATCGGGTGTTTGTCGCCGAGGATCGCCAGCTGGCCCTGATAAATGCGCACCGCGCCATATTCGCCGGCATGATCAACCCGCAGAAAACGGTCAATCATCTGCGCCTTATTCAGGGCACCGGGACGGGGTGGTTTCTGGTCAGGGGTCTGGGTCATGATTTTTTCCTAAAACGAGCCACCAGAGCAGCGGTGACGAACAGGCCGACAGCGGTGGAAATCAGAAAATTATAGCCGGCCATGGAAATGCCGAACATCTCCCAGGCGATGTCATCACACATCACCAGGCTGCTCTCCATCATGCCATCAAACAGGGACGCCATATCAACAGCCACATCCTGATCGCCGGTGGTGCAGGTATCGGGGCCTTTCCACCATTTCTGCTCGACCCCGGCATGATAGCCGGAGACAGCGATGCTGACACTCAGGGCCAGGACCGTCGCCCAGGCCAATAGGCTATGCAGAAGATTTGAGGCTTTACCCAACAGCAGACCCGCCGCCGACAGACCCAGAATCGCCATATGGGCATAACGCTGGGGCCAGCACAGGTCGCAGGGGATCAGGCCGCCGATATATTCAAAGGCATAGGCCCCAGCCAGCAAGGACGCCGCCATCAGGAACGCCAGCCTGAGCGGATTGCACCAGAACAGGCAGATCAGTTGGGTTATGGGCCGGGTGATGGGGGTCGGGTATTTTTCCATTAATTATGTCGCCACATATATCTTGTGTTACTTTTTTACCAGACTATCCCTAGACATACTTCAGGGCAAGGAAACTTCCTGCCAATAGGGCAAAAAACAACAGGGTCAGCAGACCGAGCCTTTTTTCGATGAATATCCGGATCGGGGTGCCGAATTTCCACAACAGGGCCGCCACCAGGAAAAACCGGGCCGCCCGGGACAGGGCACTGGCAACAATGAAGGTCGTCAGGTCCAACTGGGTCAGGCCACTGGCGATGGTGAAAACCTTGTAGGGAATCGGGGTGAAGCCCGCCAGGCCGACAATCCATGCGCCCCATTCATTATATTTGGCCTGGAACCAGATGAATTTTTCCTGCATGCCGTAAAAGTCAATGATCGGCTGGCCGGCGGTCTCAAACAGAGCATACCCGATATAATACCCGAATATGCCGCCAAAAACTGAGGCGATGGAACAGACGAGGGCGATACGCCAGGCCCGGGTCGGGGCCGCCAGCACCATGGGGATCAGCAGGATATCCGGCGGAATGGGAAAGAATGAACTTTCAGCAAAAGAAAAAGCAGCGAGTATCCACAACGCCCTGGGGTGCTCGGCTTTATCTAGCGTCCAATTATACAGGCTTCTTAGCATTGATCCCTCATTTTATATTTATAGCGTCTTCCAGATGGCATAAGTACAGCATTTTCGGGCCAAAAAAAACCCGTGAAAAAACAATTTTCCCAAAATTGGTTTTTTTGTCATCTTGGCACTTGACCCGGGAAAAGTCGCCGCTATGATGCAGCCACCTTTCCCGGTGTTCGTTGGAACATCTATTACAGGGCCCCTGTGGCGGAATTGGTAGACGCGCTGGATTCAAAATCCAGTGTCCTTTGGACGTGCCGGTTCGATTCCGGCTGGGGGCACCACCATTTTTCTCAAGGTCTATTGCTTGTCGGCCTTGCGCCGCTTGACCGCCGCCTTGTTCAGGTCAGAGACCGCAACCCAGGCTTCGTTAGCCACCAGAACGCTCATGGAATAATGGGCAACTTTCCATTGACCATCCTGTTTCAGCACAACCCCGGTGCCGCGAAACAAGCCCCATTTCTCAGACTTTGTAATCTCATCAAACCAGGCAACCTTGTTACCCGGAGCAAAGGCAATATGACGTTCAAGGGATGTATAGGTCCAGCCGGTACCGCCTTTGAAACGTCCTGCCACATACTCCTTGAAGTCAGGCTCCATGGGCCAGCGTTCCCAATCATCGGTGCCCATGAAGACACCGTCCGTGGTAAAATACCCCAGATAACGCTCCTTGTCGGCTTGTGCTGCCGCATCATGGAACCCCTCCATCAGGCTATTGATCGCTGCTGTGTCAGCAGTTTTGGAGCCATTATTGTCCGCGGCCAAAGTCGGTGCCCATACCAGGCAAAATAGTATAATTGCCAGACTGGTAATTTTTTTCATTATTGTTATCCTTTGTAAGTGTAATTGGGTAAAGCGTAACATGGCTTAAGCGGCTTGGCGAATAGTTCGTATCGCCGGAAAGCTCAGAACCAAAGTTGTGCCAATGCCCTTTTCAGACTGAACATCCATATCCCCGCCATGTAATTTCATGAAGGCCGCCATCAGGGGCAAGCCTAACCCCGTTCCCCCATGATCGCGGTTTAGATTGCTCTGCACCTGGGTAAAGGGCTTGAGGACATGGGCTATTTCACCTTCTGACATGCCGATTCCATTATCGGCAATCTTGATGCAGAGGGCCCCAGTATTTGGCATCTGGATCAATGATATGGTGACTTTTCCGCCCTGCTCGCTGAATTTCACCGCATTGGACAGGGCATTATAGAGAATTTGCTTCAAAATTCTCAGATCTGCCATAAGGCAAGGGAACCTGTCGGACGCCAACAAACTAATCTCCAGACTTTCCGCGTTGGTCGTCCCTTTAATCACCTTTATCGCCGCCTCGATGACCTCAATCAGGTCACAATCCTGCTCGGCAAGGTCATAATTGCCACTTTCCACCTTGGACATATCCAATATGTCATTGATGATCTTCAACAAATGCTCGCCACTACTGTTGATGATACCCACATATTGTTCATAATTTTGGTTGGCCAATGGGCCGTGTGTCCCCCTGCTGATCATGTCCGAGAACCCAATGATCGTATTCAACGGCGTGCGCAGTTCATGACTCATATTGGCCAGAAATTCAGATTTCATTCTATTGGCGGCTTCCGCTTCCTTTTTGCTCTTCTCCAAGGCCACAAGGGTCCGGCCCCGCATCACAAACCCACCGATCGCCACGGACAAAATAACAAGACAGGCAATACTCAGCAGGGTCAGATTTATCAACCTCTGCTTATTTCTTTCCATCGCGATCTGCTGCTCTGCTTTTTCAATGCGCAGGGTGGCCTCGATTCCAGCCTTGAGCTTCAGTACATCATTAGAAAAAGTTTTTTCTGTCTCAGAGATATCTTTGGCATGATAACGGTCTAGAATGTGATAGGCTTCTTCAAAGCGGCCTTCGGCATGAGCTATCTCCGCATCTACACGTAAATTTAAATTTTCCCACCGGGAACCTTCATAATCTGGGTATTTAGTAAAAAAATCCGCGACCTTTTGCCGGTAAACTCTTGCTTGTTTAACCTTGCCTAACCTGGCCAACTGTTCGGCGCCAAGCTGCCACAGCGAAGCTTCAAAATCTTCAGAGATATGAGAGTACTTCAACCCCTTCTCAATATATTCCAGTGATTTTACCGTCTTGCCCTGCTCAAAATAATTCAGGGCCAACCCATAGAGGGGATAGAGTTTCATGTCTTCCTGGTCCGACTCCCCATAGAAAACCAACAATTCATTGAGGAACTGACTGGATAGCTCATATTGCTTTTTATCCTGCAAGACGATGGCAATATTATACAATATTGACGATATGTCCGTATAAAGCCCATCTTGCTTCACCATATCCAGACAAAGATTGGCAAATTTATAAGCCTTATCCAGGTCCTCCAGCTCAGTATAAAGATAGGTCAGGGTATAATAAAGATGCAGCCGCAATCTCTTTTCATAGGGCGTATTTATCAACAGTCTTGTTGCCTGGTCGGCATATTGCAACGCCACATAATACTCCTCCAGATAGGGGACAAGGCTGGCCAGAGCATCATAAATCGTCACAATAACAAGTCGGTCACCAACCCCCTCAGCGACTTTAAGGTGTTGCTCCAGTTCAGCTATCGATCTTTTGAACTGCCCCTCAATTGACAAACTATAAGACCGGTAAACCTGTGCCAGCCGGACAAAAGACGGTTTGATCAATGCAACCGCAATTTTTTCCATCTGATCAGAGAGAGCCAGAATCCCCTCAACGTTTTCCAGATAATAATAATATTCCAGGAGCAGGTAGACCCGGTCGAGATTTTCTTCAGTTATGTCATCGGATATATCAGATTTAATTTTTTCCAGATTATAAATAATGTCCTGATGATATAAGCTTTTGGTTTTTTCCAGAAAAGAATGCGCCACAGAAACCTGATCGTTACCCGCCGCTGTCGAGGGTTCAGGGGACGAAACCAACAGCCCCATACATAAGATAAGACCCATAAAAAAAATTGAGGAGCGGGACCTCAACATAAAATATTTTCGCAACACCTGATTTACCCTAGCCTTAAATCCATAACCCCCAATATCTTTCTTTTAATTCCTACAAACCAATCGCTATTTACATGAAATTGATTATGAATACAATACCCCTACTCCTTTAAAGGCAGCTGATAGGTTCAGTTATTATCATGGGCGGATTTTTTGGCCATGATCCAGAACAACAGGGTCGGGCAAAATCTTTTGATTACCAGAGCAAACCTTTCCAACAGCTGAGACACGACAATTTCCTTTTTGCCCCTGGCCAGGCCACGCACGATAATCTGTGCCGCCTTAGTGACATCCATGCCGGTCTTGATATCATCGTCCATGGTACCATAACGGCTGCCATCACCGCTCAGGGCATTTTCAGACACCGCGGTCCGAATAAAGCCCGGCGTGATACAGCTGACACGGATATTATCCTGGGTCACCTCTGCCCGCAACGCATCAAAGAAGCCCATCATGGCATGTTTCGCCGCACAGTAGGCCGTCCGGGACGACACCCCGACCTTGCCAGCAACACTGGAGGTCACAGATATATGGCCGCTTTTTCGCGCGATCATCAGCGGTAGCACAAGTTTGGTCAGGGCAATCTGGCCAAAGACATCAACCTCGAATAATCGGCGGTAGGTGCTCATGTCGGTCTCAATGCAATAGGACCGCTGGCTGATGCCGGCATTATTGAACAACAGATCTATATGACCATAATGATCGGTGACCTTCTGTACCATGTCGGCGAAGCTGGCTTCCTCAGCCATATCAAAAGGCAGGATCAGAACATCCCCAGCCCCGGCCGCTGTTGCCGCTGATGCCACTCGCTCAAGCTCCGTCACCCGCCGGGCAGACAGGACCAGCCGCGCACCGCCTTTGGCCATTTCAAGGGCTACCGCCTCGCCAATACCCGATGAGGCCCCGGTAATCCAGACTATCTTATTGTGATACATGCTTCCCTCCCGCTTTTGTTTATTTCACTATAAGTGAAACCCGGGGAAGCTCAACTCAAAAAGGATAACTGTTATGGCGGCGGCCGACGATGTCGGAAATATCGGCCATGATGTCGGTCATCTGATAATCTTTCGGCGTATAGATCCGGGTGACGCCCATATCCAGCAGGGTCTGCTCGTCTTCTTTGGGGATAATCCCGCCGACCACCACCGGGACCGCGCTGAGGCCGGCCTCGGTCATCAGCGCCATCACCTGACGGACCAGCGGTACGTGGGAGCCGGACAGGATCGACAGACCCACCGCATGAACTTTATTTCTGAGGGCCGAAGAGACGATCTCGTCCGGGGTCAGCCGGATGCCATCATAGAAGACCTCCATGCCCGCCTGGGCGGCGCGGACGGCAATCTGCTCGGCACCGTTGGAATGGCCATCAAGACCGGGCTTACCGACCAGGAAGCGCAGCTTGCCGCCCAGTTTTTCCGCGATCTGTTCGACCTTCTGGCGAATCTCGGCAAATTTCTCGTCATCATCAGTCTGCTGGCTGACGCCGGTCGGTGCCCGGTATTCACCAAAGACATCGCGCAGGGCCTGGCCCCATTCGCCGGTGGTGACCCCGGCTTTGGCCGCGGCAATACTCGGCTCCATGATGTTACGGTCAGACTCCGCCGCCGCTTTCAGGTCGGCAAGGGCTTTCTCCACCGCCGCATCGTCACGGTTAGCCCGCCATTCCTTCAGCCGTTCAATCTGTTCCTGTTCGGCCTTCGGGTCGACGGTCATAATGCCGCCGTCCTCTTCAGAAACTAAAGGTGACGGTGCGGTCTCAAGGAATTTATTAACCCCGACCACGGTCTGTTCGCCGCTTTCGATCGCTTGAATCCGGTTGCTGTTGGACTTGACCAGCAGGTTTTTCATATAAGCACTCTCCACCGCCGCGATGGCTCCGCCCATGTCTTCAATACGCTGTAGTTCTTCCCGGGTTTCAACCTTCAGGGATTCGACCTTTTCCTCCATCACGTGGGAGCCATCGAACAGGTCACCAAATTCCAGAAGATCGGTTTCCATGGCCATGATCTGTTGCAGGCGCAGGGACCATTGCTGATCCCACGGCCGGGGCAGGCCCAGAGCCTCATTCCACGCTGGTAGCTGTACCGCCCGGGCGCGGGCTTTTTTACTGAGCACCACCGCCATCATTTCAATCATGATCCGGTAAACATTATTTTCCGGCTGCTGTTCGGTCAGGCCCAAGGAATTGACCTGGACGCCGTAACGGAAGCGGCGGTATTTCGGGTCCTCGACCCCGTAACGGTCGCGGGTGATCTCATCCCACAGGTCGACAAAGGCCCGCATCTTAGCAATTTCAGTGACAAAGCGCATACCGGCATTAACAAAAAAGCTGATCCGGCCAACCACTTTGGGGAAGTCTTCTTCCGACACCTGACCGCTGGCCTTGATGGCGTCCAGCACCGCAATGGAGGTCGCCAGCGCAAAGGCCAGCTCCTGGGTCGGGGTCGCACCGGCTTCCTGCAGGTGATAACTGCAGACATTGGTCGGGTTCCAGCGCGGAATTTCCTTATAAGTAAAACTGATCACATCGGTAATCAGACGCATACTCGGCTCCGGCGGGAAAATATAAGTACCCCGGCTGAGATATTCCTTGATGATGTCATTCTGTACGGTACCAGCCAGAGCGGCTCGGTCGACGCCTTGGGCCTCGGCCGCCGCCACATAGAGTGCCAGCAACCACGGGGACGGGGCATTGATGGTCATGGAGGTATTCATCTTCTCGAGCGGAATATCCTTGAACAAGGTCTGCATATCGCCCAGATGACAGATCGGCACACCAACCTTGCCCACTTCGCCCCGGGACAGCACATGATCACTGTCATAACCGGTCTGAGTCGGCAGATCAAAAGCAACGGACAGGCCAGTCTGGCCCTTCTTCAGATTTGTCCGGTACAGTTCATTGGACGCGGCGGCTGATGAATGCCCGGAATAGGTCCGGAACAGCCATGGTCTATCTTTTTTGCGGCTCTCTGATTGTGACATGGTTTTACCTTCCCTGAAAAATAACTGTGACTTATAATATGCGTCTTACCGTAACAATAAGTTCAATATAGTCAAAAAATAAAATATAATTACGCTATGGACCTTTTTTAAGAAATAATATAATTATTATTGCAGTGCAACATAAAAATTTAATGCTATACCATGTTATTAATAAGAGTTTTAGCAGAATCAGAGGAACAAAATGACAGACTCCGTTGAAAATGAGCAGACTGAATTGGATTCACTTGAAGGTAAATTCGAGATCAAGGACTTGTATGACGTTGGTGAGATTCCGCCCATTGGTCATGTCCCTGCCAAAATGCATGCCTGGGTAATCCGCCGTGACCGTCATGGTCCACCGGAACAGTCCATGCTGGAGGAAGTTGTTGATGTACCGGAGATCGAATCAGATGAGGTCCTGATTCTGGTCATGGCCGCCGGGGTCAATTATAATGGTATCTGGGCAGGTCTCGGTATTCCCTTATCCGTCTTTGATGTCCATGATTCCGACTATCATGTGGCCGGGTCCGATGCGTCGGGTATTGTTTATAAAGTCGGTCGCCGGGTCAAGCGCTTCAAGGTTGGCGACGAAGTTATCGTCCATTGCAATCAGGATGATGGCGATGACGAGGAATGCAACGGCGGCGATCCCATGAACAGCCCCTCCCAGAAAATCTGGGGCTATGAGACACCGGACGGCTCCTTCTCTCAATTCTGTAGAGTTCAGGCCCGTCAGCTGATGCCACGGCCCAAACATCTGACCTGGGAAGAAAGCGCCTGTTATACTCTGACCCTGGCCACCGCCTACCGCATGCTGTTCGGCCATCGGCCTCATATCCTGCGTCCGGGTCATAACGTTCTGGTCTGGGGCGCATCTGGCGGCCTCGGCTCCATGGCCGTGCAGCTGATTGCCGCCGCCGGCGCCCATGCCATCGGCGTGATCTCTGACGAAAGCAAGCGCGACTTTGTCATGTCCCTTGGGGCCAAAGGCGTGATCAACCGCAAAGATTTTGATTGCTGGGGCCAGTTACCACCCGTTAGCGACGCCGAAGTTTACCGGGCTTATAACAAAAAAGTCCGCAAGTTCGGCAAGGCTATCTGGGACATCACCGGCAAAGGCAATGATGTTGATTTTGTCTTCGAACATCCCGGCGAATCCACCTTCCCGGTTTCCTGTTTTGTCGTCAAACGCGGCGGCATGGTGGTTTTCTGTGCCGGCACCACCGGCTTTAACCTGACCTTTGATGCCCGCTTTGTCTGGATGCGTCAGAAACGGATTCAGGGCAGTCATTTTGCCAACCTGAAACAGGCATCCCAGGCCAACCGCCTGGTCATTGATCGACGTGTTGACCCCTGCATGTCAGAGGTTTTCTCCTGGGATGACATCCCGCGCTCGCACACTAAAATGTGGAAGAACAAGCATAAACCCGGCAATATGGCCGTTCTGGTCAGCGCCAAGGTTCCCGGCCTGCACACCTTTGAAGATTGTGTCGAAGCGGGGAATAAAAAATGAGCCAGACCCTGTTCAAAAACTGCACCGCAGCCGTAGAGGCCGTTGTCATTTACGGCGACGCGGCAAAAGCCAGCCTGCAACAGCACCTGATCAAAGACGGTCGCCTGGACCGGGCGCTGATGGAAAAGCATCAGTATGCCTGTCACGGTTTTTCCTGGCTCTCGACCTATACCGAGGCGTTGCGCCAGACCCTGAACTGGGCCACTGAGCTTGACGGCAAGGGCGAGTTCACAGAGCTCGAACATCTGATCGTCCGCATTGGATTTGGCGAATATCTGTCCCAGATTTTAGGCGGTATCTCCATGAGCCAGGGAGAGATCATCCGCGCCCAGGATATGTGGCTCGGGGACGCTGAGCTTACGGCACTGGAAACCCCGGAAGTCGCCGCGCTGATTGCCGGCGGCAACACCCCGGAAAACCGCGAGAAACTTGCCCGTCTGATTGAGCATAGTGTCGACACCGGTGCCTTTGGCAATCTGGGCCTGGATGAAACCTTCAGCATGATTCGCGACCAGTTCCGCCGGTTTGCCAATGAGGAAGTCATTCCCTATGCCCATGAATGGCATCTGAAGGACGACTATATTCCCATGGAGATCATCGACAAGATGAGCGAAATGGGCGTGTTCGGCCTGACCATCCCCGAAGAATATGACGGGTTGGAGCTGGGTAAAACCAGCATGTGCATCGTGTCCGAAGAACTGAGCCGGGGCTATATTGGTGTTGGCTCGCTCGGAACCCGCTCCGAAATTGCCGCCGAACTGATCATGGGCGGCGGCACGGACGCGCAGAAGAAAAAATGGCTGCCGAAGATTGCCCGCGGCGAAATTCTGCCAACCGCCGTCTTTACCGAACCCAATGTGGGCTCCGATCTCGGCTCACTGAAAACCCGCGCGGTCAAGGACGGCGATACTTACCGGATCACCGGCAACAAGACATGGATCACCCATGCCGCCCGTGCCGATGTCATGACCCTGCTGGTACGGACCAATCCGGATCAACCCGGTTACAAAGGCCTGAGCATGTTCCTGGCTGAAAAGCAGCGCGGCACCGACGAGACCCCCTTCCCGACCAAAGGCATGACCGGCGGTGAGATCGAGGTTCTCGGCTACCGGGGCATGAAAGAATTTGAACTCGGTTTTGATGATTTTGAGGTCAAGGAAGAAAACCTTCTCGGCGGCGTTGAAGGCAATGGCTTCAAGCAATTGATGACCACCTTTGAAAGCGCCCGCATTCAGACCGCGGCCCGCGCCCTTGGGGTTGCCCAATGCGCCATGGAGCTGGGCTTGCGCTATGCCACGGAACGGGTGCAGTTCGGCAAGCCAATCTTTGACTTCCCTAGGGTCCACGGCAAGATCGCCCTGGCGGCGGTGGAGATCATGATGACCCGCCAGCTGACTTATTTTGCTGCCCGTCAGAAAGATGAAGACAAACGCTGTGATCTGGAAGCCGGCATGGCCAAGCTTCTGGGGGCCCGGGTTGCCTGGAGCACCGCCGATAATGCGCTGCAAATTCATGGCGGCAATGGCTACGCTCTGGAATATCAAATCAGCCGGGTTCTCTGCGATGCTCGCATCCTCAACATCTTTGAAGGCGCTGCTGAAATTCAGGCTGACGTCATCGCCAGACGTTTATTAGCGTAAGAAATAGTTGAAACTTCGACTATTATCGTAAAAAATAGTAAAAATTTAGACTATTTGGTAAGTTTTTTTAAAAAAAACAAAATAATATTTGGAATATTACATTTTTGCCGCTATATAAGGGTTGAACAAATTATCCCCGTCAGAATCTCAATTCTGACATTTAACTGACCGCCGGAGCAACTGCCCCGTGCGGTCATTTTTTTGGCTTTTAAAGCTGTATAGGCAGCCCTTCAAGACCGATCACAAAAAGCAGGCCATGCCTAAAAGCATTCAACAGGAAAATATAAGGGAAAAGGTGGTTGGGGTGGCAGGATTCGAACCTGCGCATGACGAGATCAAAACCCGTTGCCTTACCGCTTGGCTACACCCCATCAGAAATTACTTTCTGAAAGATGCCGCGAACATAAGCAGATTTGCCCCAACTTGCAACGGGGATTTTACAAAATAATACTTTTTGTGTCTCATACCTGTTTCAGGCCCCTATCAGGCGCTTTTGCCCGGCCCCTCAACGGCCCCCCATTACCACACTCGACTCTGCGCGCGTTTAACTGTAGAACCCTAATCACATGATTATTATTCTTTAAGGCTAGGCAAATCCCATGATTGAAATTGGCAAAACATATTCTCTGGAAGTATTGAAACATGTGGATTTCGGCATCTATCTGGACGGGGATGACCTGGATGAAATTCTGCTGCCGGAACGTTATCTGCCGGAGGATGTCGCCGAATGGGCCGTGGGTGAATTTCTTGACGTCTTTATCTATCTGGATTCCGAAGACCGGCCCATTGCCACCACCGAAGTCCCCCTGGCCGAGGTTGGCGACTGTGCCTACCTGACGGTGGTTGAGAAAAGTGACTTTGGCGCCTTCCTTGACTGGGGCCTGATGAAGGACCTGCTGGTGCCCTTTAAGGAGCAGCGCGTGCCCATGGAGGTTGGCCGCTCCTATGTGGTTCACCTGTTCCTGGACAATACCGGCCGGATTGCCGCCAGCTCCCGGCTCAGTAAATTCGTCCCCGAACAGAATGAAGGTGATTTCAAGGTCCTTGAGGAAGTCGACCTGCTGATCGCCAGCCGCAGTGACCTGGGCTATAAAGCTGTGATCAATGGCACCCACCTGGGCCTGATTCATAACAATGAAGTTGTCCGCCCGATCAAGGCCGGTGACTGGGTCAAGGGCTATATCCAGGAGGCGCGGGATGATGGCCGCATCAACCTGACTCTACAGAAACCGTCCCTGGAAGTCCGCGGCGAACTGGCGGAAAAAATCATCGCGTATCTGAAGGAAAATGGTGGCAGCAGCGACCTGACCGACAAAAGCGCCCCGGCCGACATCAATGCGGTGTTTCATGCCAGCAAGTCCAATTATAAAAAAGCTCTGGGCAAGCTCTATAAAGCCCGGCTGATTACCATGGCAAACAAGCGGATCACCTTGATCGACAAAGCCTAGGGTCAAATTCCTAACACCCGGGGAGCAGCCCCGCCAGCGGACCAAGACGGGCCAGATTTGATCGGATTTTATCGGATAAAGCGCCGGGGTACATTGGCGGAACCCGGGTTTTATCAATTTCATAGTTCACCGCATCAAAGGTCTGATTAAAATCTTTCTTCGGGCTGTTATGTGGCTTCCGGCGCAGGACAGAAGACAGGTCTGCGATATCAAGGATATTATTTTTCCGGCTAAAGCGGATAAAACCTTTGTAGCTGAAATTCTCGTCCACATGACGGTCACTGAGGGTTAAGAATTCCGCCATCAGCTGATAATAGACCTCATTGAGGGTCAGCGCCTTCAGCAGAATTGATATCTGGACAATCTTTCCGCCAGTCTTCTGTATCTCTGGCAATTGGCTAAACACCCCGGGTACAATCTCAATATCAACGATCCAGGTATCTTCCCTGCGCCTCTCAAGGGCGATCAGGGTTAGCTTTGCCCCATCATAACTCACCGCATCAAGACTGGCCCTGATGCGGTCACAGCTTTCGCCCCCTGGACCAACGGCCAGCCGCGCCGCCAGAAGGTCGGCATTCTGTGACATCAGCGGCAAATCATGATGGGTGCTGAATGGCGTCGTGCTGCCGCCCCGGTGATGAAAGCGAAACAGCTCCCTAACCTCATGTTCCCTCGCCTTTTTCAGGGCCAAAAACACCGTCTGGATAATCTCCGACGAGGGGAGTTGTGGTTCAACCCGCCATTTCCGCCCATACACCACTTTCAGCCCCGATTGGAAAGACCGCGGGGCATAATTGTCATAGCCAACGATACCGACCTGAAGATAGAGGCCACTGTCATCCTCACAGACAAAAACCGGATAACGGTTACTATAGTCAATATCGAGGATGATCCTCTCCACCGACGGGCGGTTATGATGATAGCGCAGATAATGCTGGGGAATGCACAGCCCGCCGTTGTCCAGCGTCACCGACGGGGCATTGTCAATCGGGCTTTCACCAGGCAACAAGGGAATCTGGATCATATGTTCCATTATTGCACCATTGACAGCTGCCAGACTAAGGCCCCTGCCGTGCCGGAAATTCCGATTGCCGTCCCCATCGCCCCCATGGCACGGGCGACCACGGGCTTATCCGGCCCGGACAGGGCATAGGCATGGGACAAGCGGGCGAGGGTGAAAACCACCGCCAGGCCCAGGACAATATTCTGGGACCCACCACTAGTTTCCAGCAAGGCGATCAGGACTAAAAAGAGCGCGGAATTTTCTGCTAAGTTACCGTGACGACGGATTTTATGGCTTAATAACTCATCACCTCCATCGCCCAGAGAGACTTTGAGCGCCCTGCGGGCAAAGCCAACGGTCATCATCAGACTAACCTGAAAAAGGCCTAAGCCTGCGGCGGTATAACCACTGATCAGCGGTAAAGTGAATGTCTGTTCCATCGTAAATTCCTATATTTTGAAGATAAGTTCTGGCCGCACCATGCGCCGCCTTCTGGTCCTAATTACGCCAGGACGGGGTTCTTGACAAGCCACAGAAAAGCTGACAGCATGGTGCATTAATGAACCACATGATAAAGAAACTGATATGAATTGGGATGATCTGAAGATTTTTCTGGCAATTGCCGAGGCCTCATCCATGCGCGCGGCGGCGAAACAGCTGAAGGTCAGCCACACCACGGTATCGCGGCGCATTGACTCGTTAGAGGAGGATCTGGGGGTAAAATTATTTGACCGACGTCCCGATGGTTACCGCCTGACGGACGCTGGCCAGGAACTGCTGCCGCTCGCCTTGCAGACCGACGACAGTCTTCATGCCTTTGGCCGCAGTGTTGCCGGTCGGGACAGCGCCCTTGAAGGCCAGGTCTGCGTTACCATTCCCGATGCCCTGGCGGTCAGCCTGTTCATGCCGCTGTTCCTCAGTTTCATGGACGAAAACCCCGGCATACAGATCAAGGTCCATGACAGTCTTGAGATTTTTGACCTGTCCCGGCGTGAAGCCGATGTGGCGATCCGCTTTACCAATACTCCGCCCGAGCATCTGATCGGCCGCTGCCTGGGCAATATGCACCAGGCCGCCTATGCCACCCGGGACTATGTGCGGGTCCATCGGCCTGATTTAGAAGACTCCACGGCCCGCTGGATTGGCTGGGGCATGCCGGAAGACCGACCAGGCTGGATCGCAAGGTCGCCCTTCCCCCATCTGGGGATGGGCGGGCATTTCAACAATATCCTGATCCAGTTTGACGCCACCCGGCGCGGCGGCGGCATCGGCTATTTCCCCTGCTTCCTCGGGGATGAGGATTCAGAGCTGATCCGCATTGGTGCCCCAAACCCAACCCTTGACGTCTGGCTGCTGTCCCACCGGGACCTGCGGGCGGCGGCGCGCATGCGGGCCTTCCGCCAGTTCATCCTGCATCACGGAAAGGATATCAAAGCCAGCCTGGAAGGGGACAAGGGTGAGACCATAGACCCCGCCAGTCTTTAGCTCTTCAGCTCTGACCGCAGGCGGCTCCAATAGTCGAGGCGTTTTTTGATGTCCCGCTCAAAGCCGCGCTCTTTCGGCTGGTAGAATTCTTCTCGGTCCAGATCGTCAGGGAAATAATCCTGACCGGAAAAGCCGTGGGCCGTGTCATGGTCATAATTATAGCCCTTGCCGTAACCCAGGTCTTTCATCATTTTGGTCGGTGCATTGAGGATATGCATGGGCGGGCTTAGCGAGCCGGTTTCCTTGGCCCGTCTGATCGCGCTTTTATGGGCCATATAGGCGGCATTGGATTTCGGCGCCGTGCCCAAATAGATCACCGCCTGGGCCAGATTCAGGTCGCCCTCGGGTGAGCCAAGAAATTCATAGGCTTCCTTGGCGGCCAGGGTCTGGACCAGGGCATTGGGATCAGCCAGGCCAATATCCTCGGCGGCAAAGCGCACCAGACGGCGCAGGATATACATCGGGTCTTCACCGCCGGCCAGCATGCGCGCCATCCAATAGAGCGCCGCATCCGTATCAGAACCGCGCAGGGACTTATGCAGGGCGGAAATCAGGTTATAATGCCCCTCCCGGTCCTTATCATAGACCGGCGCCCGTTTCTGCAATATCGTGAGCAGACCAGCGGAATCCAGAGTTTCCTCGAAATCGAGGCTGAGCAAAATATCCGTAAGATTGAGCAGATACCGGCCATCACCGTCCGCCATGCTATAGAGCATGGCCCGGGCCTCATCCGTGACCGGCAGTTTTTTGTCTTCCAGTTTTTCCGCCCGGGTCAGCAGTTCTTCCAAAGCATCCTCATTCAGACGGTTCAGGGTCAGCACCTGCAGCCGGGACAGCAGCGCCGCGTTCAGCTCAAAGGACGGGTTTTCCGTGGTCGCGCCCACCAGGATGATCGTGCCGTCCTCAACATAGGGCAGGAAACCATCCTGTTGCGAGCGGTTAAAGCGGTGGATCTCATCAACAAACAGCAGGGTGCCCTTGCCGCTCTTGCGGCGTCCGGCGGCGGCCTCGAAACATTTCCTAAGGTCCGCCACACCGGAAAATACCGCTGATATCTGTTCAAAATACAGGTCAGTCTTCTGGGCCAGCAAACGGGCCATAGTGGTCTTGCCGGTGCCCGGCGGTCCCCAGAAGATCAACGAGGTCAGCCGTCCTGCGGCCAGCATGCGACCGAGAGGCCCCTTTGGCCCGATCAGATGGTCCTGACCGACAACTTCTTCCAGGGACCGGGGCCGTATTTTATCAGCCAGGGGTCGCGGGGCCTCCTGTTCCAGGCCAGCTGATGTAAAGAGATCACTCATTTGCAGTAGGACCTTCCCTTTTCACGGATAACACAGTCAATCTGGCGACCGGCGCGACTGACGGTGAAGTCGATATTATCGGGGTCATCGTCAAGGGCCGCCTGAATATCGGTAATAGTCCGCACCTTATCACCGTTGACCACCTTGATCACATCGCCCCGACGAATGCTGGTCCGACGCATAACCGAGCGGTTAGCATCGAGCACGATCACGCCGCGCTCATAGATACTGACATCAATTTCCTGGGCATAAGCCGGCGACAGATTGGCCAGCTTCAAGCCGTAAAACAGGGTATCCTGCTCAAGGGTGGTGATGTTCCGGGGTGGGTCTTCCGGCGCGGCCTCCAGCGGCACATGCAGAATTCTGCGTTTTTCGCCGCGCAGGATTTCCATCGGAATCGTACCGCCAACCGTTTCCAGGCCGGTATAATAGCGCAGGGCCTGAGGACTGGAGACCTCCTTGCCATCTAGGCTCAGGATCACATCCCCCTGCTCCAGGCCAGCCTTGTCCGCCGGACCGCCGGGATAAATATCATCGACCAGAATGCCGCCCGGACGATCAAAGCCCAGACTTTCGGCAATGTCAGACGTCACCGCCTGGCCACCGCCACCAAACCACGGCCGCACCAGTTCGCCGCCCATCAGGGCCGATGTGACCACATGGCGGACCATGTTGGCCGGAATGGCAAAGCCGATGCCGTTGGAACCGCCGGAGCGGGAGAAGATCGCCGTATTGATGCCGATCAGCTCACCGTTCATGCCGATCAGGGCGCCACCACTATTGCCCGGGTTCACCGCCGCGTCGGTCTGAATGAAGAACTGATAATCCTGACCGCTGACCTGGGTTCGGGCCAGGGCCGAGACAATGCCGCTGGTCACCGTCTGGCCAACCCCAAACGGATTGCCGATGGCCAGCACCAGGTCCCCGACCTCGATGCTGTCGGAATCGGAAAATTTCAGGGTCGGCAATTTCTCGCCGCCGGTTTTAATGCGCAGAATTGCCAGATCGGTCTTTTCATCATTCAGGATGATCTCGGCGGCAAATTCCCGTCGGTCGGATAGCGCGACCGTGATCTCGTCAGCACCGTCAACCACATGATGATTGGTGACAATCACCCCGTCCGCCCCGACGATCACTCCGGAACCCAGGGAACGTTCGATGCGTTCCCGTGGTGCGCTACTAAAACGGTCCCCGAAGAAACGCTGAAAGAACGGATCATTGGCAAAGGGCGACCGATTGCGGGTCTTGACCACGCGCTTGGTATAGATATTGACCACCGCCGGTGCCGCCTGTTTGACAATGGGCGAATAGGAGAGCTGGACTTCGATCTGTGAAGACGGGACTTTTCTATCCGCCGCCATAAGGGCCGTGCCCTGAAAGGGCAACAACACAACAAAGGCCAGACATAAACAAAACAATTTTATCATCATATTTCCCTCAATTAACCGCTTTGGCATAGCTTTCTGTTTCCATGTCATAGATCTGAACGGTCAGAGAAACATCTCTGATGTCCAGGGCCTGCAACTGATCCAATACCCGGTGGGTCAGGTCTTTTTTTTGCTCAGCCGTGCGCCCCGCCAGCAAATGGATCGTCACATTGACAAAATCTTTATGGCCCCCGCCCGATTGGTGATAGGCAAAGGACCGGGCCCTAACCTTGACCGCCGGCTCATTGAACAACTCACACTGCACGGCGGCGCGGAAAGTTTGGCTGATCAGCTCCCGGGGGTTAACCCGGTGTTCCAGTTCCGCAGAATAATCAATGACGAAATGAGGCATAGTCAATTTTCCTTTTAACCTTAGTCACAACCTGATATGCCGCCTCTAAAGAACAAAGCCGTCATAATATGTTTCTTTTTACATATTCATTATATAGGCTTGTTGACAGATTATTGAAGATAAATGGCAAAAATATGGAAGAAATTCTTTATGGCATGGGGTTAGCGGGCATGGCCGTCTTTGCGGTCAGTGGCGCGCTGGCCGCCATGCGCCGGGAACTGGACCTGTTCGGTATGACGGTTGTCGCCATGGTTACCGCCGTTGGGGGTGGCACTCTGCGCGACATCATTCTGGACGTGCCAGTGTTCTGGGTCCAGGACCCAACCGTGCTCTATATCGCCATTGTCATGGCCGTGACCACCCCGCTGTGGGGCCGTTATTTGGAAAGCCGGATTAAAGTGTTGATCTGGGCCGATGCTTTTGGTCTGGCCCTGTTCGCGGTCACTGGCACGGCGAAGGCCCTGTCGTTTGGGGCCATGCCGATCATTGCTGTTACCATGGGCGTGATGACCGCTGCCGCTGGCGGCGTCATCCGCGACATCCTGTGCAATGAAATCCCCCTGGTTCTGAAAAAGGAACTTTACGCCCTGCCGGCCATCATCGGCGGCACCTGCCTGGTCGTCCTGCAGATGATGGAGCTTGACCACCGGCTGAGCATCATCGTTTCCTGCCTGTTGACCCTGACCATCCGCCTGGTTGCCATTCAATATTCCCTGTCCCTGCCCCCCGTTGAGAAAAGATAAAAATGAAAAATTTCCTGACCCCCGGCCTGATATTGTGCCTGACCCTGAATGTGGTAGCCTGTGATCTCCTACCCCTGGAGACCGCGGCCCAGCAGACCTGTCAGGAGATCGCCATCAGCCGCCTCAAGCATCCCAAAAGCTATGACTTTGTCTCGGTTTCCGAAAAGATCGTCGAGGATAACCAGAAGGAAGTTTACCTGAACTTCAATGCCTGGAATGATTTTAAAGTTCCCTTCCTTCACAGCATATCCTGCCGCTATCAGGACACAGGAGAGAACAGCGAGGGCGAGCTCCTGGCCATAAAATGGAACGGCCGCCCGATCCGCCAACATGAACTGGACGACATCCGGGACAGTTTAAAATAAACACCGACGCAGCATTGCAAACAAAGAAAAACCCGGCCTTGAAACACAAGACCGGGTTAATCAAATTCTATCGCTTATGAAAATTAATGCAGCTGGTTGTCCAGTTTATCAATGGCTGATTTAATCAGCGCACTGTGATCTGCTTTTTTCATATTGACGGAGATCAGCTCACGGGCCGCAGCGGAGGCAGCCTGAACCGCAACCTGCTGGATTTCCTTAACCGCGTTAACCTCTGCCTGAGCAATTTTCTGCTCAGCCAGTTTCGTCCGGCGTTCAATCATCTGCTTGACGTTGACCTTGGCTTCACCGGCCAGAAGTTTAACTTCTGCTTCGGCGTGGGTAATCATATCCGCAGCCACTTTTTCCGCATCCCGCTGATCACGCTGATATTTTGCCAGAAGAGCCGAAGCTTCTTCCCGCAAAGTCTGAGCGTTATCAAGCTGGGCGGCAATTTCGCTGACTTTACTGTCAAGCATCTTGCCGATCATGGCGGGAATTTTCTTCCAGATTAACAGCAGGAAGAAAGTAATAATCGCCATGGCGACCCAAAAGGCCGGGTCCTGATACAGATGGTCATAGCCATGGGCCGCAGCCTCATGGCCATTGTCCACAACCTGTTCAACATGTTGATGCTGATCAGCCATTGGCAGTCTCCTTCATCACGTTAAACTTGCTGTCCACGCTGGCAGAGATAACCTTCTGGTCAAGCTCAAGTCCGGAAACAGACAGGATGATATCTTTACAGACATCAGCCGCCATTATACGAACTTCGTCAAGGGCCTTATCCTTGGCAGCAGCAATCTTTGCTTCTGCCGCAGCGGCGTCCTTGTTCAGGCTTGCGCTCAACTTGTTATATTCCGCTTCCACGTCAGCCTTGATGGCTTCCCGTTTGGCAGCAACCGTTAAAGTGGCTTTAGCGCGGGCTTCATCCAGAGCTTTTTCGTAAGCAGCTCTGGCGTCTTCCGCCTGGGCTTGCAGCTTTTCAGCTTCTTGCAGATCGGAGGCTATCCGGTCCTGACGTCTTTCCAGAACTTCGGTGATTTTCGGTGCAGCGCTATGAGCGATGAACAGATAAACCACACCAAAAAGGATGAACAGCCAGAAAATCTGGGGCAGAAAAACTGCGGGATCTAATTGTGGCATTGTCTTCTCTCCTTGACCCTGATTTCCAGGGGCAGGCCTGACCTAAAAACTTAAGTGAACAGGATGATGAAGGCGATAACCAGACCAAACAGGCCCGTTGCTTCAGCAAGGGCAAAACCAAGCATGGCATTACCAAAGAACTGAGGCGCAGCAGCAGGATTGCGAATCGCAGCTGACACATAACTACCGAAGATGTTACCAATACCGATACCGGCACCAATCAGAGCGGTACATGCAATACCCGCACCGATCATTTTTGCAGCTTCTACTTCCATTTTAAATTCCTTT
The DNA here is from genome assembly GCA_002401455.1 of Alphaproteobacteria bacterium. GTDB lineage: Bacteria > Pseudomonadota > Alphaproteobacteria > Sphingomonadales > Emcibacteraceae > Paremcibacter. Next base: position 103,794 of record NVTE01000001.1, read on the forward strand.
TATTTTAAAAAATTAATTACTTAAAAAACACTATTAAACCCTGATGCACATCTTAATGCAGATGCAGGGCGTCATTCAGATACATACATGTCAGAATGGTAAACACATAGGCCTGCAAACAGGCCACCAGCAGTTCCAGTCCAATCAGGGCGACGATAAAGGCGAAGGGAACAACCCCCAGCATACCCAGCGTAACCACAAAACCGCCAAACACTTTCAGCATGGTATGACCGGCCACCATATTGGCGAACAGACGAACCGACAAGCTGATTGGGCGCGACAGGTAAGAGACCAGCTCAATGACCACCAGCAACGGCATCAAAGCCAGCGGCGCGCCTTTGGGGACAAAAAGCGTGAAGAATTTAAAACCATGTTTGTACAGACCGATAAGGGTCACACCAACAAAGACGAAAGACGCCATGGCAAAGGTCACCGCAATATGGCTGGTAAAGGTAAAGCCGAAATAGGGGAACATACCGATCAGGTTGGCAAACAGGATGAACATGAACAGGGAGAAGACAAAGGGGAAATATTTCCGCGCGTCCCGTCCCGCCGCTTCATGAAGCATATTGGCGACAAAGCCGTAGCACATCTCAACACAGAGCTGCCAGCGACCGGGGACCATGGCCCCTTTACGCATGCCGGCGACCATAAAGACCATGACCGCCATAACACTCAAGGCCATAAAAAAGGCCGAGTTGGTGAAAGATATGTTGTACTCACCGACATGAAGCGGGATGAGCGTTGTGATTTCAAATTGCGCGAGCGGACTAGCCACTATAATTATCCTTCGTTACTTTTAGCCTTGTCGGCTTCTTCCCGTTTGCGTGCCGCAGATTGTTCCATCTGCTTAGAGGCCCGCAACACATTAAAAATCCCGGCCCCAAGGCCCAGAAAAATAAACACTATCATTAACCATGGTTTCGTTCCCAGTGTCTTATCCAGGAAATAGCCAATTATCAATCCGACAATCAGCCCTGAAACCAGTTCCGCCACGAGACGCATAGCCATCCCGTAGGCGTGTGATTCGTTAATTCCACTCTCACTCTTCGGCTCATTAGCCCGTCGGGCCTTTTCAACCCGCGCCTTTAAGCTGTCCAGTGGTGGCTCTTTATCCATAAAGGTTATCCTTTGATAGCACTTCCAGTTTCAGAGCCCATAAAATTGCCTGCAACATAGTTTCTGCTCTTTGGCCTGTCAAGCAACAAAACACAGAGGTGGTTTATGACCGTAATCTGCCTATGCCGGGAGTGAATTGGCCCGGGAAGGAGCCCCGGGTTCACTGGGGGAAACGCTGGGGGATTCACTGGTCCGGTCGCGCATTCTCTCGGCACTTTCCAAATCAACAGAGACCAGCTGAGAGACCCCGCGTTCCGCCATTGTCACCCCGAAAAGCCGACTCATCCGGGACATAGTCACCGCATTATGGGTCACAATAAGGAATCGGGTCGAGGTATTCTCCGCCATTTCATCCAGCAGGTCACAGAATCGGCCCACATTGGCATCATCCAGCGGCGCGTCCACTTCATCAAGCACACAAATCGGCGACGGATTGGTCATAAAGACGGCAAAGATCAGTGACAGCGCCGTCAGGGCCTGCTCCCCGCCAGACAACAGGCCCAGATTCTGCATCCTTTTGCCGGGCGGACTGGCCATGATCTCCAGCCCCGCATCCAGCGGATCATCGGATTCGGTCAGTTCCAGGTGAGCCTCCCCGCCGCCAAACAGGGTGGTGAAGAGATGCTTGAAATGCTCATTGACCTCCTCAAAGGCCTTCAGGATTCGGGCCCGCCCTTCCCGATTCAGGTCCGAAATAGCCCGGCGCAGGGCCGCGATGGCCTTTTCCAGTTCCTCCCGCTCGGTGATGGAAAGGTCCAACTGGGCCTGAATATCGGTCAGTTCCGCGTCGGCCCTCAGGTTCACCGCCCCCAGCCGTTCCCGTTCTGCCTTCAGCCGTTCCAGCCGGTGCAAAGTCTGCTCCGGGTCCGGTAAGTCCTGTTCCTGCTCGATTCGGGCAATTTCCCGAAGCAAGTTGGGCTGACAGTCAAATTCATCCATAATCCGCCGTTTCAGGTGGATCTCCTGCTCGGCATATTGCTCAAGATTGGTTTCCAGACGGACCTTTTGTTCCCGCGCCTCAGACAACCGGGCCTGAATGTCATGGACCTGCCGCGCCTTGCCAGTCATGAGGTCTTCACAGTCCAGCAAGGCCTTGGCGGCAATTTTTCTTTCCTCCTCCGCCTGGTCGATCAGGTGGTTCAGTTTGCGCCGTTCCTCGACAATCTCCCCGGGCCGGCTCTCCAGAAATTTCAGGTCGCCGGTGGTCTTCTGCCGGCGTTCCTTCAGATCCCCTAGATGAATTTCCACATTATCAAGGCGGACTTTCCAGGCGGATATCTCATTTTCAATCTGCTCCAGGCGATCGCCCCTGGCATCGCTTTGGGAGATAAAGCTGTCATGGTTAAATCGGGCTTCGGACAGGTCGTGACGCTTGTCCTCAACACCCTGACGGGCGAGCTGAATTTTCAACCCCAGGTCCTCGCCCTCGGGCAAGGCAGCAAAATCCTTGTTTATCTCTAGGCTGCGGGTTTTCACCTGATCAATATCCTCAATCAAATGTCCCAGCCGGTCTTTCAGGGCGCTTTCCTCTGACTGGTGGCGGGTGGCCTGCTTTTCGGCTTCGGTCAGATTGCGACGAGCCTGAGCGGCTGCCTCTTCGGTTTCCCGCCATTTCAGACGGGCTTCCCGGGACGCCTGACGGACGGCTTCCAGTTCTTCTTTTATCTGATGAAGCTGGTTCCTCGCCTCGCCCACGTCCTTTGTATGGGTGGCGAACTCCTCATCCAGGTCCACAAGCCGGTTTTTCTGAGCCAGTTTTACCGCCGTTGGACTGGGCGCTTCCGGCGACACACATAGCCCATCCCAGCGCCACAGTCCGCCGTTCAGGCACACCAGACGTTGTCCGGGTTTTAATTGGTTAAGCAGGGACAGGGCCTCGACTTCACTGCTGACAACACCGATCTGGGACAGGCGCCGGGTGAGGAGCTCCCGCCCGGTGACAAAAGAGGACATACTTTCCACCCCGGGCGGCAGGCCCTGCAGATGATCATAAGCACTGAGAGTCCGCCAGTGTACCTGGGCTGTTACATCATCGGAGGCTTCCAGATCAGCCTCCAGGGCGGCGCCCAACGCCGTTTCATATCCCGGCCGCACGGTAAGCTGTTCCAAGATCGGATGCCCCCTGCCCTCTTCGCCCCCGGTGAGCACTTCCTCCAGCCCTTCTTTTTCGGCCTTCACCCGCGCCAACTTGCCCTGCAGGGATTGCAATATATCCCGGGCATCCTGCTCTTTTTGCTGAAATAACTGGCGGTTATCTTCGGATTTCCGTGACTTTACCGACATTAAGGTGATGGCATTTTCTGATTCTGCCAGCCGGTTTTCGGCCTGGGACAGGGCGGTGGTGAACAGGTTATTGCTTTCCAGTCGGACCAGCCTTTCCTCAATAGTGGCCCGCTGTTCAATGAGCATGTCAAGCCGGTGGGTAGACTCTTCCCGGTTGCGGTTCAGATTGTCCTTTTCGGCGGTCTCCAGAGCCTGCCGCTGGGTCAGTTCCTCCAGGCCCCATTCCGCCTCAAGGGTTGCGGCCTGCTTGACCTTCAAAATGCCCGACAACTCGTCCACATTACCGGTCTGATTCCCTATCTGGCCCAGAAGCTCCTGTTTTTCCGTCAGCAGCCGTTGCAGGATCGACCCGGTATCCACAATAACGTCCCGTTCCCGGGCCTCGTCCTGATCAATCTGTCCCAACAGTTCGCCGAGCTTGGCTTGGGTTTCCGACAAGCGAACTTCCTCGCCGTCCAAGCCATCCCGGGTGACGGTTATTCTGTGTAATTTGGCGGCCAGTTCGGCTTCACTTTGGCGCAAGGTCGGCAGCTTGACCGCCTCGATCGCCTGCTCCCGGTTGAGTTTATTTAGCTCTGTGGTGATGGCAGCCACCTGGAGCACCACTGTTCGCAGCTCCTGTTCCGACAGCTGTTTATGATCCTGGATCGCCAGCCATTCCATGTAATTGATCAGGGCCTGCAGGGTGCGGATATCACCACTGACTTTCTTGTAACGGGTCGCCTGCCGGGCCTGCTTCTGCAATCCCCGAATCTGCTCGGCCAGCTGAATTTCGATATCGGCCAGACGTTCAAGGTTATGTTCCGCCGAGCGCAGCTTGCTTTCGGCCTCTTTCCGGCGAGAGTGGAGCCCGCTAATACCGGCGGCCTCTTCCAGGACTTTACGCCGCTCCTGGGGTTTCGCATTAATCAGGCTGCCGATCCGGCCCTGACTGACCAGGGACGGCGAATGGGCACCGGTGGAGGCATCGGCAAACAGCAGCTGGACATCCTTGGCCCGGACATCCTTGGTATTCAACCGGTAAGCCGAGCCGCAATCCCGTTCAATGCGCCGGGAAATTTCCATCTGGATTTCATCATTGAAGATTGTCGGGGCGGAATGGTCGGTATTAACAATGGACAGGGTGACTTCGGCCAGATTGCGGGCGGGCCGGGTGGCGGTACCAGCAAAGATCACATCATCCATGCCCGCCCCGCGCATGCTTTTCGCGGAATTCTCGCCCATGACCCAGCGCAGGGCCTCAAGAAGGTTAGACTTGCCACAACCATTGGGCCCAACCACTCCGGTAAGGCCTGGTTCAATAATCAGTTCAGTCGGGTCCACGAAGGACTTGAAACCTGATAACCGAAGTCGTGTAAAATCCAATTTTTCCTCTTTTTTGTTACCTTATTTTTTTGTCGCGCCCTCTATCGCCCGTTCAAGGGCGGCCATATCGTGACGGTCCAGTTTTTTGCCGCCCACGATGATGGTCGGTGTACTTTGAACATCATATTTTACCACAGCCTCCTGCCGGACTTTTAGCAGGTAACTGACCACGGCCTTATTATTAAAGCAGGCGCGGGCATCTTCAGCACTGATGCCGGCAGTGACCCCAACTCCGGCCACCTCGCCCTGAGCAAACTTAATGGCCGCCGCCTTGCCGTCGGCTTCGAAGATACGTTTCAGATCCGACAGCTTGTTCCACTGGTGCTGGCTGTCAAAATAAGTCTCCAGGGTCGGCAGGAAATTTTCTTCCGCCACACAGCGGGTCAGAGACGCGGCAAAGACATCAAACGGATTATCGAAAATGAAATTTCGATAAACCAGCCGGGCCTTACCGGTATCCAGATATTTTTCCTTCAGCAGCGGATAGACATCAGAATGAAACGTTGCACAGTGGGAACAGCTGATGGCGGCATATTCGATAATCTCGACCGGGGCATCCTTATCACCGATAACAATGTCATAATCCAGAAAGGGACCCACAGTATTTTCAGATACTATGGTGCCAGTGCCAGCATCAGCCCCCTCACCCGCACTCTCTGGCGACAGGTCTATGACCTGGGGGGCTGGCTCCTGCTTCTGGGTCAGCCAATAGGCACCAACCCCAAGAACAATGATGCCAGCCATGAGTATGGGGGTTTTTCCAGCCATTATTTACTCGCCGCCAGAATGGCTTTTTCGATGGTTTCAAACTGATAATCTTCAGTTTTTTTACCGTTGACGATAATGGTCGGTGTAGCATTAACCTTATATTTATCCCGGGCTTCCTTGTTGCCATCCATCAGGTACTTTAAAACATCGGTCCGGGCCAGACATTGATAGGCCTCTGATTCTTTCATGCCGGCAATTTTGGCAATCTTGATCGCTTCACCCCGGGCAAAACCCAGAGCAGCATATTTACCATATTTTTTTGTTTGCTGAAGCTCACCAAATTCCTGATATTTCAACCAGGTCCGCTGGCGTTTGAAATACAGCCCCACAAGCGGGTGAAATCTCTTCTCCGTCACACAACGGCTCAGGCTGGAGGCAAAAACGTCAAAGGCATTGCGGGTAAAAACAAAATTGCGGAAGACAATTTTTACCTTGCCGGTATTGACGTATTTCTTCATGAGTTCCGGCAGGATTTCTTCATTGAACGTGGCACAATGGGAACAGGTCAACGAGGCATATTCAATAATTTCTATCGGTGCATTCTCATCCCCAATGATGATGTCACGGTTCAGAAAGTCACTTTTCTGATCTGCGGCATTCGCGCCTGTAGCCGCTGCGAAAAACACCGCAAAGATAACTGCGAGAATCCCTGATTTTCGTTTATATAGTTGTTTAGTCATGCTTCATCCACAATATGTTGTATTAAAGTATAAAAATTAACCAGGGCAAAAATCAAGTAAAGAATTTCATTCCGGCGTCTGGCTTCCCATTCCACGCCGAGTGAATCGGCGGCGGTTCGTTGTTTTCTCTGGTTTTTTAACAGAAACCACTTCACTGCCCAAGCGATAAAGCGCCTGATATAATTCCCGATTCCTAACCCCCTGGAGCTGGCCTTCAAGGTTTTTCTTCTGAGAATCAGTTAAACGGGGATCTTCCCGTTTTGTTTTTCGCGTTCTGGTTGGTACCGGACCATGACGATAAACCAGTCTTTCCACCGCCTGATAGCCATAATAAGAATTGATCCGTTCGATGACCATCGGTTCAAAATGTTGTAATTCGAGGGCCATACTGCCCTGGACCCTGATATAAAGGGTGCCGCCGCGCTTGTCATCCTGGGGAAAGGTCAGGCGTTCCGGCAGGCTGCAGTCTGCCAAAGCCGGGCCGACAATATGTGGCCAGCGCGAGACGATTTCCCGCTGTGAAAAGCCAAAGCGGCGAAAAGCCCGGTTGCTGACATTTTTCGCCGCATCGGCAATAGACTTTGTTTTATATGTACCTTTTCGCGCCATGCCCCTAATATATCCATTTACATCAGAATATACAGTAGTATGACAAAATTGTGATGAGCAAGGTCATCCCCCTTGATAGAAAAGTCAAAAGAGCGGAACAATGTCAGAAGAAATTCTAGCCGACGAAACGCCAGAAACCCCAAATACATCTGAGGCCAACTTACCGGATTTAAAAGTCAGGAACTGCCTCAATTGCAACGATGTGCTGACCGGAGCCTATTGCATGACCTGTGGCCAGAAAGACTTTAACATGCTGCGGCCTTTCTGGACCCTGCTGGAAGATACCCTGGGCGACCTGTTTTCCTTCGATTCCCGCTTCTTCGGCACCCTTGTTCCCCTGTTTCTCCGGCCCGGCTATATCACCCGGGAATTCAACCGGGGCCGCCGGGCCAAATTTGTCCCGCCCTTCCGGCAATATCTGGTGGTCAGTATTATATTCTTCCTGCTGCTGGTCAGCATTGACGTCCAGTTGTTTGATACCGAGGGCATTACCATCAACGCCCCCCAACAAACAGAGGAAACAACAGCCATAGAGACCACCGGAGCCATAGAAGGTGAGGACAGCATCACCGCCGCCGAGGAGACCCGCACCGTTGACCAAGTGCTGGATACTGTCCTCAATAACATGACCAAAAGCCGGGATAAGGACCTGAATGCCGCGACGGATACCGAGAAGAAACTCTATAATTCCGCTTTTGGCCTGGTTGGTGGCTTAAAGAAAGTCTGGCTTGATCCCAAATTACTTAATGTGGTGCTGGCCGACTGGATTCCGAAACTGATGTTCCTGATGCTGCCCCTGTTCGCCGTCATCCTGAAGCTCGTTTATATCCGCCGGAAGAAATATTATATTGAGCATCTGGTCTTTTCCATGCATTACCATGCTTTCCTTTTCCTGCTGTTCACCATAATGCTGCTGCTTTATCACTTTGTCCCGGCCAGTCATGGCTATCTGGCTTATCTTCTGTGGTATGTACCGGTCTATTTATTTATTGCCATGTGGACCGTTTATAGCCAGGGACCGATTAAGACATTTTTCAAAGGCCTGTTCCTCAACATCACCTATTTTATCTTGATTGCCACCGGCCTGGGCCTGGCTATCGGCTATGGCCTAACCCAGGTATAATCCCTGTCTTGGATTCATCGGGCGAGTCAGGTATAGTCTCGTTTTTTTGTAACTTCGCGAGCCCATGGATATTAACATTCCCTCACATCAAGACCCTGCTGAACTGGCCGATGATCTGCTGGACTGGTATGACGTCAATGCGCGGACGTTGCCGTGGCGCATTCCGCCGGGCGATGGGCGGGTGCCTGATCCCTATCACATCTGGCTTAGTGAGATCATGCTGCAACAGACCACTGTGGTCACGGTGATACCCTATTACGAGAAGTTCCTGAAGCTGTGGCCAACGCTCGCCGACCTGGCAGGAGCAGAGCTGGATCAGGTGTTGACCGCCTGGGCTGGCCTCGGCTATTACGCCCGCGCCCGCAACCTGCATAAATGTGCCCAATATGTCCTGAGCGAACTTGACGGCACCTTCCCGGGTACCGAGGCCGACCTCTTAAAGCTGCCCGGCGTAGGCCCCTATACCGCCGCCGCCATCGCCGCCATCGCTTTTGGCCGTCAGGCAACGGTTGTCGACGGCAATATTGAACGGGTCATGGCCCGCATGTTCAATGTCACCACCCTCCTGCCCGGTGCCAAGCCAGAACTGAAAGAACTGGCCCACCGAATGACCCCCGCTCACCGGGCCGGCGATTATGCCCAGGCGGTCATGGATCTGGGGTCTGATATCTGTGGCCCGAAAATTCTCAAATGCACGGGTCGCTGTCCATGGGAAGACAGGTGCCAGGCCCGGGCCACGGGGACCGCTGAACACCTACCAAAACGCAAATCAAAGGCCGCCAAACCGACCCGGCGCGGCTATGCCTTCTGGGCCGAATTTAACGATCATCTGTGGTTATGCCGACGGCCAGAGAAAGGCTTGCTCGGCGGCATGATGGAGGTACCAAGTTCCGACTGGCTGGAATCCCAGGACTGGGGCGCTGTGCCCATGCCGCAAATCCCCATCATCGCCAACTGGACAGAGACCCCGGGGATGGTCCGCCATACCTTCACCCATTTTAACCTGGAGCTTAAGGTGATCCGGCTGGAACTTCTCGATATGATTGAGCTGCAGGAAGGTGACTGGTTCCCCTTCAGCCGCATGGAGGACCTGGCCCTGCCGACGGTGATGATGAAAATCATCCACCACCTGCGCCAACCGGTGCTCGACCTCTGACAGACGGCGTCCCCAACGGGGATATTTTGAAGCCCCACAGATTTTGTGCTAATCTATCCCGAAGGATGGACAGATCATGAAGAAAAAACATACAGAGATTGAGATAGAAAAACATACTGCCCGCTGCCTGTGCGGCAAAATCACGATCGAGGCCACGGGACCGGCGAAATATACCGAATATTGCCATTGTAAATGGTGCCAACAGGTTTCAGGCTCGGCCTTCCTGCCGCTGGTGGTCTTTGACAAGGACCAGGTGGTCGTCACCTCGGGCAAATTGAGCCATTATAATTCCAGCCATGGGGCGCTGCGCGGTTTCTGCAGAAACTGTGGCTCGACCATGAGCTTTCAGTCGGCTAAGAGTTTCGACATTGCGCTGGGCGTGATGGATAACCCAGAGCATTTCAAGTCCAGCAAACATATCTGGGCCAAGAGCCGGATCAGCCATGTCATGATAACCGATAGCCTACCCCGCTTTGATGAAAGCGATGAATAACAGGCCCCAACATTAAAAGCTACCGATAGCTTAGCGCTTTCTAATATTGTTAAAAAATGGTACACTGGTATCTGTCAGGAATGTTCATGATTAACAGTAAACCGGTCGTAAAATTCATCAGCCCCGCCAACATACCGTCTTTTCTGAACGAGAAAAATGACGATGACTTTGCGCTGCTGGCCGTGGCAAATACGGCGCAGGACATTGGTCACCTGCGCTCTCATATGGAACGGCTTATCAACAAATACTGCATTTATATTGTCTGTGCCGGGACCAAAGCCGAGGCCATGTATGACATGATCGAGGAAAGCATCATCCGGCTTAATCTGGACCGCAAGGTCTCCGAGACATCAGACATGATAAGCACCGTCTGGTATCCGGATATTCCACCGGAAACCATTGCCGCGCACTTCCTGGACCTGAACAGCCCCGAAACCTCGCTCTATCTGGTCGCCCTGCTCGACAGTGACCCCCTGAGTCAAAACCTTCGAGCAGACCTGGATAAGTTAGTTAATTAAAATCTGGCGGCGATCTTATCGTAATCTTCCAGATGAGACAGGGGACCAACGGCGGCCAGGGACAGCTGGCTCCCCGACAGCATCCGGTCCATATAGCGCATCACTGCCACATCATCGACCTGATTGATTTTTTCCATGATCTCTGCATGGGGGACCGGCCGTCCGAAAATCATCATCTGCCGTCCCAGCTGTTCCATGCGGCTGGTGGTACTTTCCAGCGACATCAGCAGGCCGGCTTTCATCTGGGTCTGGGCGCGGTTGATCTCGTCCATAGACACCGACTGGGCCAGTTTATGCATTTCTGCCGCGACCACCGGCACCAGTTCCGCCACCTGTTCCGGGCCGGTGCCCGCATGAATGGCAAAATTACCGCCGTCCACATAGGACTGCATGAAGCTATAGATGGAATAGACCAGACCGCGCTTTTCCCGGATTTCCTGGAACAAGCGCGAGGACATACCACCGCCAAGAACCATGGACATGATCTGAGCCGCGTAATAATCCAGATCATCGAACGAAATGCCATCGAAACCGATCAGCAGATTGACCTGCTCCAGATCCCGGTCCTCTAATTCAACCCCGCCCTGATAGACTGCGGTGTCACTTTTAAAGTCCCGTGCAGGACCAAGGGCGGAGAAATCCTGCTTGACCTGGGCGATAAAACTGTCCCGGTCAAAATTACCGGAGGCAACAACGACCATCTGTTCCGCCTTGTAATGGTCAGACATATAACTTGCCAGATCATCCCGGGTGAAACTATTAACCAGCTCGGTCGTGCCCAAGATGGGTCGTCCGATAGACTGGTCGGGATAGGCGGCTTCCTGGAAATAATCGAAGACGATATCATCGGGTGTGTCATTGGCCTGACCAATTTCCTGAATGATGACCCCGCGTTCTCTTTCCAGTTCTTTGGGCTCAAAGACCGAATTCTGCAAGATATCCGCCAGAACATCCAGACCCAAAGACAGGTCGTCTTTCAGCAACCGGGCGTAATAGGTGGTATGTTCGCGGGAGGTATAGGCATTCAGATAGCCGCCCACATTCTCCACAACCTCGGCAATATCCCGGGCCGAGCGTTTTTTGGTGCCCTTGAAGGCCATATGTTCCAGCATATGGGACAGGCCATTCTGTTCTGGCCGCTCGTGGCGACTGCCGACATCGGTCCAGACGCCAACGGTGACCGTCTCCACATGGGGAATGATATCGGTAACGATGCGCAGACCATTGTCTAATGTTGTTACCTCACCCTTCATAGGCTTGTCCGAATGTAAGATTTCAAGGCGTCTAAGTCATGGTCGAGCAGGTCATATTTTTCCTCGCGCTCGAACAGATCGGCCATATGGGCCGGCAGCGCTGGATGCTGGCCGGTGACTTTTTCCACAGCTTCGGGGAATTTCGCCGGATGGGCCGTGCTCAGGGTCACCATCGGGGTCGCCGGGTCAGCATTTTTCAGCTCGGCCGCCCTGACCCCAACCGCCGTATGGGGATCAATCAACTGGTCAGTGCGCTCAAATATTTTCCTGATGGTCGCTTCAGTCGCCTCTTCACCGACCTGAATGGCATCAAAGATTTTCTGGGCTTTTTCAAGCTCCGGCCCCCCAATGGTGAAGCTGCCCGACTGACTGAGATCATCCATCAGACGGCGGACCTGGTCGGCCTGCCCGTCATAAAGGTTAAACAGCAGACGCTCGAAATTGCTTGAGACCTGAATATCCATGCTCGGGCTGATGGTCGGGCTGACACTGCCGATGGTATAATCGCCAGTGGTCAGAACCCGGGTCAGAATGTCATTACGATTGGTAGCAACGATCAACTGCTTGATGGGCAGACCCATTTTCTTGGCCACATACCCGGCATAAATGTCGCCGAAGTTCCCCGTAGGCACACTGTACGAAATCTCCCGCTCCGGCGCCCCGAGGGAGACGGCAGAAGTAAAATAATACACAATCTGCGCCATAACCCGCGCCCAATTGATACTGTTAACTGCCGACAGGGTAATCTCATCCCGGAAAGCGTGATCATTAAACAACGCCTTGACCATGGCCTGACAATCATCGAAGTTGCCGTCAACGGCCAGATTATGCACATTGGAGGACATGACAGTGGTCATCTGCCGGCGCTGAACATCAGACACCAGACCCTTTGGATGAAGCATGAAAATCTCAGCACATTCCCGGTCTTTGATACATTCAATAGCGGCCGAACCGGTATCACCGGAGGTCGCGCCAACGATGGTTACTTTGCGACCCCGTTTGGTCAGCACATGATCGAACAGATGGCCCACAAGCTGAAGCGCCACATCCTTGAACGCCAGGGTCGGGCCGTGGAACAATTCCAGAATCCAGTCATTACTGCCGGTCTGGGCCAGGGGCACCACCGTCTTATGACGGAAACTGCTATAGGCCTTGGCAATGATTTCCTGGAAATCATCTTCCGAAATTTCCGGACAGACAAAGGGTTTCATCACCCGAAAGGCCACCTGCTCGTAGGACAGGCCGAAAAATGACCGGATGTCATCTTTACTGAACTGAGGAATTTCTGCGGGCACATACAGACCGCCATCGCGGGCTAGCCCTGTAAGGAGAACATCTTCAAATCCAAGCTCTGGCGCCTGGCCTCGGGTACTGACATATTTCACACTAAAAATCCTTAAAGAACCTGTTCCGAATCACCTCGGATTTGGCTGCAAAGATTACCACCTTGGCCTTGTGATGCAAGTCAGAAATGGTCTTCAGGGCGTGTCGGCTTCTGCATAGTGAAAATAAAGTAAATCACCAACAGCACAATCGCCAGTCCATACCACGTCATGGCATAATCAAGATGATTATTAACCAGCTTGATCTGGGTTCGGCCGCCAATGGGCAAAGTGCCCTTAACCGGAGACTTATCCGTGTAGACAAACATAGGGAAGATATGATTCAAATCCTGCTCCTGGGCCATGGCCGGCAGGTCGCCATAATACCATAAATTCCGCGCCAGGTCATTTTCCGGGGCAAATCGCACTTTCGTCCAGCTCTTGCGCAGCACGCCGGTGATTTCCACCGGGCCGGAAAGGATGGTTTCTGGTCGTGATATCTGCTCTTTCAGCTTCTCGGGCACCCAGCCCCGGTTAACGATCACATATGTGCCGTCCCGCAGAAGCAACGGCGTGAACAGGTCATAGCCGGGTCGGCCATTGGGTCCGATGCTATAGAGCGGCATTTCCCGCATATACAGATACCGGCCCGAAACCGTCACATGGCGGTACAGCCACGCGTCCGGATCAGACACTGTTGGCGGAAGGGCGATGGCGGGCAGGCCATAACGAGACTCGATCTTCTGGCTCAGGTCCAGCTTCCATTCCAATCTCTCCACTTGCCAGTTGCCCAGCCAGCACAGCAGGGCTAAAATAGGCAGGGTCATAACCGTCGGCCACAGACGCGGCCTGAAATGATATCTACTGATCGAGTTTTCCTTCACTGGCATTAAAGTGATATTGCGCCGCCACCATAAGGGCTTTGGACGGACGCAGCAAGCCTAATGAGCCGCCCATGATGCTGGGAATCCATAATATGAGATGCAGCCACAGAGGCGGTTCAAACTTGACCTCAACCACCAGAGCCAGACCAACAATGAGGAACCCCAGGAACATGATGATGAAGACTGCCGGACCATCACCGGAATCAAAGTTGGTGTAATCCAGGTCACAATAGGTGCATTTCTGTCCAAAAGTGAAGAACCCATCATAAAGCTTCCCCTGCCCACACCGGGGGCATCTGCACAACAGCCCCGCCCGAAGGGGCGAGACTGCATTCTTTTCGGATAAATTTGTCACGGAGTGGCCAGCTTAATGGCCGACCATTGTCCCGGCACCGCCCACATAGATGCTGACGAAAAGTACCAGCCAGACAACATCAACAAAATGCCAATACCATGCGGCAGCCTCAAACCCAAAGTGATGGTCAGGCTTGAAGTGGCCTTTCAGTCCGCGGATCAAGCAGATGAACAGGAAGATGGTTCCGATCAGGACATGAGCCCCATGGAAACCAGTGGCCATATAGAATGTGGAACTATAAATATTCTCATCAAAAGCAAATGTCGCATGGACATATTCATAGGCCTGTACACCGGTGAAGGACGCGCCCAGCAGGATAGTAAAGACCAACATGCTGATGAATGTCTTGCGGTCACCATTCTGCAACGCATGATGGGCCCAGGTCACTGTGGTCCCAGAGGTCAGCAGGATCAGGGTATTGATCAGCGGAAGATGCCAAGGGTCCAGGGTCTGGATGTCCTGGGGGGGCCAGACACCACCAATGGCTTCGGTCGGGAAGATACTGGCGTTGAAATACGCCCAGAACCAGGCGACAAAAAACATAACTTCTGAGATGATGAACAGGAACATGCCGTAGCGCAGGCCAAGTTGCACGATGGCCGTATGATGGCCCTCATGTTCGCCTTCCTTGATCACGTCACCCCACCAGCTATACGCCCCGAACAGGACAATGGCAGTTCCCACATAAAACAGTGCGCTATAAGATCCCGGCATGCTGGAAATCAGGGGTATTTCATGCATATACATCATGGCGCCAACGGCCATGATAAATGCGCCCAAAGAGCAGACAATCGGCCATGGGCTGGGGTTTACAAGATGGTAGTCGTGTTTTTGTGCATGTGAATCTGACATTATGATCCCTTATTGCTTTGGTTTTAAAAATTGTGAACCGACCTTTACGCCCGCTCCCCTACTTCGTTTTTACTTATTCTTCATCATCTAATTCAGCCCGGAAAAAAGTATAGGAAAGGGTTATTTCCTTCACTTCATCCAGACGAATATCTTTAGCCATATCCGGGTCGATGAAAAAAGAAACCGGCATATCGACTTCCTCTCCCGGGGCCAGGGTTTGTTCTGTAAAACAGAAACAATCAATCTTGTTAAAATACTGTGCCGCCTTGAAGGGGGTCACATTAAAGGTCGCGGTACCGGTGATGGTTTCAGAGCTGTTGTTGACGGCCTTGTAAAATATCAGGGCCTCTTCACCGATCTTGAGCGTCACGGACCGTTGTACCGGCTTGAAATTCCAGGGCAGATGATTATTAACGTCGGAATTAAACCGAACCGTAATATCCCGGGCCAGAATTGTCCCGTCGCTGGCATCGGCTTTCTGTGTCGTGCCGCCGTAACCCGTAGCCTGACAAAACAACCGGTACAGGGGCACTGAGATCGACACCAAGCCGACCATGAACGCCAGAATAACCAGCAAAACCATCAGAGTTTTGAAGTTGCTCTCTTTTTGAGTAACGGTTTGAGCGGTCATTGGATTAAATCACATCCAGTTTGGCAAGGGTGACGATAAAAAACAACACGACCGTGGCGATCAGAATGCCCGCCAGGGCATAATTACGGCCAGCGCGTTTTTTGTGTTCTTCATGCAGAGGCATCAGATCATTCTCCCGATGATAATTTCACCGCCCATGACGGCAAATAATAAGAATAGATAGAATATGGAATAGAAAAAAGTCTGCCGGGCAGTCTTAATATCTTTTTTGCGGGCAAGTGAGATGGACATCCAGGTAAAAATAGCCCCACTGATCGCCGCCGTAATGCCGTAAACCGGCCCAGCAAAACCCAGTATCCACGGCAGCATCGTCACCGGCACCATGAACAGGGTGTAGATCAATATCTGCTTACGGGTTTCGGCCTCACCGGACACTACGGGCAGCATGGGAATACCTGCCGCCTTGTAATCCTTGCAGGCAAAGAGGGACAGCGACCAGAAATGAGGCGGCGTCCACATAAAAATAATTCCGAACATAACAATGGATTCAAGGCTAACCCCGCCGGTCACCGCGGCCCAGGCAATCATGGGCGGAAAGGCACCAGCAGCACCACCGATCACAATATTCATGGAGGTGCGCCGCTTCAACCAGATGGTATAAACCACCACATAAAACAGGATCGTCATCAGCAGCAGGGCCCCGGCCACAACATTGACCATCAGACCCATCACCAGAACCGATGCGGTTGCCAAGGCGACACCGAAATGAAGCGCTGTCTGCGGGTCCATACGTCCGGCAGGAATCGGGCGGTCTTTGGTGCGCTCCATCAGGGCATCAAGATCGGCCTCATACCACATGTTCAGGCACCCGGACGCCCCGGCCCCGACAGCAATACAAAGAATAGCCGTGAACCCGATCACCGGATGAATATCCCCCGGCGCCATCACCATGCCAATGATTGCGGTAAATATCACCAAAGACATGACTCGAGGCTTCAGAAGGGCCAGGAAATCCCTGGCTCCCGGAAGATAATCTTCCCGGATGTTCTGACGTGATATAGGGGCAGATGTCTGCATGTTCGACCTTAAAATTCTATCTGTTTAGATAATCTTAGTAGCTGCCGGACCTTTGAGTTACGGGCCCGGCAACCAAAATAAACTTTATTTAATTCTCGGCAGTTCATTGAACTGATGGAAAGGCGGAGGTGAGGACAATGTCCATTCCAATGTGGTGGCGCTTTCGCCCCACTGGTTATCACCAACCCGTTCTTTAGACCGGAGTGTCATGAAGACACCGACCAGGAACACCAGCGTACCAACACCTGCGATCATATAGCCCACGGTCGAGACATAGTTCCACAGGGAATAGGCATCGGGATAATCCGGAATACGACGGGGCATCCCGGCCAGGCCTAAGAAATGCTGTGGGAAGAAGATCACGTTCACACCGATGAATGTCAGCCAGAAATGCAACTTACTGACAAACTGGGGATACGGCTTGCCGCTCATTTTACCAATCCAGTAATACCAACCGGCAAAGATAGAGAACAAAGCGCCCATAGACATGGTGTAATGGAAATGAGCAACCACATAATAAGTATCATGCATGGCTGTATCAATCCCACTGTTGGCCAGAACAACCCCGGTCACACCACCAATGGTGAACAGGAAGATCATCCCAAGGGCAAACAGCATCGGCGTTTCAAAGCGGATTGAGCCGCCCCACATGGTCGCCAGCCAGGAGAAGATCTTGATGCCGGTCGGCACCGCAATCACCATGGTCGCCGCCACGAAGTAGGCCTTGGTGTCCACATCCATACCAACAGTATACATATGATGCGCCCAGACGATGAAGCCAACAACCCCAATGGCCACCATGGCATAGGCCATGCCCAGATAACCGAAGATCGGCTTGCCGGAGAAGGTGGAGATAATGTGGCTTACCAGACCAAAACCTGGCAGGATCAGAACATAAACTTCCGGATGACCAAAGAACCAGAACAGATGCTGGTACAACAGCGGATCACCACCGCCGGCAGCATCAAAGAAATGGGTGCCAAAGTTACGGTCCGTCAACAGCATGGTGATCGCACCGGCCAGAACCGGCAGGGACAACAACAGCAGAAAGACAGTAACCAGGATCGACCAGACGAACAAAGGCATTTTATGCAATGTCATGCCCGGAGCCCGCATATTGAAAATGGTACAGATAAAGTTGATCGCGCCCATGATGGAGGACGCCCCGGCCAGATGCAGGGAGAAAATCGCCAGATCAACCGCCGGGCCCGTATGACCGGACGTCGACAGCGGCGCATAGATTGTCCAGCCAGCCCCAACACCGGGATAAGTGGCACCTTCAACCATGGTTGACAGGATCAGCAGGCCAATCGCTGCCGGCAAAAGCCAGAAGCTGATGTTATTCATCCGCGGGAAGGCCATATCCGGCGCCCCGATCATGATCGGCACGAACCAGTTACCAAATCCGCCGATCAAAGCTGGCATCACCATGAAGAAAACCATGATCAGGCCATGACCGGAGATCAGGACGTTAAAGAAATGCTTGGCCGCTTCCACATCACCATTGGTGAACATGGTCAGGTAGTTAATACCCGGCTCCATCAGTTCGCCGCGCATCAATCCAGAGAAAGCGCCACCGACCAGGCCGGCAAAAATAGCAAAGATAAGATACATGGTACCAATATCTTTGTGGTTTGTTGATAGGAGCCAACGGCGCCAGCCAGTTGGATTTGCGTGTGCTTGATCACTCATTATAACGACCTTCTACTTATTGCTGAGCCGGCAGCATGGAAGCCACCCGGGTCAGATTATCTTTTTCAATTCCGGCATATTCTTCGCGAGACACTTCGATCCAGGCATCATATTTCGCCTGGGAAACCACCTCGACCATGATCGGCATAAACCCATGGTCTTTTCCGCAGAGTTCGGAACACTGACCGTAATACATGCCTTCTCTTTCCACATTGAACCATGTTTCATTGAGCTTGCCGGGAACCGCGTCAATCTTGACACCAAATGCAGGCATCGCCCAGGAATGAATAACATCACTTGCGGTAACAATCAGACGGACTGTCTTGTTCACCGGCACCACAATATGGGTGTCAGTGCCCAACAGGCGGGGATGACCGGCGGCAGCCGCTTCCTCATCGGTCAGGATGATAGCATCAAAGGAGAAGTCATCATGATCAGGATATTCATAGGTCCAGTACCACTGGTTACCAATGGCTTTCACCGTCAGATCAGCTTCCGGGATCACGTCTTCAAGGTACAACAGCTTGAAAGAGGGGATGGCAATGATCAGCAGAATGAGGATCGGCACAGTCGTCCAGGCAATCTCAAGACCCGTATGATGGGTCGTTGAGGACGGCGTCGGGTTTGCCTTGGCATTGAACTTGATGAAGATATATATCATCAGGAACATGACAAACAAGGTGACCAGAATACACATGATCAGCAAACCATCATGGAAACTCACGATATCGCGCATGACCTGGGTTGCAGGCTCCATGAAACCCAGTTGATCAGGCTCCGCATAGTTCCGACCATTGGCAAGCGCCGAAGATCCACTGATAAAAAACGTGACTAGAGATGCAGTCACCGCATTGAATATTTTATTGAGAGACATAATTTGTCCTACCCCTTTAATCCACATATGAACCAAGAAACTGCCGTATCATCCTGAGTAACTTTGATCTATTTTTTTGGTTCCACCCCGAAAAATACAGCGATTTTGTAAGTCTTATAGCTATAAAATTGATCTAGCTCAAGGTTCTATTATCCAACCTATTTAATTGGATTAGCATTGATCCATGTCAATCCGTTCAATATCAACGGTTTTTGGCATGTAATTTTTTTCATATTCTGGAAAAAACAACTCGTAATCATGGCAAATCTTGCAATAGCTGTTCGCCCTCGTTTATAGTAGAACCAGACTAACATTTAATATTATTTAGGTATTTCACACGTTATGGCCAGCAACACCGAATCTGATTCTCATTTTTTTCAGGAATCTGAGCTTGATTCCCTGCGCACACAGCGCATTGTCGACAGCGCCCTTCATGGCATGGATGACGGAGAACTTTATCTTCAGTATGCCCAGTCTGAAAGCTTCTCTTTTGATGATGGCCGGTTGAAATCAGCGGCTTTTGATACCACCAAGGGATTTGGCCTGCGCAGCGTCCAGGGTGAGGTCAGCGGCTATGCCCATTCAACAGAACTCAGCGAAGACGCTCTGTTGCGGGCCAGTGAAACCGTCCGCTCCATTAAATCCGGCCGCGATGCCACCCTCGCCCTGCACCCCCGGGGCACCAATGAGAAACTCTATTCCGAAGAGAATCCTCTGCTCGGCATGGCCTTCCGCGACAAGATCAGCCTGCTGGAAGAAATCGACGCCTATGCCCGTGCCCGCGACCCGAAAGTCTGTCAAGTTAGCTGTTCGATCACCGGCGACTGGCAGACCATTGAGATCATCCGTCCCGGCGGTCACCGGGTGCGCGATATCCGCCCTCTGGTGCGTCTGAATGTCAGCGTGGTGGTCAAGGACGGCGACCGCATGGAAAGTGGCTATCAGGGGGCTGGCGGCCGCTATGAATATGCCCAACTTCTGACGGAAGAAAACTGGCAGGGCCAAGTCAACGAAGCCCTGCGCCAGGCCCTGGTCAACCTGGACAGCATCGCCGCCCCGGCCGGCGAAATGGATGTGGTGCTTGGCCCCGGATGGCCCGGTGTTCTCCTCCATGAAGCCATCGGTCACGGGCTGGAGGGTGACTTCAACCGCAAGGGAACATCAGCCTTTGCCGGCCTGATGGGCGAGCGAATCGCCGCCAAGGGCGTGACCGTGGTCGACAATGGCACCATGGAAAATCGCCGTGGCAGCCTGACCTTCGATGATGAAGGCACGCCGACCAACTGCACCACCCTGATTGAGGACGGGATCCTGGTCGGCTATATGCAGGACCGGATGAATGCCCGGCTCATGGGGGTCGAAGCCACCGGCAATGGCCGTCGTCAGAGCTATGCTCATCAACCCATGCCGCGCATGACTAACACCTATATGCTGGCCGGCAACCAGGACCCGCAGGAGATTCTCGCCGGGGTCAAGGACGGTCTCTATGCTGTCAACTTCGGCGGCGGACAGGTCGACATCACCAATGGCAAATTTGTCTTCAGCTGTACCGAGGCCTATCTGATCAAGAACGGTAAGATCGGCGCCCCGGTCAAGGGCGCGACCATCATCGGCAACGGCGCGGATGTGCTGAAAAATGTTGTCGCCATCGGCAATGACCTGGAACTAGACAGCGGCGTCGGCATCTGCGGCAAAGGCGGACAAAGCGTGCCTGTCGGCGTCGGCCAGCCCACGCTCCGTGTCAATGGCCTGACCATTGGTGGCACCGAAGGATAAAGGATACCTCAATATTATGGCTGATTTTTTTAATGCCCTCGAGCAGAAACACATTGATTTCATCACTGCCCAGCAGATGTTTTTCGTCGCCACCGCGCCTAAGGATGGCCGCCTCAACCTGTCGCCCAAGGGCCTGGACTGTTTCCGGATCATCTCCCCGACCGAGGTCGCCTATCTGGATTATGTCGGCAGTGGCAACGAAACCGCTGCTCACCTGCTGGACGATGGCCGGATCACGGTGATGTTCAACAGCTATACCCGCAATGCCCTGATCCTGCGCATCTATGGCCGTGGCACCGCCCACGCCCCGGGCAGTGCGCGCTTTGCTCAGCTGATGACCCATTATAAAGACTCCCCGGGCATCCGCCAGATTTTCACCATCCAGATCGATAACCTGCAAACCTCCTGCGGTTATGGGGTGCCGGTTTTTGAGTTGGTGGAAGAGCGCAAGACCCTGACTAAATGGGCCGAGAAAAAAGGTCCCCAGGGCGTCAAAGACTATTTCGAAGAACGCAACCGGGTCAGCATTGATGGTCTGCCAGCGGTGGAGTGACGGTTAAGGCCCTAGAGATAGCGCCTAAGATTTCAAAGAGACCTCTGCTCCTACTCGTCGTCTTTGAAACTTACCCGCTGTTGCTCATCGTCTTTGCGGAAGATGCGGGTACGAATTTTTTCGTTCCATTCCACATTGACCGTATTCTTCTGATCGTCAAACATGTCCATGAACAGCCGGTTGATGATCGTCAGCTCAGTCGGGTCCGCCGGTAGCGTCGCTTCCTGAAAGACATGAACATTATCGGTGGCATATTCCATGGCGACCCAGGTCAGCGGCAGGCGCTTGCCCTCGGAGTCAAAGAGCGCAAAGCTGCCCTCGATAAATTCCTTCAGGACCGGCTCGATCTCGGCATCGGTCAGGCTGGAGCTGTTGCCCAGTTTCAGACGCAGAAAATCCTCTACGTCATGGGTGAACAGCCGGTGGGTCACTTCGATGGACTGGGTCTTGTCCTTCAGGTCTACTTGCGTGAATGAGGCATAAAAACGATGTGCGAGGCTCATTTGAACCCCGCACACCATACATAAGATCAGTCCGATCAGGACTTTAAAAGACTTAACCATGACAGAAACTATTTATCCTCGTCCGTGGTGTCTTTTTTGTCATCGTCGTCCTTATCGCTTTTCAGCTTGGTCGCAAACCCCTTCATCATGTCACGACGCTTTTTGCCCTTGATCAGCTCAAAGCGGGATTGTTCGATGCGACGCGGGAAGTAGTTATTGTCCAGGTTGGTATCCGCTGTTTCCATATAAGGGTCAACGGTGACCGAGGTGACGGTTTTTTCCGTGACCAGCATGCGGGTGACATTTTTGGCATTCTTGCGCCAGATTTCCGCATTCATCCGGATTTCTTCTTTACTGCCGTCCGCGTAAGACACTTCCAGGAAGATCGGCATCACCAATCCACCCTTGTTGCTGAAATCCATCAGATAGATGTTGGATTTTACCGTCAGCATGTCTTTCTGCCAGTCCTTCAGACCCTTGAGCAGGCTGGTATATTTATTGCGCTGCTTGTTGGTGACAGTGAACTTGTCATGCTCGTTATAGAAATCGAGCAGTTCAGGGAAACGGTCAGTACGCATCTGACGCTCTTTGTCAGCGAGACGGGCCGGCGTGATGCCCCGCTCTGCGTCTTTGACCCGTTTGAAGACTTCCTCAATTTCCGGGTCCTTGGTATTGACATTAAACAGCCGGACATTATCCAGGGAGATATCAACATGCTCGGTGGTATAGAACCAGCCGCGCCAGAACCAGTCCAGGTCAACACCACTGGCATCTTCCATGGTCCGGAAGAAGTCAGACGGGGTTGGCCGCTTGAATTTCCAGCGCTGGGAATATTCCCGAAAGGCAAAGTCAAACAATTCCCGGCCCAAGATTGACTCGCGCAGGATACGCAGGGCAATCGCCGGTTTACCGTAGGCATTGTTACCAAACTGCAGGATCGATTCACTGTTGGTCATGATCGGCACCTGTTTGGTGCTCTTCATATAGTTGACAATCTGGTAAGGCTCAGCCCGGCGGGTCGGGTAATCTGTTTCCCACTCTTCTTCGGCCAGATTCTGCAGGAAGCTGTTCAGTCCTTCATCCATCCAGGTCCACTGACGTTCGTCGGAATTGACAATCATCGGGAAATAATTATGGCCAACTTCATGGATAATCACTGAAATCAGACCGTATTTGGTCCGCCGGCTATAGGTTTTCTTGCCGGTCTTTTTATCCAGGGTCGGGCGCGGGCCGTTGAAACAGATCATCGGATATTCCATGCCGCCAACCGGACCGTTTACGGAGATTGCCACCGGATAAGGATAGACCAGGGAATAGCGGTTATAAACCTCCAGGGTGTGAATGATCGCCTGGGTCGAGTATTTCTCCCAGATTGGATTGCCTTCTTCCGGGTAGAATGACATGGCCATGACCGTCTTACCATTTTCCGGCTGATAATAACCCTGGGCGTCCCAGAGGAATTTACGGGAGGAGGCAAAAGCGAAATCCCGGACATTATTGGCCTTGAAGCGCCATGTCTTGGTGGTTTTCGCCCGTTTGTCGAGCTTGGTCGCCGCGTCTTCAGTGGTGACGATCATCACTGGGGTTTTGGCAGTTTTGGCTTTCTTGAGCCGGTCACGCTGGGTCGATGTCAGGACATCCTTCGGATTTTGCAGGGTCCCCGTTGCGGTGACAATATGATCGGCCGGCACGGTGATCGAGACATCATAATCGCCAAACTCCAGGGTGAATTCGCCGTTGCCCAGGAACTGTTTATTGGTCCAGCCATCATAATCGGAATAGGCCGCCATGCGCGGGAACCACTGGGCGATTTCATAAATGTAATTGCCATCTTCCTTGAAAAATTCCTTGCCGCCCCGGGCCCGAATGATCTTGGCATCGAGGATATTATAAGACCAGTCGATGGCAAAATTCATCTTCTGACCGGGCCGCAGGGGAGAGGCCAGGTCGATGCGCATCATGGTATCATTGATAATATATTTCAGATCCGCACCACCGCTGTCGGTCACCGCGGAAATTTTATAGCCGCCGTCATAAGTTTTTTGATAGAGATTTTGACGCAGGATGCCATAATCGGCTTTCGGCTTTGTGGAGGCGAAATTTGCTTTTTGACCATTCGAGTCATGGGCAAAGCGGTTCTGGTCCAGCTGAATCCACAGATAAGTCAGGCTATCGGGTGAATTATTATAATATTTGATCTTGGCCGAGGCGACGATCCGCTGTTTGTCATCATCCAGCGTCACATCGATCACATAGTCGGCCTGCTGTTGCCAGTATTTATGGCCCGGTGCTCCGGATGCGGTGCGATAAACATTTGGCGTAGGCAGAACTTCATCGCTCAACTGACGAAACTTATCCGTCAGCTGCTCGGCAGTTTGTGCCAGAGCCGACTGTGCTAAAATAGAGGAAAGGAAGGCAAATATCCCCATCAGAAAATATTTTTTCATTATATTAATATCCCAATACTTATAATTATAATTATCCGATAAAATAATCGGGCATGTTATCGCCTGTAAGGGGATTAATCAAGGGTTACCAGATGATTTAGCGGCCCTTTGCCGTGACCAAAGCCGGGAGCCTGCGCTATCGCCTTATGAACATAGGCATGGGCCCGGGCCACAGCCTGCCGCAACCCCCTGCCCTGAGCCAACCCCGTCGCAATGGCCGAGGCCAATGTGCAGCCGGTGCCATGGGTGTGGCGGCTGGCAATCACCGGACTGGAGAATTCATACACCCCTTCCGGGGTAACCAGCAGGTCGGTCAGTATTTCCCCGGACAAATGTCCGCCCTTAACCAGAACCGCTTTTGGTCCAAGGTTTAGCAGGGCCTCTCCGGCGCGGGTCATATCCGGGATGTCCTCAATAGTCTCAACCCCCGCCAACAGCGCCGCTTCCGCCAGATTGGGGGTCAGTAAATAAGTCAGAGGAAACATTTCTGAAATCATCCCCTCAACCCCCCGCGGATCCAACAGGGCATGGCCACTGGTCGACAACAGCACGGGATCAACAATCAGGGGAATGTCCTTGTTTTCGGAAAATATGCCGGTCAAAACACTCAGGGTTTCTGAGGTACCCATCATGCCCATTTTCACAGCATCCGGCCTGATGTCGTCAAGGACAGCCATGACCTGAGCCGCGACAATATCCGCCGCCACCGGATGAACGTCATACACCTTCTGGGTATTCTGCACGGTCAGGGCGGTAATCGCCGCCATAGCATAACCGCCCAAGGCAGAGATGGTCTTGATATCGGCCTGAATACCCGCACCCCCGCTGGGATCAGACCCGGCGATGGCAAGTATTTTTCCGTTCATGATATGAATTCAGGGCCTAGGTTGATAAGTTTTCGACGGTAGCCACGATATCATCCACCACCGATGTAATCAACTTGTCATCCTGTCCTTCGGCCATTACCCGGATCAGGGGTTCGGTGCCGGACTTGCGAATTACCACCCGGCCGGTGCCATTCAGGCGGTTTTCGCCCTCAAGGATCGCCGCTTTAACCGGGGCCTCAGCCAAGGGGTCAGTGCCCGGCACATAGCGGACATTTTTCAGAAGCTGCGGATAGGGCGTAAACAGATTGCAAATTTCACTGACCGGTTTTCCGGTTGTCACCAGAACAGATAATATCTGCAGGGCGGCAATCAGGCCGTCGCCGGTGGTGGTAAAATCGCTCATGACAATATGGCCGGATTGTTCGCCTCCCAGATTGAGATTTTTCTCGCGCATGGCCTCGACCACATATCGGTCGCCGACTTGTGTCCGGATCAGGTCAAGCCCGATGGAATTGAGGTATTTCTCCAGCCCGATGTTGGACATGATCGTGGTTACCACGGCATCGCCGCTCAACATATCCCGGGATTTCATATGGGTGGCCACGGTCGCCATCAGTTGGTCGCCATCAATAACCCGGCCCTTCTCATCACAGATAATCAGGCGATCGGCATCGCCGTCAAGGGCAATACCAATGTCTGCATTATGCAACACAACATTCTCACAAATTAGTTCTGGATAGGTTGAGCCACATTTATCATTGATATTTTTGCCATTGGGGCTGACTCCGATGGCAACAACCTCAGCCCCCAGTTCCCACAAGACACTAGGTGCCGACCGGTAGGCCGCGCCATTGGCACAATCGACGACAATTTTCAAGCCGTCCAGGCGCTGATTTTTTGGGAAGGTATTTTTGGCAAATTCCATATAACGGCCGACGGCATTTTTCAGCCGCTGGGCCCTACCCAGCTTCTCAGAAGGCACCAGATGATCGGCAAAGCCATTATCCATGCGACGTTCGATTTCCAGCTCAATCTCATCGGATAGCTTAAAGCCATCCGGGCCAAATAATTTTAAGCCATTATCCTGAAACGGGTTATGAGAGGCGGTTATCATAACCCCCAGATCTGCCCGTAGTGATCGGGTCAGCATAGCCACTGCCGGTGTCGGCATGGGGCCAACCATAATCACATCCATGCCCATGGAGATAAATCCGGACGCCAGAGCCGGTTCCAGCATGTAGCCGGACAGCCGGGTATCCTTACCGATCACGACCCGGTGCTGATGATCCCCGCGGGTAAAATGCTTAGCTGCCGCCATGCCCACTTTCATGGCAACTTCTGCGGTCATGTTGCCCTCATTCGCTGTGCCGCGAATACCATCCGTCCCAAAATATTTCCGTGTCATGACTTATACTTTTGCAATTATTTCTATTATGTCAGTTAGTATCAGGTAATTATTAATACATGCTAAACAGACAGGATAAAGCACATCAATTTTGTCGGCAATAGGGCAAAACCTATTTTGTGAAAAAATTAATTCCCCAGAGTCTGCCAGATGTCCCGGACCTGGCGGCTGGCGTGGACATCATGAACCCGAAGTATCTGGATACCCTGGTCATAACCTGCCTGCCCGAATGCCAAAGACCCCGCAAGGCGGTCACCTGGTTTTTCCTCGCTAACGATATGGCCAATAAAGCTCTTTCGTGACACCCCAAGAAGGATCGGCACGCCCAAACCATGCAACAACGACAGGTTGTTCATCAGTGAGATATTATGGCCGACCGTTTTGCCAAAGCCAATACCCGGATCAATAACCAACCGGTCCCGTTCAATACCCGCCGCCAAACAGACCGCGACCCGCTTCTCCAGATAATCATAGACATCCAGCACCACGTCATCATAGCGGGGGTCCTGCTGCATGGTGTCCGGGCTATTCTGGGCATGCATGAGAATGACCGGACAGTCGGCCTCGGCGACCAGCTCCAGCGCCGCCTCATCATGGGTCAGCGCACTGACATCATTGATGATACTGGCCCCAGCCTTCAGGGCAGAGGCCATAACCTCGGCGTTGCGGCTATCAATAGAGATCGGTGCGGAAATATCCGACAGACCTTCGATCACCGGGATCACGCGGTCCAGCTCCTCTTGGATGCTGACCTTCTGGGCACCTGGCCTGGTCGATTCCCCGCCAATATCGATGATTTCCGCCCCCGCCTGGATCAGGCCATGAGCATGACGGATCGCCGGGTCCCGCTGACCATAACGCCCGCCGTCTGAAAAACTATCCGGGGTCACATTAACAATGCCCTGCAGAAGGGGCTTCTGCCAATCCAATGTTGTCCCACCCGAACAGGCCAGGGCCGGGCGCGGGGTGGTGACTTGTTCAAGCAGCCGTGAAATATCATCTTGCTGAGCGCTGGCCAGGTCGCTGAGATAATCAGCCAGCCTGAAAATTGGTACCACGACCTCCCCCTGGCGCACAGCCGCCTGGCGAAATATTATCTTGACCATGGCAAAGGCCAAAGCCCCCCCGGCCAACCAGCGGGCATGCCCCTCTTTTACAGCCTGAAAAGCACTACAGCCCCTGAGAAATCCCAGAGGCTGCAGATAAATTTTATGATCGACGGAACCGTGCATACCTTAATTTTCAGGCACAGGATCAGAGCCGAAACTCCCGCCCTTGTCATCATCAGGCTTGCTGCCGGCACTTGGGACAGACCCCGCGTGCGGCGTATCGTCCGAATTGTCATCGCCGAACAGGTCCTTGGTCATGCCCTTGCCGGCCAGGATGTTATTGATATCATCCCCGGTCAGGGTTTCATATTCCAACAAGGCATTGCCGATCTTGTCCAGCATATCCCGGTGTTCGGTCAATATCTTCTTGGCATGGGCATAGCTTTCATCAACAATCCGACGAATTTCCTCGTCAATTATCTTAGCAGTTTCGTCAGAAATATCATGACTGCGCGAGACAGAATGGCCCAGGAACACTTCTTCCTGATTGTCGCCATATTGCAGCATGCCCAGCTTGTCACTCATGCCCCATTTAGTTACCATGGACCGGGCCAATCGCGTGGCCATGGCGATATCGCCGGAGGCCCCGGAAGACACTTTATCGTAACCGAAACAAATTTCTTCCGCCACACGGCCACCCATAGCAACCGCCAGGTCAGCATACATTTTTTCCCGGGCATAAGAATAGCTGTCCCGTTCCGGCAGGCGCATCACCATGCCCAGTGCCCGACCGCGGGGAATGATGGTTGCCTTGTGGATGGGGTCAGAGGCCGGGCATTTCGCCGCGACCAGCGCGTGACCGGCTTCATGGAAGGCCGTCATGCGTTTTTCTTCTTCGCTCATCACCATGGACCGGCGTTCGGCCCCCATCATGACCTTGTCTTTGGCTTCTTCAAAGTCAATCATGGCGATGACCCGCTTGCCCTTCCGGGCGGCCAGCAGCGCGCCTTCGTTAATCAGGTTGGCCAGGTCCGCCCCGGAAAATCCAGGTGTGCCCCGGGCCAGAACCCGAACATCAACGTCTGCTGCCAGTTTTGGGGTCTTTTTGATATGAACTTTTAGGATTTTTTCCCGCCCGGTGATATCGGGGATCGGCACCACGACCTGACGGTCGAAACGACCGGGCCGCAACAGGGCCGGGTCCAGCACATCCGGACGGTTGGTTGCCGCCAACAGGATCACGCCTTCATTGGACTCAAAACCATCCATCTCAACCAGCAGCTGGTTCAGGGTCTGTTCGCGTTCATCATTGCCGCCGCCAAGTCCGGCACCACGGTGGCGGCCCACCGCGTCAATTTCATCGATAAAGATAATGCAGGGCGCGTTCTTTTTCCCCTGTTCAAACATATCCCGGACCCGGCTGGCGCCGACACCGACAAACATTTCAACAAAGTCAGAGCCTGAAATGGTGAAGAAAGGCACGTTGGCCTCGCCAGCAATCGCCCGGGCCAGAAGAGTTTTACCGGTACCGGGAGGACCGACAAGCAAAGCGCCTTTAGGAATTTTACCGCCCAGACGTTCAAACTTTTGAGGGTCTTGCAGGAATTCAACAATTTCTTCCAGGTCTTCCTTGGCTTCGTCAATACCCGCCACATCATCAAAGGTGACCCGGCCATGGGATTCGTTAAGCAGCTTGGCCTTTGATTTACCAAAGCCCATCGCCTTGTTGCCGCCGCCCTGCATCTGGCGCATGAAGAAAATCCACACCCCGATCAGAACAATCATCGGCAACCAGCCGAGGAAGACATTCAGGAACGAGCCCTGGTCCACCGGCACAGATGTGATCATAACACCCTTGGTCCGAAGATCCGCGACCAGGTTTGGATATTCTGGCGAATAGGTATGAAATTTACCGCTGGCACCGGCGCCATATTCGCCGACAATGTCCCGGCCCTGAATTGTTACCTTAGTGACCTGGCCGGATTCCACTCTATCGAGAAAAGTGGAGAAGTCAATTTCGGCCTGTGCGTCCTGACGCGTTCCACCATTCAAGGCGGAATAAAGGGTCAACAGCAGGATAATGATAATCGCCCATAAAGCAATATTACGTCCCATGTTTCACATATCTTTCCATTAATTAGTCTACTCTCTTGAAGACTCTACATCCTCTATTATCACTCATAAATAGGTCTTTTTAAATACCAAACAAGCCAACAACGGCTTTTTTATCGTTTTATTTTTGCTTTTCATCGCGTTTCCCCCATTTTGCCCCAGTTTGCTCCTGAACCATTGATAAATTATTACCGGAACAGGGCCGAAAAACCTTTTTTTTCAAAACCCGGCATAAAATCCGGTAGATTCACCTTTCCTTTGTCGATAACAAGGCACGGCAGGCTGTCCCGGACAACTTTCGGAAGTTTCATTTTTTTAAGCACTGGATGATCCTGACAGACATTCCGCCACTGTTCCTGACTAATCTTTTTCACCACCCCGCCCGCAGTCAATCCTTCGATCAGAAACCGCCCGTCCCATAAGAGTGCCTTATCAGCCTCAAGGGTAAATTCGTCCTCTATGGCAGCAATTTCCCGGCTGATCATGAGGCGGTTTTCTTTCAACGGTGACAGCAGGCACCCGCCCAATGTCTGACCGGCAAAGTCCCCCTGTTTCAGCCTGTCATATAAAGCTTCCAACCGTTTGAGCCGAGGGGCATATTTACCACCGCTGATCCGCCGCGTCAGTTGTGCCAATGCCCTCAGGGTGATCTCCTCATGAGCCGCCAGTAATGGTTCCAACCAGACCTCGGCATAGCCATGGGGAAAATAAGTCACCGACGCCGTGATCACTTCTGCGGTCAGGGACTGCAACAGCGACTGGACCCGGCCCATTCTGGCTGCCGTCTGGGCCAGTCTTTCCGGGTTCAGTCCGTCAATATCACTGTCCTGCAGCAACTTGCGCACCTTGATCCGGGTAAAGGCGTCATTGCGGTTGCTCGGGTCTTCGATCCAGGGCTGCTGCAGATGACGCAGGCTCGCTTCAAGACGCTCTTTGGTCACCGATAACAGGGGGCGGCACAGGGTCACCGACGCGCCACCGGGCAACGGCACTGGAAAATCAGCCCGGACCTTCATGGCAGACAGGCCATCGACCCCACTACCCCGGAACAGCCTTATCAGAAAGGTCTCCGCCTGGTCTCCCTGATGATGGCCCAGGAACAGCCGGGAGATACCATTGTCCTGGCACCACTTTCCCATAAGGCGGTAACGGGCCAACCGTGCTTGGTCCTGAATATTACTGTCCGGTTTATCGCCCTGCCAGGTCAGGGTCACATGGGGAATGTTATATTTACTGAGCCAGCTGGCCACCTGCTGGGCTTCTTCGGCCGCCGCCGGACGCAGGCCATGATCGACGGTCAGCGCAGTCAGCGCAATGCCTTGTGACCGACACCACGATCCCAGCAACAGGGTCAGCGCCAGACTGTCAGCCCCGCCGGAGACCGCCACCGCAAGGGCGGTCCCCTTCTCCAGTGCCATACCTTGTAGCAGGTCAGAGAAATCAGCTTGGGTCAGGCGGGATGCAGTTTCCATGGGCTCACAGGCTTAACGACAGCCAGCCCTTTTTTCCTGGGCCGGACGCTTGGACTTGCTTTCCAGGCTGTCTGGGAAACGGGTCGCCAGCTCACGGTAAGCATCACAGGCGTCCTTTTTTTCACCCATGGCATTCAGTGACATGCCGATTTTCAGCAGGAACGCCGGGGATTTAGGGCTCTTGGGATAGGAATTATAGCCTTCGAGAAACGCCCGGGTTGCCTTGGTATACATCTTGCGGACATAATAGGTTTGACCGAGCCAATATTGGGCATTACCCGCCAGTTGGGCTTTGGGATAACGTTTCAAAAATTCGGCCAACGCACCTTCCGCCTTGGCATATTGACCTTTGGTCACCAGCTTCTGAGCATAGCTGTACTGCTGTTTTTCTGACCCGGCGGGCAGAATATCGCCCGCAGTTGTCGTCGGCAGGGCGGGGGCAGGCTTCACAGGCTGCGCGGTCGCGGCCCCTCCGGCGCCTGACTTTTCCAGCTCCCCAAGACGGTATTCATAATCCCGGGCCATGGTGGCCATCTGTTGTTTCAGTTTATCGGCCTGATAGGTGCTTTCCTCGATCCGGCCGGTCAACTGCCGCAGTTGGGTTTCCATCTGGGACAGGCGGGCATCAATATCGGCCAGCCGAACACTTCCACCACCGGCAGAGACCCCGGCGGGAGCCGTGCCTTCCGCCTTCTGGGAAAATCCGCTTCCGGGTTTAAAAACCTTGCGCTGGACGGCCTTCAGTTGTTTTTCAAGGATATCAAGCCGCTTTTTTGTCGACTGGGCATAAGACGGACTCGATAGGGCAACCCCCAGGGCGACTGTCAGACAGACCAGGCCAAATTTCCGCAGGCTGATAATAGGTGTTCTACTCATAAAATGCTCCAGATCGGTATCTCAAAAAAATACCCGCGCCGCCTGACAAGACGCGCGGGTATTCTTCAGAATTTCAGAATATTAATTTACACGGGTGTAACCACGACGGTTCATGGACCACGATGTTGCACCGGTACCGGTGACAGCAGGGCGTTCCTTGCCATAGCTTACCGTGTGAATCCGGGAAGGGTCAATGCCCAGGGCCACCAGATAATTCTTCACGGAATTTGCCCGGCGATCACCAAGGGCCAGGTTATATTCCCGAGTACCCCGTTCGTCACAATGCCCTTCTACGGTCACTTTGACAGATGAATGTGCCTGCAACCAGCTAGCCTGAGCCTGCAATCCGGTACGAGCATCAGAAGACAGGTCATACCGGTCATAGCCGAAATAGATCAGGGAAGCCTCAGACGCCGCATCAAGCGACTCCTGGGTATCCATATCTTCCATCAGGGTCTCAGAAGTCACATCTTCTGTTGGTTCAGCAACAACAGGCTCTTGTGTTTCGACAGCAGGTTCCACTGGCGTAGCATCCAGAACCTCTCCATCCGTATTCGCACAGGCGCTTAAAAGCAGGGCAGAGCCGATCAGTGCCCAGTATTTTACGCCATTAATTTTTTCCAGCATTTAGTGGTCCTTCCACGTAACTTAACAATTTTTATCCTACCGATGAAATGCCATTCCCCTTAAGAACTGGCGATTGCATGTTTTCAACCTAATATTGAATTCCTCAGCAAACCGGTGAAACTATAACAGAATCATTTATCTAATCAAGGGGGACCATGCAGGATCTGACCCATCTAGCGGCGTAATCATCTGTCTTTCGTTATATCCGGTCAAATCGACCGTCCATAATTGCACATCCCCGCCGCGACCCTGTTTGTCATAGGGCTGCTGACGGAAAAACATAATCACCCGTCCATTGGGTGCCCAGGTTGGGCCTTCATCAAGGTAGCTCTCGGATAGAAGCCGCTCGCCACTGCCATCTGGTCGCATGACCCCGATATAGAATTTACCCCCATACTGGCGGGTAAAGGCGATCAGGTCTCCCCGTGGCGACCAGACCGGCGTACTGTAGCGGCCTTTGCCAAAACTGATGCGTTTGATATTTTTTCCCGTGGCGTCCATGACATAGATCTGCTGACTGCCGCCCCGGTCCGAATTGAAGGTCACATAGCGCGAATCAGGCGAATAGCTGGGCGAGGTATCAATCGCGGTATGTTTGGTCAGCCGCTGGATTTTCCGGGTGCTCAGTTCCATGACATAAATGTCGGAATTTCCCTTATAGGCCTGGGACATGATCACCTTGTTGCCATCGGGAGAAAAACGCGGGGCAAAGGTCATGCCTGGAAAGTCACCAAGGATTTCCTGCTTACCACTGTCGATATTATAGAGATACACCCGCGGGTTGTCATCATGATAGGACAGATAGGTAATTTCCTGGGCCGTAGGCGAGAACCGCGGTGTCAGTACCAGATTCTTACCATTGGTCAGGAAAACATGGTTATGGCCATCCTGATCCATGATCGCCAGCCGTTTTATCCGGGCTGTGGCCGGACCACTTTCCGAAATATAGACCACCCGGGTGTCAAAATAGCCACTTTCCCCGGTCAACCGCTTATAGATCGCGTCCGACATCAGATGGGCGATGCGGCGCCAGTTCTTAGGCGAGGTAAAATAGCGCAAGCCGGTCATCTGATTGCTGCCCAATACATCCCACAGGCGAAATTCCACCTTCAGACGACCATCTTCCTGCAGCGCGATTGAGCCATTCATCAGCGCCTGAGCCCCGATGGCCTTCCAATTATTAAACTTGGGATTTCTCAGGTTTGTCAGCGGGTTACCGGACTTGATAAAGGCTGAATTATCCACAACCCGGAACAATCCGGACCGGGTCAGGTCGGCTTTGACCACCAGGGCGATACGCTCGCCATAGCTCTTGACCGATCCGCCAGAGATAATATCATTCTCATTGCCCAGCAGGTTGGCAATGGCGATCGGCAAAGGGTCCGCATGGCCCCGGTTGACATCAACCACAATCCTGGCCTGAGCCGCTCCCAAGGTCACAACAAGACCTGTGACCGCTAACATCAATAACTTAAAAAACCTCACTGGTCTCTCCATCTATTTTGCAATTTGTTCTTATCCATTTAGTATATTTTCAGGATCAAAAATAATTTCCATATCCCGCCACAGGTCATATTGAGCCTTGGGCAGAAAATCAAACGGCGCACATTTCCGCACCGCCCTGAGCGCACTTTCCGCAGCGGTCCGGTAAAATTCCTGACCAGCTAAATTCATCCGGCCACTGTCCAGAACCTTGGGCGGGCCGATCAACTTGCCGTCCGGACTGAGCCGCACATGAACCGTCACCCGCAACCCCGCAGCGCCCTTGGCCCCGGCCGGTATATTCCAGCATTGATTGTCATAGATATGTTTATCAATGGCATCAATAATGCTTAGGGTCTGCTGCTGGATATCAAGTGTGCTGATGACTTTTTCATTGGCGTAGTCCTTGTCTTTCAGCTGCTCAATAATGTTCGGTTCGGCCTTTTCCCGCTTGTCCAGCAGCGCGGCCAGTTTGCCGGCATCAAAGCGGCTTGGCTTGACTTTAGGGGTAACCCGTGGGGCCCTGTTGGTGGCCTGCTTGATCGGCTTTTTAGTCTCGGTTTTCTTTTTTGGTTTAGGTTTGGCCTTCATATCCGGTAGGGGCATGGACGACACCAGCTTCGGGGGCGCCGGCGGCATTTCCACCTTGCGTTCCGGGGCCTTTTTCTTGACCACGGTCTTCTTTTTCACCGGATCGGGCCTTTTCTCCTGAGCGCGCAACTTGGTCACATCGGCGATCCGGACCATCTCCACCGGGATCACCCGCATCTTTGTCGGCCGGTCCGGTTTGAACATGGGTAGGGCGACCAGGCCAGAAAACATGACCACAACATGAAAGATCAGGGATATGATGACCGCGTCACGCACTTGTCCTAATTCTCCGTATCTGTCACCAGGGC
Organism: Alphaproteobacteria bacterium; assembly: GCA_002401455.1. Taxonomy (GTDB): domain Bacteria; phylum Pseudomonadota; class Alphaproteobacteria; order Sphingomonadales; family Emcibacteraceae; genus Paremcibacter. The sequence continues at coordinate 138,837 of NVTE01000001.1, forward strand.
GACCCGCGAGAAGCCGGCCCCGTTCATGCGGCCCATGACCTGCATCACCACACCATAATCAACGGCCTTATCACCGTGAATATAAATGCGGTCATCCTTGCGACCGGAAAAAATAACTTTCAGACGCGGCACCAGTTCATTAAGCTCAATCGCTTCATCCTGAAGATACAGCTTACCATCTTTGGCAATGGTGATCGACAGCGGCTTGGTATTCTCCGGCAGGGCCTTGGCGGCGGAATTGGGCAGGTCAACGGGCACCCCGACCGTTAACAGCGGCGCGGCAACCATAAATACCACCAGCAACACCAGCATCACATCGACAAAGGGCGTCACGTTAATTTCGCTCATGGGCTTATGCCGGCGGCTAAAGCCCGTGGAGTTAAGTCCACCGTGATTTTGCATCAGTGATGCTCCTCATCCAGTTGCCGGGACAGGATCGTGCCGAACTCATCGGCGAACCCTTCCAGTCGGTTGGCATAACGGCCCAGGTCATTGCTGATCTTGTTATAGGCAACCACCGCCGGCACCGCCGCCACCAGGCCCATGGCCGTGGCAAACAGGGCCTCGGCAATACCGGGGGCAACTACCGCCAGCGATGAATTATGGGAAATAGCAATCTGTTCAAAGGCATTCATAATGCCCCAGACCGTGCCAAAAAGACCGACAAACGGGGCCGTTGAGCCCACGGTTGCCAGAAAACTCAGATAACTTTCCAGCCGTTCCATTTCCCGGCTGACCGTCACCCGCATGACCCGGTAAATCCGGTCCTGCAGACCCATGGCGAGCTTGGAGCCGCCGCGACCGCCGACAGACCGCTGCCATTCCCGCATGGCGGCAACAAACAACGCGGCCATGGGATGATCCGGATTTTTCTTGACCCGTTCATACAGATCTTCCAAGGAGTTTCCGGACCAGAATTCGCTATCAAACTTGTCCGCCTGGGCGACCACCCGGCGAATGCGCTTGGTCTTGTCAAAGATAATTGCCCAGCACCACAGGGACGACCCCAGCAATACCAGCATCACCAGCTGGACAATCCAGTCCGCCTGAGAGAACATGCCCCACAGGGTGAAATCCGGAATATCACTTCCCAGATCAATTATATCAACCGCATTATCTTCCATACTCATTCCTCAAAGCTTTTAGCTTAATCCACCATATTCAATTTATCTTTGATCTTTTTCGACAGCCGGGCCGGTTTATTATCTTTATTCAACGCCGCCGCCTTGATCACGCCCAAAGCCAGTACTTGTTTACCTCTGCACACTTCCTGGGTCATTTCCAGGCTGGCATTACGCACCCTAAACACCGTGGTATGCACCGTAATCTCATCATCCAGCACCGCGGGCATCAGATAATCAACTTCCGACCTGACGACGACGAATTTGATGTCATCAGGCTCGCGGAATTTCAGCATTTCCCCCTGCTCAAGCCCCATCAGTCTCAACATATCGGAACGCCCACGCTCCATATATTTTAAATAGTTGGCATAATATACAATGCCGCCTGCGTCGGTATCTTCGTAATAAACCCGCAGGGGCAGAATATGTTCGCCATCCTTGATAATGCCAGAATGTGGCAAAAGTTCAGCCATTTTATTCCTCCAGCAAATTCATCTGATTTTTACCCGGTTCTCCTGAAACAACTTCTGGCGGCTTCACCCCGATATGGTCATAGCCCTGGGGCGATAAGATGCGACCGCGCGGGGTCCGCAGCACCAACCCGGTCTGCATCAGGTAAGGCTCGATAATTTCCTCAATCGCGTCCCGGGGTTCGGACAGTGCCGCCGACAGGGTTTCAATACCCACCGGACCGCCGTTGTAATTGATGCCAATACATTTCAGGTATTTATGATCCATGGCGTCCAGCCCGCGGGAGTCCACCTCCAGCCGGGTCAGGGCCATGTCCGCCACCTCGCGGTTAATCGCGCCATCTGCCCGGACCAGGGCATAATCCGCCACCCGCCTGAGCAGGCGACCGGCAATACGCGGTGTGCCCCGGGCCCGGCGGGCAATCTCCATCGCACCGTCCGAACTCATCTCAATCCCCATCACCCGGGCGCCGCGCCGGACAATGGTCTCCAGATCCTCGGCGGAATAAAACTCCAGCCGCACCGGAATACCGAACCGGTCCCGGAGCGGAGTGGTCAGCAGGCCCGAGCGTGTAGTCGCCCCGATCAGGGTAAAGGGCGGCAGATCGATACGCACTGAGCGGGCCGCCGGTCCCTCGCCGATGATCAGGTCCAGATGATGATCCTCCATAGCCGGATAAAGGATTTCCTCCACCGCCGGATTCAGTCGGTGAATTTCATCAATGAACAGAATGTCATTTTCTTCCAGATTGGTCAGCAGAGCCGCCAGATCGCCGGCCTTGGAGATCACCGGCCCGGCTGTCGCCCGGAAATTAACCCCAAGCTCCCGCGCCATGATCTGGGCCAATGTGGTCTTGCCGAGGCCCGGCGGGCCATAAAAAAGCACATGATCCAGCGCCGTGTTGCGGATACGCGCGGCCTCAATAAAAATTTTCAAATTGTCGCAGACTTTGCGCTGACCGGTAAAATCATCGAGCCTGGTCGGCCGGATAGTGCTTTCCGCCTCATCGCCCGTCTTCTGCCCGCCCCCGACCATGCGGTCCTGATCTGTCTCGCTCATTGACCCAGTTCCTTCAGCCCGAGCCGGATCAGGTCAGAGACCCCAGCCTCACCGTCAAAGTTCCGCGCCACACCGGCCACGGCCATATAGGCCTCTGTCTGACGGTAGCCCAGATTAACCAGAGCCGATACCGCGTCCTGAACCGCGCCGTTATCCACGGCAACCGGTGCCGCGCCGTCTCCCTTGACCGTCGCCGCTTGTGGCAGGGCAGCAAAGCGGGCGACCTTGTCTTTCAGTTCGGTGACAATCCGGGTCGCGAGCTTAGGCCCGACGCCCTTGGCCCGGCCAACAACGGTTTTATCCTGAGCCGCAATGGAATTGGACAGCTCATCAATGGCGACCACCGACAGAATGGCCAGCGCGACCTTAGCCCCAACCCCCTGCACGGTCTGCACCAGATTAAACCAGGTTTTCTCCAGGTCACTGCCAAAACCGAACAGGTGAATGTGATCCTCGCGGACATGGGTTTCGATCATCAGGCTCACCGCCTCGCCGATCGACGGCAGGTTGCCCAACGTCCGCCCGGAACAAAAGACCAGATAACCGACGCCGTTGACATCAATGACACAGCTGTCTTCCCCAATGGCATCCACAAGACCTTTAAGTTTGGCAATCATCAGCGGGTTCCTCGAAATAAAATCTGTGCGCCGGCTTTACCGGTTGACTTGCGGTCTGTGCGCAGGGTCTCCTGCAAAGAGCGGTGGGTGCCGCCATTATGGGCGTGACAGATGGCCACCGCCAATGCGTCCCCGGCATCTTCGCCGTTGATCACCACCTGGGGCAGGAGTATTTTTAGCATGGCTTCCACCTGGGCCTTACCGGCATGACCGGCACCGACCACGGATTTTTTAATGTGATTGGGTGAATATTCCCCCACCGGAATTCCGGCCAGGGCTGGCACCAGCAGCGAAATGCCCCGCGCCTGACCCAGCTTCAGGGTCGAGTTGGGGTTTTTATTGACGAAGGTTTCTTCCACCGCTGCCGTGTCGGGCTCCCAATCAGTGATCACCTGGCTCAGGCCATCAAACAGCTGCACCAGCCGTTCGGCCAGACTGGCCTTGGCATCGGAATGAACAATCCCGTTCGCAACATGGATCAGGCGGGAGCCGTCAACATCGATGATACCCCACCCGGTCTTTCGCAAGCCCGGATCAAAGCCGATCACTCTTTGTTTTACCTGGCCCCGTTTCACCGTCACTCGCTGAGCTGCTCCATTACTTCGTCAGAAATTTCATAGTTGCCGTAAATATTCTGCACATCATCGAGGTCATCCAGAACATCGATCATTTTCAACAATTTACGGGCGGCCTCAAGATCGACCTCAATGGTGTTGCCCGGCTTCCAGATCAGCTTGGCTGATTTAGGTTCAGCTCCCACAGCCTCGGTCAAGGTAGCGGTCACAGCCTGAAGATCTTCCCGGGTGCAATAAATCTCATGGGTTTCATCGTCTGAGGCCACGTCTTCCGCACCGGCGTCGAGGGCAATTTCAAACATATCATCGGCAGATTTAACGGCCGCGTCAAAAATGATTTCCCCGACCTTTTCAAACTGGAACGACACGCTGCCGGTTTCGCCCAGGTTGCCGCCATTCTTGGCAAAAGCCGTCCGGATATCAGAGGCCGCCCGGTTGCGGTTGTCGGTCAGGCTTTCCACGATAATCGCGGTACCGCCGGGGCCGTAACCCTCATAGCGGATTTCGTCATAATCCGCCGCATCGCCGCCCTGGGATTTATTAATCGCGCGTAGAATATTATCTTTTGGCATGCTCTGGCCCCGGGCCGTCTGAACCGCCAGACGCAGGCGCGGGTTGCTGTCCATGTCCGGTCCGCCCATCTTGGCCGCAACGGTGATTTCCTTGGAAAGCTTACTGAAAAGGGAGGAGCGTTTTTTATCCTGCGCGCCTTTACGGTGCATGATATTCTTAAATTTTGAATGGCCTGCCATATGTCTGTTCCTGAAAAGCCCGCTGCGGGGCCTTTATACGTCAAAATAAAGGTTCCCAACTGTGATAATACACTGGCCGCGCTTTGTGAACAGCGAATTGAGTTTTTTCCGGAAAAAAAGCCCGGAAAGAACGGACGGTGATCATATATTTTTACGAATGATTTTATCAAAATTGTAAAGAACCCTAACAAACTGTCGGGATTCTTTACAATTTTCAATCGATACTTAACACCTCAGAACCACAAGCGCTTGTAATTTATACACTTTATATTTTGGCATGATATTTGCTTTAAATATATTCACGGTTATTGATTAAAATTATAAATTTGGGATTTAAAAATGTTTAGAAAAACACTAATAGGGATTATTGGCTTCTGCTCACTTACTGTCGCCATCATATCCAATGCCAGCGCCACAGTCATTGATGCGACACTTACTGCCGACAATCATTTTGGACTATATGTCGGTGATGACGATGGAACAAATATTGATTATATTGGTCGTGATTCCGCAACATGGACAACAACAGATGATTTCAGTTTTAATGCCAACAACGGACAACGTCTTTTTGTTTATGCATGGGATCATGGTGGGCCACAAAGTTTTATCGGTCAGTTCACAGGTTGGAATGGTGAATTACTGACAAATACACAAGACTGGGAATGGACATTAATGGGCACTAGCGAAAGCGACCCTGGTTCCACCGGTTCACCTCTCTCCAGCGGCGCCCTTGAAACAGCATTGTTAAGCGCCCAATGGCAAAATGTCGGTTGGTCTGCTCCAAATGGCAGTAGTCCTTGGGGAACTTTCTCAAATATTGATAGTAATGCCAATTACATTTGGGGTGACGGTAGCAATACCACTTCGGCTGTTGTCGTATTCCGTTCCACACAATTGCGGATTTCTGACGTGCCTGAACCTGCCCCTCTCGCCCTACTCGGTTTAGGACTGATGGGACTTGGAATGGCAAGAAAACGCCGCAAGTAAAATTAACATAATCTGATAATTTATTAAAAGGCGACCTAAGGGCCGCCTTTTTTATTATGCCGCCTCTTCACCCATACGAACCACGCCCAGGGCGGCGAAATAACCGCTAAACGACCCAGAATCAAACCACCGGCATATGTTCGTGCAGTCTTGCGCCCAGACGCAGGGGCTCGATCCGTTTGGCCAGGCCGGTCTTGTCATCGGTTTCCACATAGACCCCGCACAGGGTCGCCTCGCCCACTGCCGGACTGAAGCGGCCAGAGGACATCTTGCGGGTGAAGCGCTGGAGCGGCTCGGCCTTGTCCATGCCGATCACCGAATTATAATCGCCGCACATACCGGCATCGGTCTGGTAAGCGGTACCGCCGTCAAAAATCTGGGCATCGGCTGTCGGGATATGACTATGGGTGCCGACCACCAGGGACGCCCGGCCATCACAGAAATGACCCATACCCATTTTTTCCGAGGTCGCTTCGGCGTGAATATCGACCAGAATGAATTTTGCGACACTGCCGAGGGGATATTTCTTGAGCTCCGCATCGACCGCCGCGAAGGGATCATCCAGGGCATTCATGAACACCTGGCCCATGACATTGATCACCAGAAGATTGCGGCCCCGGACATCCTGAACCATGACACTACCCCGGCCGGGGGTGCCGGTGGGGAAATTGATCGGCCGGATCAGCCGTGGCTCACCGGCGATATGGGTTTTGGTTTCCTTCTGGTCCCAGATATGGTTGCCGGTACTGATCACATCGACCCCGGCGGCAAAAAACTCGTCGCACATTTTGCCGGTGATGCCAAAGCCAGAGGCGGCATTCTCGCCATTGATCACGACAAAATCCAGTTTCAGGCTTTTGCGCAGCTCAGGAATTTTCTCCAGCGCCAGTTTGCGCCCGGATCGCCCAACAATGTCACCTAGATATAATAATTTCACGGTCTGTATACTTTCTTTTCTGTCACAATGAGATCAAGGGGCTGATCATGGGATTCGGTGGGCAGGTGATCAACTTTCTGACCGTCAAAGGCAATGCCGATGGCGGTGAAGGCATGACCCTTGTCCCGGTAGAGCTTCAAGGTGCGGTCATAATATCCGCCGCCGTAGCCCAACCGGTGGCCGCGGTCATCAAAGGCCAGCAGCGGCACCAGAATCACATCGGGCATGACAAAGCCAAAATCGGCCGCCGGTTCGCGGGTGCCGTAGGGGCCGTCTTTCAGTTCCGCCAGCAGGTCCCATTCCTTGAACGCCAGATAGTCGCCGTCACTGCTGATCGTCGGCAGGGCACAGCGGCACTGGATCGCGTTTAGGGCTTTGAGGACAAACAGGCAATCAATCTCGCTCTGGATCGGCAGGAACCCGGCAACGATATGGGGCTCGTTGCGACTGGCGCGAATGCCGCGCTGAACTTCCCCGGCAATCTCCGGCAGCTGCAAAATCTGAGACGCGATCACGCGGGCGGCGCTGAGATCACTGGTGTTGTCTTGAGTGTTATCTGTGGCGTGGAGGTTTTCCCGCAGGCTTTTCATTTGCCCGCGCAAGACGGCTTTTTGGTGTTTCATCAGCTTCCTACATATCGGCGCATTATACTATAGTGGCGGGACCGTCGCAGCCGTGATTTATATATTATCCTCCGGAACCTGTGTTTACAGGTGGGCGCCATGTAACCGGACCACGATCCGGACAGAGACAGCTCCCTTCGGAATGATTATCGCCCCGGGGAGTAAGATAAATCACGCGCAGGACAGTACCCGCCTCCCCCATATGTAAGGCGGCGCGACCTATTCATCAATAGCAGATTTGTTTTTTCTGGTCTTGGAGGAGATTCAGAGGGCGGGAAGAGGGGGATTTTGGCGTCTGTGCGCGCAATCCGGGTCATAAAACCAATATGATCTCATAGATTGACGTTATGCTATTAAGTCGGTTACTGTCACCGTAATTCTTTATGTAAAAGGAAATTAGCTTTGGTGAAAATATTACTTCCTGTGGAAATAGCCCCAAAATGTTACCTCATCGAAGCTCTTCTTTGGATTGGGCATCAAAGATACCCTATTATTATGAATTATGACGAACATGGTGATGACGATAGATTTTGTGATGAGTTTATTTATGATTATTACATCCCTGTGGATACGATCGTTACAGAAGAAGAATGTCAAAGATCTGGCCTACCCCCGAATCCCGAAACTCACGACACGTATCACTCGGAACCAGAGCAAATAAAAGAAATTCTAGGTATGGGTCTAGAACAAGAAGATGTCTCCCGTCTAAAGAAAGAATTAATTGCATCCATAGAACATCATGACAAACTCAATATCTGGCAAGAAGTTTATGAGGATTTTATAGAAATTTATAAGTCTAAATTATATATAGCATTGCGTGAAGGACAGCTTCAAAGTTGGGGACATATATGTGCCGCAAACAACGCCACAGAAGAGATAAAGGAACAATATTGTAGTGATGACACTATATCATTTGTTCCCATCCCAAAAGAAAGATGGCGACTTTCTAACATAAATTGGGAAAACGGCCATCTATCTGACGATCAAATAGAACATCATTTAGTGCATATAAATACTGAGGAATTATTAAAACTATTTCCTAGTCCTCAACCAGAATCCACCAATAATATATCAATGCTCGCAGGACAATATGTCCTTGACGATAAGGAAAGTAATAATACCTTGTCTACTCGCAGGAAAGGACGCCCTGATTCTATTAAATGGACCGCCTTTTATGTGGAAGTTGCCTTGCGAATTAAAGATGGTCCACTGCCACACAAACAAGAATCATTTATACAAGATATGCGGGATTGGTGTTTTGAGAAGTTCAAGCATCGGCCCGCGCGTAGCACTCTAATTGGAAAGATAAGTCCATATTATAAAGCTCTAAAGTCAGATAATAAAAAAAGGTGAATTACTGACATTTCTTGATCGTCTTTATTGACAAAAAATTATGGTTTTCTGACCAGCAAGTAATAGACTTTATATATTTTTATATGCTTTATTGAAAATCAATAAGTAACAACAGATAAAAACATATGCCTGAATATATAAAAGAATTTGTAGCTGATCTAATCTTGACGGAAATGAATAAGAATGGCAGTTCAATAGTATGAAATGGCAACCAATCACTATTTCGGAGCAAGAATATAATTTAGACCATCTTCACCCCTTTGAATATAATCTAACTGTTCCTGCACAAGGCCATAAACCCGAAAGAAAATATCGTTTAAATGTTATTTTCTCTCTGCATTGTTTTACCCGCGGCCAAAAAGACGAAGAAGTGATCCCTGCTGAGTATAAATATAGCGACACTAGAGAAACGCGTATTTTTGATATAGAACGTTATAATTTGTCTATTAAGTTGCCCGATATAGTGCGGTCATTGTCAGATATGAAGTGCTATCATGATCGCCATAATAATTTTTATGTCGTGGAACTGATAGATGAACTGGGGCATATCACATATTATTCTATCTTTTTTAAGTTATCGAAAGCAGGTAAAAAGAAAGGGTTAAATTTATTTGTTAGTTCGGCCTATGCCCGGGATGAGATGCCATATGCAAAGAACCTAAAGCCTATTCGTTTTCGCATAATGGTTCATAACGTGCATACTGGACAGAAAACTAGGCCTGCCCGATAAATAGAAAAGGCTCCACAAGGGAGCCTTTTAATCGGACGTTTCTTGGTTATCCCACTCTTGGGTGTGGACCGCGTTAACGGCGAACTGTCGCTAAAAGTCCATCTATGCGACCTGACTATTCTAACAATGCAATCGTAAATAACAAGTTAAAATGTCAATATGTGAATAGGGCAATAATATCAACATGATCGGTTATCCGTATTCTTGAATAATTATAAAAACCACACCCTCAAGTCAAACTATAGGCGACTCACTAAATCAGAATGATGTGACATTATTTAAGGATATCACCCGTATCGATGGGGTCGGATGGGGCAGAGGGGGAATTTGCCTTCTGTGCAGCGATGTCCAGCATCACCCTATAGGTCTATAATAGAGTCGATTAATTTTATGACGTTCGCATTCGTTGGCTAGAATTGGCGGGGAGGCAAGCTCATTGACGGAAAAGCTTCATTAGCCTATAACAGAGAATAACATGTTTATTCACTGCTTGACGAGATTGGCCCATGTTTAAAAGTTCTGACATTCACACCGTGACCGATTTCAGCCGCAAGCCGGCGGAGCATATTAAGCGGCTTAAAAAGACCAAACGCCCAGAAATTCTAACCGTAAACGGCAAAGCGGCCGTCGTGGTGCAGGATGCCGAGACATACGAGAGAATGGCGCAGCTTGCGGATTATGCCGAGAGTATTGTCAATATCCGTCAGGCGTTATCTGAAAAAGGCCGTCCGCTCAAAGACTTTACATCTGAATTTGAAGCCAGACACGGCATTACCCGTTGAGAAAATATCGGGTTGAGATAAAACCAACGGCAGAAGCCGACCTTATTAAACGCTATCATGAAATAGGGGAAGGCTCGCCACAAAACGCTTTGAACTGGTATTTAAGTATTATTGATGCCATAGAAAAGCTTGATGAATTGGCCGAGCGTTGTCCTATCGCACCGGAAGACAGAGAATTTAACCAAGGCATCCGGCATCTGATCATTGGCGATTACCGGGCACTGTATCATATTGTCGGTGACGCCGTCGAAATTCTCCATATCCGCCACTCTGCCATAGACAGAAAATTATAACGAAATCAAGGGGTCAGAGGTGATTGATTTGTTGACCCCATCGGCCGATTACTTATCGGCTATTTAGACCTAAAAGGGCCGCAAACCAAGGCGCGTTCAACACCCGGCGTTAACTGTTGCAGGCCGTCAATAAGCCTCTCAGGGCCAATTAAAACCTCGACAATTTGACCGGAATAGCGAACGGCGGTTTCGCGCATCATGCCCATCATGGGCCAGCCCCATAACGCGGAAATTAAAACGCCGTCCTGGACAAAATAAGGTTCCGTTAGAAAACTGCAACTCATCACCGCTTCAACCGGACTTCTATTGGTCGGGCTGCCGCCGACTAAATCAATCACCACGGAATGCTCGGGTATTAAGTCCTGAATATGCTGATTGCTGATCAAAAAGTTTTTACCTCTTAACTCTGACGATTGCTCGGCGCCATTGATCACGATATCGGCGTCTTTGAGCCAGAAATCAATGCGACTTTTTGCTGTTTGAGCCCGACCGAGCACATGAATTTTTTTAACGCCTTGTTGGTATAATTCATCCAAAGCCCCTTGGCCGACGTTGCCATACCCCAGAATAACCGCCTTGATATTTTCCTTATCGACAGAGGGTTTGCTTTGACTAAGTAAGTCCAAGCCATATCTGGCCCCTGCCTGCCCGGTTTCATGTAAACACTGAATACGGCGCAGACCAAATTCGGAGGGCGGATGGCTTTCCCGATAGGCGTTAATGGCCTGCTGACCCTGGGATGCCTCAAATTCGTTAAGGTCAAATAAGGCGGTGTTAACAGAGCGTAATTTGTTCAATATGCCTTTGGGGTCGTTAAAACTTTGGCTGTCGTAAAAATACAGGGCATTTTCACCCGTGGCATCGAGCGCGTCAAAGGGCAGCGACGGCTGAATAATCTGCAGTGATCGAGGGCTACGATTGCCGCAGCGGTTAATGGCCCCCCGCAAACGGTCGCTCCAGCCAATGATTCTGACCCGCAATCCGCCAATGGTATTGTCCTGAAAGAACGGCGTTAAGGCGGCGTTCATGGCGAGACGGCCCAGGATGCGCTGATCCGTATCGCGTTTGGGGGATTCGCATATTTCTTCCATCGCGATGACATTGATCCGCCGATCCTGGAGCAATTTAGCCCGGTCGGGGTAAGAGTGAAAATGGGCCATACAGAATAATGTGCCGCCTTCACTCATTTGTTCGATAGAGGCAAGCGCCGGACCTTTAAACTTAATGATCAGGGCTTTATCTTTATATATTTGTTCAGCCGTTTGCATGATGGCTTTATTTTGCACGTATTCCTCATCGCTAAAACCAACACCTTCTCCTGCGCCAACCTCAACATAAACCTGAATGCCCGCCTGCACGAGCAGACCGACATCACTCGGCACCAGAGCTACGCGTTTTTCTAATCCTCCGGGATTTTCAGGCGACTCTATTTCTTTAACAAGGGCGATGGAGGAATAACGCGTAAAAGTCTGTTGCATAGATGTACTCTCAGGTAAGAAATGTGAAAACGATACCGGAGCATAACATGAAATATGACCCACCGTTTTTTATCTTTAGGGCCCCCCATTTATTGGACAGGTTTGCCCACATCAAAGAGGTTCATCGGGGATACAACAGCTATTTATCAGCCATAAACGCCAGCTCATCACCGGTAGGCCGCTCGAACAGGTCTTCGCAGAAATCGAACATGCCCCGGTCCACGTCCATGGTATAGGTCTCGCCCTTAGCGGCATTGCGGCCCTGAACCCGGCCCCAGCGCACCTCCCGGTCCGCGTCCACCAGATGCAGGCAGATGTTAAAACCCTCAGCCCCCGCCAGGTCATAGAATTTCTGCCGATGATCCCGCTGCAACAGGCCGAGGTCGAGCACCGCATCCACGCCCAACGCCATCAATTGGCTGACATGGGACCAGATCAGGCTTTCCATGCGACCGATTCTCTCCATGGCCCAGTCATATTCGATCGCGCCCGACAGGTCCGGGGTGAACAGGCTGGTCATCCATTGATCAATGGAGAAATGCAGCGCCCCGGTCTCTTGGCACAGCTGCTTGGCAAAGGTGGTTTTCCCGGCCCCGACCGGCCCGCAGATCAAATGAACTGTCGACATTGGCATCACCCCTTAAATTCTAAACAGCCCAAAAACAAAAAAACCTTTCTAAAATCTTGGGCCCCAAAAAACAAAAAAACCGGCGAGGAATAATCCAGCCGGTTTTTATGCAGTTTAGTGTGACAGAGCCTAGTAGTTGTCATTAGGCTCTAAGATCTGACGACCCCGATATTTCCCTGTGCTCAGGTCAATATGGTGACGGCGGCGCAATTCGCCACTTTCATTATCTTCTACATATGTGTCGACGGTCAAGCTATCGTGTGACCGACGGTTACCACGGCGATGTGGTGATATTTTCCTTTTAGGAACAGCCATTTTCTTATCCTACTATCTATTATTTTCCGGATGCCTGCCTTTATATATCTGCATATATCAGCATCATCTCTGCCCTTGACTAAAGAATACCCAAGGACTCTGAATCTCAAAAACAGTGTCTTATCGTTAAATGGGCTGTAATTGTCAAGCACTTCTTGACTCTTAATGACAGTTATTCCCCCGCCTCACAATGGCGGCTGATAAAGACCAAAAACAGCCCCACACCCAGCACCAACGAAAGCAGCGGCATGGTAATCACCGCGTCCATGAATTCGGCTATAAAGCTTGCCAAGCCGCCTTTGCCGCCCATGACTATGATACTGCCCAGACTTTGATCATATTTCCACAGCCAGGCCTCGGCCAGGGTCAGCGGCGCAAAGACATGAGTCTCGACATATCTATATATCTCAAGAAAGGTCAACAACACGGCACTGCAACATAAACCCAGGCCGACATATCTGAAAAGGATCATGATTTCACCTGTATCTAGACCAGCAAATTATAGCGCAAAAGGGCTTTTCTGGCAATATTGTCCAGAAAACAAAAAATATCCCTAAATAATACAGATGATCCCTTGCATCCTCATTCAGGATAGGTATATTGCGCCATCAAAGCCGTGGACATGGAGAGGTGGCCGAGTGGTTTAAGGCGCACGCTTGGAAAGCGTGTATACTAGCAATAGTATCGAGGGTTCGAATCCCTTCCTCTCCTCCAGGGAGGCAAAGACTTAGCAGTTACTCTGCCTAAGTCTTTTTTCTTTTTGCGGCTTAGTTCATCCCAAATACATTTCCCGCGACGATTTGACCGGCTCAAGTAAAGAATCTGAATTAAAACAGGTCATTGAGCTATAAATTTTATTATGCATAACCCGTGACCTCATGTAGTCTAATTAATGATTTCAACATGATCGTCGCTTGATTAATCCTTGATGAGACCATGATCGCTGCGGTATTCGCTGCCCTCACATTGGTCGCTATCGGTATCCATCTCGTGAACCGCCAAAGCAAAGCCCACCCTGCTTCGCTAATAGTAGATGGAACAACGGAATAAGTATGAATTTATTAGACCGGAATAATAACGCGGCCATTTTACTGGCGGGCATTATTTCTTTGATTATCGGGATTGGGATAGCGCGATTTTCCTTTACGACGTTACTGCCTTTTATGCTTGATGATTTCTTGAGCTTAACTTTTGCCGGAATTTTAGCTTCTGTAAATTATGCGGGATATTTAACCGGGTCTATTTTTTCCATTTTCATCAGGGACATAAACGCCAAAATTAAATACTTCAGAATCGGGATCGTTCTCTGCATCATAACGACCCTTTTTCTTGGCATATCTACCCATGACGTTGTCTGGCTTATATCACGGTTTGTCGCGGGCTTTGGCGCGTCTATGATATTGGTTGTCGGCTCTGCCATTGTCATGACGAAATTACACTTTAGCGACAAGACAAAGGCGATGGGCATTCACTTTAGCGGGCTTGGTTTATCCATCCTCATTACTGACATCATTTGTCGTATTGTTCTGTCTCAGGAGGCAGACTGGCAAACGTCCTGGATCGTTTTAACCCTTTTTGGAACCATTTGTGCAGTATATTGCGTTTATATTCTTTCAAATAATTCCCCTAAAAAACAGGCCGTCCCCATATATAAATTTGATAAATCCATTTTTTCAGGATTTGTCTTACTCCTCATTCTCGCCTATTTCACCGAAGGTGTCGGTATGGTCGTACAAGCGACTTTCCTGCCCGATATTATCAATTCATTGGACGGATTAAGCGGATATGGCGGAGTAACCTGGACCGCCGTCGGTATTGCAGGAATACCGTCCTGCATTATATGGATGCGGCTGGCTCATCGGTTTGACAGCATCAATGTCATTATTTTTGCAATGTCATTACAAGTCATCGGAATCCTCATTCCGGCGCTGACGTCAAACATATATTTAATTATTCTGAGCAGTTTATTATACGGCGGAACCTTTGTCGGACTAGTTGCGTTGTTTATGAATCTTGGCGGCAAGTTAGCGGGAAAAAACCCGGTTATATTAATGGGATCGCTAACCACGGCATATGGAATTGGGCAGGTTTTAGCCCCTTTATATAGCGTCGCGCTGACAGACTATTATAAAAGCTATGATTATGCCTTAATGGTTACCGCGACAATAGTATTTAGTGGCGTCATAGTCCTCCTCTTTGCTCGAAAAATGAACCTCCCAAAAGATGATAATTCCCTCCATTTTTAGGAGGTCGAATTCCCACAAAGGCAGATAAACAGGATAATATTCAGACTGCGATATCAATGTTACTACATTTCTCGCCAATGCCACCGAATGTATGCCCTTTAAGGGCTATAGCGAAGATACCCACAGCGTCTTTATGACCAGAACCCTGGAAAGGGCCTCATCTCATCATTTGAAGGATTAATTAACAGGCCCCTGTCCGCCACCGGGTTTGTTTTTGTTGAAGGCCTTGTCGAGGAACTGGCTGGCGGCATCGGCGGTGACTTTCTCGGGATAGCCCGCAGGCGCCGCCTCGCCCTGGCCCACCAGCTTGGTGACCCAGATCATCTGCTTTTCAGACGCCAGTCTCGGTGGGGCCTTGACCTTGGCCTGATCAATCCACAGCCGCAGGGTCTCCGCTGACTTTAAGGTCTCTTCGGGGATCACGTCGCCGATCTGTTTCTCCAACGTCCGGGCATAGCCCAGTTGCCGCTGGGTCGGGCTGCCATCTTCCGGGGCCGCTTCGACATTATTATCGATGAACAGCCGGCAGACGGCAAAATCAACCATGGCCGCCGGTGGCAACGGGATATTTTTCTCCGCCGCCAGCCGCCGGGCAAAGCCGAGCATCTTGTCACTGGGCGGATGATTCTTGGTCAGCTCCGTCGAGCGGTAGCTGTTCTGGATCTGGTCGACCATATTGCGCAGGCGTTCAATGGCCTGGTCAAAGACCTCATCGGCGGAATTCTCGCCCAGCTGAATGCTGTCGAGGAACAGTTCCATGCGCGCCGTCGCCCCGGGGTCCACTATTTCGGGAAGGTTGGTCTCCAGCAGCTCAAACAGGCGCATGCCATAGCGGGTGGCATAGATTTTCTTGCGTTTGATCTCGAAACATTTCTGCTTCAGGTTTTCGATGATCTGATCCCGGGTCGCCGGTGTGCCAATGCCCTTGGCCATTTTCAGCCGTTCTCTTTCGGCTTCATTGTCAACAAATTTCCAGGCGTTCTGCATGGCATTGATCAGATCGCCCTCGCCATAAGGTTTCGGCGGCGTGGTTTTCTTCAGCGCCGATTTCGCGCCCTCTGACGTCATGATGTCACCGTCATTGATCGGCGCCAGGGTGACGTCTTTGTCGGCCTTCTTGCCTTTGGCGTCTTTATCGCTTTTCGGGAACAGGCCCTTCCAGCCCTCCTGACGGGTGATCTTGCCGATCTCGGAGAAGGAATATGGCTTGGCCCCGCTCAACACCTCGGCGGTCAGGGTGGTCTGGTCATAGACATTATCCTCGCCCACGCCTTCGATATAGCTGCGGGTGATCAGGTCGAACAGGGTCCGGTGATCCTCGTCCAGCCGCTCATACAGCACCGGGAAATATTCCGCCACCGCCAGATTCGGAATCAAGGCATGGTGACTTTCTCCCTCCAGAGCCTTATCGGAGAAATAACCCGGCCGGCCTTTACGGATCACCGCCGTCGCCAGCGGTATCTGGCTCAGGTGCGGCATCTTTTTCAGCTGGTCGAGCAGGCTCTGGGCGTCAGGGATCATCACTTCGGGCAAGGAACGCACCGCCGCCCTGGGGTAGGTGATGATTTTATGCTTTTCATACAGCGACTGGGCGACCTCCAGGGTGCGCGAGGCGGTAAAGCCCTTTTTGCCGGCTTCCTTCTGCAGGGTCGGCAGGTCGAAAAATTTTGGCGGGGCCTGCTTTTTCTCTTCACAGACCACCTTGAGCGGTCCCTGCCAGACCTTCGCGGCATCGACCAGTGCCAGGGCTTCGTGTTCCTCGTAAATCCGGCCGTCACCTTTGGGCCGGAAATGGACCGCTACCTTGCCCTTGTCCCCGGCCAGCTTCATGGTAATTTCATAGAAGGGCCGGGTTTCAAAGGCCTCAATCTCGCGCTGGCGGCGACAGACGATGGCCAGGGTTGGTGACATCACCCGGCCGACCCCGATCGCGCCTTTGGCCCCGGGCTTTTTAAAGCGCACCGTCACCACCCGGGTCAGGGTCAGATTGCACGCCTTGTCGACCGCAGCCCGGGCATAGAAAGCCTCATACAGCCGGTCATAGTCGGCGGCCGGTTTCAGGTTATTGAAGGCCTTGGTTAGGGTTTTTTTGTCTTCGGCGGAAAACATCGCCCGCAGGATCTCGCCGTCAAAATTATGATACAGCAGCAGTTCCCGGCCAATGCCTTCGCCTTCCCGGTCACAGTCGGTGGCGATGATCACGGATTTGGCCGACTTCAGGGCAATTTCGATATCCCGCAGGCGCGCGTCCTTGCCCCCGCCCTCGGACGGCCGGTAATTAAAGCGCCGATTCTCTGGAATCAGGATGTCATAATTCCACCGCGACCAGGCCGGGTTGATTTCCTCCGGCATCTCCAGACGCAGCAGATGGCCCTGTGCCGGCAGGATTTTGCCAAAATTATCTCCGATTGCCGCCCGGATATTCCGGGCCTGTGAGGGCTTCTCACAAATCACTACGGTCTCGTTTTTATTGATCATGGAAAAGTTATAACAGAAGTTTTTCAGATCAAAAGCCGGAAATTGGACTTTGTCTGGACGGGGGGTCCAGACGGGCAAGTCAGCTTACTTTAACTGGTCTCCTATTTATCAGGCGTGAACCAGTTTTTCATCAGGTTGATTGGGAACGGAAAGACGATGGTCGAGGTCCGTTCCGTGGCCAGGTCCTGGAGCGCGGTCAGATACCGGATTTGCATGGCCTCCTCCCGCTTATGGAGTATTTCCGCTGCCTCGAGGATTTTGCCCGCCGCCTGGGCTTCCCCCAGGGCCGAGATCACCTTCGCCCGGCGCAGGCGTTCTGCCTCGGCCTCCTTGGCGATGGCGCGGATCATGCTTTTATCCAGATCCACATGTTTTAGTTCCACATTGGACACCTTGATGCCCCAGGCGTCGGTGCGGCTGTCCAGAAGCTGCTGGATATCCTTGTTGAGCATTTCCCGTTTTGACAGCATCTCATCCAGCTGATGCTGACCGAGCACCGAGCGCAGGGTGGTCTGGGCCAGTTGGCTGGTAGCGAACTTAAAGTCCTCGACCTCGATGATCGCCCGCTGAGAATCGACCACCCGGTAATAGACCACCGCATTGACCTTGACCGAGACATTATCTTTGGAAATAACATCCTGCTCCGGCACATCCATCACCGTGGTCCGCAGATCGACCCGGACCATTTTCTGAATGATCGGGATGACGATGATCAGGCCCGGTCCCTTGACCTTCCAGAAACGGCCGAGCTGGAAAATCACCCCGCGCTCATATTCCCTGAGCACCCGGAAAGCATAAAGGATAAATCCGAGAAAGAAGAAAATCGGCAGATATATGCCAAAGCTCTGGCCAATGTCTATTTCAGTCATTTTACATCTCCATTATCAGGTTTTTCGTCGTTATCTGGCGTAACTTCCAGCACCAAACCGTCGCGGGCCGTCACCCGCACCTGGACGCCTTTTCTTAAATCTTCTTTTAAGTCTTCTTTTAAGTTTTCTGGGCAGACCGCGGACCAAACTTCACCGTGGGTCGCCACATGGCCGGTGCCCTGATGCCAGTCGATGATCGTGCCCGGAATGCCGATCATGCCTTCGGGGCCACTGACCGCCGGTCGCCGCCAGGCGCGCACCGCCATGGTAATGAACATCAGACCTAGCATACTGCTGATGGTCGCCAGCCCGCCGATCAGATAGGGCGAGACCTGAAAGCCCGGCAAGTCGCTATCAAACAACATGATTGAGCCAAAGACGAAGGTCACAATGCCGCCAATGCCCAGAATACCAAACGAGGGCACAAAGGCCTCGGCCGTGATCAGGGCCAGCCCGAGCACCAGCAAGGCCAGTCCGGCATAATTCACCGGCAGCATCTGTAACGCATAGAGCGCCATAATCAGGGAGGCGGCCCCGACAATGCCCGGCAGGATAAATCCCGGATTGGAAAATTCAAAAATCAGGCCGTAAATGCCGATCAGCAAAAGGATATAAGCGATGTTCGGGTTGGAAATTGCTGCCAAAAATTCATCGCGCCAGGTCGGCAGCACCCGGACAATCTCTGAATTATTGGTATCCAGGGTCCAGACCGTGCCTTTAACGTCTATCTGTTTACCGTCCACTGCCCTTAACAAGTGCCGGATTGAGGCCTCCCGATAGTCGATGATGCCATATTTCAGGGCTTCACTGTCGGACACGCTGGCCGCTTCCCGCACGAACCGTTCAGCCCAGTCCACAGGCCGGTTGCGCATTTCGGCGAGACCGCGCATATAGGCGGCGGAATCATTGAGAATTTTCTCACTCATTCCGGGTTTTGATGTTGGTGCTTGCTTGGGTTTCGAGCCAGACTTGTCATCTGATTCCTGTTCGGGCTTCTGCTCTTTCTGGGGTTGAGGCTGACCGCCCCCCGGAGAAGGTGCCCCGCCGCCGATCGACACCGGCGTTGCCGCCCCGATTGTGGTCCCGTGGGCCATGGCGGCAATATGACAGGCCATCAGGATATAGGTTCCGGCACTGGCGGCGCGGGCTCCGCTGGGCGCGACAAAACAGATCACCGGCTTGTCGGACTCAAGAATTGCCTGAATGATTTCCCGCATGGAAGTGTCGAGCCCGCCCGGGGTATCCATGGTCAGAAGTATCGCTGAAATTTCCCGGTCCTGGGACGCCTCTATGGCTCTGACAACAAAGGAGGATACCCCCGGCCCGATGGGACCATCTATGGTGATCTGGACAACCGGCGCCGCCACCGCCCGAGTCAGACCTATGGTCAGAATCAGGGGCAGAAACAGACAACAGATTACTAAGAATATTTTTCTCATGAGCAACCGACCTTAAACGTTTACCCCCAAGCAATCTCTTCACTCAAAAATTTTGTTTCCTCCAGTACCCGGCCCCTGCGACCCCTCATTAATATCGGGCTTAGAAATGGATACCGCTAATGTGTTGACGCTTTGTTGTGTTCTGATTTCAGGATGAAAAACCAGTCATCAAAATGATTTCTGGCTCTGGATGTTTCCGTAAACAGAACGATTTCGGCCCTGCCAGAACCGGGGTTCAGGAATTGATTTTCAAAGTCATCCAGGGTCAGGGTCCCGGATTTATAAGGGAATTCCTCATCACTGTGACGCAGGCCAATCACTTTGGTGACTACGATCTGGAGAAACCAGTAGTTTTGCTCTATCAGCGGCTCCACATCAAGGATCGCCTTCACGGAAACCAGATGGAGATTCTCTGCCTTACTGACCCCAAAAGCCAGATAATCGAAATCTTCTTCGAAGGAATATTCCTTCCAGGCACTCTTATAAAAGTTCAGATGAATATGTTTTTCCAGGATTTCCTCCCGCAACCATCCCACTAAATCATGAGGGGGAATATTTAGGGTAATTTTATCCAGAATATCAGCGTTTCTCAGTCCAGCCATGGCAACTCCTTATGCCGAAAGTATGGCATAATTCTGCGATAATGTAAATATTAGTAAAATCTTAATAATAACACTTTTTGCGGGTAATTTTACATTCCCCCAAAGGGCTTAATTTTATGAAAACTGGCCCGCCAAGACGACTTTTCAAGGGCAGGAATAACCCTGACCTCACCCTTTCCCAGTCTCTGACTCATTTTCAGCCTCGCCTCTTTTTTACCTGAATACTTTACAAACTACTTATGTGCCTATACTATAAGTAAAGAGATTAAATAGTTTGTTCGCAAGTGTTTATGTTGAAACCGGCGTGTTACTGTTAAATTTGTCTCGTGCCGGTTTCGCACCGCTCCTGTCAGAAGTTTCTGAAAAGAGCTCCCTTGAATAATGACCAGATAAATCGAATTTTATCCTGGTGTGCGAGGAGACCCGGCAAAATGGAAAGCGTCATAGCTATCCTACCCTTACTGATCAAGATGGCCGTCATCGTGGCGGTGCTGCTGCTGTTGCCCATGCCCCTGACCTGGCTGGAACGTAAAATCGCCGGTCATATCCAGCAGCGTCCCGGCCCCATGAGGGTCGGCTGGCATGGGGTGCTGCAGCCAGTGGCCGATGCCATCAAGCTCCTGACCAAGGAAGACCACATCCCGGCAGAGGCTGACCGCCTGCTGTTCAAGATCGCCCCCATCGTCGCCCTGGTGCCGCCTTTCGTGGTCTTTGTCGCGATCCCCTTTGGCGAGCCGGTGCAGATGTTTGGCACAGAAGTGACCCTGTCCCTGTCCAATATGAATGTGGGGCTGCTGTTCATTCTGGCGGTCTCGGGGATCGGCGTGTTCGGGATCATCCTGGCCGGCTGGGCGTCCAACAGCAAATATGCCGTGCTCGGCAGCCTGCGCTCCATCGCCCAGATGATCAGCTATGAAATCCCCATGGGGTTTTCGGTGATCGGGGTGGTGATGCTGGCCGGGTCCATGAACCTGTTCGACATCGTCGCCCGCCAGGACGGGCTGTGGAATATCGTCTATCAGCCGATCGGTTTTTTTGTCTTCTTTGTTGCCGGCCTGGCCGAGGCCCAGCGCATTCCCTTTGACCTGCCAGAGGCCGAGGGCGATCTGGGGGCCGGCTATCATACGGAATACAGCGGAATCCGCTTTTCGTTTTTCATGCTGGCGGAATATCTGGTGGTCGTGGTGCTGGCGATCCTCAATGTGATCCTGTTTTTTGGTGGCTGGCAGGGCACACCCCCTCTAGTGAATCCGATCTTGTGGTTTTTTCTGAAAGTCGGGTTCTTTATCTGGGTCTTCATGTGGTTTCGGTTCACTTTTCCCCGGTACCGTTACGATCAACTGATGACCATCGGCTGGAAGGTTCTGCTGCCCCTGTCCCTGGTCAATATTCTAGTGAGTGGGTTTTTTATGTTCTGATGAAGTGAGAGATAATAATGGCGAGGACAATGACAAATAAGAGCGGTTGGATCGGCAAGGTCTTCTTCCTTGACCTGCTCCATGGCCTGTCCCTGACCCTGCGCTATATGTTCGCCCGCACTGTCACTCATATGTATCCCGACCATGAAAAGTGGATTCCCTATTCCCGGCACCGGGGTCATCATTTTATCAAAACCAATGACGAGGGCGACGTTAATTGCGTGGCCTGTGAACTCTGCTCAAAAATCTGCCCCTGTGACTGCATCATTGTTATTCCCTTTGAGGATGCCAAGGGCAACCGACGGCCCCAGGTTTTCGATATTGATCTTGCCCGCTGCCTCTATTGCGGTCTGTGCGAGGATGCCTGCCCGGCGGATGCGATCAAGCTGGGTCAGGAATATGAGATTTCGGCCACCACGACCGAAGCGCTTGTGGTTCATCTGGAGGACCTTATCGCCGCCCCGGGGAAAGCGGAAAACGGTGGTCAGGTTATGCCGGCCAAACTCATCACACCGGACAAGACGGCCCTGAAAAAGACGGGCAAAGACACCCGGACCCACTCCGTTACCGTTGAGGGAACACTGAAGGCTGCGGAGGGCTATGACTGGTGGCAGCGGATCAGAAAATAAAAACAATGACAGGGACGACCCAAGGAAATGTAAATAACGCTTATTCAGGATATAATTACAAAAAGGGACCAAATCATGCTGGTGAAAACAGTTTTAGATAAAAAGGGCTTTGACGTTTTTTCGGTGCTGCCGGAAGATACAATCCTGACGGTTTTGAAAATATTCAGCATCAAGAAAATTGGCTTTTCCATCGTCGGCGACCCCCTCAGCAATATAGAGGGCACGGTATCGGAACGGGATATCTGTCAGGCGCTGGCCGGGGGCGCTCACCGTGACACCATCATAAAAGACGTCATGACCCTGGATTTCGCCACCTGTTCGCTGGAGGATAACCTGGCCAAGGTTATGGCCCTGATGACCGAGCACAGAACCCGCCACGTCCTGGTCTATAACGGCACCGACATCCGGGGCATCATCAGTATCGGCGATGTGGTTAAACACCGTCTGGATGAGACCCTGCGCGATGAAGTGGCCATGCGCCAATATATTGAAGGCACCGGCTACAGTTATTTAGCCGAGACTAAACTTTATCCCGAAGAACAGGAGTGACCTTAATTTTTGCCTAAATATTTTGTTGATAAACATAGAAAATAACAACACAGGAGGAGCCAATGGAAGAAGAGTTTTTTTTATTACTTGCTGTCGTCGCAACCGCAACTGGCCTGCTGGTGGTGGTGGCGAAAAACCCCATTCACAGCGCCCTGGCCCTGGTCGCCTGCTTCGTCCAGGTCGCGGCGCTGTTTATCCTGCTCGGTTCGCCCTTTCTCGCCGTTATCCAGATCTTTGTCTATGTGGGGGCAGTGATGGTGCTGTTTCTCTTCGTCATTATGATGCTGGATGTGCAGAAGGAGGCCAAAACCCGGTTCCTCACCCCGGGGGCGGTGCCGTCACTGATCGTGCTGTTATTGCTGGCCGGGGAAATGTTGTTCCTGCTGCTGCAGAGCGACCGGCTTCAGACTTTCAGGGCCGCCTCCCCTCCAGACCAGACCCAGACTCCGGCAGACATCAGTGAGCTGAGCCTACTGTTATTTCAGGATTACCTGCTGCCGTTCGAAGTCGCATCAGTAATCCTGCTGGTCGCCCTGGTCGGGGCGGTGGTGCTGGCTCAGGCAGACCCTGAGGACAATACACATACATCAGGGGAGGAGGCCAAATGATCCCGCTGTCCTGGTATCTTATTTTAGGCGCCATCCTGTTCGCGACCGGGGCCGCCGGGGTATTGCTCCGGCGCAATGTGCTGATCGTGCTGATGTCGCTGGAGCTGATGCTGAACAGTGTCAATATTAATCTGCTGGCTTTTGGTCATCAGATGCAGGATCTGCGCGGTCAAATCATGGCCATATTCATCATCGCCATCACCGCCGCCGAAGTCGCGGTGGCGCTGGGTATTCTGGTGGCCTTACTGCGTAATAAACATACATTGGAAGTGGATGATTTAACCATAATGAAGGGGTAGTGTTTGGAGTATATTTTATCGATAAGGCCAATTTTGGCCATCGCCATATCGCTATTTGCGGCGGGGGCAATTTTATGTCTGTACCGACGCCCTGCCCTGCGGGACGGGGTCTCGGTCCTCGCGGCCCTGATCAAATTCGGCCTGGTGATTTCCATGGCCCCGCTGGTGCTGGCTGGCGGCACCCTTGACCTGACCCTGTTTGAGATTTTGCCCGGGGTTGATTTTGCCTTCCGGGTCGATGCCCTGGGCATGGTGTTCGCCACTGTCTCCAGCCTGCTGTGGATATTGGCGGCGATCTATTCCATCGGCTATATGCGCAGCCAGAAAGAACATGCCCAGAGCCGGTTTTCCGCCGCTTTCGCCGTATCGCTGTCGGCGGCGGTCGGCGGGGCATTTGCCGCCAACCTGTTCACGCTGGTGATCTTTTATGAGCTCTTGAGCCTGGTGACCTACCCACTGGTCTATCACAAAGAAACCGATGAATCCTGGTCGGGCAGCCGCCGCTATGTGGTCTATCTGGTCGGCGCGTCCAAGTCGTTCCTGCTGGCCGCCCTGGCGCTGACCTATCAGCTGGCCGGGACGTTCGATTTTTTGCCCCACGGCCTGTTTAACGATGTGGAGGCCTCCAATATGATCCTGACGGTGGTTTATTTCTGTTATCTGGTCGGTTTTGCCAAGGCCGCGATCATGCCCTTTCATGCCTGGCTGCCCGCCGCCATGGTCGCCCCAACCCCGGTCAGTGCCCTGCTCCACGCGGTGGCAGTGGTCAAGATGGGCGTCTTCTGTATGCTCCGGGTGATTTTCCACGTCATGGGCATTGATCTGATGGACCGGCTCGGCCTGGGCATCGCCACCGCCTATCTGGTATCCTTCACCATCGTCATGGCCTCGGTCTATGCCCTGACCCGGGATGACCTGAAGGCCCGGCTGGCCTATTCGACGGTCAGCCAACTGTCCTACATTATCCTGGGCGCGGTGATGCTGACCCCCATGGCGGCCATCGGCGGCATCACCCATATCGCCGCCCATGGCTTTTCCAAAATCACGCTCTTCTTTTGCGCCGGATCGATCTATTGCGCCTCGCACCGGAAAAAGATTAGCGACCTGTCGGGCATTGGCCGCCGCCTGCCCTGGACCATGACCGCCTTCTTCATCGGGGCGCTGGGCATGATCGGCATTCCGCCGGCCGGTGGCTTTGTCAGCAAATGGTATCTGGTGGTCGGCTCGGTTCAGGCCGGGGAGATGGTGTTCCTGGCGGTACTTCTGGTCAGCGCGGTGCTCAATGCGGCCTATTTCCTGCCGGTGATCTATACGGCGTTTTTTGAGCCGGAAAAACCGTCCTCGGACCCGGATCTGTTGCCGCTGGAGCATGTCCGGGAAATTCCCATGGTGACGGTGCCGCTGATGGTCACGGCCCTGCTGTCTTTGGCGCTGGGATTCTATCCGGACTATTTCCTGACCCTGGCCCGGTCGGTGATGACGGGAGCGGGTTTATAATGATGCACAGACTGATCAATTTCTTTGGCGATGAAAAATACCTTAAAATCCGCTGGCGGCTGTTGCTGCTGGTGTTGGCGCTGGTTCTGCTGGCCGATTTCCTGGTCACCCGTCACCCTACGGCCCACTTCTGGGACGCCATCCCCGGCTGGGGGGCTTTCTTTGGCTTCATCAGCTGCGCGGTGATTATTTTTGTCAGCAAATTCATCGGCAAGAAGGGCGGCATCATGAAAGATGAGGACTATTATGACTGAATGGTTCCACCCCGCCATAACCCTGATCCTTGGGGGCCTGCTGCTGCCCCTGTTCCGGGGCCAGTCCCTAAAAGCGATGTCGCTGATCCTGCCGGCGCTGGTGATTTATCAGGTGTCCCAGCTGACCCCCGGCACTTACGGCCAACTTGATTTTGCCGGTATTAGCCTGGTGATGTTCAAGGTCGACAAGCTGGCGCTGGTTTTTGGCTGGGTCTTTGCGATCATGAGTTTTATTGGTAATCTCTATAGCCTGCATCTGGAAAAACCCGGCCAGCGGGTGGCCGCGTTCCTCTATATGGGCAGCGCCTTCGGGGTGGTTTTTGCCGGCGACTGGTTCACCCTTTTGGTCAGTTGGGAGGTGATGGCCTTTGCCTCCGCCTATCTGATTTTCGCCGCCCAGGGTGATCCGGCGATCCGGGCCGGCTTTCGCTACCTGATGATCCATGTGGCGGGCGGCGTGCTGCTGCTCGGCGGTATCGTGCTCCACGGCATAGACAGCGGCTCCTATCTGTTTGGGCCATTGCAAACGGGTCCGGATATGAGCCCGCAAGGTAATCTGGCCTATACGCTAATTATGGTCTCCTTCATGCTCAATGCCGCCGTGCCGCCGCTGAACGCCTGGCTGACCGACGCCTATCCCGAAGCCACCGTCACCGGGGCGGTGTTCCTCAGCGCCTTTACCACCAAAACCGCGGTTTATGTTTTGATCCGCACCTATCCCGGGGCCGAGGTCCTGGTCTGGTTCGGGGTGATGATGGCGCTGTACGGCGTGGTCTTTGCTGTGCTGGAGAATGACTGCCGGCGATTGCTGGGCTATCATATCGTCAGCCAGGTCGGCTATATGGTCGCCGGGGTCGGCATCGGCACCGAATTGGCGCTCAATGGCACCGCCTCCCATGCCTTTTCCCATATCCTCTATAAGGGCCTGCTGTTCATGGGCGCGGGTGCGGTGATCCATATGACCGGCCGCCGAAAGCTGACCGAACTCGGTGGTCTGTACCGAACCATGCCCTGGACGGTGGCGCTCTATATGATCGGGGCCTTTGCCATCTCGGCCTTCCCCTTCTTCAGCGGTTTTGTCAGCAAAAGCATGGTGATCGCGGCGGCGGCCGGCGATCATTCGGCGACAGCAGCACTACTGTTGACGGTGGCCTCTTCGGGCACCTTCCTCCATACCGGACTCAAGCTGCCCTATTATATGTTTTTTGGCAAAGACTGTGGCCTGCGGCCCAAGGAGCCACCGCTCAACATGCTGCTGGCCATGGGCATTGCGGCGGTCTTCTGTGTCGGCATCGGGGTCTTTCCGGGCTATCTTTATGACCTGCTGCCCTACCCGGTTGATTTTGAGCCCTATACCGCGGTCCATATCACCGAGAGCCTGGGCATCCTGATGTTCACCCTGTTGGCCTTTGTCCTGTTCCTGAAATATCTCGACCCGGAAAACACCATCAGCCTCGACACCGACTGGCTCTACCGGCGCGGGGCGCGGCTGTTCATGTGGTTTGCCCACCGGCCGGTTCTGGCCTGGGAACAGATGGTCATTACCCTCGGCGATGGCCTGGGCCTCAGGACCGTGCACCGCCTGTCAAAAGAAAGTATGCGAGCCGACACCCATATGGTCGACGCGGCGGTCAATGGTGTCGCCCGACTGTCGCTGGCCACTGGCGGTCTGCTCAGACGCTTGCAAACCGGCATTGTCTCCCATTACGGCTTGGCGATGGTGGTCGGGCTGATGGTCATGGGCGGCTTTTACCTGCTGGTTCAGGGGGGCGTGCTATGATGGACCTGCCCCTGTTGAGCATCCTGATCTTCCTGCCATTAATTGGCGTGCCGCTTCTGCTGCTCTCGCGCCGGGACAATATGGTGCGCTGGCTGACCCTGATCATACTGGTCGCCGATTTCCTGATCGCCACCGGGCTTTTGATCGCCTTTGACCCGACCACCGCCCAAATGCAGTTCCGCGAAAGCCTGCCCTGGGTACCGGCGCTGGGCATTGGCTATAAGCTTGGCATTGACGGGATCAGTGTCTGGTTTCTGTTCCTGACCGCCCTGCTGGGCTGGATATGTGTCCTGGCCAGCTGGACCTCGATCACGGTCCGGGTCAAGGAATTCATGATCAATCTTCTGGTCATTCAAAGCCTGATGCTCGGGGTGTTCTGTGCCCTTGACCTGTTCCTGTTCTATGTCTTCTGGGAGGCGATGCTGGTGCCCATGTATCTGATCATCGGCATCTGGGGCGGCACGAACCGGGTCTATGCCGCGTTCAAGTTTTTCCTCTATACCCTTCTCGGCAGTCTGTTGTTCCTGATCGGTATTCTGGTGTTGTATTTCCACGGCGGCCGGACCTTTGATATACTGGCGCTGATGGCCGGCAGCTATGATTTCCCGGTTCAGGCCGGAGTCTTCATCGCCTTCCTGATAGCCTTTGCGGTCAAGGTGCCCATGGTGCCGTTCCATACCTGGCTGCCCGACGCCCATGTCCAGGCCCCAACAGCGGGCAGTATCATCCTGGCCGGGGTGCTGTTGAAGATGGGCGCTTACGGCTTCCTGCGCTTTTCCCTGCCCATGCTGCCTGACGCCTCCCACTATTTTGCCCCGATGATGATCGGCCTGTCGGCAGTGGCCATTGTCTACGGCGGTTTTCTCGCCTTGGCCCAAAAGGATATCAAAAAGCTGATCGCCTATTCCAGTGTCAGCCACATGGGGTTCATCACCTTAGGCATCTTCACCTTCACCCTCAATGGCCTGTCGGGGGCGATCATCCAGATGTTCAACCACGGCATCACCACCGGCGCGCTGTTCCTGTTTGTCGGCCTGATATACGAGCGCACCCACAGCCGGGATATTCCGTCCTACGGCGGCATGATCAAGGCCGTTCCCCTGTTCGGCATCCTCTTTGCCACCTTCCTGCTGGCGTCCATGGCGGTACCGGGTACCAACGGTTTTGTCGGTGAGATTCTGGTGATTGCCGGCACCTTCGCGGTCAGTGGATGGGCGGCGACGGCGGCGGTGGTCGGGGCCCTGATCGGGGCCGCTTACCTGCTGGGGCTTTATCGTCAGATGCTGCTGGGGCCAGTGCGGATTCCCGGCAATGCCAAGCTCTGGGACCTGAGACTGCGCGAGCTGGTCTGCGCCGCCCCGCTGCTGATCTTTGTCTTCTGGCTCGGGCTTTATCCCAAGCCGTTCCTGAGCATCCTCGGGCCAACCCTGGACAATCTGATGTCCCAGACCTCTCCTATCATCCAGGCACAGGGGACGCGGCCATGAGGAGACAGCCATGGATATGACCCTGATCACTCAGTCTGTCCTGGCCTCGGGACCGGAGATTATCATCATCATCGGGGCCTGTATCGCCCTGATGCTGTCGCTGGTGCCCCATCCCCGTCAGGAGGCGGCGCTGATCGGCTTTTCCCTGGTGATGATTATCCTCGCCGCCGCCATGAGCTATAGCCTCAATGACCGGCCCCAGTCGGCCTATTCCGGTATGTTCGTGGTTGATGATTTCTCCACCTTCTTCAAGATGCTGCTCTATCTGGGCACGGCGCTGACGGTGCTGATGTCAGGCAAATATCTGGCGAAAGAAGGTGTGGTCAAGGGCGAATATTATGTCCTGTTGCTGTTTTCCCTGGTCGGGGCGATGATCATGGTCTCCGGCACCGATCTTTTAATGATCTATATCGGTCTAGAATTGCAGGCCCTGTCGATC
This sequence comes from Alphaproteobacteria bacterium, assembly GCA_002401455.1. Taxonomy (GTDB): domain Bacteria; phylum Pseudomonadota; class Alphaproteobacteria; order Sphingomonadales; family Emcibacteraceae; genus Paremcibacter. The sequence goes on from NVTE01000001.1 coordinate 168,152, forward strand.
TATGTGCTGACCGGCTTCCTGAAAAAGGGCGTGCGCTCCAATGAGGCGGCGCTGAAATATGTCATCCTCGGGGCCTTCTCCTCCGGCATTTTCCTCTATGGCATGTCGCTGTTCTATGGCCTGACCGGCACCACCCAGCTGGACCAGATGGCCATAATACTCACCGCCCAGGACCTGGCCCAGGACCAAAATGACCCGATGCTGATCCTCGCGACCCTATTCCTGCTGGTGGGATTGCTGTTCAAGGTTGGGGCCGTGCCGTTTCACATGTGGGTGCCGGATATTTACGAGGGCGCCCCAACGCCGATCACCGGCTTCATGTCGGTGGCGGCCAAGGCGGCGGCCTTCGCGGTGATCATCCGCATCTTCATGGACAGCCTCGTCGTCCTGCAGCCTGTATGGCTAATCAGTGTCGCGGCCATCGCCGTCCTGACCTTAAGCATCGGCAGCTTCGTAGCGCTGGTGCAGAATAATATCAAACGCATGCTGGCCTATTCCAGCATCGCCCATGCCGGGTTCCTGCTGCTGGGTCTGGTCGCGGGCGGCGATGAAGGCCGAAGCAGCATCATGCTCTACCTGCTGGTTTATACCTTCATGAATATGGGCATTTTTGCCGTGGTCGTCCTGCTCAACCGGGGGTCCGATGTCGGCGAGCCGCTGACGGATTTTTCCGGACTGGCCAAGAGCCACGCTGGCCTCGCTTTTCTCGCCCTGTTTTTTCTATTTTCCCTGGCTGGCATTCCGCCGACCGGGGGATTTTTTGCCAAATTTTATGTGCTGGTGGCCTTGGTCAGCAGTGGCCATGTGGCCCTGGCTGTGATCGCGGTCGTGCTCAGCGCGGTGGCGGCCTGGTTCTATATCCGGATCATCATGCTGATGTATGTTGCGGCCCCGGAAGGCCCCCGGACTATTCAGATTACCTTCTCTATGAAAGTGGTTTTGCTGGTGACCTTTATGGGCACCCTGCTGACCGGAATTTTACCGGCCTGGTTTTTGGATTTGGCCGGGGGTCTTAACGGGGCCGCGCCCCTGCCGGGCCTTGGTTGAAAGGGCAAAATAGTGTATTATATTTAAATAAGTAGCGTCTGGTACGCGTGCGGTGAACAAAGCGCATTCGGTACGGGGGGGGAACAGACCCCAGAGAAGTGGATTGCTGCGATGCCTATTGATTTTTTACCAGTGTTTCTGATGGTTGCCGTCATTGTGGCGCTGTCCGGCTTCATCCTGACCCTGTCCTGGCTGGTCCGGCCCGACAACCCCTACCCGGAGAAGAATCGGCCCTATGAATGTGGCGTCGATCATGTGGGTGAAGCCTCGGCTGGCCTGTTCAAGGTCCAGTATTTTGTTATTGCCATTTTATTTGTCGTCTTTGACGTGGAGACCATGTTCCTCTTCCCCTGGGCTGTGGTGCTCTCTGATATGGGCCTGTTTGGCTATATTGAGATGTTTGTCTTCATCATGCTGCTGCTGGTCGGCTTTATTTATGCCTGGGTGAAAGGAGCTTTGGAATGGGAATCCTAACCAATCGTTTTCAGGACAATATCTTTTTTGCCTCGGTCGACAATGTCATCAACTGGAGTCGCAAATCGTCCCTGTGGCCGGAAACCTTCGGCATTGCCTGTTGCGCTATCGAGATGATCTCAGCCGGCTGTGCCCGCTATGACCTGGACCGCTTTGGTGTGGTCTTCCGGCCCTCGCCCCGCCAGTCCGATGTCATGATCATCGCCGGCACCGTGACCAAGAAAATGGCCCCAATCGTGCGCCGGCTGTATGACCAGATGCCAGAGCCGCGCTATGTGATCGCCATGGGCACCTGCGCCATTTCAGGCGGGGTCTATAATACCTATGCCGTGGTTCAGGGTTCAGACCTGATCGTGCCTGTGGATATCCATGTGGCCGGTTGCCCACCCCGGCCCGAGGCCCTGCTGCATGGTTTTGTCCTGCTCCAGGAAAAGATCATGAAGGAAAGAGTGCTCAGGGCGGAACCGAATACCAAAATCGAGGAGACCGTGGATCATGGATGATGTCTTGCCCCTCAGCCGGATCATAGATCATTTTGAGGACCGGGTCACGGTCGATGAGACGGTCAGCGATATGCCCTGTGTTGTGGTCGGCCCCGATGACCTGGTCGCCCTGTGCACATTCCTGCGCGATGATGACCTGCTGCAATTCAATTTCATGGCCGATATCTGCGGCGTGGATTTTTATCCGGACAGCCCGCGGTTTCAGCTGGTTTATCACCTCTATTCAATCCCCTTTGGCTGGCGGATACGGATAAAATGCCTGCTGGCGGACCCGCCGCTGGCCCCGACAATCACCGATATCTGGACCACGGCCAACTGGCATGAACGCGAAGCCTATGACATGTATGGCATTGTCTTTGAGGGCCACCCGGACCTGCGCCGCATCTACATGTGGGAGGAGTTCGAGGGCTGGCCCATGCGCAAGGATTTCCCGCTCCGGGGCTATAAGGATGCCTATAATCCTTTTGGCGATGAGAAGAAAGATCAGGGGGATGCGTCATGACTGAAGTCACCGTCGTTCATGAAGAAACCATGGCCAGCGGCCTGACCCGGGATGTTTTGCTCAACTTAGGACCCCAGCATCCCAGCACTCACGGCGTATTGCGGCTGCTGCTGCAGCTGGACGGGGAGATTGTCGAACGGGTCGAACCCCATATCGGCCTGTTGCACCGGGGCACGGAAAAGCTGGCGGAGAATTTCACCTATACCCAGATATTCCCCCTGACCGACCGGCTGGATTATCTCTGTCCGCCGTCCAATAACCTGGGCTATGCGCTGGCGGTCGAGGCGCTGCTGGGCATTGAAGCCCCGAAGCGGGCCCAGTATATCCGGGTGATGATGGCCGAGCTGTCGCGCATCTCCGGCCATCTGCTGATCACCGGGGCCCTGCCCATGGATGTGGGCGCGATGACCACCCTGCTCTATACCATGCGCGAACGGGAAATGGTCATGGACCTTATGGAAATGATCAGCGGGGTCCGGATGCACACCTCCTTTTGCCGGGTCGGTGGCGTGCGCGAAGACCTGCCGCCCGGCTGCCTGGAGCGGGTGCTGGAATTCTGTGATATTTTCAGCCATCGCATCGCCGATTACGAACAGCTTCTGGAGCATAACCGGATCTTTCTGGCCCGGGTCGAGAATATCGCCACCATCACCGGCGACGACGCCATTGCGCTGGGCCTCAGCGGTCCCAACCTGCGGGCCTCTGGTGTTGACTGGGACATTCGCCGGGATGCGCCCTATGAGATTTATGACCAGCTGGAGTTCGATGTCATTGTCCGCCAGGACGGCGACTGTTACGACCGCTGGAAATGCCGGGTTGATGAAATGCGCCAAAGTGTGCGCATGATCCGCCAATGTGCCCGCCAGATGCCGGCCGGACGTTTTCTAGTCGATGACCCGAAGATCGCCTTCCCCGTGGACAAGGGCCTGCTGGCCCATTCCATGGAAAGCCATATTCACCATTTTGAGCTGGCGGCTTACGGCTTCAAAGTACCGGCGGGGGAGGTCTATGTGGCCATTGAGGCCCCCAAGGGCGAGCTGGGCTATTACATCATATCGGACGGCAGTGAAAAGCCGTTCCGCTTCAAGGTCCGCGCCCCGTCGTTTGTCAACCTGCAGGCGCTGACCGAACGCACCACCAACATGAAATACCTTGCCGACGTCATTGCCATGCTCGGCAGTCTCGACCCGGTGATGGCGGAGGTCGATAAATGACAGCTGAGCGCACCATAAGCACCATCAGGGATGACCTGACCATCGCCATCAGCGAGGTCCGGACCCGTTATCCCAACGCCCGCAGCGCCATCATGCCGGCCCTGTATCTGGCTCAGGATAAATACGGCACCCTGGACGGCACGGTTTATCAGGCGATCGCGGAAATCCTCGATGTTCCGGAAATCTATGTCTTTGAGGTCGCCAGTTTCTATACCCTGTATCACCGGGAGGCGGTCGGCCGGTTTCACCTCCAGATGTGCACCAATGTCTCCTGCATGCTGCTGGGGGCCTATGACCTGCTCGGCCATCTGGAAGGGCGGCTCGGCATCAAGGCCGGGGCCACCACCGACGATGGCCGCTTTTCCATCCGGGCGGTGGAATGCATCGGTGCCTGTGACCGGGCCCCGGTGATGATGGTCAATGAGGACTACCACAACGACCTGACCCGGGCGCGGGTTGATGCCCTGCTCGATGGACTTGAGGAAATTGATACCATTCTTGACGACCTGGAAGAAACAATCAGCGAGGGCATGTCATGACCGAACAGGTTCTGCTGAAAAATGTCAATAACCCGGATGCCCTGACCCTGACCGGCTATGAAAAGGCCGGCGGTTATCAGGGCCTGAAGATCATGTTCAGGGATTTCTCCCCGGATGAGGTTATTGCTTACGTCAAGGATTCCAATCTGAGGGGCCGGGGCGGGGCCGGGTTCCCCACCGGCCTGAAATGGAGCTTTGTGCCCAAGGACAGCGGTAAGCTGCATTATCTGTGCTGCAATGCGGACGAAGGTGAGCCCGGGACTTTCAAGGACCGGGTGCTGATGGAGAAAGACCCGCACCAGATGATCGAGGGCATGATCATCGCCGCCTATGCCATCGGGGCCAAGACCAGCTATGTCTATATCCGCGGCGAATATGGCCTGTCGATCAGCCGGGTCGAGCAGGCGATTGCGGAGGCCTATGCCCAGGGTTATCTCGGCCGCAATATTATGGGCACGGACTTCAGCCATGACATGTATGTGCACAAAGGGGCCGGGGCTTATATCTGCGGCGAGGAAACCGCCCTGCTGGAATCGATAGAAGGCAAGCGCGGTCAGCCGAAACTGAAACCGCCGTTCCCGGCGGTCGCCGGCCTGTATGAATGCCCGACAGTGGTCAATAATGTCGAGACCTTTGCCTGCCTGCCACATATTTTCAGCCGCGGTGTCGACTGGTTCACCGCCATCGGCCCCATGGATGCGCCGGGGCCCAAATTATTCGGCCTCAGCGGTCAGCTGAAGCGGCCCGGGGTCTACGAACTGCCCATGGATATCACCCTCGGGGAGCTGGTGGAGGATTACGGCGGCGGACCGTTGACCGGCAAGTTCAAGGCGGTGATCCCGGGCGGGGTGTCGGCACCGATGATCCCCCGGAGCGGCTTTGATGTTAAAATGGACTTCTCCTCGCTGGCGGCGGTCGACAGCATGCTCGGTTCCGCCGGGGTCATTGCCCTCGATGACAGCGCCTCGATCCCCGTGGTCGCCCGGCGGATCACCGAATTCTTCAGCCATGAAAGTTGCGGCAAATGCGCCCCCTGCCGCGAGGGCCTGACCTGGGCGGCCAAGATTTTACGTCGGATAGAGGCCGGGGACGGCCTGCCCGGGGACCCGGACCAATTGGAGGTGCTGTGCGGCGGCATCTTTGGCACCACCTTCTGTGCGCTGGGTGATGGCGCGGCCTGGGCCCTGCGGGCGACGCTGAAACATTTCCGTCCTGAATATGACGCCTTAATCTCTAAAAATAATAACAGAGGGTAACTGGAAGTATGGCAAAATTCATCTTGGACAATCATGAGCTGGAGGTCGAGAGCGGCACAACGATCCTCAAAGCGGCGCGGGCCATCGCCATTGACATTCCGACCTTCTGTTATCAGGACCGGTTGTCGACCCTGGCCTCCTGCCGCATGTGCCTGGTGGAAGTTGAAGACCACCGCAAGCTGGAGCCAGCCTGTTCGACCCCGGTAACCGAGGGCATGGTGATCCATACCCGCTCGCCGAAAGTCGTCGCCACCCGGGAGGATATGCTGGAGATTCTTCTGGCCAACCATCCGCTGGACTGCCCCATCTGCGATAAAAGCGGCGAATGTGAGCTTCAGGACACGGTGTTTGACTATGGCAAGGGCGAGAGCCGCCTCCATGACCCCAAGCGGGTGTTCCGGACCCGGGATATTGAGCTCAACAAGGTGATCATCTTCAATGCCGACCGCTGCATTCAGTGCCAGCGCTGTGTCCGGGTCTGTGAGGAAATTGTCGGCGAAGTGGCCCTGGGCACCGCCGAACGTGGGCTCGATTCAGAGATCACCGGCGTCGGCAATAGCCTGTCAGATTGCAGCCACTGCGGCAATTGCATCGAGGTCTGCCCGGTCGGTGCCCTGATGAGCTCCCCCTACCGCTATAGCGCCCGGCCCTGGGATCTGGAGCGCACGGATACCATCTGCACCATGTGCGGCACCGGCTGCAGCCTGACCATTGAGACCCGTGACGGCGAGCTGATGCGGGTCAAAAGCGCCTATGATACCGGTATTAATGGCGAACTTCTCTGTGCCAAGGGCCGGTTCGGGTTTGATGTCATTGACGGCGCTGAGCGGCTAACAACGCCCCTGATCCGCAAGGGCGGCATCCTGACCCCGGTCAGCTGGGACGAGGCGATTAGCTTCATCAGCACCACCGCCCGGAGTATCCAGAACAACGGCGGTCATATTCAGGGCCTGATCTCTGCCCGCCAGACCAATGAAGTCGCCTATATGTTTCAGAAACTGATCCGCCATGTTTTTACCTCCGGAAACCTGAGCACCAGCACCCGTTTCACGGGCCTGAAAAGTTCCCAGAGCCTGACGGCCCTGGCCCAGGTTATGGGTCACCGTTATGACCGCCAGCCCTTGCGGACCCTGTTGCAGGCCGACTGCATTCTGTTGCTGGGCGCGGCCATTACCGAGGAAAACCCGGTCAGCGGCTATCTCATTCGCGAAATCCTGCGCGACCGGCCAACGCCCTTATTTATTGCCAGCGCCCGGCCCTGCGGCCTTGATGATATCGCCCGTGCCTCCTTTCGCCTTCTGCCCGGGCATGAGGGCCAGTTGTTAGCCCGGCTGACAACAGAGGTCCCGCCCCCCGACGACCCTGTCATGGCGGAGTTTATCTCCCGCGCCAGAGAGGCCCTGACCGCTGCGGATAGTATCACCCTTCTGGTCGGAACAGATTTTCTGCGAGCCCCTGATGCCGCCGATTGTCTGAAAAACATTGATCAGGCGGCCCTGATGTTGGAGCGCACAGGCAAAAAAGTTCATGTTCAATTTTTGTTTGACCGGCCCAATCAGCTGGGTGTCTGGGATATGGGATGTCTGACGGATATCAATCCGGGATGGCGTTATGCCAAAACTCATAACCTGACCCCCGTTCCCTACATGATCTATGTTCTGGGAACTGATCCCTGTGCAGTCACTGACCTGCAAACCGCCTGTCTGATCGTTCAGGACAGCCATATGAGCCGGACCGCAGAACTGGCCACGGTCGTCCTGCCCGCCCCGTCTTATGGTGAGGAAAGCGGGACCTATACCAATAATGAAGGCCGGGTCCAAAAGCTCCGCGCCATCCGGCCTCCGGGGGTCGGCATCCTGCCCAAGGTCGATGTCTTCAGCCGGATTTCCGCCGCCATGGGCAAGACCTATGGCCCAGCACGGGTCGAGCAGATATATGCCGAAATTACCCGGGAAATCCCCGCCTACCGGGATCTGGACATCTGGTCCGATAAAGATGATTTTGGCCTGACCCGCAGCCTGCCGGCCGAGGTGGCCATGACATTGCAAACTTTTCCAGGCTCATTTCCTGACCCTGTCCTCCATGCGGGATATATGCTGATTACCGGTGATAGCCTGTTCCAATCCGGTTTGTTGACCCGGCAGTCTGAAATTCTTACCGGCCTCGGCGACGGCCCTTATGTGGAGATGAATCCGGGAAAAGGTATCACTGAGAATGCCGAGGGTTATGAGGTCACAGTCAGTCGCAAGGGGGCCAGTCTCACCGCCCGCCTAAAGGTCAACACAGGCTTTCCCATGGGTGTGGTGTATATTCCGGAGAATATGCTGTCCGGCCCACCGGCCAGACTGCTCAGCGCCGAAGACTACCCGAGCCCGGTTGAGGTCACGATCCAGCCAACCAGATAATACAACATGTCCAAGGCTGTTTTCGGCTTTATTTCAGGTTCTTACCGGAATAGGGTTGCCTGAGGGGGGCGCTTAACGGTATTATCAAGGCACATTATTCAAGTATTTCAAAGGAAAAGGGACATTTATGTCAATCGAACTGCACCGGGGCGACCTGCCGGACTCCGTAAAATTTACCGGCTCCGTGGCCATTGATACGGAAACCATGGGACTGAACCCGCACCGGGACCGCCTGTGCTTGATCCAATTGTCCGCCGGCGACGGCACGGCTCACCTGGTCCAGATTGCCCAGGGCCAGACCAAGGCCCCGAACCTGAAGGCCCTGCTCGAAGACCATAATCTGATCAAGATTTTTCACTACGCCCGGTTTGATGTGGCGGTGCTGAAGAAGTATCTCGATGCCCGGGTCCGGCCAGTATTCTGCACCAAGATCGCCTCACGGCTGGTGCGGACCTATACGGACCGCCACGGCCTGAAAGACCTGTGCCGGGAACTGATCGGCGTCGACCTGTCCAAGAAACAGCAGAGTTCCGACTGGGGCGCCGATGAATTGTCCCAGCAGCAGCTGGACTATGCCGCCTCAGACGTTTTGTACCTACATAAGCTGGTCAGCCGGCTGAATGTGATGTTGGAACGCTCAGGACGCATGCAACTGGCCCAATCCTGTTTCGACTTTTTACCAACCCGCACAGACCTTGATCTGGCGGGCTGGGGTGAGCAGGATATTTTCTCCCATAGTTAGGGAGAATTTCTAGCGGATGCCTATTTTGGCATCAACTCCATAAGCGCATGAACCGTAGCCTCGACCCCGCTTTTAACGGCGGGTTCAGGCGACACCTTAAACAATGGTGAATGATGGCTCGGCACGGCCGGTCCGCCCTTCTTAGCCGCCTCGATTTCCGCTTTCGGGGTGCCGCCAATGACAAAATAGACGCTGGCGATTTCAGGATCAGTGGTGAAAAAGGGGAAATCCTCCGCCCCCATACCTGTGGGCGGAATATCAACCACCGCCTCTTCGCCCATCTTGGCTATCCAGGTTTTCTTCAGGCGCCGGACCAGAGCTGCATTATTCAATGTCGGCGGCACGCTATTTTTGGAAATGATCACTTCAGGCAGTTTGTCTTCGGGCAGACCGGCGACACGGCCCATATTCTCCGCGATCCGCTTGATACCGTCCAGAAGAAGTTTTGCCGTCGCTGGATTGGTGTTGCGCACCGTCAACTGCAAATGCGCCCGGTCTGAAATAATATTATGTTTGGTGCCGGAATGGAACGACCCCACCGTCACCACACCAGGCTGACGGGGCGATAATTCACGGGAGACCAAGGTTTGAAGGGCGACGACAATTTGACTGGCCAGCAGCACCGGATCTTTCCCGGCGTGGGGCGACGCCCCGTGGGCCCCGATGCCATGAACGATGATATCCACCGAATGGGAGCCGGCGAAGGGCGCGCCTTCCGTTACATTAATAATCCCGGCCTCATTGCCGGACGAGACATGAAAGGCCAGGGCATAATCAGGCTTGCCAAACCGCTGCCACAGATTGTCTTTCATCATGGCCTTAGCCCCCATGATCCGTTCTTCGGCCGGCTGACCAATGAGCATTAACGTGCCAGACCATTGGTCCTTCATGGCCGCCATACGCCGGGCGGTACCGACCAGACTTGTCATATGAACATCATGGCCACAGGCATGCATCACCGGAACCATCTTGCCGGTAATCGGCGATTTCTGGGTCACATTCGAGGCAATAGCCAGCCCGGATTTCTCCTGAACCGGCAGGCCATCCATATCGGCCCGCATCATCACCATCGGCCCGTCACCATTTTTCATGATCGCCACAATACCGGTGCCACCAACGCCCTCAGTTACCTCAAAGCCCTGGCTCCGCAATTCTTCTGCCAGACGGGCTGCGGTTTTATGTTCCACGGTGCTGAGTTCAGGGTTTTTATGAAAATAGACATAGAGGTCCGACAGATGACTGTCATAATCCTTGACCACGGCTTGTTTGATCGTATCCTGTGCAAAAGACGCATTTGCCAGCAGGGCAAGACTGATGGCAGTGACAAGTGTTTTTCTCATGATTTTCCCTCTATGTTTTTGGTTCAGAAAAGAGCCTATCAGAACCAGCCCCCAGCGCAAACAAGTATTTAGGATCAGGAGCCTAATAGCCTATTTTGCCGACATCTCTACCCGCATAGGGCGCTCAAGGCACCGGGCCAACCAGGCCTGAACATGGGGGGTGGCTGAAAAATCATAGCCTGTTTTCCGGGGATACTCCAGAATGGCCGCCAGGTTAAGGTCGGCGAGGGTAAAGCGCTCTGCCACCAGATAATCTTTGCCCGCCAGATGACCGTCCAGAACTTTCGCATGCAGGGCCAGGGTCTCTTCTGCGGCACACAGACAATCCGCATCACGCATTTCCTCAGGCAGAACAAATTTATGGAGCAGGCAATCCACCGCTGGTCCATCAAGGCTGGAGGTTCCAAAAACACACCATTGCATGATCAGGGCTTCCTCCCGGGCGTCGTCTGACCATAACAGGCCGTCGCCATAGTTCTTAGCCAGGTAAAAATTGATCGCCGCGGATTCCCACAGGATAAACCCGTCTTCTTCCAATACCGGGACCAAACCGTTGGGATTAAGCGCCAGAAAATCAGGTTTCTTTGTATCGCCTGCCATCGGGCTAACCGGATTGATTTCATAGTCCAGCCCCAGTTCCTTCAGGGCCCAAATGACATAATTTGTTCTGGCTTCAGGATGTCCGTGAATAATACGCATACTATTTCCTTTACATTATGACAGGTCATCAGGATGTAATTCACCCTGTGCTTCTCACTCTATAATATGTATGGTGAGCATATGCACAGAATTTTTACACTATTCGCCATCCTGGTATGTTTTAATTCCCCCGGCAGAGCTGAACCATCCGACCTGCGCACCGAGCTCAAAAAATCAACCAGCCAGAAAGTTACCAGAATCATTGACGGTGACACGGTCATCCTCAAGGATCAAACACGGGTCCGGCTGGTGGGCATACAGGCCCCAAAATTACCTCTCGGACGCAGGGGTTTCAAAGGTTGGCCCTTGGGTTTCGCCTCCAAGAAATACTTGTCCGATCTGATTTTGGATAAATATGTCACCCTCTATTTCGGCGGACAACGTCAGGATAGATATGGCCGCGCCCTCGCCCACCTGTTCCTGGAGGATGGAACGTGGGTTCAGGGCGAGATGCTGAAAGCGGGCATGGCCCGGGTCTACAGCTTTGCCGACAATCGCGCCATCATCCCCGAAATGCTCCAGGCCGAACAGGAGGCGCGACGGGTGAGCACGGGCATATGGGCGCTGGCGTTTTATCAACCTAAAGACCAGCAGAAGAGTGCAAGTTTTCACAATAGTTTCCAACTAGTGCGCGGTACGGTCACCGAGGTCGCCAAGATCCGCGGCACCTATTATGTCAACTTTGGCGAGGACTGGCGCCAGGATTTCACCATCGTCATCAAATCCCGTGCCGCCCGGAAATTCATCAAGGCGGGCATAGACCCCACAAGCTATGGAGGCAAAACAATCGAAGTAAGGGGCTGGCTGAAATCATATAATGGCCCTATGATTGAAGTTACCCACCCGGAACAGATCATGATTATTCAATAGAGGACACGCTATGGGCAGAATTATCTTTACCAGAACCACACTGGCCACCAGCCTGATCATCACAAGCCTGCTGCTTCAGGGCTGTGTCACCACCAACCCGGCCACCGGCGGCTCCGACTTTACCCCCTTCATGAGCCCGGCCAAAGAATTGGCCCTCGGCAAACAACAGCATCCCCTGGTGATCAAACAACATGGCGGCGTGCTCGACGTGCCCCGGGTCGCGGGTTATGTTGCTGTGGTTGGCGGTCGGCTGGCCGCAGTTTCGGAGCTTCAGAAAAGTCCCTTTACCTTCACGGTGCTCAACTCGCCGATTGTCAATGCCTTCGCCCTGCCCGGCGGTTATATTTATGTCACCCGGGGCATCCTGGCCCTGTTTAATTCTGAATCCGAGATGGCGTCTGTTCTGGGCCATGAAATCGGCCATGTCACCGCCCGACATTCGGCAAAAAGATATAACCAACAGTTATTCACCGGGCTCGGGGTGGCCCTGCTCGGCGCGGTTCTCAAGAGCAAGGACGTGGGCGATGCATTGGGCTATGGCTCACAGCTGTACCTGAAAAGCTATTCCCGGGGCAATGAATATGAATCCGACCAGCTGGGGGTGCGCTATTCGACCCGGGCAGGATTTGATCCCTATGCCGCCGCCCATATGCTACGCTCCCTGGATGCGGAAAGCACGCTCAAGGATCAGATTGCCAACCGCACGGGCCGTCAGCGGCCACCGGAATTCTTCTCGACCCATCCCAATACCCAGGACCGGGTCAGCCGCGCCTATGCCGCCGCCCAGAAGACCGGCCGTGATCCAAATAGCCCAAACCGGGTTCAAGACAGGAACCGTTACCTGAACGTCATCGACGGCATGATTTACGGCGACGACCCGGTCCAGGGGGTCATCCAGGGCCGGGAATTTCTCCATGGCCCCATGCAGCTCAAATTTAAGGTGCCGGCCCATTACCGCCTGAACAACGGGCTTGAAATGGTCACCGCCGTCGGCAGCGGCCCCGCAGAGGGCGGCATTATTATCTTCTCCGGTGACCCGTTAAAGGGGCGAAATATGATCGAATTCACCTCCGACACTTGGAAGTCCTTTGCCAAGGAGACCAGCCTGCGCGGACTGGAGGACCTGACCATCAATGGCATGGCGGCGATCACGGGTTGGAATGACATTACCGTCGCTAAAATCCCATCCCGGGTGCGGATTATCGCCATCCGCCATTCCGCCAATCAGGCCTATTTTTTCCTGACCATCACCCCCCTGAACAAGCTGGACAGCCTGGGCACCGACCTCCGGCGCATGACCTATAGCTTTCAAAAACTCAGCCCCCGTCAGGCAGCAAATATCAAGGGCAAAGTTATCCGTATCGTCACCGTCAGGCCAGGGGATACCGACACAAAACTATCCCGCAGAATGGCCTTTACCGATCATAGGCTGGACCGATTTCTGGTCCTGAACGGCCTGCAAGGAGGCCAACGATTGCTGGTCGGGGAGCGGATGAAGCTGATTGTCTATGACCGGTGAGGTTGGCCATAAAAAAGGGCGACCCTGTGGCCGCCCTTGTTAACACTTTTCAATCGCTTTATTCCGCCGGCTCCGGCAGGATTTCCGGCAAGTCCCAGCCAAACAGGCCATAGATCCTGTCCCGCGCCCGGGACATCAGGATATAGAGCACCGGCACCAGGATCAGCGTTACCACCGTAGCAAACAACACCCCAAAGGCCAACGACACCACGGTTGGGATCATAAACTGGGCCTGGACACTGGTTTCCATCATCAGGGGGATCAAGCCGATGAAAGTGGTGAAGGAGGTCAGGAAGATCGGACGGAACCGTTCTTCCGCCGCCACTTCAATAGCCTTGATCACATCATAGCCCTGGGCCCGAAGCCGACAGATATAATCCATCAGCACCAGGTTATCGTTGATCACAACCCCCATGGCCGCCGCAATGCCGAGGATCGAGAAGATACTGATATCCATGCCCAGGAACAGATGGCCCAGGATCGCCCCCATATAGCCAAACGGCAGGGCCGTGAAGATCACGAAAGGCTTGAAATAGGACTTGAAGGCGATGGCAAATAACACATAGATGATCATCAGGCCAAAACCAAAATTAGTGATAATAGACTTCAGGAATTCAGCCTGTCCTTCATCACCGCCACTTTTATGACGGGTGACGTTAGAATATTTCTTTTCCCATTCCGGATAGAAATTCTCATTCAGGTCATCCTTGATGCGCTTGATCTCGGCATCCTTGCCTTCTTCCAGAGAGGCAATGATGGTCAGGGTCCGCGCCCGGTCCGTCCGCCGAATGGAGGTATAGGCCGGATGATAGGTGATATTTGCCACCGATTCAAAGGGCACCGCGGAACCGTCACTGGTCTGGATCCGCATATCGCCCAAGGTATCAAATGACTTGCGGTCCTGTTCCGGATACCGCACCATCACTTTGACATCATCAATACCGCGCGGCACCCGCTGGACCTCATCACCGTAAAAGGCCTGGCGTACCTGACGACCAAGGTCGCGCAGGGACAATCCTAGATTTTCCGCACTGGGGTCAAGGGACAGAACCGCTTCAGACTGAGCAGATTCAGCGGTATCGGTGACATAATAGATCGCATCATAGGTCGCCAATTTAGCTTTGAGGGCGGCAGCCGCCTCTTCAATAGCCTCAATATTGGAGGACGACAGACGAATCCTCATGCCACGGCTATTGTTGTTGAATGTATTGTCGAACTTGATTTCCTTGGCATCGGGGAACGGCGGTGTCGCTTCACGCCACATCCTGGTAATTTCCTCGGTCGTAACCGGTCGATCTTCCCCCGGCTCCAGCACGAAGAAGGCCCGGGCACCGCGACCACTGGCAAAAGACATGGTCGCCTTGAAAATCTTAGTATCCGGATATTGCTCTTCCAGGTCAGTGACGACCTTATAGGCAGAAGCCTCCAGTTCCCGCGCCGCCCGTTTTACCGTGTTATAGGGCACACCGCTGGGGAAGGTATATTCCGCCCGGACAAAATCCTGGGGAATGGACGGCTGGAAAGCAAAGCCAACCAGGCCCCCCATCTGGATGCCGCCAATGACAAAAATCAGCATGGCGATAAAGACGCTCATGGTAACGCCCTTCCGGCGCAGACAGGTGTCCAGGAAAGGCCGGTAATATTTGGTAATCATCACGTCAAGAAAGTGGGCCGCCCAACCCCGGGCAATATTCACTATTCTTGTCAGGCCGATAACGGTGAAGAATTTGGCCAGCAGACCCGGCTTCTCTTCGCCGCCGTGACGCAGATGCGTCGGCAGGATCAACAGGCTTTCAATCAGGGAGAAAGCCAGGGTCAGAATGACCACGACCGCAATGATCACGGTAAACTGGCGGGTATCGCCTGGCACCATGGCCAGCGGGGCAAAAAAGATCATCGTGGTCAGTGCCGAGAAAATAACCGGTTTGGCCACTTTGGTCGTCCCAAGCACCGAGGCTTTGGCCCCCTTGATGCCGCGTTGGTTCTGCCGGTGAACATTTTCGCCGACAATGATCGCATCATCAACCACGATCCCTAAAATCAGGATAAAGGCGAACATGGTGAGCATATTCAGGGTTTCGCCGGTAAAGGGCAGGAACATAAAGGTGCCCAGAAAAGAAACAAAGATACCGACCACGACCCAGGCCGCCAGGCGCGGGGTCAGAAACAACATCAGCCCAACGAAGACCAGGGCCAGACCGCTGATCCCATTAGTGGCCAGCATATTGGCCCGGCTTTTAAAGCCTTCGGAATTATCCATCCAGATAACCGCCTCGACACCTTCGGGCAGTCTGGGCTTCAGGGTATTTTCGATATAATCCTCAACCGCCTCACTGACGGCAACAACATTCGGGTTTTCGCTGGTATTGACCCTTAAGAGGATGGCATTCTTGCCATTGACCCGGGCGGTAAAACGATCCTCTGTGAAGCCATCGATTACAGTGGCCACGTCCCGCACCAAAACCCGGGTGCCGTCGCCGGTACGCAACACGACAATATCTTCGAAATCCTCGCCTGTGTAACCCTGCCCCCGGGTCATGATCTGAATTTTACCGGCATCATTGTCCACCTTACCGGCGGGCATATTAACCGATGTCCGGGAAATGGCCTGGGCGACATCGCTAAAACTAATGCCATATTCCCGCAGCTTCATTTCGGAAACCTCGACCGAAATTTCATAGGGCCGGACCGCGTCTAGTTCCACATTACTGACGCCCTTAAGGGCGGCAAGTTCGTCCCGCACCCGGCGTCCCAGCTCTTTCAGTTCAGCTTCCGGAATATCCGCCGCCAGTGCAATTCTGCTGACGCTGTTGTTAAAGACCGGTTGGCTGACGGTGGGCCGCTCGGACAGGGTCGGAAAGGTATTGATCGAATCGACCCGGGATTTCACTTCATTGAGCAGCTTCTGCATATCATAATCATCAATGGCCCGGATGGTCACACTCCCCCGTCCTTCACGGGCGGTGGAATAGATATGCTTGATGCCGTCCAGGTCATAAATCGCTTCCTCAATGCGGATGATAATGCGTTCTTCGACCTCTTCTGGTCCGGCCCCCAGATAAGACACGGAAACGTCAATCCGACTAGGACTCATGCTGGGCATGGATTCCTTGCCGACCGTCATCAGGCCGAACAGACCGCCGACGATCAGCATGACCATTAACAGGTTGGCCGCCACAGGGTTGTGGACAAACCATTTCACAATATTATTGTTGCTCATCATGATGTCGCCCCTTGGTCCAGAGCATATTTGACCAGCAAGCCATCCACATCGACACCAAGTTGGGATTTACAGATGATATCGCCTTCCTGGATTCCTTCGGTGATCACGACAAAATTACGGTTGGATTCGACGACTTTAACTGTACGAGTATGAAGTTTCTTGTCTTTATCAACCACCAGAATCTGGTTGCCCTGACGCAGAACATCCCGGGGCAGTTGGAAAGCATTGTCATAGACCCGGCCTTCGATTTCTGCGGTGACAAACTGACCAATACTTAGGGGCATATGGCTATGCATGGCCTCTAATTGCTCGCCTTTCAGCTGCGCGACGACAAACATAATGCGGGTTTTGCTGTTAATCAGCCCTTCGGTCCGCATGATCCGGCCCTGCCAGACATTCTTCTGGCCGGCAAATTCACCGGTCAGGGTCACATCAAGGTTGCTCTCGCCAGCATAAAATTTAGTCAGGTCAAACTGGGCAAGGTCCCGGCTCGACAACGGCAGTCGCACTTCCAGAACGTCAGTTGAAAAATATTTTCCCACCTTGCTGCCCGGGCTGAGGAATTGGCCCAAATCAACATTTTTGGAGGTCAGCAGGCCGTTGAAGGGGGTACGTATTTCCGACCGTTCCAGGTTAAGTTCTGCGATCCGCAGCGCCGCCTGGGTCGCGCCAAGCTTGGCCTCGGCGTCGGCAAGCTGTGGTTTGCGCAGGGTCAGGTCAGAGGCGTCGCCACTGCCCAACAGGTCCCATTCGGTTTTCGCCAGCGCGGCTTCGGCCCGCTCCCGAATCAGAAACTGCTGGCTTTCCGTTACCCGTGCTGCAGCGGAGGTCACCGCATATTGATAATCCCGCGGGTCCAGGCGCAGGATAACCTCGCCCTTTTTAAACAGGCCCCCGGCAACAAATTTATCGGAGACAAAAACCACCTGACCAGAGACCTGGGGCACCAGATCAATCATCTGTTTTGCCTCAACCGTGCCCTGGGTACTGACCGACAGGATGACCCGGCTTTGATGAGCCGTGACCACCCGTATATTCCGAGCGATTTCAACCACATCTTTCTTTTCCGGCTCGGGCTTGGCCATCACCAGGAGGGCGCTGGCCCCAACGGCGACCAAAACAATCACGACGGGTAACAGAACAGAGAGTATTTTTTTCATGCCCTTAGGTCTTTCAATTGCGATATTCATAATGCATTTCCTTCATTGGTCTCACCCTTGGGGTCGCCGTACTTCATTGTGTGAGCCTGAATATCTTCCGGACCTGAAAAGTCACCACCTAAGGCAAGGTGAAGTGCGATTCTATTATTAATACGTTGTTTTTTGACAGATATAAGTTGGCTTTGCTGGGCCAGGCTTTGGCGTTGCGATTCCAGCAAAACAGATATTTTAATTAACCCCCGACCATATTGATCAAGCGCCACCTTTTCCGCGGCCATGGCATTTTCAGCGGCTTTCCCAGTATGGAGCACCTGTTCTTTCAGGGCCCGCTCACTGGACAGGGCATCTTCGACTTCCCTAAAAGCCGCCAGTAGAGTCCGGGCAAAAACCTGTTTTTCCGCCTCAAATAATTCTTGTGCCCCCTTGGCCGCATAACGCAATTTACCGCCCTGGAATATCGGCTGGGTCATGTTACCAACCAGGTTCCAGAAAATATTGTCAAAGCGCAGCAGGTCACTAAAATTTGACGAGCTATTATTACCCGACGCGGTGATGGAGAAGCTGGGCAATAAAGCCTTGCCTGCGGCCTGGCTGCTGTAACCAGAAGACACCAGCCGCGCCTTGGCGGCCTGCAAATCAGGGCGCCGTTCCAGTAAACTCACCGGCAGTCCCGCCGGGACATCCCCGTTCAGGTCCGGAATGTCCCCGGTGGCCATAATTTTTGCCGCCGGATACCGACCGGCTAAAATCTCAAGCCGCCGCTTCTGCTGGCTCAATTGATTCTTCCGGCTGCTCAGGCTGGCCCGGGAGGCTTCCAGATTGCTGATGATCAGGCGCAGGTCAAGGCCCGTGCTCAGGCCCCGGGCGAAGCGTTTTTCAACAACCCGCACCGCCCGCGCGTAACTTTCCACTGTTTGCGTGGCCAGATCAACCTGTGCCTGGGCTTCCATGGCATCGAACCAGGTCTGGGTCACCTGTGCCGCCAGAGAAAGTCGCGCGCCTTCCTGATCATAACGTGCCGCGACATAATCCGCCTCTGCCGCGCCAGTCTGAGCCGACAACCGACCCCAGACATCGGCTTCCCAACGGGCATCAAAGCCCAAGGAAAGGCTATTACTTGTCTTATCAGGGTTGCTGACCCGTTGACGACTGCCGCCAAAGGACGCGTTTAGGGTGGGGTAAAGATTACCCCGAGATACCCGCGCACTAAACCCGGCCGCTTCCATGCGGTGGGCCGTGGCCTGAAAATCCGGGTTATTCGCCAGAACTTCATCAACAAAGCTTGATAACTCTGCAATTTTAAGGTCGTTCAGCCAGCCATCGCGCACGTCAAAGGATGCCTTATCAGTGGTACTCCAGTTAGTGGAAATATCGGAGAATGGAAGTTTCTTATCCGTTACCGGCACAGCGGCACATGACGCCAAAGCTATCACAGAAACGGAAAGGACCAAATACTTGGCGCTTTTCATTTTATTATCCTTATACCAACAGGCTATTTTTAGCTCTGCAGATTCCGTAGTTCACAGTTATATATGTGATATCTTCCAAGTATCAATATATCGGAAAGATTTGAAGAAGGCGATATGTCAAAAGCGATCTGATCTCAAATTAATGTTCTTTTATCGCAAAACATGGGGCATCGAATTGAAAACGGCCCTACGTCGACGGCACTGACAGGTGATCTACGATGTCCCCGTCTGGGGAAAAACACACCGCATTCAAGGCCCCACCCCGGCCACTTCCCCCATCAAGTGTCGCCGTATGAGGATGATTCAGGCGCAGCCCCTTATTAGCATGATCATAGCCCCGGACAATGCGTGAAAATCCAGAATAGGCGGCGTCAATATGGTCAAAACGACCATTATCCCACCAGAAATTATCTTTTTGCATGGTTAGGGGGCGTGATACATCCAACGACGCATGGACAAAAAGTATTTTGCCTTCCCGAGTAAAGGCAGCCCGACGCAGACCGCTCAGAAGAGCCGCATGGCCAGCGTGACTATTGATCACCCGGCGCAGACCACTGGTCCATTTGGAAATTGACAGGGTCCCTTCGCGGGCAATGGCCCGGGCCACAGAAGGCTTGGTACCATAACTTTCGATAACAGGCCCAAGATAATGGCCCAAAAGCCAGTCCATGACCTCTGACGGGTTAGGAGCGAATTGCAATTGAAGCAGCTTGGTCAGCATCTCTTCCCGGGCGCCGCGCAAGTAGACAAACGCATTTGGTTTTGACGTCTCGCCCACGGCCATTAATTTTCGGCGCGTCAGAAGGAGTTCGTTTAATGTTTGGGTCGCGGTTACCTGATTCCCAAAATAATTTCCCAGATAAACCAGCCTGTCTCCCGCCTGAAAACGGGAAACAAGGTCCTCGTGCAAAGCCTTCAGGGCCTCGACCTCTCCGTGAATGGCCCCTACAGCCCAGATGCGCTTAGACCGGTCAAGGCAGCCAAATTTTTCCGAATCCATATTTGAGAGATCAGTCGCATTCATAGACAGTCACATCTTCCCGTTCTTTAACCGTTAACACTTGGCTATTCACGAGAAAAAGAGCCCCCATAACAGCCAGGCTCTTAATCTCTTATCGAAATCATTTTTCAGAAGTCGTCATTCTTGAAAGATAACCATTATCCAAGACAATCAGGCAGCCGTCAAAACTTCTGCCAGTTTTAACATGGCATCTTTTTCAGCAATTTCTTCGACCGCCGCAACCTCACGGGCCAGACGGCTAATGGCTGATTCATAAATCTGTCGTTCGCTATAGGACTGCTCGGTCTGATCCCCACCCCGGTGTAAATCCCGCACCACTTCGGCCAGATGAACCAGGTTACCAGAATTTATTTTTGCTTCATATTCCTGGGCACGACGGCTCCACATGGTCCGCTTCACGCGGGCCCGGCCTTTCAGGGTGGTATAGGCTTTGTCCATGATTATCTGGCTTGACAAACCGCGCATACCAGAAGGTTCGGCCTTGTTTGTCGGAACCCGAAGGGTCATTTTTTCACTTTCGAACCGGATAACATAAAGTTCCAGTTTCATACCGGAAATTTCCTGTTCGCTAATTTCTGTAATAACACCCACGCCATGCTTTGGGTATACAATATGGTCGTCTACCGCAAAGGCCAACTTCTTTTCTTTCGCCATCTTAAAATCACAACTCCAAACTGGTTACAAAATATTAGGTTTCGCAAAGTTTCGGGTCAAAACACTAACATTAGTGACCGCCTGTAAAACGTTCAAAACTATTTCTATTACAACACCACAATGAACAAAAAATATGTTAAAATTATGGTTAACAAATGTTTAAAAAATATACTGCTCGCATATAAACCACGTGCCAAACCCCTAAAGATCTGACACCATAACCCCTCTTCCAAGATCAGTTCTTTAAAACAGTGCCTTAAAAAACATACCCAAAACCGCTATAATTCGTACATTATAACATAATTTCAGAGAAAAAACACCCACAAAAAACACCACCACCCCTTAAACTAGGAGCGGTTTCAATCATTATGAGAAGTTAGAAATGAGCGTGACGCCCCGATGTCCGCAAAAATCAGGTGCCAGCCCCAGGTTTTTCACTTAATGCCGCCAGCTTGTTGTCTTCATTCATCACATCATCGGCACCGGGCAAAGGGTCAATCTTTTCAGTAATATTAGGCCAGACCGCCGCATATTTTTCATTGACCTCAAACCATTTCTCCAAACCGTCTTCCGTATCGGGCAGAATGGCTTCAGCCGGGCATTCTGGTTCACAAACGCCACAATCAATACATTCATCCGGGTTAATGACAAGCATGTTTTCACCCTCGTAAAAACAATCCACCGGACAGACTTCAACACAGTCTGTATATTTACATTTGATACATGCCTCAGTAACCAAATAGGTCATGGCGTTCTCCTTATACAATCACCCAGAACAAAACCTGCTCCTTCACACAAACTGCATATAACATCTCACGAACATGATACAACCAAAAAAACGTCAAAGCCGGCTCTTTTTTAGAAGAATAATGCCCAAATACTAGTTTAAGCCCAACCGAGCTTTGACTTTTTTCTTAATCTGACCACTCTGCTTATCGGAAATATACAGCAGACCGGTCACCCGGCGCAGAAGATTGCTTTCATAGAGGTCTTCCTTGCCATCGGCAAAAACCACTTCCCACATCAGCTCCAGGATATGTTGCCGCCCGGCCTCATCAAAATGGTCCTTTATTTTACGGGTAAAGCTCAGAATATGGTTCGCGTCATTCTGGGTCGCGATCGCTTCGACAAAAAGTTCTAACGCTTCCGCTTCGGACAGGCCCAGTTTATTTTCCAGAAGATGCAGGATATGCTCGCGCTCCACCCGGGATATTTCCCCATCATGGGCCGCCACCTCGACCATCAGGACGGCAGCCGCCAGTTTTTCATTTTCAACCTTTTGCGGCGCCTCAACGGGGCTTTCCTTGAGCATATTGCTCAGACGTTTCAAAATAGACACGGCTATAGTTCCTTGTTGTAAAAAAATGTTATGTCTTAACCAGTGAATTGCAGAAGAATTTGACCACCTGTTCGGCAATTTGGTTCCGATCACCAAAATTCTCAAAATGATCTTCTCTCATATGCTCCATCATGGACTGGTTCATCAACAGAACCGTAAGGCCGTGAACCATGGACCAGATTCCAAACTGGGCCACTGACGGATCAAGCTTTCGGGCAGACGGTAAAGCCAGACATTCATTTACCGTTTCCTGCAAATATCTAAAACTATTATCAGAAACATCATGAAGGGCGCAATATTTATTGTAATCGGCCAGTTCATATTCGAACATAACCTTAAAGTGGGCCGGATAAACTTCCGCGAACTGGACATAACTCATGCCGAGCTTGAAAAGACGATCCAAAGGGTCCTCCTCAGTCGACATCAATGCCAGCATGCCTTCGCCAAGCTTACACAGACCTTCTGCCTTCAGCACCGCAATCAGGGCTTCCTTATCCTCAAAATGCCGGTAGGGGGCCGTCTGGGACACGCCAGCCCTCCGCGCCAGTGCCCGCAGGCTCAGGTCGGCTAAAGTGCCCTCTTTCAAGATATCCAATGCAGACTCAATCAATGTCTCGCGCAGATTACCATGATGATATGATTTTTTGCCCTCAGGACAAGGTTCTTTATTCAACCGAAACTCCCGGATTAAAACGACCTCGCAACAGGCCCTCCCCATAAATCTATCGTGATTATCCTCTGTAATGTTTACGCTGTCAATATTAAAGTCACCAGAAAGTAGCCAAGTGGAATTAAGGCTTGAGGATCATTTCCCGATTTTCCACCGTGAAGCCGGACAGTTTATTGAGAAAATTCATCCCCAGCAGAGAAATATCCATCCGGCCCCGCTGAGAGACGGAAGCGGACATATTGGATAGCTCAATAGACTCCAGGGAGATATGGTCCAGGGTGACAATTGCCTTGCGACTGGTGCCATTGGCGGTCTTGAAAATCCGGTCGTAGGTCAGCCCGGACGGGTTAAGGCCTGCCGCCACCGCATCTTTATAACTCAAGGAAATATGACTGGCCCCAGTATCGACAACAAATTTGACCGGGGCCCCGTTTACCTCAAGGATCACCCAATAATGTCCATCCCGGCTCATGGGGATACGAACATCACCGCCGTAATAAGAACCATTGCTCTTGGTATACACCGGGGCATAAACCGGAGCATTTCCAGGGGGCCGAACCGTCGATTTTTGACTGCCAGCTAACTGTGAGCCCAGCAGGACAAGCTGATCGCCAAAATAGGCAAAAACCGCTACCACACAGAAGGCCAGGATGAGTATTCTTACTGGGTTAGTCATTATCTCTGTCCCGTCAACTCGCACACTAATCATTTCCGGACCGATCCTACAGCAGTTCCTTTAAAATAATTTTAACAATAGATAGAATTTTTACTTATCCCAATTCCGGCATGGTCAGTCCTTATAGATCCGACCATTTTTCATGACAAAGATCACCTTTTCAATATTGTCAATATCCTGCAACGGGTTGGCGGACAGAGCGATGATATCGGCATATTTACCGGCCTCCACCGTTCCCAGGTCGCTCGACTGATCCAGAAGGTCCGCCCCATTGACCGTGGCCATCTTAAGGGCATCAGAGGGCGTAATACCCAGGTCAACCAACCGTTCTATCTCCCGGTAATTCTTGCCGTGGGGCACCACTCCCGCATCACTACCAGTGGCAATTTTTACGCCTTTGCTGTAGGCGTTCTTAATGGTTTCGGGGTGGATCTTCATGAAAGTATCATTATGGGCTAGGACACGGCCCTTGACCTTACCCTCCCGTTTCAATTTTTCCAGCATGTCATGGACCCCTACGGTCGGAACAAAATAAACCCCCTGTTTTTTCATGGCCTTTAGGGCTTTATCGTTCATGAACGAGCCATGTTCGATGGAAGACACCCCGTACTTCAGGACAAACAGTGCACTGTCGCGGGGGTGGGAATGGGCCGCGACCTTGACGCCGTATTTTTTGGCAACCTCTGTCACCGCCGTAATTTCATCGTCAAAAAACACCGGCGCGCCGTCTTTATTGGAGCATAATTTACTGCCACTACAAGAGGAATAGATTTTAATCCAGTCGGCCCCCTTGGCGATCAGGGACCGGGTTGTCCGGCGACAGCTTTCCACCCCGTTGCATTCCAGGCCACCGTCCAAGGCACCGACCCCGATGATCTGACCGGCGGCAAAAATCCGCGGGCCGTCAATATCGCCCTTGTTAATCTTTTTACGCAGCTTGAAAATCACATCGCCCATGGACCCCACATCCCGAACGGTGGTATAGCCGGCCATCAGGGTTTTTTTCGCATTGATCACCCCGGCCAAAGCGCTGTCATCCGGCCCATCGCCCCCGTCTTCCCCCATGGTCAGATGGACGTGAACATCCATAAGCCCGGGCAGGACAAATTTATCCTTCAGGTCAATGATCCTGGCATAGGGCAGCAGCAGATCGGCGCCGGTAACATACCCGGCATGAACCTCCTTGATCCGCGCACCATCAATGACGATGGTCTGCTCAGTCAGCGTGTCCTGGCCCGGTACTGCCAACAGCGTTCCCGCATGGATCAGCGTGATATTTTTCTCCACTGCCTGTTTTTTAGGTTTGGCTTTTTCTTCGGCGTGACTGATGGGGGATGACAGAACCATCCCCACCATGATCATTAGAATGACGGTTATCTTTTGCATTATTGCCTCCCAGAATGCATGAAATTTCACAGATACCATGACACGCATTGGGCGCAAATAATATAATTTTTCGTCGGAGGAGCCCAAAAAAAACTAATGGGTCAATCAGGAAAGACATCCCTCAGGCGGTCAGTTGCCCGGCGTTCGCTCTTGGTGGGACGCCCGGCACCCCGGTCACGGCGGGCCACTTTGGACCGTTCAATCTTCTCTGTTATCGCCCGCGGCGGGGTCATGTCGTGATACAGAGCCTGGGCTTCCGGGGCCGGACCGCGCCGGCTATTGAAGGCCAAAATTTTGGCGACCCGGAGGATATTGGGCTGGGGAAAGGTCAGCACATCGCCGACCACCACCGGCGTCTTGGCCTTGGTGACCTTGATGCCATTCAGGCGGACCTTGCCCGCCCGGCATATTTTTGTCGCTAAGGACCGGGTCTTGAAAAAACGGCCATGCCAGAGCCAGATATCTATGCGTTGATTTTCTGGCTTCTGGTTATCCATGGCCGGCCGCTATTTCTTGGATTTCAGTTGATCCTTCAGTCCGGCCAGCGCGGCAAAAGGACTATGAGGATCAAGCACCACCGCTTTGCGGCCAGGTTTATGACCTGATTTATGATTTGGCTTGTGACCAGAAGATTTTTTGCCGTCAAATTTTTTGCCGCCAGCACCGTTGCCTTTAGCAACGCCTCTTTTTCCTTTAAAAGACGCACCATCAGCCTGGCCTTTCGGGCCACCGGCGAACGGTTTACGCGGGCCGCGCTGTTGGGCTTTCTGATACGGCTGATGGCTGAACAGGAAGACTTTTTCCGGTTCTACAGGCGCTTCTTCGGCCTTAGCCCCTTCAGCTTCAACTTTAACTTCTTCAGCAGGGGTGTCTTCAGTCTTGACCTCTATAGCAGGAGTTTCTTCAACCTTAGCTTCTTCAACAGGAGTTTCTTCGACTTTGACCTCTTCGGCCTTAGCTTCTTCCTGGGGAGCCTCTTCTGCCTTTACTTCTTCCTTTACTTCTTCCTTAGGTGCTTCGGTAGCCTCAGGTTTCGCATCCACAGTTTCAGCATCAGGAGCCTTTTCTGTTTTCTCGGCTTCAGCTTTTTCGGCCTTCTCGGCTTTTTCAGCCTCAGCTTTTTCGGCCTCTTTGGCGGAACGGGTTTCGGCGATCTTTGCCGCTTCTTCCGGGCTATATTCTTTATTGACGTAGCCCAGATAGCTCATAATTTCGACAAAATCATCACCACTGGTACCCACCAGGCTCATCAGGTCAGGGTCGGCCGGGAACGGGCCTTTCAGGGACACATCGCGGGCGGCATTGGCCAGCCGTTCCAGCATATCAAGCCGGACCGCATTCTTGCCCACCACCCGGTAGCCAGAAACTTCATAGAAGCTGCGCGGGGCTTTTTGATCAATTGTGATCGTACACAGGCCCGCCACCGGCACTTCCGGCAGGCGGTCCATATCATTAAACAGCGCCCACAGGAACAGGCGCAGCTGAGCCGGTGCCGGTTTCAGCAGGCTGGGAATATACAGGCTGGCCGAACCGAGCCAGATGCCCAGTTGTTTCATCTGGAAGCGGCCTTCCCGCTCCACACCACGGAAATCACGGGCGATCATCCGGCGCGGGATGGTGCCGAGCTTTTCCAGCATCTGGAAAGCGATGCCCCGGGCCATGCCGTCAATCAGCTCCTTGCCTTCGGTGTCCTTGGCGCCATTCACCGCTTCCTGCAGAGCAAACAGCGGCGCCAACACTTCGGCCACATGATTATTCAGCCAGCGGTCAACGCGGGCCTGAACCAGGCTCAGCACGTCGCCCTGCAACACAGGGGTCGGGGTGACCACGGCTTTGGGGACCAGAAGCGTGCTGCCCTTTTCAACCCGGGCAATGACAATGCCGCGCCAGGTGATATTTGAGCGGGTCATGGGATCACCCAGGATCAGGCTCAGCTCGCCGTCTTCGGCCTGGGCCAGCTCATCGGCTTTGGTTTTGATCTCCTGTGACAGCACCTGATCGGCCGCCGCACGCAGGACCTTGCTGTCCTCGCCGTAAGCCGCCGGATCCTCTTTAAACTGGAACCCCTCAAGGGTGCCAATAAAGTGGCCTTCCACGTAAATGCTGCCGTCTGTATCAATATTTGCCATTAAACGTCCTTTTTGGCGTAATTCTCTCATCAAAACCGACATCCGTCGATCGACAAAGCGATGTGTTAACCGTTCATGTAGCGCATCTGACAGGCGGTCTTCAATATCTCTTGTCAATTCCTGCCAATATTTTGCATCGTCGAACCAGCTTGCCCGGTGGGAAATATAGGTCCAGGTCCGGATATGGGCGATGCGTGCGGACAGGGTATCCACGTCGCCATCGGTCCGGTCCAGAGGGGTAATATGCCCGGCCAGCCAGTCCGGGCCAAGGGTGCCAGAATCCGCAGAAGTCTGCCGATAAATCTGTCCCAACAGCCGGATATGTTCGTCGTCAGAGACCCGGCGAAAGTCGGGAATCTGACAGACCTCCCACAGGTTTTTTAAGGCCGCTGGCCCGCCCAGAAGGGACCGAATATCCGGCGTATTTATCAACTGACGCAGTGACGTCAAATCGATGTTCTCCAGCGTCCGACTCAGGCCTTTTCGCCCCGGTGCCGCGTCCAGAGACCGAATCAGTGCCGTCGGGTGACTGAAATCCAACGCACTGTTGCGCCATTGCAAAACAGTCAGCGGGGCAAAATCGTGATTTTCCACCGCAGAGATCATCTCGTCACTGAGCCCGGCCTGATCATCCGCCCCGTCCTGCAGGCAGCCAAAGGTGCCATTATTCATATAGCGCCCGGCCCGGCCGGCAATCTGGGCCAGTTCGGACGCGGTCAGGCTGCGCATGCGCCGACCGTCAAATTTCGAGGTACTGGCAAAACAAACATGATCAATATCCATATTCAGGCCCATGCCGATGGCATCGGTGGCGACCAGGAAATCCACGTCGCCATTCTGATAAAGCTCGACCTGTTTATTGCGGGTCCGGGGGCTGAGACTGCCCATGACCACCGCCACCCCGCCCTTTTGCCGGCGCAGCATCTCGGCATAGCCATAAACATTATGGGCCGAGAAGGTGACCAGCGCCGTCCGCGGGTTCAGACGGCTCAGCTTCTTCGGATCGGTATAGATCAGCTCTGAGAAGCGCGGCCGGACGGAAAACTCCACATCAGGCACAAAGCGGCGGATCAGGGGGCCGATGATTGACGAGCCGAGGAACATGGTCTCCTGGGTGCCCCGGGCCCTGAGCAAACGATCTGTAAACACATGGCCCCGGTCCATATCCGCCGCCAGCTGAATCTCATCAATGGCCAGAAACGCCACGGTCTTGTCCACCGGCATGCTTTCGACCGTGCACACCCACCAGCGCGGATTACGCGGGATGATCTTCTCTTCCCCGGTGATCAGGGCGACGCTATTCTTGCCGCCGGGGTTCTGCGGTGACGTGACCACCCGGTCATAAACCTCCCGCGCCAGCAGACGCAGCGGCAGGCCGATCATGCCCGTCGAATGGGCCAGCATGCGTTCGACCGCCAGATGGGTCTTGCCGGTATTGGTCGGGCCGAGCACTGCCTTGATATGACTGGTGCTGGAGACCGCCCGATCGGACAGGGATGTGACGCCACGTGTTTTCATTCCCCGGCTTTAGCACACTCCGGCGCACAGGTCACCGGTGAAATTCATCCCCGCCCCCGGAGCCCCGAAATATCATTTTAGGGGAATTCCCCTTGAACAACTGCTATAATATCGCTAGATTATAATTGAAAGTTCAACTATATTATTAATGAGGCCTCTGCCATGACACCAAAGAAACCAACCGGAACCATCCTGCCCGTGGGCGACGGTTATCAGGCCCTGGCCCTGCCCGATCGCTGGCAGCTAACCGATGACCAGATGCAGGTTCGGTCAGAGGATTTTCTGGCGCTGATGAAAACCCGTCATTCGATCCGGGATTTCAGCCCCCGGTCGGTGCCGCGCAAGATCATAGAAACCTGTCTGGAGACTGCGGGCCTCGCCCCCAGCGGCGCCAATCATCAGCCGTGGCATTTCGCCGTCATTGAGACCCCCGCCGCCAAGGCCCAGGTCCGCGCAGCTGCCGAAGAAGAGGAACGCAACTTTTATGCTGGTCGTGCTGGCGATGAATGGCTGGCGGCGCTTGAGCCCATTGGCACCGATGACAGCAAGCCCTTCCTCGACATCGCGCCCTATCTGATCGTGATTTTCGCCCAGCGCTACGGCATCAACAGCAAGGGCGAGCGCTATAAAAACTATTATGTCCCGGAATCCGTCGGCATCGCCACTGGCCTGCTGATCACGGCGCTGCATAATGCCGGCCTGGTGACCCTGACCCATACCCCGAACCCGATGAAGTTCCTGAACGAGCTCTGCGGCCGTCCGGCATCCGAAAAGCCCGAAATGATCCTAGTCGTCGGCCACCCGACCGACAGCGCCACTGTCCCCGCCCACGCCAAATGGAAAAAACCGCTGGAAGAGATTGTGAGCTTTATTTAGGGGGAATGTTCCCCGCCCCGCCTTTTATGTCATACTCATGCAGACGGGCATCCAGTCTTTTTACAACAGGCCTAAACTCCCGCCTGCGCGGGAGTGACAACGTGGAGATGATATGTTTTTACTTGTACTTTCTATTATTTTTGATACTCTTGATTGAATCCTAAGCTTCGGTAAAAAATGACTATTTATTCTAATAAACCGTTGATTTATAAATAAGAATACAGATCTAATAAATTTTGCGAGAAACGATTGAAAGTCATTGAAAAAATAAAGTTATTAGACAAAATTGGAAGAGAACTTCAAGCTAGTATGAGTTATTCCGATATTGATGTGTATTTAAGTGCACATGGAATAGATTGCAAAGGCTTCGAACCCAGTACAAACAGTAAATGGGTATATGTAAAAGAGCTATTAGCTGACGCACCTCAAGAATTGGTACTAACTATAGCTGATGACCTTGAAATGGAACATGCTTACACCACAAATATACCTAAAGAAGCTACGTTTTGGAAAACTGGGTATTTCCGCCTTTTCCTTAGTCACCTTGCAAGCTTTAAGATTCAAGCATCTAGACTTCAGACTGCACTTAGCAAATATGGAATATCTTCATTTGTGGCTCATGAAGACATTGAACCAAGCAAAGAATGGCAACAAGAAATAGAAGCTAGCCTTCACACTATGGATGCGCTTTCAGCGCTTTTAATGCCTGGCTTCAAAGAAAGTAATTGGTGTGATCAGGAAGTTGGAGTTGCAGTAGGTAAAGATGTATTGATTATCCCCGTTAGAAAAAAACTAGACCCTTATGGATTTATCGGAAAGTACCAAGGAATACAGGCTACAAACAAAAATATTTCTGAAGTTGCGGATGAAATCTTTCAAGTAATTGTAAAGTCCCCTAAAACACGTAATAAAATGCTTCGATCTTTAGCAAATGCAATTTCTCAAGCCACGGTTAAGGATGAGGCAATTGACAAAATAAAAATATTGGGTTCCGTTAAAAATATTCCTCCTGAAATACTTGAAACCCTTAAACAATCAGTTGCAGATAATAACGTCCTTATAAATGAACAAATCTTTATCAACGACCTTAATAAAATCCTGTCTGCCTATTCTATTGATGAGGTAAATCTTGGTGGGAAAATAAAACCTGAAGCTTGGGATGAAATACCATTTTAGAAAAATTCATGGTTCATTAAAAATATTTACAGAAATTTTCATTATATCCAATTAAATTCTACTCACCCCTCCTGCTGGCAGAATTTGGCGGAGGTGCTGCCGATCAGCTTGCCGAGCGTGCTGTCTTTCAACAGCGGTAGATAACCCTGCGCCTCATCAATCATGATCCAGCTTTTGACCTTCAGCCGGCGCGGGGTGTCGCCCGTGCAGACCTTGGCGATCCAGGCCGGGACAAAACGGGACTTGATGCCGATATCGAGACTGCCGTCGATCTCCTGACGTTCCAGATTGGCCATCCTCCGCCGCATTTCCGCAATCACCGCCACCTGGTCGTCGGGGATTTTCAGCACCACGCCGTTATGGACCTCGAGCGGAAAACCGACCCGGTTCACTTCAGGGCCGGTGGTGATCACCTCAATGGCGATGGTCTCCGCCATCAGCAGTTCGTCCCCCTTGCTAAGTTTTAACTCCAGATCGACACTCTCAAAATCCGCGCCGTCCGGCAGGCCGAGGGCGAGCCGGACCACAGTCGGGTCGACAGTCTTGAAATCCACATTGCGCATGGCCCACATGGTGCCCATGTTAAAATGGCTGCAGGCGGTCAGCAGGCTGAGCCCGGCAATCACCAGCGCCACTTTCACAGTCAGAGCAGGTTTGAACATGGATATCCCCTTTTGATCAGCTTAACAAAGGCCCGACTATGGCATAACCACCCCCCAATAAAAAGCCCTAAGTCAGAGTGCCCCGGTCACATTCGGGGTCTCCGCCTTAGGGCTTGTCAGGGTATCAGGGGGTAGGCGGCCTCAGTTGCTGGCATGCTGGGCCGGGACAGCTTTCGCCGCCTGCTCAGTCCCCGCGATCAGGGCCGGATTGAGGGCGATGGCCTGAGCGAAATCCTGCCGCGCCTTATCATGCTGACCCAGGCCATAATAGGCCAGCCCCCGGTTGTTAAAGCCGCGCCAGTCCTTGGGCGACATCTTGACAGCCTTGGTGCAATAGCCCCGGGCCTTGTCAAAATCCTGCTGAATATTATGCAGGACACAGAGATCATTGAAGACGGCTTGGCGGTCACTGATCCGCAATGTGGTCTGCAGGGCCTTGCGGTACAGGCGCCGGGCCTGGTCGAGCTTGCCGGCGTTGAGCCTGGTCCGGGCCTTCGCCACCAGGTCCGACTTGGCAATGGTCCAGAATATCGTGCTTTTGGTGGTGGTGCTAAACTGCTTAGCCTGCGCCGCCTGGCTGCTCAGGCCGACTGTCGATGTGACGATCAGGGTAAAAATCACTGTCATCAGGGGGAATATTTTGGTCATGGGTCTTCTCCTATGTTTGTTACCCTCCCAACCTATTCCAAAGAATTTGCATTTAAAATACCAGATATGCTATAGTATCTATTCATATATGAATAACTAATCAGAGAGGAGACAGCATGGACTGGAGTGCTTTGAAGGTATTTCTGGCGATCGCGGAAAGCGGCAGCCTGACGGCAGCGGCGCGGACCTTAAAAATCAGCCAGCCGACCCTGAGCCGGAAATTGTCGACCCTGGAACAGAGCCTGGACAGTCAGCTGTTTCAACGCCTGCCCCGGGGGCTGGTGCTGACCGAAGCCGGCGAGAGCATCATGGCCAGCGTGCGCCAGATGGAGGATCAGGCCCTGGAGGTCGAAAAAAAGCTCACCGGTCAGAATTTGAGGCTCGAGGGCACGGTGCGGCTGACCACCACCGAATTTATTGGCAGCTTCTGGATCACGGAAGATATGCGCGGCTTCCGCGACCTCTATCCCGGCATCAGTGTCGCCCTGCAGGTGGATATGCAGGTGCTGAACCTGGTCCGCCGGGAGGGTGACATTGCCGTGCGGCTTGGACGGCCCAGCCAGCCGGACCTGATTGCCAAAAAGCTCGGCTCTTTTGTCAATTACCTGGCGGCCAGCACCGGCTATCTGGAAAAACATGGCCGGCCTGAAACGGTCGACGACCTGAAAGACCATTATGGCGTCGGCTTTAGCCCGGACATGATGCTGCAGCCGCAAATCACCAAGCTCTACAGTCATTTCCATAAGGAAAATATCCTGTTTTCCAGCAATAGCCTGACCAGTATATATCAGGCGATTAATAACGGCCTGGGCATCGGCATGGTGCCGGACATTGCCGCAGATCACTATCCGGATATTGAGTTTATCCTGCCGGAGGCGCACAAGATGGAGCTTGAGGTCTGGCTGGTGACCCACGCCGATATCCAGCATAACGCCCGCATCCGGGCCCTATATGATTACTTGTCAACCACCCTGTCCGCCCGGCTGAAAGGCAACGCCCAGATTTAGGACGAGGTCAGGGTCGAGGTATAGGCATCAGATTTTGGTCTCCAGCTCCAGTCGTAACTTATCGACCACATCATAGATCAGGGTCAGTTCGCGGATGGTTTTTTCGATGCGGGTGATGTCGGTCAGGTTGGAGAAGGCCGAGCCGCCCTCGAAACTGTCATCGCCTTTTTTGATCGCCAGCAGCAGCCGGCCCCGGTCAAAGGCCATCTGCAGATTGCCCGCGCCAACCGCCGCACTCAGGCTACAAATGCGCTCCATGAAACCCGGCGTCAGCAGATAGCGGCTTTCCACCTGATCGGTACCATAAACCTCAAACAGTTTCTCAAAGGTCGGGTCTTCCAACTTGATCCGCTCGCCGAGCTTGCCGAATTTGGCGAAGAAATTGCCGAATTTGGTGTGGTCGCGGGTGATGATGGTGGTGCCAACGAAGGTCTTGTGAAAATCAAATTCACAGAGCAGGCCGCGAAAGACCGTCGTCCGCCGGGTCCGACCCTTGTGGTCACGGGTCTTGCGGATCAGCTTGGCCTCAAACAGGCCAAAATCGACGCCTTTGACATCGCCCTCAATCTGGTCTTCGAGCTTTTTCTCATTATAGGACGGAATCAGGTCGAGCTCCCCAAGCCGACCCAGGGACACGCCCCGCGGCCTCAGGTGATAATTCAGCCCGAGAAAACGGCACAGGCTGGTCATGGTCCGGACCTTGGCATTTTCCTGCAATCTGGCCAACGGCCGGTAGGCGAGATAGCCAATACCCATCACCACCATGGCGACAAGGCCTAGCACCTCTGGCTCGATCGAGGTCATGGTCATGACGATAAAGACGATAGTCAGGCCGACTGATACGGCGGCGCCGACGGTCAGGTAAAAGGAGCGAACTTTGGCCGGGCGTTCCTGTTCCAGGGCCGCAAGCTCGGCCTTCAGATCGCGCTCATAGAAGGACCGGAACCCTTCCATGGTCGGATAGTCAACGGCGGCTTTTGATCCCCAGGGTGATGGCTGTGTCATGATGACCCTCAACTCAACTTAAATTACAGATAATCGGAGGCGTCGACCGGTTTCTTCTCGATCTCAGCCATTTCGAAATAGGGCATGCTGGTAATATTAGCCATGCCTGCGATGATATTGCCGGGGAAAATCTGCACCGCGTTATTAAGCGCCGTCACCGAGGAATTATAAAACCTTCGTGCTGCTGAGATATGACCTTCGACCTCTTCAAAAGTTTCCTGGGCCCGGATCATATTCTGATTGGCCTTCAGGTCGGGGTAATTTTCCGCCACGGCAAAAAACTGCATCATCGCCGATTGTAATCCGCTTTCGGCCTGAAGATGGCCCGCGACCTCACCCGGATTACTCCGGTCATAACTTTTCCCGGCCAGAGCCCGCATTTCGGTGACCTTGGTCATCACGTCCCGTTCATGGTCCATGAACTTCTTGGCGATTTTCAGGATATTGGGCAGCAGGTCATGGCGTTTCTTGAGCTGAACATCGATTGAGGACAGGGCCTCAAGCGCCCCATTCCGCTTGCCGACCAGTGACACATACCAGAAATATCCCAAGGCGAGCAGGCCGCCGACAATGGCTAAAAAAATCATAATAAATCCCGTCAATTGTTTAATGTTTATTTAGTGTGCCAAATTATTATTGCCCTTACAAACGGACAAAGCCGACGTGAATCCACCCCGGCCCCGACCCCCAAAATCACAAAACTTTTATTTGAATATATTGCCGAGTTTTTTCTTCACATCATCGACAGTATTCTTCAGCATATCCTTGGTGACAACCTTACCGAGGCTCTTATTGATTGCGCCAAAAACAGCGGTTCCCACTTCACCGGCCGTCGCCGCCTTATCTTCGGTACCGATGTTCTTCAGGTGGATATCCGGCAGGGTAAGGCCCGCGCCCTTACCGCCCAGAAGATCCGACGCCAGTTTTACTTTGGTGCCGGTGATATAGATATTCTCAACGATGAACTTGGCCTCACTGTCATCATCCGACGCCTCCAGGCCCATGGATTTGCTATAGGCCTCAATATTTTTCTGAATTTTCTTGATGTTGTTGCCCTTGCTGCCAATCTCATAGATCAGGTCTGCGCCATCAATACGGACTTCCTTGACCCGAATGACATCGGCCAACAAGCTATCCAGATCAATAGTCACCGCCATATTACCCACTTTAAAGGCATATTCGGATTTAAACCCCTTTGGGTTGCCGACCGTCAAGTCGCTCAGACCCGCCGTGCCACCGAGCAGAGACACGTTGACATTCGCCAGAGTGACCGGTGCCCCGGTAACCTCCGGCGCATAATCCTCCACCGCCTGACGGATAATCGCGCCCGACTTCGACGCCCCGTAGAAGGCACCGCCAATGATGACCAGAAATATGACCAGGAACCCAATGAATATTTTCTTCATGATTTAAACCCTATGCAGATGAAATATATAGGGTAAGTGTCCTCCATTGCGCCCCCTAATGCAACCGAAAAAACAGGGTTATTTACTGCGTCCTTTTAGTTTTTCAACACTGCGCAGAGCACCCAGACCAAGCAGGGCCAGAACCAGCTCCATCATATTATCGGTCGCGATGGCAGGCGCAGTGATCTCCAGCCCTCTGAGCACGATGATCCATTCAAACAGCGGATGCAGCAGAAAGGCCCACAGAAAGCCCATCCCACAGACCCAGCCAATGAACGGCCGCCACCCGGCGACAAACAGCGATCGATGCGCTGCCTCAACCCGGTTGATTTCGGCCTGAAGAAGGTGGGGCTTCTGACGGATTTTAGCCATCAGGATGGCGGCCTGCGCCCGTTCTTCATCACTGGTGAACAGCTGATCAACGACATTGCCCACTGCAGATACCGCATCAATGGCCGGTGCCCCAAGCAGTTTTGCAAAAAATCCCATATTAAAACTCTTTATAAGTTATGCCGTCAAAAATCAGGCTCATGTTTCGATTTCGGCCCTCAACATAAGAACAATGAAGCCAGCCGCTGCCCGGATCATCAACCCTGTGAAATTCCAGAATCAGCTGATCAAAGGTAAGATTAGCTTTGATCCACCGCGCCACATCACCGTTGGACAGACCCGGAATTTCAAAGTCCACCGCCTGGCCGGTCACATGCTGGGAGCTGGCTTTGGACCCGGCAAGGCGGTTAACCTCCGGTGCACGGTAGCCGCTGGACGGACTGAAAGGCAGGGCAAAATGCCGTCGCACCGGTTCCAGGACATATGTCGCCAGCCGGGCCAGGTTAAGCACAACCTCCGGCCCCGGCACATTTGCAATACCATGACGCTGGGCCAGGGCACTGCGGGTTAATTCATTCAGGGTGAAATGACGGGACAGCTGTTTTAGGGGCATATTCCTATCCATTCCTATTGATGGGAGGTGAAAAAATACTGTAGAGGTCAAGAGACGTCTGAAGGTGGATCTTTGCCCAACCTTTACGTCGGCCCCATTTCCGATCAACCGCACTCAAAGACAGTTCATCAATGATCACGTCCAGTACCGGCCCAACTGGAAGCCGGGCGGTCGTCATCCGGTCAACCCACTGGCTGTAATGGTCTTTAATTTTGATCTCAAATTCACACTCGACCTGACTATCATAGCGGCTGGTCTGCACGGGGACATCGGTGTAGTGAGATACCCGCATCCTGGTGCCGTCAGTGATAACCTGTACGGCTCGTCTAATGCGCTTAAATGCCCATAATTGCTGATCATTAATGATATCATTCTTTCTGAATCGCACCAGAGGGTCGGGCTGTAATTTTGCCAAGGTTTCCCGGGTCGGACCGATAGTTGGTTTCTCCATGAACGCTTTTTGAAGTGAGGTTTTCTTTTGTATAAGGGCTTTTTCAAGATGGTGTTTCAAACGGCCTTTCCGGCGGCTTTTTCGGAGGACCTTAAAGGAATTTACCTACGGCATCGCCCGGCCCTCCCCCCTGCTCTTTATTTCCGTCCGGCCAATTTTATTAGCAATCTCTGGTGCCGTATCAAACATATTTTCTCGCCCCTCTGGTTATGATGGATGTGCCGACTCTATTTCCCAATGATAGGCATAAATAAGAACAAAGCAAGAACATTTAGGGAAAAATATCTATTCATAACAACTAATGGAGGTAAATATGCCTCCCTAGCCGCTAAAACACTCCTTGACCTTTGGGGGATAAACCGGGACAATCGTCCCCTCTTCAAAGAAATATATGACGGGTGATCAGGGATGGGCATTTTATCCTATGCGGGCGGACTGGGGTTAATATCCCTGACAGTATATATCATGGTGATCGGCCGGGACCTTCTGGTGCCCTTCATGATCAGCATCGCCATCTGGTACCTGATTTCGATCTTGTCAGACTATTACCATAACATCCGTCTGGGAAAATGGCAGATTCCCAAGGGATTAAGCTACGCCGCCTCCCTGCTGACCATCATCCTGATCCTCAACTTCCTGTTCGGCATGATCAGCAGCAACATCACCGAGGTCAAGGAAGCCGCCCCGCTTTATCAAGAAAATTTTATCAAGCTGACCGCGAAACTCTTCACGATGTTTGGCATCGATAAAGAGCCCAACATTGCCCAGGTCATTAACCAGATAAATCTGGTGCCCTTCATTACCAATCTGGCCGGCACCCTGGCCTCGCTGGCCGGCAGTGCCAGCCTGATCATGATCTATGTGCTGTTTTTAACCCTTGAGCAGAAATATTTTGACGTCAAGCTTGGTCACCTGCTGGCCGGGTCGCCCCATAAGGACACGGTCTTCAACATCATTGATCATATCTCCCGGGACATTAAAACCTATATCGGGGTCAAAACCTTTGTCAGCGCCCTGACCGGCGGCGCCTGTTATCTGGTGCTGGTGACGGTCGGGGTCAATAATGCCAGCTTCTGGGCGTTTTTCATCTTCCTGCTCAATTTCATCCCGACGGTCGGCTCCATGCTGGCGGTGCT
The DNA here is from genome assembly GCA_002401455.1 of Alphaproteobacteria bacterium. Classification (GTDB taxonomy): domain Bacteria; phylum Pseudomonadota; class Alphaproteobacteria; order Sphingomonadales; family Emcibacteraceae; genus Paremcibacter. Next base: position 205,817 of record NVTE01000001.1, read on the forward strand.
GTTCCCATCGCTGCTCAGCCTGGTTCAGTTTGATACCTTCACGCCGTTTTTCATCGTTATATCCGCCCTAGTAGTCATTCAGATGGGCATCGGCAATATCCTGGAGCCGAAACTGATGGGTAAGAGCCTGAACCTCAGCCCGTTGGTGGTCATGTTGTCCCTGTCCCTGTGGGGCAGTATCTGGGGCATCGCCGGTATGTTCCTGAGCGTGCCGTTCACGGTAATCCTGATGATCATCTTCTCCCAGTTCCCCAAAACCAAACCGATCGCAATCCTGTTATCACAGGACGGAAATATCCGGCCTCGGGACAATATCATGGTTGGGGATTAGGGGTGTTACTCTACTTAATTGCCTTAAGGACTTGTAAATTTATGTACCTTGGGACATAATACGGTATGAAAAGAAAAAGGTTAGGGTGGATTAGATCTAGCTATAAAGATTTTATAGCATTTCCTGAAGATGTGCAGGACGTTATGGGGTTTTCGCTTGATATGGTTCAATGTGGTAAAAAACCTTTAAATGCTAAACCACTGAAAGGATTTGGGAGTGGTGTGTTAGAATTGATGGACGATCATCGAGGCAAGACCTACCGAGCCGTTTACACTGTCCGATTTGAGGATGTTGTCTATGTTCTTCATGCTTTTCAGAAGAAGAGTAAAAAGGGTATTGCCACACCAAAACAGGATATAGACTTAATAAAGCAACGGCTTAAGAATGCACAGGAGCTTTATTCAGCTATTGTTAAAAAATAGGAGCATAGATTATGAAAGACGAACCAGAAGTATATATGACTGAAGGGTCAGTATATAATTCCATATATGCTGATAATCCTGAAATGGCTGAAGACATGCAAGTAAAATCTGAGCTTGTAATGCAAATTCAGGAAATTAAACAACATCGTGGCTTAACCCAAGGGCAACTTGGTGAATTGATAAAAATGGATCAAGCACAAATAAGTCGTATGCTAAATGGCAACTTTCGCAAGCTGTCCATTGGCCGTATTATGCTGTGCTTACGTTACTTAAATAGAGACGTGCATATTGTTGTTGAGCCTCATCCCGTGCGTGATGAAATAGGTACCTTTAGGGTAATGGCAGGTCTAAATATTATAGATAGTAATTCTTCCAAGACTAAAATTATTGGTAATAATGATGGAATATCTGGCCGCAATGAAACGTATAAAACCGGGTCCTTAAAAGCTGGAACGAGAACGACTTCCGTTAAAGAAGTAAAACTTGGACAACACTCTGGTGTCCAAGTCGTGAAGGTTCAAGGCAAAGAATATCTTCGTGCTAATCCAAATCACTCTAAAAGCAACAATATAAATCAGGAAAAAAAGAAAGTTCCGAGGACTTATTTGCACCAAAAGAGTTAACTTAGCATAGATCTACGCCGTTTCGCCGAACAGCTCCCGCCCGATCAGCATGCGGCGGATTTCACTGGTGCCGGCTCCGATTTCATAGAGCTTAGCATCGCGCAATAAACGCCCGGTGGAGAACTCATTGATATAACCGTTACCGCCCAGAGCCTGGATCGCCTGCAGCGCCATCTGGGTGGCTTTTTCGGCAGAATAGAGAATGCAACCTGCAGAATCCTTACGGGTGGTTTCCCCCCGGTCGCACGCCGCCGCCACAGCATAAACATAGGACCGGCAGGCCGCCAAATCGGTATACATATCGGCAATCTTTCCCTGCATCAGCTGGAACTCGCCAATGGGGGTGCCGAACTGCTTGCGGTCATGGATATAGGGCAGCACCACGTCCAGACAGGCCTGCATGATGCCAACCGGACCGCCGCTGAGCACGACCCGTTCATAATCAAGGCCGGACATCAGAACCCGGACCCCGCCATCAAGCTGACCGAGAATATTCTCTTCCGGCACCTCACAGTCCTCAAACACCAGTTCACAAGTGTTGGATCCGCGCATGCCCAGCTTGTCGAGCTTCTGGGCGGTGGAGAAACCTTTAAAATCCTTCTCAATCAGAAAGGCCGTGATGCCCCGGGACCCCGCGGCCAGATCAGTCTTGGCATAGACCACCAGAACATTGGCATCAGGGCCGTTGGTGATCCACATCTTGGTGCCGTTCAGGATATATTTATCGCCCTTCTTCTCGGCTCGCAGTTTCATGCTGACCACATCGGAACCGGCACCGGGCTCACTCATGGCCAGCGCACCCACATGCTCGCCGGTGACCAGTTTCGGCAGGTATCTGGCCTTCTGTTCAGGGCTGCCATTGCGGCTGATCTGATTAACACAGAGGTTGGAATGGGCGCCGTAGCTGAGGCCAACACTGGCCGAGGCCCGGGAGATTTCCTCCATGCAGATGGTATGGGCGAGGTAACCCATTTTCACGCCGCCATATTCCTCATCCACCGTAACCCCCAGAATGCCTAGGTCGCCCATTTTGCGCCAAAAGCCTTCGGGGAAGGTGTTGCTGGCGTCGATGCCCTCAGCCAGGGGGGCCAATTCCTTGGCGGCAAAGCTCGACACGGTGTCACGCAGCATGTCAATATCTTCACCGAGATTAAAATTCAATGTGGGATAGGAAACCATCTTTACAGTCCTTTACTAATGTTATCATGCCTAATGTTATCACGTAGGGCTACAGCAACCTTGGAGGCAGGTTCCCGACCCAGAAAATCTGAAATATACCAGGCGGCCGCGATAATTTTATCAAGGTCAACGCCGGTCTCAATACCTAAACCGTTCAGCATATAAAGCACGTCTTCGGTCGCCACATTGCCGGAGGCTCCCGCCGCATAGGGGCAGCCACCCAGACCCGCGACCGAACTGTCGATCACGGCAATGCCCATCTCAAGCCCAGCCAGGATATTGGCCAGCGCCTGACCATAGGTGTCATGGCAATGGAGCGCCAGTTTCGCCACCGGCACCCGGTCCTGGACTATCCTTAGCATGTCCCGGATATCTTTCGGGGTGCCGACGCCAATAGTATCGCCGAGGGACACTTCATAGCAGCCCATGTCAATCATGCGGGCCACCACATCGGCGACGACCTTGGGATCAATGCGGCCCTCGTAAGGACAGCCGACCACGCAGGAGACATAGCCGCGGACGGCGATGTTCGCCGCCGCCGCCTGAGCCATCACCGGCTGGAACCGGGCCAGGCTTTCGGTGACCGAACAGTTGATATTCTTCTGGCTGAAACTTTCCGAAGCCGCGCCAAATATGGCCACTTCCGTCGCGCCAGCATCCCGCGCCGCCTCAAAACCCTTGACATTCGGGGTCAGCACCGGATAGTCAACGCCGGGCTTCCGGGTGAGCGTGGTCATGACCTCGGCACTGTCGGCCATCTGTGGCACCCATTTGGGCGAGACAAAACTAGTCGCCTCGATCTTGCGCAAGCCAGCGGCAGCCAGACGCTCAATCAGCGCCACCTTGACCTCGGTCGGCACGGTTTTAGCTTCATTCTGCAAGCCGTCCCGGGGGCCGACCTCATAAATTCTGACGCGGGAAGGCTGGGTCATTCTTCGGCCTCAACAATCCGGATCAGGATTTCACCGTCGGTGACCTGATCCCCGGCAGCCAGCGCCAGTCCTTCGACGGTGCCGGTGACCTGGGCCTTAATGGTATGCTCCATTTTCATGGCCTCGAGAATCATCAACGGCTGACCCTGCTCGACCTGATCGCCAAGGGCGACCATGACCTGGGTCACCTTGCCCGGCATCGGGGTCGTGATGACACCACTGCCGCCAGCCTCGTCCTCGCCCTCTGCGCCCGGCAGATAATGATGCAGGTGGGACACGGTGGACCCGTGGAAAATGGTGAAATCCTGGCCATTCTGAATGACCGTGGCCGAGACCTTATGGCCATCAACGGTAATATCAAGGTCGGTGCCTTCGTGACGCAGGACCCGTACCGTAAGCTCCGCCTCTTCAATCACCAGCTTGAACGCGTCTTGTTGGTAGCTGACCATAACCTCCCGGTGCTGCTCCCGGTCAATGAAAGTCAGATGGGTGCTCAGGTCCAGGTTCATGCGCCAGCCATCGCTCCAGTCCCAGGGGTCACGACCCACCATATGGGGCTCAAGTTCGGCCATGGCGGCCAGGGCCAGGGTCGCATGGTCGGCCTGTTTGCCTTGGGGCATCAGGTCGTCCCGGAACCGCTCAATGAAGCCGGTGTCGAGATCAGCCTTGGCGAAGGCCGGATGGTCAATGATATTTCCGAGAAATTCAAGATTGGTTTTCAGGCCAGCCACCGCCGTATGCTCCAGCGCACGGCTCATCTGACGCAGGGCCCCCTCCCGGTCCCGGTCCCAGACGATCAGCTTGGCAATCATCGGGTCATAATAGATACTGACCTCATCGCCCTGCTCAACCCCGGTATCGAGGCGGAAATGGGTACTCTCTTCCGGGCCGGAAAAATGGCTGATCCGGCCTGTTTGCGGCATGAAGTTATTTTCCGGGTCCTCGGCATAGAGCCGGACTTCAAAGGCATGACCGATCAGCGGAATATCCGCCTGGGCCAGGGGCAGCGGTTCGCCGGCGGCGATGCGCAACTGCCAGTCGACCAGATCCTGGCCGGTGATCAGCTCGGTTACCGGATGTTCGACCTGAAGCCGGGTATTCATTTCCATGAAATAGAAGGGTGCGTCTTCCAGACCCTGTGTCACATCGACGATAAATTCAATGGTTCCGGCACCGCAGTAGCCAATGGCCTTGGCCGCTTGGACCGCCGCGTCGCCCATGGCTTTGCGCATCTTGTCGGACAGGCCGGGGGCTGGGGCTTCCTCAACCACTTTCTGGTGGCGGCGCTGCAGCGAACAGTCGCGCTCATACAGATAGACCGCCTCACCGAAACTATCGCCAAAGACCTGAACCTCAATATGGCGCGGCTTGGTGAGATATTTCTCAATCAACACATGGGCGTTACCGAAAGCCGCCTGGGCCTCCCGCTGACAGCTTTCCAGGGACGAGATAAAATCTTCGGCCGCTTCCACCAGCCGCATACCCTTGCCACCGCCGCCAGCCACCGCTTTGATTAGCACCGGATAGCCGATGCCATCGGCCTCGGCCTGCAATATTTTTGGCGTCTGGTCAGCCCCCCGGTAGCCGGGCACCACCGGCACACCGGCCTTTTCCATGATCTCTTTGGCCCGGTCCTTCAGGCCCATGGAGCGGATGCTGTCAGCGCTGGGACCGATGAAGACAATACCGGCCTTGGCACAGGCTTCGGAAAACTCCGCATTCTCTGACAGGAAGCCATAACCCGGATGGATCGCCTGGGCCCCGGTTCGGATCGCCACCTCAAGAATAACATCGGGCCGCAGATAACTGGCGCTGGCCTCGGCCCCGCCAATATGGTGGGCCTCGTCCGCCAGCCGCACATGGCGGGCCGTGCTGTCGGCATCGGAATAGACCGCCACGGTCTTGATACCATTTTCCTGCGCGGTTTTAATCACCCGACAGGCAATTTCGCCCCGGTTAGCAATGAGTATTTTACTGAACATTATACAGTGTCCCCAGTAGATTTTAGAGTAGATTTAAGAGTGGGATTATGATTATTCGCTGGCCAGTTGGCCGGTCTTTTCTCCAGAAAGGCGGTCAGGCCTTCTTTGGCCTCTGGCCGGGCACGGATGGCGGCGATCCGCTCCGCTGACTCATCCATAATTTTGGTACTCAGCGGTTGATCGGCAAAATCCAGAATCAGCCGTTTGGCTTCCCGCATGGCTAGGGGACCATTGGCCCGCACATGTTTCAGCATTGCCTGCAACTGGGCTTCCATCTCGTCTTCTGTGGTCACCAGCTCATGAATCAACCCCATATCATAGGCCCGTTGGCCCTTGAACCTCTCACCGGTCTGGAAATAGCGCCGAGCATTGCGTTGGCCAATCGCCGCCAACACATAAGGCGATATGGTCGCCGGGATCAGGCCGATTTTAACCTCGGACAGGGCGAAGGTGGTGTTGACATCGGCAATCACCAGATCACAGCAGGAGACCAGCCCCAGTCCACCGCCCATGGCCGCGCCCCGAACGCAGGCAATGGTCAGCTTGTTTAAGGAATGAAGGGCATTCAGCATCGACGCCAGATACTCCGCATCCGCCAGATTTTCATTGTGCGAGAAATCCGCCGCCCGCTTCATCCACTGCAGGTCAGCGCCAGCAGAAAAACTTTTTCCCGCCCCCCGCAGCACCACAGCCCGGCAATGATTATCCTCTTCCACAGTCTGGAAGACATGGCGCAGCTCATGAATCATTTTCTCATCAAAGGCATTATGAACCTCTGGCCGGTTTAGGGTGATCCAGGCAATGCCATCATCATCACGGTCCAATAAAACAGTCTCATTCGTCATCTGATTTCCTTTGCCTTACATTCTGAAGACGCCGTAGGTGGTCGGGCCGAACGGCGCATTTAAGCTCGCCGACAGTCCCAGACCCAACACCCGGCGGGTATCCTTTGGATCAATCACCCCGTCATCCCACAGCCGGGCAGAGGCATAATAGGGGTGGCCCTGGGTTTCATATTGCTCCTCAATCGGTTTCTTGAAGGCGGCCTCGTCCTCGGCACTCCATTCCTGACCCTGGCGGGTGTACCCGTCGCGTTTGACGGTGGCCAGAACATTGGCCGCCTGCTCACCGCCCATGACAGAGACCCGGGCATTGGGCCACATCCACAGGAAGCGCGGATTAAAGGCCCGGCCACACATGCCGTAATTACCAGCCCCAAAAGAGCCGCCGATGATCACGGTGAATTTCGGCACCTGGGCACAGGAAACCGCCGTCACCAGCTTAGCTCCATCGCGGGCGATGCCGCCGGCCTCATATTTCTGTCCAACCATGAAGCCGGTGACATTCTGCAGGAAGACCAGCGGAATACCCCGGTGATTGCACAACTCGACAAAATGCGCCCCCTTGAGCGCCGATTCCGAAAAGATCACCCCATTGTTGGCGACAATGCCCACCGGCATGCCGTAAATATGGGCAAATCCACAAACCAGCGTCGTGCCGTAGCGTTTCTTGAATTCATCAAAATTACTGCCATCGACGATCCGGGCAATGACTTCCCGCACATCATAGGGGGTTTTCAGGTCGGGCGGCACCACACCATGAAGCTCCGCCGGATCATAGAATGGCTCCTGGCTTTCCTTGCAAGCCAGCTGAACGGTCTTGGTCCGGTTCAGGTTGCCAACGATGGTCCGGGCAATTTCCAGGCCGTGATTGTCATCCTGGGCCAGATGGTCGGCAACGCCAGAAATGCGGGTATGAACGTCACCACCGCCCAGGTCCTCAGCCGTCACCACTTCCCCGGTCGCGGCTTTGACCAGAGGGGGGCCAGCCAGAAAGATTGTGCCCTGCTCTTTGACGATGACATTCTCGTCACTCATGGCCGGAACGTAGGCGCCGCCTGCGGTGCAAGAGCCCATGACCACGGCGATCTGGGGAATACCCTTGGCCGACATATTAGCCTGATTATAAAATATGCGCCCGAAATGATTCTTGTCGGGAAAAACCTCATCCTGTTGCGGCAGGTTGGCCCCGCCACTATCGACCAAATAAATGCACGGCAGGTTATTCTGTTCGGCAATTTCCTGGGCGCGCAGGTGTTTCTTGACCGTCAGCGGAAAATAGCTGCCGCCCTTGACCGTCGCGTCATTACAGACGATGACACATTCCTGACCGGCGACCCGACCAATGCCGGTGATCACCCCGGCAGAAGCCACATCCTTGCTATACATGTCATAGGCGGCCAGTTGGGAAAATTCCAGAAAGGCCGAGCCCTTGTCCAGCAGCCTGTTGACCCGGTCCCGCGGAAGCAGCTTGCCCCGGTCCAGGTGACGTTGGCGATATTTCTCCCCGCCGCCCTGCTCGATCACGGACAGCTTGCTTTCAAGATCCGCGACAATATCGGCCATGGCTTTTTGATTGGACAGGAATTCTGGACTATTTTTATCGATACTCGATTGAATGATCGTCATGGAATTATTCACACCCTAAGTTCAATTTCCCCTAATGTAACCCAAAACCTATCATAGATAAAATCACTAATATTAATATATCTCATAGATAATTTCTATGATAATTTCCTTGCCCCGGAATTGAGATCAGGTGATCAGAATCCAAAATGAAAAAGACCGGCTCCTCACACTGAAAAGCCGGTCCATATCTAAAGACTGTGTCAGGGGACGGGCCCCCGACAAAAGAGATTTAGTTATCGCAAGGGTTCTTCTTGGCGCAAGGATTCTTATGTTCCATCTTCTTGGCGCAAGGATTCTTATGTTCCATCTTCTTGGCGCAAGGATTCTTATGTTCCATCTTCTTGGCGCAAGGGTTTTTATGGTCCATCTTCTTCATGGCACAAGGGTTTTTATGGTCCATTTTTTTAGCGCAAGGATTAGCTTTTGCACAGGGATTGGCTTTTTTGCAAGGGTTCATTGCGCCCTTTTCATGGGCAGAACTAACTGTTGCAAACATTGTTATGGACAATGTGAACACCACGGCGATTATAATCTTACTCATATTCTCAAGTATTTTCTTCATTGATATTGGGCCTTCCTATTATTTGTTTTTTCTGTACGGCATCAGGCAGTATTCTTACTAGCTTGTTCTTGTATTTTATTCATTAACGAATTTAGCGTCAATGCACGTAGATGTTACTGGATATTCATTGACAAAGCAAATCCCAGCACTTTTAATGAAAAAACTCTACACCCTTGCTCCCCTGCGCGTTTCAATAATGAGAAGATATTTAACTTATGTCCCGAAATATACTCATCACAGGCATCATTTGCGGACTAATTCTCCTGACATTTGCCTTATTCCCGTGGACAAATCCGTCGTCTCCTGACGTTCAGGACACCGCCAATTTTGATACCCCCAATTTTACCACTCATTGGCAGCAGCCTTTGAAGCCCCAGGGACCACCGCCGCAACAGTGGAGCGATATGGAAAAATCTCTCAATCCGGAAGACTGCGCCCAGTGCCACGCCGACAAATTTGACGAATGGAAAACCAGCCTCCATGCCCATGCCATGTCGCCGGGCTTTGTCGGCCAGATCATGACCTATGATCAACAGAGCGCCGATGACTGCATGGACTGCCACGCGCCGCTGGCCGAGCAAAAGCTGGCCTTTCAGCAGGCCGTCGCCCGGGGCGAAGGCCATCTGCCCGCCGCCCAGGGCCTGGCCGCCGCCGCCAACAGCTGTGCCGGTTGTCATGTCAGGGAGAACAAACGGTACGGCCCGTCGCAAAAGGACACTGGGCAGACCGGACAAAGCGACCCGGGCAATCCCCACGGCGGGGTCTTCCGCACCATCGAATTTGAAAAGTCAGACTTTTGTGCCAGCTGTCACCAATTCCCCCAGGACTATGCCATCAACGGCAAACCACTGGAAAATACCGTCTTCGAGTGGCGGGCCAGCCCCCAGGCGGCTAAAGGAATCAGCTGCCAGAACTGTCATATGCCGGACCGAAAACATCTGTGGCGCGGCATTCATGACCCGGAGATGGTCGAAAGCGGACTAACAGTTGACTATGACCTTACCGCTGATAAGGCCCGTTTCACCCTGACCAACACGGGTGTCGGTCACGCCTTCCCGACCTATATTACCCCGAAAGTCATCATGTACGCCGTTGCCCTGGACGCGGACGGCCATCCGATCGCGGACAGTACTGTTTCCCATGTGATCAAGCGGGACGTGGGCTATGCTGGGGGCCGCTGGCTGGAATATTCAGATACCCGACTGCTGCCGGGCGATGCGGCCAGCCTGGACCTTGACTGGCAGGATAGCACCCGCATCAGAATGTGGCTCGACGTCCGGCCCGATGATTATTATGAGCAGGAAGTCTACGGTGATCTGGTGCGGGACTATGCGGACAACAGCCCGGAAAAAGCCCTGATTGAACAAGCCATATCCCAGGCCCAGGCCAATAATTTCATCCTGTTTGACAGGATTGTGAAAAGACCGGAGTAAGCTCAGCCCGCCGCATAGGACCTGAGCGCATCCAGATTATCGGCAACCTTAGCAAAGGCGGCCAGCACATCATCAATATCGCTCTCGGCCAGGGACGGCTGCATATATTCATGGGTGATGATAGTGGCATGGGCCTTTTCGGTTTCAGGACAGAGGCCGGCGCCATAATCCAGCTGGCCCTTGTAATGGGGGCATTTGAACGGGCAGCCCAGATCACCGTAAGCCGTCAGCTCCTGAAACATGGGGTAAAGATAGATCGGCTTGACATAACCACCGCTGATCATGGGGCCAAGACCCTGGCGCATATCGGTCTCCGGCAGTTCCCCGTGCAGGGCTTTGATCAGGACATCCCGGGACAGCCCTGCCTCCTCCGCATCATAATTCAGCACCGCCGCATAATATGAATGCTCAACATCACCCGCAACCGGCGAAATCGACAGCCCCGGAAGGCTCGGCAGATTGCGGTTAAAATAGTCCAGATTACGGCGACGACGATCGACCAAACCCTGGCCTTTACTCAGCTGAATCCGACCAATACCGGCTTCTATTTCGCCCAGACGAAAGTTAAAGCCGACCATATTGACCAGGCTGTCCACCTGTCGGCCGGTGACCACGGCCTCGGCATGATTGCGGATCAAGCACAGCCGATCCGCCAGCCGGTCATCATTGGTCACCACAATACCGCCCTCCCCGGAATGAATATGTTTATGATAATTCAGGGAAAAAACCCCCATATGGCCCAGGGTACCCACCGGCCGACCTTTATAGGTGGCACAGGGGGCCTGGGCGCAATCCTCGATCACCGTGATGTTATGGGCGCGGGCAATGTCCATGATCTCGTCCATATCCGCCGGATGACCAAACAGGTGAACCACGATGATCGCCTTAGTGCGTTCGGTGATCCGCGCCCGAATGCTGTCCGGACTGAGGCAGAAATTCTGTGGGTCAATATCAGCAAATACCGGCACCGCATTGAAGGCCACCGCCGCCGTGACCGACGCCACCATAGTATAGGGCGAGACGATAACCTCATCCCCGGGTCCGACCCCGGCGGCCCCGACCGCGGCATAGAGGCCGCTGGTACAGCTATTTACCGCAACGCCGTGCTTGGCCTGATAGCTGTCCGCCCATTCCCGCTCGAAACCCCGGACCTCATCACCGCCGTAAAAATCGTCATGCCAGACCCCCAGAAAGCGCGACAGGACGCCACTGTCCATGATCTCCATGACTTTCTGCTTTTCCGCCTCCCCGATGAAGTTATGGGCCGGGAATAATTTTGTCCGTACGGGATCTCCGCCCAGTAACGCCAATTTTGTCATCTTTTTTCAGTCCCGTCTCACTATTTTCATAAGCTTCAGCTTTATCATTATTCTGCGCATGTTTACAGATAATATTAATTCCCTATACTCTCCGGCGTTACCCGTAAAAGTCGGTGCCGCCCCGCAATATGCCGACATCAGCCTAAATTATGCCGACATCAAAATGAGCCGCCTACATCATGATTGAAATTTATCAGCTGAAATATTTCCTGGCCGTGGTCGAAACCGGCAGCTTCACCAAGGCGGCCCAGCGTGTCTATGTCACCCAGCCAACCCTGTCCGCCGGCATCAAAAAACTGGAAACCAATCTGGGTACCCGGTTGTTTGACCGGTCGGCCAGGCGGGTGTTCCTGACCGAAAACGGCACTCGCTTTGTGGAGCGGGCCAAGGCTGTCCTGCATCAGCTCAATCTGGCCGAAGCCGCCATGAAGGCCGAAGATACCCCGAAACTGCTGCGCCTGGCAATCCTGATGACCATCCCGTCCCAGTCGATCCAACAGATCCTCCAGCCCTTCCAGCGCCAGGAGGCCGGGCTGATCACCGAACTATTTGAAGGCACCGAGCAGGAAATCCTCAACCGTATGGATGAAGGCCGCATTGATCTCGCGCTGACCATCCTGCGGCCTGGCACCAAGAATGTCACCGTGCCCCTGTACCGGGAAGCCTATTCCCTGGCCATCGCCAGCCATCACCCGCTTGCCAACTCAAGCTCCATCGACCCGACGGACTTGGCCAATGAGCCGACCATCGTCCGTACCCGCTGTGAAGTGCTGAGCGAAACCAGTAGGTTTTTCACCGACCGCAATATACGGCCCCGTCTGGTCTACCGCACGGCCCAGGATGAACGGGCGCTGGCCATGGTCGCCGCCGGGGTTGGATTTACCACCATGCCCGACCATTACCGGGCCGAGGGCGTCACCCGCCTGCCCATGACCGGCTATGACCTGGACCGTGAGATCGGCTTTATCCTGAGCCGCCACCACCTGAGCCCGGAGAAGTCCGAGCTGGTCGATCGCTTCATCAGCCTGACCCGCAGCAGCCTGCCCGACATCGCCTACCAGAAAGCCCACCCATGATTTCAGAATTATTTAACATCATTTCGCCGGTCTTTATCATTGCCCTGATCGGCTATATCTGGATCAAGGGCGGTTACGACTTCCCAACCGATTTTGTCACCCGGATCAATATGTATATCGGTGCGCCGTGCCTGGCCTTCACCGGCATCATGAAGCTCGGCGACGGTCTGCTGGAGGTCACAGATTTCCTGCTGGCGACCCTGCTGTCGATCATGCTCCTGATGGCGATCAGCGGCCTGTTTGCCTATATTTTCAAGCTGCCGGTCCGGTCCTATATCACCAGTCTCTATTCGACCAATTCCGGTAATATGGGCATTCCGCTGTGCCTGTTTGCCTTTGGTGAGCGCGGCATGTCGCTGGCCATCGCCTATTTCTCCATCAGCGCCCTGTTCCAGTTCACCGTCGCCCTGTTCATCTCCCACGGCAGCCTGAGCGCTTCCAGCCTGACCCGGGTCACCATGCTCTACGGCATAGGAGCTGCGTTATTTTTCATTATCGGCGATATCGAAGCCCCCAAATGGCTGATGAATTCGACCACCCTGATGGGCGGCGTGACCATCCCGCTGATGCTGCTGACCCTCGGGGCCTCACTGGCGGGGCTTAAGCTGAAGAATTCCGGCAAGATGGTGCTGATTTCCGCCTTCAAGATGGCCATGGGCTTTGGCATCGGCCTTGGCATCGCCACCCTGTTTGGCTTTACCGGCGAGGAACGCACGGTGCTGATCCTGCAATCCTCCATGCCGGTGGCGATCTTCAGCTACCTTCTGGCCAGCAAATATAACCGCCATCCGGACGATGTGGCGAGCATGATTTTCATCACCACCCTGATGTCCTTCGTCACCGTGCCGCTGTTGCTGACCTATTTAATGTGATAAAAGGGAATAAAAGGCAATAAAAGGGAAGCAAACTCACATGAACCATCATTTGGCGACGACCTTATTATTATCGGCGGTCACCCTGGCGGTGGCGGGCTGTTCACCTGACACCGCCCAGAAAACACCCCAGAACACATCTCTGGCCACGGCAGAAGCCCTGCGGGAAAGTTATCAGGCCCAAGGCCTCATCACAAAATCACTCCCTGAAATATCCGAGGCCCTCGCCAGCGGAGAAATTACCTCAGAGGCTTTGGTCCAGCTCTATTTAGCCCGCATCGCGGACATTGATCAGCAAGGCCCTCGGTTACAGGCGGTCCTGAGCCTCAATCCCACTGCTTTGGAGGACGCCAGAACCCTCGATGCCCTGCGCCGGCAGGGAGAGATCAAGGGTCCGATGCATGGCATCCCCATCCTGTTAAAAGACAATATAGAAACAAAAGACGCCCTGGCCACGACCGCGGGCGCGTTGGCGCTGAAGGATAATATCACGGGCCGTGACAGCCCACTTGTCGCCGACCTGCGGGCCCAGGGAGCCATCATACTTGGCAAAACAAACCTCAGCCAATGGGCCAACTTCAGGTCCAATTCATCCATGAGCGGCTGGTCCGTTCTCGGCGGTCAGGTCAGAAACCCTCATATGCTGGACCGGAATCCCTGCGGCTCCAGTTCCGGGTCAGGCGCGGCGACAACAGCTTCCCTGGCAGCTGCCACCATCGGCACAGAAACCAATGGCTCGATCATCTGCCCGTCCAATGCCAATGGTATTGTTGGCTTCAAGCCCACCGTCGGCCTGGTACCCCAGGATTATATCATYCCGATCTCTGCYTCCCAGGACACGGCAGGCCCCATGACCAAGACCGTMCGGGGCGCGGCKATGATGATGAATGCCATGACCCATGACCCCGGGACAGATTATACCGCSTTSCTTCAGCCAACCGCCCTGCAGAATATCCGKGTCGGCGTTTTRCGCTATGCYGAAGGYGATAATAGCMMWATYAAAASCCGSTTTCATSAAGCCCTSARGGACMTGGARAAGGCCGGYGCSATCCTGGTTGATATTGAGAAATCCCCCCTGGASGTCAAGGRATTTGGCMGYCTGTCTTTCAAGGTTYTAAGRTATGAATTCAAGCACGGGTTAAATGCCTATCTTGCCGCGACYCCGACGACCGTYYCYGTGCGGTCRCTGAAGGACTTAATCGYCTTTAACCGGGACCATGAARACACCGAGCTTGCCCTSTTTGACCARAGTATCTTCACCGCCTCCSAGGCCGAGAAAAGCTTAGATGAYCCGGATTATATCGCYGCCCGGRMKACCATCCAGMAGGCCACCMGGGAAGACGGCATTGATTATCTTCTGAAACARTATGATGTGGATGTCYTGATCGCCCCCTCYGGCCCCATTGTMCCCCGGGTSGACCCKGTGAACGGYGATGTCTGGCCCAGCNTTCCCGGGGSCNGGGTCCATGGCCGCCATTGCCGGTTATCCCCATGCCTCCGTGCCCATGGGGGCCATCCGGAGCCTGCCAGTGAGCCTGTCCTTCATTGGGGGCCGGGGACAGGATGCAAAAATTCTGTCTTACGCCTTTGCCTACGAGCAAAAATCCATGAAACGGGTCGAGCCCCACTATTATAAGGATGCCGAGGCCATAGCGGACATTAACCGGGCCATGAGACCCTATAGCGGGGAATAGCCCCTAGCTAGGGTTGGTTAAACCCCGTCGCCGACAAAGGGGTTGCTGGCCCGCTCGGCCCCGAAGGTTGAGATCGCGCCGTGGCCGGAAATGAATTTGGTGTCATTGCCCAGCGGCCAGAGCTGGGTCTTGATTGAGCTGATCAGGGTCGCATGATCGCCGCGGGGAAAGTCGGTACGGCCGATCGAGCCCTGAAACAGCACATCGCCGACAAAGGCATATCCGGCTTCTTTCTGGTGAAAGATCACATGGCCCGGGGTATGGCCGGGGCAGAAATAAACATCCATCGAGATATTGCCAAAGGACACCGTATCGCCGCCTTCGAGCCACTGATCCGGGTCAAACGACCGGCCAACCGGCAGGCCATAGTTGCGGCAGTTGTCCGGGATCTGGTCAATCCAGAATTTATCTGCCTTCTGGGGGCCGATGATCGGAATTTCGAGTTTCTCCGCCAATTCAGCCGCGCCGCCCGCATGGTCCAGGTGACCGTGGGTGATCAGGATTTTCTCGACCTCAACCCCCTGCTCGCGGATGGCGGAGAGGATAAGATCTACATCACCGCCAGCATCGATAACCGCGCCCTTCATGGTTTCATCACACCAGACCAGGGTGCAGTTCTGTTGAAAAGGCGTAACAGGAATGATCTTGACTTTAAGCATACTATTTGTCTTCCGGTGATCTGATATCCAGGGACAGGGCGTGCACAGGGCCAGCCATCTCATCCTTCAGAATACGGTAAATTTCCCGCTGACGGGCGACCCGGTTTTTGCCGGAGAAGGCCGGTGAAACAAGCATCAGCCGGTAATGGCTTTCGCCACCTTCGCGGGCCCCGGCATGGCCGGCATGCTTGTGGGACTCGTCAATCAGCTCCATCTGGGTGATCTCGAGGGCGGCCCGTAATTTCTGTTCGATGATGTCTGCTACGCTCATTCGTTTATAACCTGTCATAATCCATTCATTAACACTTGACGAAACTGCCACAATGAACCACATAATGGAAGCATATAAGTAAAAAATGGATAGATATATGACCGCCATACATACCTCCACCTCCCCGACCGGTATTCCTGACATTAAAATCAACGTCCGCCAGATGTTCGGCATCGACAGTGACATCGACGTCCCGGCCTTTTCCGAAACCGATGATCATGTGCCGGAAATTGACAATACATATATCTTTGACCATGACACCACCCTGGCGATCCTGGCCGGTTTTGCCTTTAACCGCCGGGTGATGATCCAGGGCTATCACGGCACCGGCAAGTCGACCCATATTGAACAGGTTGCCGCCCGGCTAAACTGGCCCTGCGTGCGGGTTAACCTGGACAGCCATATCAGCCGCATCGACCTTGTCGGCAAGGACGCCATCGTCCTCAAGGACGGGGTTCAGGTGACCGAGTTCCAGGAAGGCATCCTGCCCTGGGCCCTGCAGAGCCCGACCGCCCTGGTGTTTGACGAATATGATGCCGGGCGCCCCGATGTGATGTTTGTCATTCAGCGGGTGCTCGAAGTGGCCGGCAAGATGACCCTGCTCGACCAGAATAAAGTCATCCACCCCCATCCGTCCTTCCGGCTGTTCTCGACCACCAATACCATTGGTCTCGGCGATACCACCGGCCTGTATCACGGCACCCAGCAGATCAACCAGGGCCAGATGGACCGGTGGAATATTGTCAGCACGCTCAATTACCTGCCCCATGATGTCGAGGAAAATATCGTGCTGGCCAAACTGCCCTCGCTCCAGGATGAAAAAGGCAAGAAGATGATCCAGCAGATGGTCCAGGTCGCCGATCTGAGCCGCAGCGGCTTTATCAACGGTGATATTTCAACGGTGATGTCGCCGCGGACGGTACTGACCTGGGCGGAAAATACCGAAATTTTCAAGGATGTGGCCTTTGCTTTCCGCCTGACGTTCCTCAATAAATGTGATGAGCTCGAACGGTCGGTGGTCGCGGAATATTATCAGCGTTGTTTTGGCACCGAACTGCCGGAATCTGCGATCTCTCCGATCATCCAACCTGAATAGACCAGGGTAGAGATGTTTAAAAAATCCCCTCATAAACTGGACCAGTTCAAGCATGCCGTCTCCTCAACGGTCCGTGCCATGGCGGAAAAGGCCGAACTCGAGATCAGTTTCGGCGCAGAACCCGGTGATATCTCGGGCACCGCCGCTCGCCTGCCCCAGCTGTCAATCGACATGGCCCAGGATGAGGTGGCCAAGGTGCGCGGCGCGGCCGATGCCTATGCCCTGAGGCTCCGTTACCATAACCAGGCGGTGCATGAGAAATTCGCCCCGGCGGGCAACCCACTGGCCAGCAGCGTCTATGAGGCTATGGAGCAGGCCCGGGTCGAGGCCATTGGCGCGACCAAGATGCCCGGCGTCGCCCAGAATCTGGCGGCGACCCTGGATGACCACTATACCAAAACCCGGCTAAGCCTGTCGGCCAATACCGAAGATGTGCCTTATGGTGATATCCTGCGGCTTCTGGTCCGGGAACGCCTGACCCATGCCCATCCGCCGGCGGTGACCAGCGACATCGTTAACCAATTCCGCACGCCGATCGAAGCCAAGGCCGCCCAGCATCTGGACGAACTGCTTGAGGCCATCGGTGATCAGGCCGCCTTCAGCCGCATCAGCCGCAAAATCATTGCCGACCTTGACCTGGCCGACGACTTTGAAGGCCAGGATTCAGACACCGCTCCCCAGCCCGAAGACGGCACCAAGGATCAGGAACCGGGCGATGACGACAGCCTGGACGATACGGGCGGTGACGACAGCGATACTCAGGAAGACGGTGACGACAGTTCCGACAGCAGTGACGGCAGCTCAGAAGCCAGCGACATGGGCGCGGACCTGAACGAAGACATGATTACCGACATGATGGCCGAAGAAGCCGCCGCCCAGGCCCAGGCCATGTTCAATCCCAACGACCTGTCCACGGATCAGGTTCAGGGCCCGCGCTATTCTGTCTATAGCACCGACTATGACGAGATTATCGCCGCCGAAGACCTGTGTGATGCCGATGAACTGGCCTTCCTGCGCCGATCTCTGGATCAACAGCTCAGCGGCCTCCATGGAGTGATCTCCAAGCTGGCCAACCGATTGCAGCGCATGCTCATGGCCCAGCAGCGCCGGTCGTGGGAGTTTGACCAGGAAGAAGGTATCCTCGATACCAGCCGCCTGACCCGGGTCGTAACCAGCCCCCTGCATGCCCTGTCGTTCAAGGTCGAGAATGAAACCAACTTCAAGGATACCGTCGTCACCCTATTGATTGATAATTCAGGCTCCATGCGCGGCCGGCCGATCACCATTGCCGCCATGTGCGCCGATATCCTGGCCCGGACCCTGGAACGTTGTGGGGTCAAAGTCGAGATTCTCGGCTTCACCACCAAGGCCTGGAAGGGCGGCAAAAGCCGGGTCAAATGGCTGGATAATGACAAGCCCCCAAAACCAGGCCGACTCAATGACCTGCGTCATATCATTTATAAGACCGCCGACAGCCCCTGGCGCCGGACCCGCAATAATCTGGGGCTGATGCTTCGGGAAGGCCTGCTGAAAGAGAATATTGACGGTGAGTCCCTGCTCTGGGCCCATAGCCGGCTCATGAACCGGACCGAGGAACGGCGGATTCTGATGGTGATCTCTGATGGCGCACCGGTCGATGACAGCACCCTGTCCACCAACAGCGCCAATTATCTGGAAGATCACCTCAGAACTATGATTGACTGGATCGAGAAACGCTCACCCGTGGAATTGCTGGCCATCGGCATCGGCCATGATGTGACCCGCTACTATCAGAATGCCATAACGGTCATGGACGCGGAACAGCTGGGCGGCGCGATCACCGACCAGCTCACCGACCTGTTTGGCGACAAATCCAGAAAGCGGCGCCTGAACTAGAACGCCCTTCACCTAAGGTTACATGGAACGAATCCAGGATTTGAGCTGATTGACCTGTTTTCTGACCAAATTTCCTTGGCCGGTAACCTGAGCCAGAATGCTGATGCCATGAATGGCACCGTCCAGTCGTTCGGGCAGGTCCAGGATATTGTCCACCCGGGTGATCAGGGAAAACTGCTGTCTGATCCAATCCAATCGCCGCTGAAGAAGGCTCGCGCCGTGATCGGCCAGCTCCTTCTCTTCCCGCTTCACATCAAAATACAGATTAGTTATGGGACAGCCAAAAGCAATCATCTCTTCCGCATCCTCGACCAGGCTGTCCAGATAAAGGCTCAGCCGCTGACGGGGGTTACTATTCTGGTTAAGGTCCTCAAACAAAGCCTTTTGAGTCGCCTGATGAACCTCAATGACCTGATGACAGATGTCCCCCATAGAAGGGAAATAGCTTTGAACTTCTTTTTTAGCGACCCCGGCCTCTTTGGCGATATCGGAGATTGTCACATGGCCATAGCCGCGCACATTGAACAGCCGCAAAGCTACCCGCACCACGATCTCCTTCCGGTCGTCGATCACATGCTGGGGTAAATTGTCGCCAGAGGCAACAACAGAGATATCCTTTTTTTCTGCTAACACTTTTCTTCTTCTTATATTACAATTTATTTAATGGCCTTATGATAGCATCTTAATCTTAACATATTCTTATGACAGAGAGGCTTTTCGACTTTACGCCAAATGGCAGGAAACATAGACGAGAACTCATGAAATTACGCCAAAAAATGATAAAATTTTATGGAATCGCCACACTGGCTTCCAGTTGTATAATGCCCGGCACGACGTTTAGTGCCCAGGCCGAGTCAGCGGACATCAGCCCGGAAAATGACATCTATGCAGTCCCCCTGACCACCACCCTCATCCCCCTGAGCCATAAAGACAATACCCTCACCCAGGTCGGTCAGTTGCGCTACATGGGGGGATTGAATATTACCAGCTCTAAAAGCCGTTTTGGGGGGATTTCAAGTTTTGTCATCAGCCCCGATGGCCAACAAATTCTGGCGATTTCGGATAGTGGCCTGTGGCTGGTAGCAGATATGATTTATGGTGAGGATAATCACCTGGTCGATATGACAAATGCCCGCATGGCCCCGCTAAAAACCCTCAGTGATAAAAAAGAATCATCCATCCGGGATGCCGAGGCCATGACCGCCGTTGACGGGTCGGGATATGTGATCGCCTTTGAAAGCCCCCATACCCTGCGGTATTTCCAGGCCAGCCAGCCCCATGATTTCAGGTCGCTGTTTTCAGCCCAGGCCCAGAAAGTCACCTTTGCCCCCCGCCTGCCCGACAGTTATGCCACCCTACCAAACAATTTAGGGATTGAGGCGCTGACCACCCTGCCCGACGGGCGAATGCTGGCCTTTTCAGAGAATACCCTGACCACCGACGGCCAGACTAGCACCGAAGGCTGGATCATTGGCCATGGCAAGATTGAAGCGGTAAGCTATGAGATCAGCCCCTCCTACCGGCCGACGGATATGGCCACTCTGCCCAATGGTGATATTCTGGTGCTGGAGCGGCATTTTTCCTTGGCTAAAGGCATGGCCGCCCGCTTGGTCCGACTACCGGCCCTGTCCATCAAGGCCGGAAAGACCCTCAAAGGTGACGTGATCGCCGATCTGGCCTATCCGTTAAATATGGATAATATGGAGGCCCTGGCCGTACGCCAGAATGAAGCCGGGGAAACCCTGATCTATATCATGTCAGACAATAATTATAACCGGCTGCAACGCAACCTGGTCATGATGTTCAAGATTGACAAAGGCCCCTGAAATACCTGAAGAAAATTATCTTTAGCCATAAAAAAAGCCGCTGATAACATCAACGGCTTTTCAACACTACTGGTCAGCAGAAATTAGGCGGCTATAGCAGCCAATTTCTTTTTAACCAGTTTTTTCAGCCGACGGGCCTTCAAGGACAGGTTAATGTCACTGGCTTTAACCAGGAAATTATCCAGACCGCCGTTATGTTCAACAGAGCGCAGGGCATGTGCTGAAATTCTCATGGACACGGACTGTCCGAGCACATCACTCAGCAAAGATGCTTTGATCAGGTTAGGACGGAACTTACGACGGGTTCTGTTCAGGGCGTGGCTGACATTGTTACCACTCATTACGGCTTTACCGCTCAGTTCGCATACGCGTGACATAATATCGTCCTTAATCTTGTAAATCTGCTGTGGCACGTCACGGTAACCCTGATAGAATCAACCGGAAGCCTGTTAAATTATGAAAGCGGTATATATGGCATTGACGGGGACAGGTCAAGGCGTTTCAGTGTCTTATTTCAAGATTCCGGGCCCTGAGCTGAAATTTTCCGCCCTTGGGTCAGAAAATCCTTTAAAAGGGCTCGAGCGGCGGCTGTGGCCGGTGTCTGACCCTTACCAACGGCCGCTTCCACCTGCCCCAGTTTTTCCGGATAGTTGGCCTGAAAAGCGTCCATCAGCTGGTCATGAATTTCTGACCACATCCAGGCCTTGGCCTGCGCCTCGCGCATCTGCTCCAACGTACCGCTGTCCTTCATAGCCGCCTCAAAATCCTGGATCTTCTGCCAGACCACATCCAGCCCCTCACCCTTCAGGGCCGAGGCCAGAACCACGCTCGCCGTCCAGCAGTCGACCTTGGGCCGCATCAGGTGCAGGGCCGAGGTATAATCCGACGCCGCCCGCATGGCCGCCCTCTTCAGGTCGCCGTCGGCCTTGTTGATGATCACCAGATCGGCCAGCTCCATAATGCCGCGCTTGATTCCCTGCAGATCATCACCGCCGCCCGGTGACAGCATCAGCAGGAACATATCGACCATTTCGGACACGGCAATCTCCGACTGGCCGACACCGACCGTCTCAATCAGCACCACATCATAGCCCGCCGCCTCACAGAGCAGCATGGCTTCCCGGGTCCGCCGCGCCACCCCGCCCAGCGTACCACCGGACGGTGACGGGCGGATAAAGGCGTTCGGGTCCTTGGACAGCAGTTCCATACGAGTTTTATCGCCGAGGATCGAGCCGCCGGTGCGGCTGGACGACGGATCAACCGCCAGTACCGCCACTTTGTGGCCCTGTGCGGTCAAGGACAGGCCAAAGGCCTCAATGAAGGTTGATTTACCGACCCCTGGGGTGCCGGTGATGCCCAGACGGATGGATTTGCCGGTATGGCACAGGATACTGGCCAGCAGGGCCTGGGCCTCAGCCTGATGATCCGGCCGGGTGCTTTCCACCAGCGTAATGGCCTTGGCCAGCGCCCGCCGCCGCCCTGCCACCAGATCATTTTTAAGGTCGTCAAGTTTCGCCATGTGTCCTTCCGGGCCTTCCATTTTTATATCCCCTTCAGGATACCGCCGTCACAGGCGATGGCCTGGCCGGTGATATAGGCCCCCCGGTCTGAACAGAGAAACGCCACAAGGTCGCCCAGCTCTTCCGGCTGGCCCAGACGTTTTGCCGGAATCGATTTCGCCACCTTCTCCAGGTCAAGGCCGAGCCCCGCCATGCGGTCGGTCATGATAAAGCCCGGCATCACCGCATTGATGGTCACCCCGTGCCCCGCGGCCTCGGCTGCGACACTGTTGATCAGGCCATGAATCCCGGCCCGGAGCGCGTTGGAATATAACAGGTTTGCCACCGGCTCCTGAGCGGCAAAGGACGTGATGACCACAATCCGGCCCCAGCCTTTTTGCTTCATAGGCTCAAGGAACGCCGTCAGCATGTCGATGGTGAAGTGAAACAACTGATCCGCCGCCTCGCGCCAGCCCTCCGGTGTGGTTTCAGCAAAGGTCGCGGGCTTCGGCCCCCCGGTGTTAATCACCAGGATATCCGGATTGCCGATCAGCTCCCGGGTGCGGTCAATACAGCCGAGAACCCCGGCCCGATCCGACAGGTTCGCTATGATCGACTGGGCCGATATGGTTTTTGCCGCCGCAGCCAGCGTGGCCTCGGTGCGGGCCGCAATGGCGACCTTTGCCCCCTCGCGACTTAAGGCCGCCGCACTGGCAAAACCCAGTCCCTTTGAGCCGCCGGTAACCAAGGCTGTTCGTCCATCTATACTGAGGTCCATTCTAAAATCCTTTATCTGTTTAATCTGTTAACCAATGGGTAAAATCTTCTGATGTCGGGCGCGGTTTCGGCGGCATGTCTTTAGACGCATAGCCGAGATAGATGAAGCCCACCAACTCAGTATCGTCCTCGAACCCAAGCAAGCCTGCCGTATCCTCAGCATAGGTCATGCCGCCCGTGCGCCAGATGGCACTCAGGCCCAGAGCCGAGGCCGCCAGCAGGATATTCTGGCAGGCCGCCGTGACCGAGGCCACATTCTCAATCATTTTCGCCTTGGGAATTATGGGCTTCGCCGCCCCCGCCACAATGATCACCGGCGCGCGAAAGGGTTTCTTACGAATCTTGTCGAGGAGTTTTTTATTGTCCGTACTGTCAGGGTCGGTCATCCCCCGAGCCATATGGTCGGCCATGACCGCACCCAGACGCTTGCGGCCATCGCCGCTGATCACGAGGAAACGCCAGGGGTTGGTCATATAATGCACCGGCGAGCAGACCGCCGCATCGAGGATTTTCCGGATCAGGTCCGGGTCAATGTCCTCACCCGACATAAAGGCGTTGCTGTTGCGGCTTTTGATGGCTTCAATGATTGGCATTTTGTTCCTTAGTTCGTCATAACAGTTAGTAGGCGGCCGAGGAAATTATCGCAAGCCTGCAGTTCCGACAGGGCAATATATTCGTCTGGTTTATGGGCCTGCAGGATGCTGCCCGGACCGCAGACCACCGTCGGCACGCCGCCCGTGGCCTGAAAAATCCCGGCTTCGGTCCCGTAGGACACCACCGCCACCTCATTCTGCTCCGCCAGCGCCAGGACCAGGGTTTCCGCCGAGGAACCGGATTCGGGCAACAAAGTCGGCACATGGGCCATGAGGTCCGTTTCCACCTTCACTTTAGAGAGGTCTTGCCCCGCGCAGCCTTTCTGCATGGCGGGCAGGATGTGCCCGGTGACATGCTGGTTAAAACGCGTCAGCACCTCATCCTGCTGCACCCCGGGCATCGGCCTGAAATCCCACTCGAATTCACAGTAAGACGGGGTGATATTGGCTGCGGTGCCGCCCTTGATCCGGCCCACATGGACCGTGGTATAGGGCGGATCAAAACCCTCGACCTGAGGCGCCCGACCTCTCATTTCTTCAGCAAGCTCACCCAGGTAATGGATCATCTCGGCCGCATACATCACCGTATTGACCCCCCGGTCGGTGCTGGAATGAGATTCCAGACCATATATCCGGGTCAGCAGATGAAAAATGCCCTTGTGGGAATTGACCACCTTCATGCTGGTCGGCTCACCAACGATACAGGCCCGGGGCCGGGCTTTCATAGCCTGAACATGCTCCACCAGGCTCATCACCCCCGTGCAGCCGGTTTCCTCATCATAGGAAAAGGCCAGATGCAACGGTTCACTGAGATCAGCCCGCACAAAAGCCGGCACGGCGGTCAGGACGCAAGCAATGAAGCCCTTCATATCACAGGTACCCCGGCCATAGAGCAGGCCGTCTTTCTCCAGCATCTCGAAGGGATCATGGGACCAGGTTTGCTCGGCCACCGGCACCACATCCGTATGGCCCGACAGCATGATGCCCGCGCCGTCTTTGGGACCAATGGTCGCCAGCAGGTTAGCCTTGGTTTTTTCCGGGTTCAGGAAAATCCGCGACGCCACGCCGTAGCCCTTCAGGTAATCCTCGATGAAGGTGATCAGGTCGAGGTTGGGTTTCCAGCTGGTGGTATCAAAGGCGATGAGTTTTGCCAGCATTTCTGATGAGGAATATTCTTTCATTTACGACCCTGTGTTTTTTGACGTATAGTTTATAACAGATAAATAATTAAATGAGACTGGAAATATCATATGCCCTTCAATCCCCTGAAACGTCGAAAATATGGCTCCACCAAGGCCGTGGTCAGTGAGCTGTTCCGACAGGCCGGGGGCATTCCGGCGGTAATGGAAATTCTGGATATTGGCCGCACCCGGGCCTATGACTTCACCGACCCTAACGGCGACGCGGAACTGTCACTGGAACGAGTGGAGAAACTGGTCCGCGACACAGACGCCACCGTGATTTCAGAGCATTTTGCCTTTCTGGCCGGCGGAGTATTCCTGCCGATCGAGACCCTGGACGAAGAAGTGGACTGGCATTCCATCGCCGCCCGCGCCAGCCTGAAAAATGCCGCCAACATTGGTGGCATTCTGGACAGCATCAGCCCCAACAGCATCACGCCCGGCTATATTGACGCCGAGGAGGCCCGCGACCTGATCAAGAAGCTGGACAAGCAGTTTTCCCTGCTCGCCCATCAGCGGCAGTTGCTGATTGGCATTATCGAAGATGAAGAGGAAAAAGACCCCGAATAATCACGCTTTCCAAAATTGAGGAGAGAACAGGATCAGCACAGCAAAAATCTCCAGACGGCCCATCAACATGCCGACGGTTAAAAACCATTTCGCCGAATCAGGCAGGGTCTGAAAGGTCCCCGTTGGCCCAATGATCGGGCCCAGGGCTGGCCCCACATTCGATATGGCGGTGGCGGCGCCTGAAATGGCAGTGATAAAATCCAGCCCAGTCAGCGACAGGGCAAAAGCCAGGACCAGAAAACAGACCAGGAACAGGAACAGGAAACTGATCACCGAGCCCATGACATCATCCTTGATCGGCATATTATTATACCGAGGGATAAAAATACCACTGGGGCGCAGGATATGCCTGAAATGGGCCCCGACCATGGTCACCAGAACCTGCAGCCGGAATATCTTGATCCCGCAGGAGGTCGAGCCGGCACAGCCGCCAATGAACATCATGAAAAAGAAGAACACCACCGCCAGTGAACCCCATGAGGTATAATCCGCCGTGGCAAAGCCGGTGCCGGTCAGGATCGAGACCACATTAAAGGTCGTATAGCGCACCACATCGATAAGGCCCTGCTGATTATCCGTCCACCGCCACAGGCTGATGATGGCAATCAGCACCACCAGCAGGGCCAGAAACCAGCGCACCTGGGAATCTCGCCACAGCACCAGGCTATGACCCTGAACCATTTTCAGATACAGGATAAAGGGCATGCTGCCGATGATCATGAACAGGACAATAATATAGTCGATCAGGGCGCTGTTGAAATGGCCAATGGAGCCATCTGAGGTCGAATAACCGCCGGTGGCAATGGTGGTGAAGGCATGACAGGTGGCCTCAAAAATGCTCATGCCCGCCGACCAGAGCGCCACCGCACAGATGATGGTCAGTCCCACATAGAGCAGGGATATGGCCATGCCCAGCTGGGCCGCCCGCGGCAGAACCTTTTCCGCCGTATCAAAGGCCCCGATCTTGAACAGTTGCATGCCCCCAACCCGCAGGAAGGGCAGAATAATCACCGCCATGATAATGATGCCAACCCCGCCGAACCATTGCAGTAGTGCCCGCCAGAGCAGAATACCCGGCGGTGCGCCGTCCAGGCCGGTAATCACCGTGGACCCGGTGGTCGACAGGCCCGACATGGCCTCAAAAAAGGCATCGGTATAGCTGAGCGCCAGGTCAGAATAAACAAAGGGCAAGGCGCCAAAAATAGGAATAACCACCCAAGTGGAGACGGTCAGGATAAAGGCCTGCTGGATCGACAGTTCCTCGTCTTGGCCCCGGCTGGTCAGGAACAGCATGCCACCGACAAACATGACCAGGCCGGAACAGATGGCAAAGACCTGCCAGTCGGGGTTACCAACCGCCACATCCACCAACGCTGGAAACAGCATCCCCACCCCCAGAATGAGCAGGAACAATCCATTAATCAGCAATATAGGTCGAAGATCAACCAATCCTCAATCCGCCCCTTATTTTATTACGTTATCCCTTACGCGATTCAAACGTCCCGACCACAGTCAGAAATTCCCGCCGGGTCTTCTCATCATCTCGAAACGCGCCGACCATGCGGCTGGTGACCATGGACACCCCGTGGGAATGAACCCCCCGGGTCGACATGCATTCGTGAGTCGCCTGAATGATCACCCCAACCCCCAGCGGCTCCAATACTTCCCAAATGCAGTCGGCAACCTGTGCCGTCATTTTCTCCTGGACCTGCAATCGCTTGGCATAGGTTTCCACCACCCGGGCCAGCTTGCTGATGCCGATCACTTTTTTATCGGGCAGATAGCCCACATGGGCCCGGCCGATGATTGGTGCCATATGATGTTCACAATGGGACTCGAACGGGATATCCCGGAGCACAACCATCTCGTCATAACCGGCAACTTCTTCAAAGGTACGCGACAGGATCTGGCGTGGATCTTCGTCGTAACCCCGAAAGAATTCCTGATAGGCATTGACCACTCTCTTGGGGGTATCCAGAAGACCTTCCCGGTCGGGATCATCCCCGGCCCAGCGCAGCAGCGTCCTGACGGCGGCTTCAGCCTCTGTCCGGCTTGGTTTCTGCGTATCATGCGTATCGGTTTTTTTAAGCACGGGATCGTCCTGTCAAGTTAGTTAACGGTGTGAGAATCATAGGGGCTGTCCAGGGAGAAGGCCGGTATTTGCACCTCAAAGGAGGTGCCGTCATTCTTATGCATCCGGTAATGGCCAACCATAAAGCCCGACGCGGTGCCAAGCGGGGCGCCGCTGGTATATTCAAAGACAAACCCCGGCTCAATGACCGGTTGTTCGCCAACCACGCCTTCGCCAGAAACCTCTTCGGTCCGACCCAGGGAATCCGTGATCCGCCAGTAGCGACTTTTCAGTTGGAGGGTCTCGGCACTCAGATTCTCGATCTGGATCTGATAGGCCCAGAAATAGCGGCCTTCCTCCGGATCGGATTCGTCCTCCAGATAAATCGGCTGCACGGAGACCCGCACCCCCTCGGTGATCGCCTCGTAGGAGCCTTCACTCATATCTATAAATTCGACGTTGTCTTCGCTCATCATAGTCCCGCTATTTTTGCGGCCCGCTGCAGGTCTTCGATCAAATCATCTTCATGTTCGAGTCCGACCGACAGGCGCAGCATGCCCTCTGTAATTCCAACCTCTAGTCTGGCCTCTTCCGTCACGCTGGCATGGGTCGTGCTGGCGGGATGGGTAATCAGACTTTTTGCGTCTCCAAGGTTATTAGAAATATCAACAATTTCCAAGGCATTAAGCAATTTAAATGCCTGATCGCGGCCACCGGGCACGTGAAGAGCGATGATACTGCCGCCCTTGGTCATCTGTTTCATGGCCAGTTCATGCTGGGCAAAATCCGGTCGTCCGGGGTATTTGACATAATCAAATCCGCCCATATCAGCGAGGGCATCCGCCACGTGTGCCGCATTGTCACACATGCGGTCGACCCGCATATCAAGGGTCTCCAGCCCCTTCAGCAGCACCCAGGCATTGAACGGACTGATATTGGGCCCGGTATGGCGCAGATAGGGCAGGATGGTCTCCTCCATGATCGTCTCACTGGTCAGAATGCAGCCGCCCAGGCAGCGGCCCTGGCCATCAATATGCTTGGTGGCCGAATAGACCACCACATCCGCGCCCATCTCCAGCGGCTTCTGCAGCACCGGCGAGGCAAAGGCATTATCGACCACCACCGTTGCCCCATGCTGATGAGCGAGGGCAGAGACAAAGGCGATATCCACCACATCCAAGGTCGGATTGGCCGGAGTCTCCAGAAACACGGCGACAGTATTGGGCCGGAAAGCAGCCTTCCAGGCCTCATGATCCGAGCCATCAACCAAGGTGAACTCGACGCCGAATTTTGGCATCAAGGTTTCGATCACCACCCGGCAAGAGCCAAACAGTGCCCGGCTCGAGACCACATGATCCCCGGCCTTGACCAGGGACAGCATGGTGGAGGAGATCGCCGCCATGCCGGTGGCGGTGGAGCGGGCAACCTCGGCCCCCTCGATCAGCGCCATGCGGTCCTCGAACATGGCGGCGGTCGGATTGCGCAGGCGGGAATAGGTATAACCCTCCTGCTCACCGGCAAAGCGGGCCGCCGCATCCTCGGCACAGTCATAGGCATAGCCGGATGTCATATACATGGCCTCAGATGTCTCGCCGACTTCACTGCGCCAGGTGCCGCCCCTGACCAATTGGGTCTGGAGCCGCCATTTGGAGGTTATATCACGATTTTGTCCGGTATCTCTTTTCATGGTCTTCTCATGCCTAAATTACATTTCGTTCCAGACTAGGTAGCCAGAAATACCCCCAAGGTCAAGAAAAGCCCATCATACCACCATATTTTCCCCCCTGCCCATAAAAAAAGAGCCGGGGGAAACCGCCTCTTTAATCTTAGGGTCTGAAAATCAAGTGTCAGCGCTGCCTAATTATGGGCGCGGATGAAGTCTCTGACCTTCGGGGCGATTTTCTTGCGCCATTTGCTGCCATTGAAAATACCGTAATGACCGACTTTTTTCTGCTCATAATGGCTCTTCATGTCAGCGGGAAGATTGCTGCACATCTTGTGGGCGGCCTTGGTCTGGCCGATGCCGGAAATATCATCCAGCTCACCTTCGACCGTCATCAGCGCACATTTGGTGATCGCGGAGGCATCCACCGGACGGCCTTTTGAGACCCATTCGCCCTTCGGCAGCAAATGGCGCTGAAACACCAGATCGACGGTCTGCAAGAAATATTCCGCGCTCAGGTCCATGACCGACAGATATTCTTCGTAAAACAGCCGGTGTTTTTGGACACTTTCCTCATCGCCTTCCACCAAATGATCAAACATCTTTTTATGGGCTTCCACATGGTCGTCCATATTCATATTCAGGAAGGCCGACAGCTGCAGGAAACCCGGATAGACAACCCGCATGCAGCCCTTGTTGGGCCAGGGCACCTTATGGGTAACATTCTGCTTGAACCAGCTGAGGCTGCGCTCGGCACTGAGCTCATTAACCTCGGTTGGGTTTTCCCGGGTGTCGATCGGGCCGCCCATCAGGGTCATGGACGCCGGCACACAGGGGTTATCCTCCGCCGACATGATCGATACAGCGGCCATCACCGGCACCGAGGGCTGACAGACCGCGAGCACATGGGTGTTGGGGCCCAGAACCTCAAGCATCTCAATCAGGTAATCCACATAGTCGTCTAGGTCAAACTCGCCCTTGTTCTGCGGCACATCGCGGGCATCAGTCCAATCAGTGATATAGACCTTATGATCGGGCAGCATGGCCTCCACCGTACCCCTGAGCAGGGTGGCATAATGGCCGGACATGGGGGCAACAATCAACAGTTTCGGGTCGTCATTTTTGACCGCCCGTTTAAAATACTTCAGCTTGCAGAAGGGTTTTTCAAAAACATCCTGCTCCTCAATGCTGACCATTTCGCCGTCAACCAGAGTCTCTTTCAGGCCGAATTTCGGCTTGCCATAGCGGCGGGTCACCAGTTCCATCACATCACAGGCGGCGGAAACCTGTTTCGCCCCCGGCATGTAAGACATGGGGTTCAACGGATTGCTCAGTGCCTGTTGCGTCATGTCAATGGCATATCTTGCAGGTGCGAATAAACTGTGCTGAAACTCGTACATATGATACAGCATATTGGGGTCCCTTTTTAACTCAACTACGTTATAATCCTATATTTCTATCAACATAAGACAAAACTTGATTAAGAATGATAGTAGACATAAGCTTAGTTGCACTGCAACATAAATCATGTAAAATATGCCTAATTCACCCTAAACCAGGCAAAAAGTGGAGTAAAACATGGCAGACAGCACATTAGAGGGCCGCACCGCCCTGATCACAGGTTCCACCAGCGGCATTGGGCTGGGCATGGCCCAGGCCTTGGCGGCGGCCGGGGCAAATATTATCCTCAATGGCCTGGGCGACGGTGATGAGATCGAAGCCCTGCGCGCCGAAATAGCCGACCAATATGGGGTCGAGGTCATCTATGACGGAGCCAATATGCTGGAGGCGACCGAGATTACCACTATGGTCGGATCAGCGGTGGAGAGATTCGGTGCCGTTGATATCCTGGTCAATAATGCCGGCATTCAGTATGTGTCAGCCATTGACGAATTTCCCGCCGACCGCTGGCAGGCGATCATTAACATCAACCTGGTGTCCAATTTCCACACCATTAAGGCCGCCCTGCCGGCCATGAAAAAGCAGAATTGGGGCCGAATCATCAATCTGGCCTCGGCCCATGGCCTGGTGGCCTCGCCCTATAAAAGCGCCTATGTCGCTGCCAAGCACGGGGTGGTCGGCCTGACCAAGACCGTGGCCCTGGAAATTGCTGAGCAGCAGATTACCTGCAATGCCATTTGTCCGGGATATGTGCGCACGCCCCTTGTGGAGGGCCAGATTTCAGACCAGATGAAAGCCCATAACATGTCCCGCGAGCAGGTAATCAATGACATATTTCTTGTCGCCCAACCCAGTAAAAGATTCGTAGAGGTTGAAGAACTGGGTCAAGTTGCTGTATTCTTATGCTCACCGGGGGCCAGCTCCATCAATGGGATCAGTCTGCCCGTTGAAGGCGGCTGGATCGCCAAATAATTCAGGTAGAAGGATGAGAATAGACCATGAGCAAATTTCACCGCAATAAAAAGAAAAAAACCGGGGAACAGGACAAACGGGCCATTTGGCTGCTGGGTTTCGCTGGCCTGCTGGTGATCCTGCTGTTTGTCTTTATGTAGACCGCCTTGGCGGGGGCTCCTGTAAGGAGAACCCCGCATCTCCCCCCCCGCTTATTTAAAGACGACGGTGCGGTGACCGCTGAGCAGTACCCGGCGTTCGGCGTGCCAGCGCACGGCCCGGGACAGGGCCACTGTTTCCGTATCCCGGCCAATGTTGACCAGCTCCCCCGGTGACACCGAATGGTCGACCCGTTCCACGGCCTGCTCAATGATCGGGCCTTCATCCAGATCGGCGGTGACATAATGCGCCGTCGCCCCAATCATCTTGACCCCGCGCTCAAAGGCCTGACTATAGGGCTTGGCCCCCTTGAAGCTGGGCAGGAACGAATGATGGATATTGATCGCCTGTCCCGACAGATGACGGCACATGTCTTCGGATAGGATCTGCATATAGCGGGCCAGCACCAGCAATTCGGAGCCTGTGTCGGTGAGGATGGTTTTAATCTGGGCTTCCCGATCGGTCTTGGTGCCTTCTGAAGTTGGCAAATAATGATAGGGCAGGCCGTGCCATTCGGTGAAGGAGCGCATGTCTTCATGATTTGAGATCACCGCCTTGATCTCCACCGGCAGAATGCCAGATTTCCACCGATGCAGCAGGTCATAGAGGCAATGGCCAAATTTTGACACCGCAATGACAATCGGCATCGGCGTGGACAGGTCATGAAAATCGGCGCCAGCGCCTAATGTGCTGGCGATGGGCGCAAAGGCCGTGCGCAGGGCCGAAATATCAAGCGCTGCCTTAACCGCACCTTGGCCCGCATCCTGAAAAGCAAAGCGCAGAAAGGCGGTGCCCTCCCGCGGGTCCGTATGATGATTAGCCTCGGTGATGAAACCGCCCTGATCGGCGATGAAACTGGCCACGGTGGCCACCAGCCCGGCCCGGTCCGGAGCGGTAAGGGTCAAAACATAGCGTGAAGTCTTGGACATAGGATACTTTCATAACAAGAGATAGGTGACATCATGCGGTCAGATCAGGCCGGAAATTATCACAGAAAAATACAGAATTGAAATCATTACCGTCTCAATCAGGATCAGGAACAGGGGTCTCCAGCCAAGGCTGAACATCTGTTTGAGCGAGGTTTTCATACCTACCGCCGTGATCGCCATCACCAGCAACCACTTGCTGCTACTCTGGAGCATGTTGACCAGCCCCTCTGGAATCAGGTCCAGCGAGTTCAGGATCACCAGCGCGACAAAGCCAATCAGAAAAAATGGGAAGATGAACCGGCCGCTGGACTCCTTGGCCTGCTGTTTGCGAAAGCCGAGGGCAAAGAGAAACAGGATCGGTACCAGCATGAACACCCGGACCAGCTTGACGATGATCGCGGTATCGCCGGCCTCCTCCGATATGCTGTAGCCCGCGCCGACCACTTGCGAAACATCATGGATCGTGCCGCCAATCAGAATCCCCGCCTGATGATCGTCCAGACCGAGAAAGCCGATGATCACCGGATAGAAGATCATTGATATGGTGCCCATGGCCGTGACCCCGACCACGGCGATCAGGGTATTATGCTCCAGGGTTTTCGATTTTGGCATGACGCTGGACAAGGCCAGGGCCGCCGATGCGCCACAAATGGCCGTGGCCCCGCCGATCAACAGCCCCTGCTCCCGGTCAAGCTTCAACGCCCAGGCCCAGGCCACCCCGAGGCCAATCACAATCCCGATGGCAACAATCACCAAGGTCAAGGTGCCACCACCCAGAGCCGTCAGGTCAGAGAACATAATCCGCGCGCCGATCAGGGCCACCCCGATTCGCAGAAGGGTCTGGGAGGTGAACTGAACTCCCTTTTTGGTCGGGCCGTCCTGGGACATGAAATGAAACACCATACCCAGCAGCAGGCACAGCAGCATCACCGGCGCGGCATAATGCTGGGCGATAAATTTGGCCGCCAGCGCCACCGTTCCGCAAACCAGAATGCCTGGCGCCAGAGCGCGCATCCGGTCCAGCATCGGTTCTTTCTGCTCGCTTTGAGCGGGGTAAAAACCTTCAATGGAATCCAGGTAATCGAATTTTTCTAGCGGGTCGATATTTTTTATGACGTCTCTTGTTTTCACCAGGTCCCCCTCATTTCAAAAGGTCATAATCAATAGGGACCCGGCAATCAAGTCGCCGGTCACTCTCCGGCAGGGGATATTTAAGGCCAGTCGCACAATTGAACAGCAGTACCCGTTCGTGTTTCTGAACCAGCCCCTGCTCCAATGCCTGCTGCCAGGCAGCAAATGTCGCCGCCCCTTCCGGACACAGCAGCAGGCCGTCTTTGGCCGCCACCGCATCACGGGCCTGAAAGATATGCTCATCCGTGACCGCGATGGCAAAACCGTTGCTCTGCCGCACCGCCCGCAGGATCATGAAATCACCGACCGCCACCGGCACCCGGATGCCCCAGGCGGTGGTCGAGGCATTCGGCCACAGCGGTGCATGCTCAAGCCCGTCTTCCCACGCCTTGACGATCGGCGCACAGCCCGTGGACTGCACCGCCACCATGCGCGGTCGTTTCGAGCCGATCCAGCCGATGGCTTCCAATTCGTCAAACGCCTTCCACATGCCGATCAGGCCGGTGCCGCCGCCGGTGGGATAAAAGATCACATCGGGCACATCCCAGCCATATTGCTCAGCCAGTTCCAGGCCCATAGTTTTTTTGCCCTCGATCCGATAGGGCTCCTTCAGGGTCGAAATATCGGTCCAGCCCATAGGGCCTTTGCCCTCGAGCACAATCTTGCCGCAGTCATTGATCAGGCCGTTGACCTTATAGACCGTCGCGCCCTGGGCCTCGATCTCCTGGACATTGATCTCCGGGGTGTCATCGGGACAGAAGACCGTGGATTTGAGGCCAGCCGAACTGGCATAGGCCGCCAGCGCTGCCCCGGCATTACCATTGGTCGGCATGGCCAGATGGGTCTGGCCCAGTTCTTTGGCCATCGCCACCGCCAGCGCCAGTCCCCGGGCCTTGAACGACCCGGTTGGCAGGCGGCCTTCGTCCTTGACCACAACCTCGACCCCATCCGGCACAGAATGTTTCAAGGTCACCAGCGGGGTCATCACTTCGCCAAGGCTGACCATATTTTCAGGATTTTGCACCGGCAAAAACTCGCGGTATTTCCAGAAACCACCGGGCCGCCGTTCCATTTCTTCCCGGGTGACAGCCTGAGCGATCTTGTCCAGGTCATACCGGACCAGCAACGGCTTGCCGGCCTTGGACAGACCATGGGGTGTGTCTTTCTCATAATGATCCCCCTCCATGGCGCATTCCAGATGGGTCACCAGGGCGGGAGATTGTTGGTAAAGCTTACGGGTTTGTTCAGATTCCAGAGGTTGACCGGCCATGGGCGTTCTATCCTAACGGTTATGAGACGTGCTATGTCAATTACATACCATAGTCCGGCCAAAATCATAGCCCAGAAAATTCTCAGGGCTCACCTGTTCTAATCATAGGGGGAGAGGACCAGAGGAGCAGGATCGCCCCTCCGGCAGAAGTTTATCCAGCTTTAGAAAAAGGCCCGAACGGTGAGGCCAAACGTCCTTGGCTGATTGGTCCGGAAACCAAGCCGCGCCCGGCCGCCCCGTTCCCGGTCAAAGGACAGGTTGGCATTTTCGTCGGTGACATTTTTGACATAGGCCACGACCTCCCAGGTTTCCAAGATGACCCCGGCACTGATATTCAGGCTTTGGTAAGCATCCAGTTCAAGATCCAGCACGGTTTCATCAAGACCCGACGCCCCACCAAAGGCCAGGGTGGAAGCAAATGTCCCGGCCCCCGGTTCCTGGTCAGAGGGTTGGGTAAAGACGCTGCTCCGATGCTGGAAGGTGGCAGAAACATAGCCTTCGGCTTCATCGCTGATCATCTCCAGCGGGAAGTCATAGGAGGCGGTTACGGCAATATTGAATTTCGGTGTCGAGGGCAGACGGTTTCCCTCCCGGACGCCACCCAGAACGGCCCCGTCTTTGTCGAGTACGGTTGAATCAAATTCAGATTCGATAAGACTGCTGGCAATGGTAATATTGAGCCCTTCCATGGGATGAGCCTTAAACTCCACCTCAATCCCCTGAGAGTGAGCGGACTCAACATTAAAGGAAATCCGCGAAGAACAGGAGCCGGCATCAAGGGTCACCTGAAGGTTTGACATCTTGGTATAAAAGGCTGCTGCATTCAGGGTCATGTTGCCGGTATTAATCTTGACCCCCGCCTCATAGTTCCACAGTGTCTCATCATCATAACTCTGAAAACCGCCAAATATCGCCAGGTCTTCATCTTCACACAGGGCGGCATTCAGCGGATCATTGACCCCGCCAAGGCGGAAGCCTTTTGAAACCTGGGCATTGAGGGTGATCGCATCACTGACTTCATAACTGGCCAGGAACCGGGGGGTAAAACCGCTGGAAGAGGTCTCGTCAATCTGACCGACAATACCGGCCCCAAAGATACCAACCTGTGACACACTGCGTTCTTCGTTATAGTCATAATAACGGCCCCCTGCGGTGAAGTGGAATTCGTCGGTGATATCATAGGTGGCTTCGGCAAATATCGCGACCTGTTCCAGGGTATAAGACAGCAGGGAAAAGAACGGTGAATCCAGCGGGGCAATGCCGCCTCTGAGGTCCTCAAGGGAGGGCGCCTCATCCGGCGGTAATTTTGTTATGTCGGGAATCAGGGGTTCCAGAAATGCATCATATCCCGGGGTTGGAAGGTCCTGCTTATAATCGCGATCGGTGGTCGAATAAAATCCGCCAACCAGCCACTGGAGGCGGCCATCGCTATTGGAACTCAACCGAAATTCCTGGGTGAAAGACCCGACTTTGGTCGAGTCCAGCAAATTGGACGGCAACAGCACGCCAGCTTCCGGGAAGCTAAAATCAATCGACACACTGCCGGTCAGGGCACTGGCATCCCGACTGACCAGGATATCCCGGTCGGTATAACTGGTGACAGACGTCACATCGAACCCGTCAAAGCTGACTTCAATGACCGCATCGGCGATCAGGGTCTGATCCTCAAAACCCTCTCTTAACAGCAAAAACTGTTGCCGCTCTTCAAAAGTCACCGCCGGACGGGTGGTGGTGAAGGGATTGGCATAGAGGTTGAAGACTTCCTGACGGTTATTGCCGTCGGTTTTTATTTCCTGATAGATCACCCGCGGCGTGATTTTTATCATTTCCGTTGGCTGAAACATCAACGTGATCCGTCCCCCGGACCGGGATCCGCTGTTGACATTCTCGTCAATGCTGCCGCCTTCCCTGAGCGCATCAATAAAACCGCCGTATTCCGTATGATAACCGACAACGCGAATAGCGGCTTTATCCTCGGCGATGGGGAAATTGACCATGCCTTTAACATAGCCCCCCGTGCCGCCGCCATCGATGACATTAATATCTGCCTCGGCGGTGCCCGAAAAACCCTCCAGGTCCGG
This sequence comes from Alphaproteobacteria bacterium, assembly GCA_002401455.1. Classification (GTDB taxonomy): domain Bacteria; phylum Pseudomonadota; class Alphaproteobacteria; order Sphingomonadales; family Emcibacteraceae; genus Paremcibacter. Next base: position 242,713 of record NVTE01000001.1, read on the forward strand.
CTGATTGGTAATATAGCGGATGGTGCCGCCGACAGATCCTGATCCAAACAACGTGCCTTGCGGGCCGCGCAGGACCTCCACCCGGTTCAGGTCATACAGATCAAGATCAGGCGTGAACAGCGACAGGGAGATCACAGACTCATCAAGGTAAACCCCGACCTGTTCCTTGACCCCCGGCTGATCGCGGACAATCTGGCCAGCGGAAACCCCGCGTATGGCAACCTGGCTCTGACCGGGGCCCAGGTTCTGGATCATCAGACCGGCCACATTGCGGGCAACATCTTCCAGGCTGGTCGCGCCCGTGCGCTGGATGTCCTTCTGGGTCAGCGCATTGAGGGAGAAAGGCACATCCTGAATTGTCATGGCCCGTTTGGTCGCGGTCACGAGTATTTCTTCAAAAACAAAGTCTTCATCCACTGCTTCTGCGGCAAGGATACTGGCGCTTAACAACATGCTGGTGCCGATGGCGGTCCCGGCAAAGGTCATAAATTTCCGTGATATTTTCATGGGTATATTTCCTAGATAATTATTATATCTGCTCCATTTATCGGAATCAGATTTCAAATTAATTCAGCAGAAATACATTTTGAACAGACGCGACCAGGCTGGGGGCCGGCGCCGCGGGGTTTTCCAAAAACATTCCTCCTATAGACAAAGAGGCTAGCCAATGGATAAAACCCCCACCCTTATGTTTTTTTATGAAGCCCGCCCCATCACCTGAAAAGAGCACAAAGAGCGGCTCCCTTGCGGCAAATCCCGTTTCATGTTAGAATTACCTTAATTAAGTAAGCGAGATATTTGTTAAATATTGAAGGCTTTCATAATGACGGGTAAAGGAAACGCACAATCTATTTTTTTAGCCTATCAGGAAACAAATGGCTTCCTGCGTCGGTATTTACGTCGTTTTTATAATAATCGGCAGGATATCGAAGATGCCATGCAGGAAGGTTTCCTCAAAAGTTTCGAAATTGAGAAAAAACAGAAAATTGCGTCGCCTGCAGCCTACCTGTTCATGACAATCCGCAATTTTGCCTGTCGTGATCTGAAGAAAAAATCCCGCCTAAAAGTGGTCCCGGTAGAGAATATTGAACTTCCCAACCTCATTATTGATAGAAAGACTATTGAAAACAGTCTTGAATTACGGCAAAGTCTATTACTCTTCTGTGACGCAGCTGAACAGCTTCCCGATCAATGCCGCAAGGCGTTCCTGCTCAGGAAGATATATGGCTGCTCCCAGAAAGAAATTGCCGCAATGATGAAAATTTCAATTAGTACGGTTGAGAAACATCTGGCCAAGGGACTCCGGCGCACCATGGAACATATGGCACAAAATGGAGAGGAAATGTCCTTTCAGCCCAGTCGGCACAAGAATACAGACAGAGCACGTACCGTTACACGTTAATACGGGGAAAGTCATTAGTATCGATTATTCAGAGACCATCACCTCAGAAGCCATAGAGTGGGTCATCAAACTTGATAGCCAGCGATTGCCGCCAGAGGGATTTGCTCATTTTCAGGAGTGGCTCAACCTGTCTTCGGCCCATATGGATGCCTTTAAGAAAGCGGCCACCGCCTGGGGAGAGCTGGACGGACTGGCCGATGCCCCCATGCTAACCTAAGAAACCACCACATAAAATTACCAGATCAAGACCTGAGGCCGAGCTTTAGCGGGGTCCCCTATGACAGCGCCTTAACGGCGCGGCGATGTTCATGGAGCAACGGTTCCGTATAGCCATTTGGCTGGGAACGGCCCTTGAAAATAAGATCGCACGCCGCCTGAAAGGCAATGCTCTGGTCAAAGTTGGCAGCCATGGGATGATAGTCCGGATCGGCGGCATTTTGCCGGTCTACCACCGCCGCCATGCGCTCCAAAGTGGCCTGGACCTGGGCCTCGTCACAAAGACCATGATGCAGCCAATTGGCCATATGCTGGCTGGATATCCGCAGCGTTGCCCGATCTTCCATCAGGCCGACATCCCTGATATCAGGCACCTTGGAGCAGCCGACCCCCTGATCAATCCAGCGCACCACATAGCCCAGTATCCCTTGAGCATTATTGTCCAGTTCCGCCTGAATTTCATCCGGGCTGAGAATTCTGTCGCCCAACAGAGGCAGGCTTAAAATATCCTCCAGGCTGGCCCGGGCCCGTTTGGCCAGCTGGTCCTGACGGTGGGCGACATTGACCTGGTGATAATGCATAGCATGAAGGGTCGCCGCGGTCGGCGACGGTACCCAGGCACAGGTCGCCCCGGCCTCAGGATGGGCGATCTTCGCCACCATCATCTGGGCCATCTCATCGGGTTTTGGCCACATGCCCTTGCCAATCTGGGCCCGGCCCTGGAGCCCGCATTCCAGGCCGATATCCACATTCCAGTCTTCATAGGCCGTGATCCAGGCCTGCGCCTTGATGTCGTCCTTGGGCAGGAAAGGCCCAGCCTCCATGCTGGTATGAATTTCATCTCCGGTGCGGTCGAGAAAGCCGGTATTGATGAACACCAGTCGTCCAGACACCGCCCGGATACATTCTTTCAGGTTGACTGTCGTCCGCCGTTCCTCATCCATCACCCCGACCTTGATGCTGTGGCGCGGCAATTTCAGGGCATCTTCCACCCGGTCAAACAGATCATTGGTGAAGGCGGCTTCCTCCGGCCCATGCATTTTCGGTTTTACAATATAGATATTGCCGGTGCGGCTGTTGCCCCCCGCCCCCTTCTTAGTGAAATCATGAAGGGCGCAGGCGGTGGTGACCATGGCGTCCAGGATGCCTTCGGGAATTTCATTACCTGCTGTATCCAGGACCGCCGGGGTCGTCATCAGGTGCCCCACATTGCGGATCAGCAACAGGCTGCGGCCCGGCAGGGTCAGCGTTCCGCCGTCAGCGGTCTTATATGTCCGGTCCGGGTTCAACGTCCGGCACACAGTCCGGCCGCCCTTCTCGAAACTGTCCTCAAGGTCGCCCTTCATCAGGCCCAGCCAATTACCGTAGGCCATGACTTTATCTTCGGCATCAACGGCAGCGACCGAATCCTCACAGTCCTGAATGGTGGTTAACGCCGATTCCAGAATGATATCCTTGACCCCGGCCGGGGACGCGGACCCGATTTGATGGTCACGGTCAAACTGAATGTCCAGATGCAGGCCATTGTTTATCAACAGTAGGGAGGTAAGGGTCTCCCCGCCCCGGGTCCCGACAAATTGCGCCGGATCCGCCAGCGCTGTCGTCGAGCCGTCGGTCAGGATTATGCTCAACCCGCCAGAGGTCAGATCATAGGAGATCACGTCGCCGTGCCGCCCCCGGGCCAGGGGCACAGCGGTATCAAGGAAGGCGGCGGCCTGGGAAATCACCTCCGCCCCCCGGACCGGATTATAGTCTCTGCCTCGGGCCAGGTCGCCGGCCTCAGGGATGACATTGGTGCCGTAGAGCGCGTCATACAGACTGCCCCAGCGGGCGTTGGCGGCATTGAGGGCAAAACGGGCGTTCATGACCGGCACCACCAGCTGGGGCCCGGCAATGCCACAGATCTCAGGGTCGGATGTGTCCGTAGTGATGGTGAAGTCCCCGCCCTCTGGCACCAGATAGCCAATATCGGTCAAAAACCCCTTATAGGCGGCCATATCTGCTGTTTTATCTGAACTCTTATTTGAAATATGGCCCCGGTGCCAGGCATCAATTTTGGCCTGGAGGTCGTCCCGCCTGGCCAGCAGAGCCTTATTCTTCGGCCCCAGATCGCCCAGAATATCTTCCAGTCCCAACCAGAAATGATCAGAGGTAATTCCGGTGCCGGGCAGAACCCGGTCAGCTATCAGATCGTAGAGTACAGCAGCAATGTGCAAATTGCCAACGGGGATATAGTCGGACATATCTTAAAACCCTTGAATAACAAAAACCTATAAGGGCCAGGCCCCTTGTCTCTAATGATTAGCAAATTTTATGGGGCAAAAGCCAAGTAATTCTGAAATTGTTCACAATTTTATAAAATATTGCTCAACATTCAGGGTGCGAAGCTGTCCGGGGTGGGGGGGCCGGCCTTGGCCTGTTTTAAATACTGATGACCTGGCTATCTGAATAGCATGGCTGTTTCATGTAAAATCTCCTGCGCTATAGTTGCGAGAAAATTTTACTTTTAAATCCATCACCCCTAAAATGGGCATGTTACCCCATAACATCTCACACCATAAAAGGATAACGCTGGTCAAAGCCTTACGTCAGATAACGGATGGGGTCTTTGCCGTCCCAATTCTCTGACGCCCCCTCGATCATGGCAAAAAACTCTGCCACCGGCGGGGTGAATTCGATGATTTCAACCATACTCTGGATCTGCTCCCGGGCATCCATATAAACAAAACGACCGCCGACACCCGCAGCCCCTGAAAAACAGACTTCCAAGCCCTGATCCAGATGTTTCTGCACATCCTCGTCAAAGTTCTCGGTCATATAAGCCCAATGGTGAAAGCAATAGCCTTTTTCTGCCAAGACCTCGCTATAAACTGACGCGCCCTCACTGATTTGCTCGATGAACTCAATACACATGCCGCCACTATAGCCCAAAGCAAGACGGATATTAACGTCCTTCATGGCTTCGCCCCGATATTTCGGGTCAATAATTTCAAAATTATCAATAACAAAAAAGGGCCCCGCCGTCAGGAATCCAGACCATTTTTCAATAGCCTCTTCAATATTATCAACAATATAGGCAATTTGTGCGACACTTCCCAATGGCTGTTTCATGGCCTTAACCCTCTCTCTTTACCCGTTTAACTGCATACCGCCATCGACAACAAATTGTCCACCGGTCACATGTTTTGATTCATCCGATGCCAGGAACAGCACCATATAGGCAATATCATCCGGCTCACCGAATTCGCCCATGGGAATTTTTTTCAGGAATTCCTGCTCCACGACTTCCTGGGGAACGCCCATCTGATGCGCTGTCTCCGCAAACATATTCTCCAGCATCGGGGTTTTGATCTGGCCGGGATGGACCGTGTTACAGCGCACCCTCGACCCGGTTGTGGCACAATGCATGGCCACGGACATGGACAGTTGGCGGACCGCCGCCTTGCTGGCCCCATAAGGGGTAATGAATGGCGTCGCGACCAGGGCCGCAATGGAAGACATATTGATGATCGACCCGCCGCCGCCCTTCCGCATATAATCGATGGCATATTTACAGCCCAGGAAGACACTGTCGCCATTGACTTTCTGAAGCCTCTGCCACTCTTCCAGAGTTGTGGTTTCGGGATTTACCCCCTTGATATTGCCACTGATGCCAGCATTATTAACCAGGATATCCAACCGGCCATGTTTTACATAAACCTGACTTAGAATGTCCTGCCATCTGGCCTCATCCGCCACATCCTGCAGCAGGAAATCCGCGCCAATATTTTCCGCTTGAAGGCGACCCTGCTCATCCTGGATATCCGTGATGATAGCGGTGGCCCCTTCCCGCACCAGAAGTGCCGCGATGGCCAGACCAAGGCCGGACGCCCCGCCGGTGACAAGGGCAACTTTACCGGCGACCCGCCGTGTCGTTTCAGTCATGATTATTCCCCCTTCGTTGAATGTTGTGCAGGCATACCTGCCAGTTGACCACCGTCAATAACCATTTGATGGCCCGTGACCATTCCGGCCTCCGGGGAGCAAAGATACAATATTGCGCTGGCGATATCCTCTGGCTTGGCCACGCGGCCAAGGGGCACTTGTGACGCCATGCCATCAAGCATCGCCTGCCGGTCACCAAAGGCATCGGCAATCGGGTCCAGCATTTCCGTATCCACATAGGTTGGATGAACGCTGTTACAGCGAATGTCATAGCCTTTGCCAGCACAATATAACGCCACTGACTTTGTCAACAGGGTCACCCCGCCTTTCGAGGCACAGTATCCGGCAAGGTCTTCGGCACCAACCAAACCGCCTAAGGAGGAAACATTGGCAATTGCCGCTGGTTTTCCAGATTTTTTCATTAGTTTGATGGCTTTCTGGCAGCCGAGGAATGTCCCTGTCAGATTGACGGACATCATGGCATTCCACTCCGCCAGCGGCATTTCCTCAAAGTCACCGGCAAACCCAATACCAGCACTATTAACCAGGATTTCAAGACCACCAAAGGTCTCTTCAGTACATTTCATGATGTCATTCCAGCCATCTTCCGAACTGACATCCAGTTTGAAACCGATGGAATCCGTCGCCAGACTTTTGGCGACTTTCTCAGCAGTATCAAAGTTAATGTCTGCAACAATCACATGGCAGCCTTCACTGGCCAACTGAACCGCAGTTGCGCGTCCGATACCGGACGCACCCCCTGTGATTATTGCGGTTTTTCCTTTAAATCGAGTCATGATTTCCCCTTAGAAATTACGTGTAACCGAGAGGAAATATTCTCTGGGGCGGCCAAAGTAACCTTCGAAATAGCCAAAGGCACTGACATCAACACCATTGCTGAGATATTTTTTGTCAGCAAGGTTAGTGCCCACAAGCGCGACCCGCCAGTCGCCATCCAGCGTTTCATAAGTAATGCCTGCATCAAACAGCCAATAGCCTTCCTGCGTTAGAGGAACTGTGTTGAAGGGGTCCTTGTATGTCTTGCTTTTATAAGCCCCCCCGCCCCGCAAAGAGATTTCCCCATTGTCGCCCACAGGGATGGCATATTGCACACTGCCGTTGAAGGTCCACTCCGGCGCATCCGCCAGTTTATTACTTTTTAACAGACCGGATGTCTCATCCAAATCAGTATATTCATTATGGAGATAACCAAGTCCCATATGAATTTGCAATTCAGGCGTTGGCATCGCCTTTACTTCCAGCTCAAACCCATATAATTCAGCCTCACCTGCATTTTCAACCGGCAGAATCAACAGGCCGCCAGGGTCAGAGCGCACAGTGGTAATTTGAATATTCCTATACTGATTAAAGAAGGCGGAGAAATTGGCAATCAGACGACCGTCATGCCATTTTGACTTGGTACCCACTTCAAAACTATTCAGGGTTTCCGGTTCATAAGGGTCATTTTCCGTCCCTACCTGTGGTCGTGGAGACCAACCGCCACTTTTAAAGCCACGGGAATAGAGAGCATATAACATCAGATCCTCTGTTGCCTGATAATCGACACCAAATTTAGGAGAAAACTCGCTCCAGCTTTCTTCCAGAGGCGGACCGAAACGACCATCAACGCTCTCGGCAACGCCCTCTTCACGCATGGTAATGATATAGCCTGACTGGGGATTTGTGAACGTTCTGGAAAGTTTTTTCTTGTCGTAAGTGTACCGCAATCCAGCTGTCACACTTAATTTTTCTGTAACATCATATGTTCCATGTAAAAAGCCTGCAAGACTGTCAACTTTGATACTACTCAATGGGACTAGGTCAAGTTCAAACCCGGCGATATCAAAGGTTCCTGAAATCAATTTTACATTATTATTATCACTGGCACTTTCATGAAATCCATAGATCCCCGCAAGCCAGTTCAATTTACCATCAAAGCTGACGCCGGAAAGCTGAATTTCCTGAGAAATCTGTGATTGCTTAAATTTGTTAAATGTTTCAACAATCGGGAAAGGTGAATGATCGCCATCTCGGGAGAAGGTCGCCTTGATCTTCCGATATGCTGATATGGATTTTACAGATAATGTCTCGCTCAAGGTCCAGTCCAATATCATAGACAGCCCCCATATGTCATTATTATCCACGGCTGGTGCCGTACCATTAGACTGGGAAGAATTCCCTGTTATCCAACGGCCATCAAATGCAGAGCCCGCTGGCAATCCCAGAACCGGGCCCCAGAGATTGGGAATAACAACAGGATTATAGAAGGCTTCGATCAAACCACTTCCGGGCACCACGGATGGCTGATTTGTCACAGGGTTCAAAACAGTATTACCCGCTCCATCCAGTAATATTGCGGCCCCCGCCGTTGAATCTACGATGGCCAATAATGTTCCCGGCGCACCATTCTGTCTCTGGCGTTGTATATCACCAGCAAAATGGATTGAAAAATCATCACTGGCCTCTATAACGAAATCAGCACGAAATAAATCCTTATTCACATTCCCAAGATCAACACCGTCTGCAATTCTTGTTACATAACCGTCCTTGTTCAAGGTAGCCGCCTGCACCCGCCCTGCAATGTTATCAGTCAAAGGAAAATCAAGGGAAAATGCTCCATCAATCTGATCATAATTACCAACCGTAACCTTTACTTTTCCGCCTAATTCACCTGTTGGTTTTTTTGTCACCACTTTAATGGCGCCCCCGATGGTATTTTTACCATAAAGTGTGCCTTGTGGTCCGCGCAGAACCTCAACCCGTTCCACATCGACCAGCGACAACATGCCGCCGACACTGCGGGCTAAATAAACATCATCAATATAAAGCCCAACACCCGGATCATTCGGGAACAGGAAATCAGACTGCCCGATTCCCCTAATATATGCCTGAGCCGCACTACCGCCTCCATCTGGGCGACCATTGCTCAATTCTAGGTTCGGTGTAAAATTGTTAATACCCTGAAGGTTTGTAATACCTCTTTTTTCCAACCCTTCACCGGAAAAAGCGGTTACAGAAACCGGTACATTCTGCAAGGTCTCTTCGCGTTTTCGTGCGGTAACCACGATTTCTTCAAAACCAACATTGGCAGTTTTTCCGTCTTCTTCTGCCGCAAAAGCGATCGTATTTTGCTCCAAACATGTCAGACTTGCCATAAGTGCCAACGTTGAATAAAGCCCGCGTTTCTCCCAAATAGATTTTGTCATTTTATTAACCCTATACTTTTAAATTTATCTAACACCCGTTAATTTTGACCGTTTCAGCGACAAAATTCCAAGCTACATGATGATCAGGGAAAAAGCGATGACGGCCAATAGCGGAAAACACCTATTTTATTTGTTAGCGTAAAATAGTATAGTTCCTGAGAAATAAAGGGGCAGTCTTTTGATTTTGGAAAAAAAATAGAAAAACCAAATCAAAACCTGCTATTTTCGGGAGAATGCATATGAGTTCCTCAAACACTATAAGTGTGTCAGAATATTTTGACATCAATGATAAGTTATCTGGTGCCTCCAGCTTTTATGACATCAGCCAAAAGATATTATCGCCTCTGGCCCAGTTGATTGGAGCAGAAAGCAGCATCTTTGCTGTCATAAAGAAGAACAAGCGGGGCATGAACGCTTCTAATTTTATCAGCAATAGTGTCGATAAAAAAAGTTCCTCAAATTATGAAAAATATTTTCAGAAGGTGGATCCTGTACTGCCTCATGCCTTTAACTCAACTCAATTATGCTATCGGTCCGGCCAATCAAAGAGCTTCACGTTCACCCTGGATAATATCGTTGATCCGCGAAAATTCTCCTCTGGCGAATATTACAATGAATTTCTGCGGCCCAATTCCATCCGTCAGGTTCTGGCTATGGGCATTCCATCAAGCATTGATAGTTCATTGGTTTATATTCTCGGATTTCACCGTTATAGCGATAACCCTTTCAGACAAAAAGATACGCTGGCTTCAACCTATTTCGGTCCCGCCCTGTTCAATATCCTCAATGGCCTGGAATTAAAAAGCCAACTGCTTGATAGCAATATGATCGTCTCCCAACTGCAAAACCAGGTTTCAGAGACCGGTTTGATTATTATCAATAGAAACCATAACGTAATTTTTGCCAATCAAACCGGCCAAAAACATGTCAACATAAAACCCGCCAACAAGGATCGTTATTCAGACCTTGATGACAGTCTTAAAGCTGAACTCAGGTCACAACTGCCCCTGACCGGCATCCCCTCCTCCAGGCAAATTGAATTCGAACATGGTCCAACAAAGGTCAGTGCCCGGATCATTACCTCTGATGCCAATAATCATGAACAACGCATAATCCTGCATACCCGGCGCTCAAACCAAAACAACATAAGTGCCCTTGAAATGGAAAAATACGACCTGACGAACCGGGAAACAGACATCTCCAGCCTGATTGTCATAGGGTTGACGAACCCTGAGATCTCAGACAAGCTCTGCATCAGCACCCGAACAGTCGAAAATCACCTGAGATCCATTTATGCCAAGGCAAATGTCAAAAACAGGACCAGCCTGGCCTATAAATTAGCCCCGGCGCAGCATTAATAAACATCTAAAATAAGTATTTTACGTCATAGGGCTATGGGACCGGGGCTTTTATATTTCCTTTAATACCAACAAAGGAGAGATTTCATGTCAGATAGTGTTTTAACCACGGATAATAATGTCAAAGCCAATACCCCTCATCGGCCGGCATTTTTTGATGCCAATAACCTGCCCTGGTCCGATTGGGTTATGGATGGTACATATTTCAAACTTTTAAACATCAACGAACTGACCGGCGGTTTCACCATGATGCTCAAGGTCGATCCAGAAGTAACAGCCCCGGTTCACCATCATATTGGCGGTATTGAAGCCTTTATCATAGAAGGTGAATTTGGCTACGGTGACGATGACCGCGGCGGAGTTGGCAGTTATGTTCTGGAAGCTGGCGGGTCCATCCATCAACCGGATTCCCCGGGTGGCGTAATCATGTTTGCCATCGCCCATGGCCCCCTGGTTGGCTATAACGAAGATGGCAGCATCGGGGTCGTTGTTGATGCCCGTTTGATGTATGGTCTGGCCCAACAGAATAATGCGGCAAGCCATATTACCATTACCAATACGTTTACTGATGGCTAATACACCCCTATCAGAAATGCATAAGAGCTCCCTGTCACTAGGGGGCTCTTATCATTTATGCACCTGCAACGACCCCAAAAATCCGCCGGTAAATAGGTGTATTCCGTCATTGTTGATCCCAAGAATCCACGGCACTATTCTTTTATATATTTTTGAATGACGGTCCAGAGGTTGATAAATCTTCCTGCCAACTGGCCGCGACAACTGCACAGATCAGGGCATTTTTAAAAATAAATATACGAGGAGAACTAAATGACGGATTCAGTGAGTAGCATCCTGCTCAAGATACTCAAAAAACATCAGATCAAAAACATCTTTTGCCTGCCAGCAGCCCAATTGGGCATGGTCATGGATGGAGCCTCCCGGGATCCTTATTTCAATTATGTCACCGTGCGTCATGAAGAAGCTGCGGGGCATATGGCCCATGCCATTGGAAAACTGACCAATTCCATGGGCGTCTGTTTTGGCACCGTTGGCCCGGGCGCCACCAATATGGTCCCCGGTGTTGCCGCCGCATGGGCCGATAATATTCCGCTTCTGGTCCTGACGCCCAATAATCCATCCCGGTCTATTGATCCCGGGAAAGACCAGCTCCAGGGCGCGGACCATATCGCACTTTATAAATCCATCACTAAATGGAGCGCGACCATTAGATACCCCGAAAGGGCGGCCGAACTTATCGAACGGGCCATTCATATTGCCCGCACTGGCCGTCCAGGTCCTGTACATCTTGATATCCCAGTTGATGTGGGGGCAGCCCTCGTTGAACATGATATCAACAGCATCCCCTCCATCCAGATCCCCCGGCCTGTGCCCAATTCTCACGACATGGAAAAAGTCGTCGAGATGCTGTGTAAAGCCTCTCGCCCTGTGTTGGTAGCCGGCGGCGGCATTGCCCGGTCAGACGCCGTGGAAGAATTTCGGGACCTGATTAAAATAACCGGATTTCCTGCAACCGGAACCGTCAATGGCCGGGGTATTATTCCGGAGGACTGCGCAACCTTCATTGGCTGCGGCGGTATTCTGGCCGGTCACGGGGCCGTCAAGGCCCTGAAAGAGGCCGATGTCATCCTATCCGTTGGCTGTAAGTTCTCCACCTGGATGCCGGTTAACAAACTTCCGGCCTACCCCCCGGTTGAAGGCCAGAAAATAATCCAGGTGGACATTGACAACGAAGTTCTGGGCAGAAGTATTCCAACCTCTCTCGGCCTGGCCGCGGATGCCCGGGAATTTCTCAAGCTTCTCAATGGGGCCTTGGAGCACAAATCATTTAAAGCTGACCCATCATGGGTTCAGGAGGTCCGGGCCGAATACCAGGATTATCGTAAAGAGCTCAATGACATTGCCGATCAGATTACCACGCCCAACACCAATATTCTCAATGAAGCGGCGGCGGCGCGGGCCATCTCTGACCTTATCCCCGAGGATGCTATTGTGGTATTTGACGGCGGGCAAACCATGGAATGGACCAATAGTTTCATTCATCCCTCCCATCCGAAAAATTATCTATTCACGCCGGGCATGGGGCACTTGGGGGTTGGAACGCCTTTTGCCAATGCTGCGAAACTTCTAAATCCGGATCGGACCGTGGTCCTAATCACCGGCGACGGTGCCATGTGTTGCACAGGACAAGAACTGGAAACAGCAGCCCGCTACGGGTTAAATATTATTGTCATTGTCTTTAATGATTCCTGCTGGGGCATGTACCGTCCTTTTGGTGAAGGATTATTTGATAATCAGGATTTTGGCATGCAGCTGACCAATGTAAAATTCGCAACCCTGGCAGAAAGCTATGGCTGTATTGGGGAAGAAATTACCCTGGAAAGCCTGCCAGATGCCTTCGCTCGGGCACAAAAATCCCATCGGCCTGTCGTTCTGGACCTTCAGGTTGATTTCACCGCCCACCCCATAGATGGTTTCTGGCCAGAAGTCGTGTTCGAGAATGTAGAATTCTCGCCTGTACTTCCTTAACTGTTTTTGGCCTCGCTCATTTTGCGAGGCCATTTTTCTTTCTGGATCCTCACCTCCCTATAACCTGAGCCAAATCCAATGCAGAGCATCTCATAACCGGCCGGATTTCTCCACATCAACACACCAGTAAACGCCCCCTCCCAAACCCCCGTTTAAAGAGGTGCGAATAGCGTCAAGTACCCGGTCTGCATCCTGATTCTCCAGCAGGATATCGACCCTCACCCGCGGCACATAACCGACAACTTTATCCCGGGCTGACAACAAGTGGTCACGCTCTGAATGGCTGCTATGCCCCTCAACTTTGGTGAAGGTAAAACCCGGCACGAAGTCCAGGGTGCGCAACAGATCCGACAGAGTTTCCTGTCCATTTTTATGAATGATGATAATGAGATTTTTCATCAGATTTCTCCCTCAATTTGGTCTGCGTTCCGCGCCATGATCCGGCCTTCAATCCAGGCATAGAGTGTGGGCAACAACACCAGGGTCAACAGGGTTGAGGTGAACAAGCCACCGATCACGACCACGGCCAGTGGCCGCTGCAACTCGGACCCGGGCCCGGTGGCAAAGAGCAGGGGCATCAGGCCAAGACTGGCAATCAGAGCCGTCATCAGAACCGGACGCAGGCGCCGTTCAGCCCCTTCCTGAACCGCCTGAAGAATAGATCGGCCCGCTTCCCGAAGCTGGTTAAAGTAACTGACCATCACCACACCGTTGAGCACCGCCACCCCGAACAGGGTAATGAAGCCAACCGATGCCGGCACCGACAGATACAAGCCCGACAGATACAGGCTGATCACCCCGCCGATCATGGCAAAGGGGATATTCAGCAGGATCAGACCCGCTTGCGACAGGGACCGGAAGGTGGCAAACAGCATGATGAAAATCAGAACAATGGCGATCGGAACCACCAGCGCCAGGCGGGCAGAAGCCCGTTGCTGATTTTCGAATTGGCCGCCAAAGGTGACATAATAGCCGGGAGGAAGATCCACCTTGGCCTCAATAGACGCCCTGACTTCTTCTACGAAACTGACCACATCACGGTCCTCCACATTGGCCTGGACGACCACATGGCGTTTTGCCGACTCGCGGACAATCTCCACCGGCCCATCGACTTCATAAATGTGCGCCAGACTGCTCAGCGGGATTCTTTCTCCCGCCGGTGTGCCAACCCAGATCGCGCCAATGGCCGCAGGTGTCGTCCGGGCCTTTTCAGCATAACGCAGCAACACACCGATCCGTTGATTATCCTCAATAATCTCCGTCACCACCCGACCACCAACGCCGACCTCAATCAGGTGATTGATGTCTTCGATGTTAATGCCAAAGCGAGATATAGCCTGGGGTAGAATATCGATCTGCAGGTAAACCTGACCGGAAAGCTGACCCCGGAAAATATCTACGGCCCCCTCAATATCACTGACCAGGGTTTCGATCTGGCGGGATTTCGCTTCCAGAACCTTCAGGTCATCGCCGTAGAGTTTGATGGCCATGGCCGCCCGGACACCAGTGAGCATTTCTGATACCCGCATGTCAATGGGCTGGGTAAAGGCAATATCAATACCGATAAAGCCGCCCAAAATTTCCCGCAGGTTTTCCTGATGTTCCTCAAGGCTAACCGTCCATTCATCCCGCGGCTTGGTGATCAGGAAGTTGTCGGTCTGCTGCAGTCCCATGGGATCAAGGCGCAGCTCATCGGCCCCGGTCCGGGACACCACACCAATAACCTCTGGCAGGGACATCATAGCTTTCTGATAGGGCACATCCAGCTCCAGGGACCGTTCCAGTGAAATACTGGGCAGCTTCTCGATAATAACAACTGTCGTTCCTTCATCCATCACCGGCATGAATTCCTTGCCGATCAACGGAAATATCAGGATCGCCACCACCAGACCGCCGACGGCCCCGCCAACCGCTTGCCGGCGATGGGTCAAAGCCCACTGCATCACGGGCAGGTAGACTTTTTTCAGAGTGATCATCACCCGACCATCACCCGCTTCATCGCCCCGCATAAGTAAGCTGGCCAGCACCGGAATCACGGTCAACGCCAACAGCAGGGACCCCAAAAGGGCAAAGGAAATTGTAATCGCCAGCGGTGTAAACATCTTGCCCTCAAGGCCGGTCAGGCTGAACAGCGGCAGGAACACAACAATGATGATCAGGACAGCGGAAATAACCGGGGTTGCGACCTCCAATGTCGCCCGGTACACCAGATGAAGTCTGCTGACCCCTTTCGGTGCCCGACTGAGCTGGGAATGGATATTTTCCACCACCACAACGGCGGCATCCACAAGAATGCCAATGGCCACGGCTAATCCCCCCAAAGACATCAGATTGGCTGTCACGCCAAAGAGGCGCATCATGATGAAGGTGAATAAGACCGATAACGGTAAAATCAACGCAACAGTCAGTGCCGCACGCAGGTTGCCCAGCATAATAATTAAAACAAGAAGCACCAGGACAACCGCCTCGCCCAGAGCCTTTTCAACGGTCCAGACGGCGGCCTCAACCAGGTCGGTCCGATCATAAAATGGCACGATACGAACCCCGTCCGGTAAAGAGGGCAACAATGCCTCTATCTCGGCCTTAACCCCGTCAATAGTACTCCGGGAGTTGGCCCCTTTGCGCATCAGGACCAGCCCGGTGACAATCTCACCCTTACCGTCCGCAGTCACGGCCCCGTAACGGGTCATGGAATTAATGCGCACCTCGGCCACATCCCGCACATGCACGGGAATGCCATCGCGACTGGTTACGGTGATGCTGGCGATATCTTCCAGGCCTTTGAGTTTGCCTTCGGTACGGATCAGCAGGATTTCATTATTGCGGTTAATGCGGTCACCGCCGGCATTGCGGTTGTTATTTTCCAACGCCTGCTGCAAATCGTTCAGATCAACACCATGCGCCAACATGGCATCAGGATTGGCCACGACCTCGAACACCTTGACGTCACCGCCCAGGGAATTGACATCCGCCACCCCATCGACGGTGCGCAGACGGGGACGGATGACCCAGTCCTGTATCCGGCGCAGGTCCTGATTGCTGTAGCCTTCGCCTTCAACCCGGTACATATAGCCTTCACCCAGCGGGGTGGTAATCGGGCCGAGGCCCCCTTCCACATCGCTCGGCAGAACACTCCAAACCTGATTGAGGCGTTCCGCCACCTGTTGTCGGGCCCAATAAATATCGGTACCATCTTCAAAATCGATGGTGATGATGCTCAGGGCATATTTGGTCATCGAGCGCAGGATTTTCTGACGGGGCAGGCCCTGCATTTCCAACTCAATTGGTATGGTTATCCGGCTCTCGACCTCTAGGGGAGACAGGCCGTTGGCCTTGACGATGATTTGGACCTGAGGCGCGGCAATATCCGGGAAGGCATCAATGGGCAGCGTATTATAAGCCCAGATACCCCCCGCACTGAGGGACACGGCCATAAGCAAAATCATAAGTCGCTGGATCAGCGAAAAACGGATCAGTGAGGCAATCATGGCTTATTCTCCCCCCTGATACTGCCAGTGGGACTTTAATTCAGCCACCCCTGTGGTAACGATCCTGACGCCGCTGTCAATACCACTGTGGATCGGAACCCAGCCATTTGCTTCAGCACCAATCATGATGGCTTGGGGCATATAGCGACCCTCGCCCATAATTCTAAACAGATAGGCCTGGTTGCCAACCCGGAAGACGGCAGAGGCCGGGGCCATCAAGCCCTGACGGGCCACGGTGTCAAGACTGACCTCGACATACATACCCGGGCGCAATTCACCCGTTGGATTTTCCAGGATGATTCGCCCAGCTACAGTCTGGCTTTGCAGATCAACCTCAGCCCCCAGGGAGCTAAGGTTCCCGCCATAGGTTTTAGAGGCATTGGCCTGAGAATGGATCACCGCATCAACCCCTGGCACAACTTGTGACAGGCTGGCCACCGGGATTTTTACCATCGCCCAGACAACACTAAGGTCGTCAATATGAAAAGCGGCCTGCCCGATCTCGAGCAGTTGACCCGCTTCAATATCCACACCTGTGACCGTGCCATCAACAGGACTGATCAGATCAATCGCCGCCAGCTTGTCCGGCTGCGCGGGGAGTTGCGTAATTTGCCCCGCCGTCAGGCCGGCGATCGACAACATGCGACGCCGGGCCTCCAGGATGGCCTGGGCGCCTTTATAAGAACTTTCCACCTTGCGCCAGCGGCTTTCTGATACGACACCTTCCTGCCACAGGCCTTCTATGCGTTTACGATCACCCTGAGCCAGATCAAAAAGGGCCAAGGCTTCCAGATACTCGGCCTGAGCCTTTCCCAGGCTGGGGCTGCGAAGACGAGCCAGAACCTGTCCCTTGCGGACCTTCTGATGAGCGACGACCTGCACATCATAGACAATGCCGCCAACAATTGAGGCGACCCGGTGGGTCCGGCGCTGGTCGGCGGTCAGAACGCCATTGAGCTGCAATTGATGACTATTTTCGCGGTGGGTCACCGTCGATGTTGTCAGGGTGATATTGCTGAGTTGGGTGGGCGTTAACTGCAGTTCGGCAGCCTGAGCCTGTGACAGCAACACTGCCGGAACCACCAATAGAAAGAAGGTTTTGAGGGGGGTATTCATTTTTAATTATCCTGTCCGGTAGTGAAAATTGAATGTCCGGCGGCAAGTCTCAGTTCAGCAGCTTCCAACCAGGCGTCTTGTAATAATTCCAGATAGCCCGTCTGGGCATCAAAATAGATGTTATTGGCATCAATCAGAGACAATATCTCCACCTCGCCGGCAGCATAGGCCTTGCGGGTCATGTCGAAGACACGACGGGAGGGCTGAAACACATTCAATCGATAATGCGCCCCCTGCTCTATCAGGTGATTGAGATGAAGATAATTCTGCCGCACGCTGCTTTTCAGATCACGGTGCAGAATTTCCACATCAGCATAGCTCTGTTGAACCCGGGCCCGGGTTTCCGTCAACCGTCCGCCCTGCCGATCCCAGAGGGGGACCGTGAAGCTCAGGCCGATGCCATGAGAGTTTTGCACCCTGCCCCCCAGAAAATCCCGTTCCCGGTACATGTTCACAGATAATTTTGGCAGACGATTGGCCTTGGCCAACGCGACACTGGCCGTCGCTCCTTTGACCCGGTTATCGGCAGCCTGCATCAGCGGATGGTCGGGAACCGTCGCCAGATAGGCCGTCAAGGGAGCCAAATTTTCGATCGGGGCCAGCGCCTTCAATTCAGGCAAGGCTCCTATGGGAAGGTTCAGAAGGGACCGGAACTGGCTGAGGGTCTCGTTATATTCGCCTTCGGCCTTATCCGACAATTGTTTCGCAGTCTCCCGGACCAGGTCCAGACGTGTGCGTTCCAATATCGCCATGTCGCCAGATTTTTCTCTTTGACGGCCCACATCTTTCAGGTCGCTGGCAAAGGCCAGACGCTCTTGCTCAAGCTCGTATTTGGCAGAGGCAAACTGCAGCCGGTGGAACCGAATGGAAATTTGCCGTTCCAGGTCCAGGTGCTGATAGTCACCCTGGGCGATGGAGGCCGAGAGCCCCGCGCGGGCAATTGATTTCTTCTGTGACCGCTGACCAAAGAGGGGGACCGGTTGTGAGAGGGCAAACTGGGTCAGGTCCTGGCCACCCGTACCATCATCAAGACCAATTTTATTACTCATCAGAACAGATAATGTTGGGTTTTTCCAAGCTCCAGCCTGCCTCAGGGCACCCCGATGAGCTTGAATATTTGCGGCGGCGACTTTGCTTTCCGGCGCAATCCTGACCACCCGTTCGATGCTGCTTTCCAGCGTCCAGTATTGCTGATTTTCTGCCTGGGCAGAAACCGGGGAGGCTCCCATCAGGACAGAGAGAAATCCTGCCGATAATGACCGGCATTTCCATTGAATTAACGACATTTATTTCACCATTTATCTTATTATATTGTAGTTGGGGGCGGCAGTTTAATCACTTCTTAGCAATGATTTCATAGGACCCTTCAGTGGTTAAGGTTACCTCTATGTCTTCACCGCTTTTATTCTTCCAGTACCAGCCATGGATCCCGGTAAAGGGGGCTGTGAAGGTCCCGCTGACTTCCTCTGCAGTGCTGATGGTGAAACTTTCAAAAAATCCGGTCGTATCGCCCTCAGGTTCCCCATGAAAATCAAAATAGAGCGGCACATCTTCACTGCTCCAGGAGTATTTAAGGCGGCCACCTTCTAACAGGTGGAATTTATATTCCACCCCATAGCCCGCCGGCACCGTAACCATGGTGGTGTCGGACCGGACGGCAACGACAGGAACGACAGGAACAACAACGGCCAAGCTGTCCTTTGCACTGGCAGCACTTGGGGAGGATGTCGCTGACAGCTCCATCACCCCAAGTGCCTTGCCAACCCCCGTCGGATCCAGATGATATTCGGCCGGTAAAATCACAGTCACCAGCAGGACGCCCGCCACCAGCCCGGCATAAACCGTGGCTTTGAGCAGTGTTTTTGTCGATTGAACAGGTATGGAGATTTCAGTCATAATAAATCCTTTAATAAATCCCTCATTAAACTAGGATATAGCCGGTCATTTGATAAACCATCAGCATCATGCCGCCACTCATCAGCAAACTGTTTGCCACCACTGACGACCCCAGAAATTTGGGATGTTTCCGCCAATAGCTCATGGCGATTAGAATCAGGCTCAAGGCAATGACCTGCCCCAACTCCACCCCCACATTGAAGGCAATGAGGTTTTCCAGCAGTCCCTCTTTAGGGAAATCAAACTCCTGCAATTTAGCGGCCAGGCCAAAACCATGGAACAGGCCGAAAATCAGCACCGCTGCTTTAGTATTGGGCTGTACACCAAAAATCCGTTTAAAGCCCCCCAGGTTATCAAAGCCCTTGTAAACAACCGAGAAGCCAATGATGGCATCAATGAGATAAGCATTTATGGCAATGTCATTGAGCACCCCAAACATCAGGGTCAGGCTGTGACCCAGGGTGAAAAAACTGACATAAATCAAAACATCCCTGGAGCGGAACAAAAAGAAAATAACCCCGACCAGAAACAACAGGTGATCATAACCCGTGACCATATGTTTTGCGCCAATATAGAGGAAAGGAATGATCGACACGCCTTGGTTACTGACCAGGAATTGTTTGGTATTTTCATCTACCCCGTGGGCAAACGCGCCTGAGGAGAGGACCAACATGCCAATCACTATCAGGCCAGCGGCCTTTAATATCTTTGTTAACATAGTCACCTGTGGTGCCTCCGATTTATTATCCTGTTTTCAGGCCCGCAATACCGATTAACCATCGGTTTTTTGGATGTAAAAAAACTAATTTTGGACATACAGCCCCCCCCCCTCTAATGAGGGAACTGATCGAGGAAATTCTCAATCATACGATGAAGTTGCAAGCTATTTACGGATACGGTAAATAATACCAGGGCAAGAGTGCCGAAAAACCAGTTGGCGTTAAAGGACCGGCCCTCTGTATCATCCAGAAGGGTCTTAACCCGTTCCACAACAGTATTGCCCCCGACCCCAAGTGCGACAGACCCTGTTGCAATGAAATCGCCCCGGTAAAGTCGTTCAATAGCAACCAGGGTTTCGGCAACTTCAACCCGGTTGCCGGTCATGACCGCCGCCGTTTCATCACAGGCTTTTTCTGTCGCCAGCGACAGCTGGGCCAACAAAGTCTTGCGGATTGACGGAAAATGCAGCAGCGATACGGCGCGGGCGATGGTATGACGCAGCACATCATGATATTTTTTATGGTCCCCCTCATGGGCCAATACAATATCCAACTGCCGGTCCGACAGATTTTTCTTCAGGGCGGTTGAGATGAAGACGATTGGCTTGATCAAACCGGTAATAAAAGCAAAAGGGCAGTCGTCCTTCACCAGCCAGACATCCTGCTTTACAAAAACTTTATCAGCGGCATTGAACCGGCGGCCAAAACGGTATGACCGCATGATATCCCGCAGCAGAACAGCGCCACTGGCGATAATTACCAGGGAAGACGCAATACTCAGCCATGTCAGCCAATGCCCCATCGGCAGGGGCTCCAGAACTGTGCATAAATGAGAATGGCTGTTGGCGTGAATGTCACAATGGGCCGGGCCAAAACCAAACACATTAAGCAAGTTGGGAAAAAAGCTTATCCCCAAGGTAAGGATGACCATAAGCAAGGGCAACGTGCAGATAAAGATAAGTATATTGGCCTGTAACCGGGCTGGTAAGAGCTGAATTTTATTCTGGACCAAGGGAAAAATGAACCGGCTGATCAGGGCAACGCTGACGACAACAAATGCCGCAAGAATCAATATCTGCTGAACCAGGCCCAAGGAGAAAATCATGTGATTTCATCCTTGTTTTTTCGTTGAGCGATCAACTGCTCCAACTGCGCCAGGCTACTGTCATCCAACCGCGCGGTAATTTCAACAAAAGCGGCCAATACCGAATTGGTTTGTCCCTCGGCAATCTCCGAGGTCAGGTCATCAATTCGCCGGGTGAGAAGCTGGGTACGGTCAACCTCGGCCTTATAACGATAGGCGTGACTGACTTTCGTACGCGACAACAGGTCCTTCTTGAACAGACGCTCAAGCGTTGACTGGATGGTATTGACCGAAATTCCCCGTTCTGCGCCAATGACCAGATGCAGCGATTTTGCATCACAGGCTTCATGGGACCAGAGGTAGTTCAATACCGCAAGCTCCAGCTGCCCCAAACGCAATGTTGAATGTGTTAACAAGCTTCCTTCACCTGTGGACTGTTTATCATGAGATCACCTTTTAGTGCCTATAACTCCGACTGTCAATCGGTATTTCAATATCCACAAACTGATAGAACCGACCTATGACATGGGACGGCACCATGAACAGTTTCAGAGGCGGGGTATTATTTTGCAAAGCCTGAGGAGTGATTCAAATGGTGTTCAGTCTGGTAAAGACCAAAAATATAGACTATCGTTAGACTTTTACCACCCCCCGGAACCCCTTAAGGCTTCTTTGTATGACCCCTTATACCCTGACCGTAGAACAGCTTGTCAGCCGTTATCTGGATTATTGGGATCAGGCGGATATTGCGGGGCTGGTGTCCATGTATGACCCGGCCATGCAGTATCATGACATGCCCCTGGGCCAAGTGATCGATTACCGGGATCTGAAGCAGTTTTTGACGGATACTTTTGCCCATAAAACTGATCAGCACCTGAAGTTGAAAGAAGCGGTCTTCCTCGAAGAAAATTCGGCTTTCATCCATTGGACCCATAGTTTTTTTACCAGGGATACCGGACGCAAAGTCATTATGAACGGGGTGGAGCTGATCGTTTTTCGCGCGGGAAAAATCATTAGCATCCATGAGTTCTATGACTTCGGGGAAAATGGCTCCGAGCCATTGCAAGCCCCGGAAAAAGGCACGCATCTAGAGAAAATGACCAAGCTTGGCCTGACCGATGACATGATGCAACAGATGTCCCGGGAGCTTTCAGGCTATCTGGACCGGGAACGGCCCTACCTGGAGCCGGATCTAACCCTGGCAACAGTCTCTGATCATCTGGGCTATACCCGCAATCAGGTGTCCTTTGTCATCAACCATGTGCTGGGCCGGACATTTTACGATCTGGTGAATAGGCGGCGCATTGATCATGTTCTGGCCAAGATGTCTTCAGCCGAGCCGGATCTGTCAATTCTGGAGCTGGGATTTGATGCGGGTTTCAACTCGGTATCCGGGTTCTATAATGCTTTCAGAAAGCAGACAGATATGACGCCGGCACAATATAAAAAGCGCCTGAAGCCAGCATCATAAAGCTTTTCTCTTCGGTCCCGGGAGGAAGACAAAACCCTTATTTTCAGCCTCTATGGTCAGGAGAAATGTCGCCACTGGGCGAGATGGCCTGAAGGATGAGAGCAAAAGCGTGACCATAAGAAATACCGGGAAGGGCTCAGCATGACAGACTATGATGCTATTGTCATTGGCGCTGGCCATAACGGGCTGATTTGTGCCGCTTACCTGGCGCGTAGCGGCAAGAGAGTGCTGGTGCTGGAGGCATCGGATTCCGTTGGGGGGCTGGCGGCCACACGTGAATTCCATCCAGGTTTCCGGACCTCGGTTGCCCATGCCATCAGTCAGTTTTCAGCCAAGATCGCCCGCGACCTTGACCTTAGCACCCATGGGTACACCCCCGGTGAGGCCATGGCAACTGTGGGCCTGGACGAGGCTGGAAACCATGTGATCCTGAAGGGCAGCACGGTCAGTGGCGTCGGTCCTGATGACACAGCCGAATTTATTGCGTTCCGCCGCATGATGCAGCGTTATTCTGATGTCCTGAAGCCTTTCAGTCTGAAAACCATACCGCACATTGGCAAAAACAGCTTTTCTGACATAGCAACCTTTGCCCAGATGGGGCTCAAGCTACGACTGCTGGGCAAGGAAGATATGCAGGAGTTGCTACGGATCATGGCCTTGCCGGCCCGGGATTTGATGGATGAGAAATTTGACAGCGGGCTGTTGAAATCCCTACTGTCCTGGGATGGGCTGATAGGCTCCAAACAGGCCCCGCGGTCGCCCAACCATACGGTTCTTTCCATGCTGTACCGAATGATCGGTGATCATGGGGGCGACCCTGCCATACCCGCTGGCGGTATTGACAGCCTGATCTCCGCCCTGGCCGAAGCCGTTATGGCCGCCGGAGCCGAGATCAGAACCAGCACCCCTGTGGAGCGGATCAAGATTGACGGCGGCGAGAAGGGCTTGTCGGCGACGGGGGTTGTTCTGGCCGATGGGAAGATTATAACTGCAGAGAAAATTATCTCGGCCGCTGACCCGAAACGGACCTTTCTGGATCTGGTCGGCGTTGATAACCTGGAGATTGGATTTACCAACAGGATTCAGCGCCTGCACAGTGATGGTTATGTGGCGAAACTGCATCTTGCCCTGTCCGGACTGCCCGACTTTACCGGGCTGGAGAGCCCCGATGGCCGGATGATCATCGCGCCAGAACTGGATGTGATCGAATTTGCTTATGATGACGCCAAATACGGGGGGCTTCCCGAGCACCCGGTTATGGAGATTGTGATACCAACTCTCAAAAATGCTTCCCTGGCCCCGGACGGACAGCATGTTTTGTCGGCCCATGTTATGTATGTGCCCCATGATCTCAAAGGCGGCTGGACAGCGGCGGCCCGGGACCAATTATGCGAGCGTGTCATCGATACCATCGCGCGTTATGCCCCCGGCATTCGCCAGCAGATCCTTCACCAAGAACTGCTGACTCCCTATGATATTGCCCAGAGTTATAATGTCACTGGCGGCCATTGGCATCATGTGGAATTTACCCTGTTTCAGATGATGATGATGCGGCCGACCTATGAAGCCGCCCAATATACCACGCCCATATCCGGGCTGTATCTGGCCAGTGCCGGTTGTCATCCGGGAGGCGGGTTGATGGGTGGACCCGGACATAACGCCGCACATGAGATTCTCAAATGAAAACATATGACGCCATCATCATGGGGGCCGGTCACAACGGCCTGACAAATGCCGCTTATCTTGCCAAGGCCGGACTGGATGTGCTGGTCGTGGAAAAGAATGCCTATATCGGTGGTGCCGCCGTCTCGCGGGAACTGCACACCGGCTTTACCTATTCCAACTGTTCTTATGTCTGCAGCATGATGCGGCAGGCGATCCACCGAGATCTCAACCTGACCCGCCATGGGCTTGTCCTGGTGCCTTATCTGGGCACGGTGAGTTTCAGCGACGATGGCGGGACACTGGTCAGTTACCATACGGCGGAGGCGGAATATAATCAGCTCCGCGCCCGGTCCCCCCATGATGCGGATGCCATGTTCCGCTTCCAGACCGACCTCGCCCGCTATGCTCAGTTGATCCGCAAAACCCTTCTGCGCACCCCGCCGGATCCGACCTCATTCAAGCCCCGGGATATTATGGAACTGCTGTTTCTGGCCAAAGAATTCTGGGCCTTGGGGGAACAGGAAATCTATGAATATGTCCGTTTCTTCACCATGAGCGCGGCGGAATTCCTCGATGATTATTTCGAGGATGACCTGATCAAGGCGACCATGGCCGGTGCGGGTATTATTGGCACGGCGCTGGGGGTTTATTCCCCGGGATCGGCCTATATCCTGCTGCATCATGTCATGGGCGATGTGGACGGCAATATCGGGGCCTGGGGCCTGGCCCGGGGCGGCATGGGGGCCATATCAAATGCCATCGCCGGGGCCGCAAGAGAATTCGGCGCCGAGATCCGCACCAATGCCGGTGTCGACAAAATGCTGGTCCGGGACGGTAAGGCAGCCGGGGTTGTCCTGGAAAATGGCGAGGAGATATATTCCCGGATCGTGGTTTCCAACCTGGATGCCAAACGGACCTTTACCAAAATTGTCGACCGAAAAGACCTGCCGCCGGGCATCTATGAAAAGGCCAGTAATTTCAAAATTCGCGGCTCTTCCGGCAAGGTTAATATTGCCCTGTCCGGCCTGCCAAAATTCAACAATGTGCCCGACAACCGTTATATTAACCGGGGCGGGCAGGCCTTTGTCGGCTCTCTGGAGACTATGGAGCGGGCCTATGACTGCTGGAAGCGGGGCCGCTGGTCGGAGGATCCTTTCATTGAATGCGTGATCCCGTCCGCCTGGGACCCGACCGTGGCACCGCCGGGTCAGCACTGGATGTCCTGCTTTGTGCAATATTGCCCGCCGCAACTGGCGGACGGCCCCTGGACAGCGAAAAAGCGCAATCAGTTCGGCCAGACCATCGTCAACAAGATCGAACGCTATAGTCCGGGCTTTAAGGACCTGATCGTCCATATGGAAGTGCGGACCCCCCATGAGATTGAGGCCGAGGTTGGCTTGACCGAGGGTAATATCTTCCAGGGTGAACTGACCATTGACCAACTGCTCTTTAACCGGCCGTTCCCCGGCTATGCTCAGTACCGGATGCCGGTGAAGAATATGTATATGTGTGGCTCATCGACCCATCCGGGGGGCGGGGTTTCGTCCGCCTGCGGGGCCAATGCAGCGCGTGAAATTTTGTACGATCTCAAGCGGCCCAATGTGGTGCCCCAAGATGATTTTTACGATGAGTGAGGCGAAGATGACAAAAAGTGATCCCTTTGCCGGTGAACGGCTAAAACATTCCCCCTTTCATCCCCGTCAGGCAGCGCTCAATCTGCGTAATGCCTGGTCGAGCTGGAACGGCACTCAGTTTGCCGATTATTATTATGATGCGGAATATGAATATTTCTGTATCCGCAACAGCTGTGCCACCTATGACATCTGCCCCATGCAGAAATATGAGATCAGCGGGACCGATGCCGAAGCCATGCTCGACCGTATGGTCACCCGGGACGTCACCAAGCTGAAAGAAAACCGGGTCACTTATGTCTGCTGGTGCACGGACGCCGGGCGCATGGTGGATGACGGCACTATTTTCAAACTGGGGCCGGATAGATTCATGCTGACCTGTGGCAGCCCGAGCCTGGCCTGGCTCCGGAAATGCACCTACGGTTACAAGCATCTAACGGTCACGGATATCTCTGATACACTTGCCGGGCTGTCATTTCAGGGGCCGACCACCTGCGAGGTCCTGAAAAAGATGGGGCTCATGGATATTGAAACCCTGAAGCCTTTTGGCATCATGCATTTCCCCTTTGGCAGTGGTAGTCTGATGGTGTCGCGCACCGGATTTACCGGTGATCTCGGCTATGAGCTTTGGGTCCAGACGGACCTGGCCCTTGCGCTCTGGGATGCGCTATATGACGCCGGGGAAGATTACGGCATCCAGCCCTACGGGGAGGCGGCGACAAATATGGCGCGCCTTGAGGCCGGGTTTATCATGCCGGGGATGGAATTTAACGAAGCCCTGAAGACGGTTCATTTTCACCATGACCAGACCCCGTTCGAGTTGGGTCTGGACTGGCTGGTTGATTTCAAAAAGGCCCGCTTCAATGGCCGGTCTGCCTTACTCATAGAACGGGAGAGAGGCCCGGAATATACCCTGATCAAGCTGGATATTGAGGGCAATAAACCGGCGGAAGGATCCTATCTGTACCGTAATAAACGCTGCACAAAGCAGATCGGTTATGTCACCTCGGCCATGTGGTCGCCGGTGGTCAAGGCCAATATTGCCCTGGCCATGGTCAAGACCAAACATCTGGGCGAAAATATCTGGGCGGAAATATATTATGAGAAAGAATTGCGGCAGAACAGCAAAGTCGCCAAATGCACGCTCCAGAAAAAACCTTTCTGGGCACCGCCAAGGGCGCGGGCCACACCGCCGCAGCCTTTTTGAGAGGCGCTGAAAATTCAGATGAAGCAGGGATAAAAAAATGCAGTTAAGCAGGCTTTGTCTGGGCTTTTTCAGCGTCTCTCATCAGGTATGTCGGGGAAGGGAGTGATCAGCTTTGTTTCAGGCTTTTTACATAGCCCGGCTTAGGCAGCGGCAGGTTATCATTATAGGTGCTGAGCAAGTCACTTTCGGCAAGGAAGCCCATGCTCTCACGAATGTCGGCCTCAATGGCACTTTTTAATCCAAACGGATTGTGCTGGATGAGAGACTGGATGATATCACAATGACGGTCATGGGTATAATGGTCCGGCAGTTTGGCCAGCGATAATCTGTGCAGCGGTCCGATCTGCAGCCAGACCCGTTCTATCATAGGCATGCTGACTGCATAGGGATGGGCGGTATAGAGCGTGCGGTGAAACATCTGATTGCCCAGGATAATACCCTGAAAATCACGTTTTTCAAAGGCGGCATTCTGTTTGTCATTAAGCTGTTTAAGCTCTGTGATCCGCGCCTCGTCAATATAGGGCAAAGCGCGTTTGGCGGCATAGGTTTCCAGTTCGACCCGCAGTTCTATCAATTCGGCCAGCTGAGCCGGTACCAGGGTCGGCACGATGATGCGGCGGTTGGTTTTAATGGTCAGGGCGCCCTCTGTAGTCAAACGCTTCAATGCTTCACGTACAGGCATGGCGCTGACATCAAGAATGCCGGCGATTTGACGGATGGTCAGTGCCTGATTGGGCTGGAGTTGACCGGACATGATGGCAAAACGCAAGGCCCGGTATACCCATTCCTGTGCGGTTTCCTCCGCATCACGGCTCAAGTCAACTAAGGTAATGTTGGCTTCTTTAGTCACGCTATTTTTACTTCCATAGTGCCAAGTTCATCCAGGGTCCTGTCAAGGGCGTAACGCGCTTTTTCCACCAATTCATCAATCTCTTCTTTGCTGATTATCAAGGGGGGACAGATGATCATGGTATCACCAACGGACCTCATCACCAAGCCATTATTAAAGCAGTGCTCACGACATCTGAAACCGACATTCAGGTCGGAGTCAAAGATTTTCCGAGTGCTTTTATTCTGGACAATTTCCAAGGCCCCCAGCCAGCCAATACTGCGGACTTCGCCAACCAGTGGGTGGTCCTCAAGGGTTTGAATGCGGGTTTGGAAATAGTCCATGCGGTCTTTAGCCGGTTCTCCCACAAGGCCGTCCCGCTCCAGAATTTCAATATTTTTCAGGGCGACAGCGCAAGCCACCGGGTGACCGGAATAGGTAAATCCATGGACCATCTCCTCATCGCTATTGGCAATGGTTTCGGCAATATCACCGCCAAGTCCCACCGCTGAGATCGGCATATACCCCGACGACATACCTTTGGCCATGGTGATGATGTCAGGGGTGATGCCATAGGTTTGGGACCCGAACCAATTGCCGGTCCGGCCCCAGCCACAGATCACTTCATCGGCCCACAGAAGAATGCCGTGTTTGCGACAGAGGGCTTCGACCTTGGGCCAGTACCCGACGGGGGGTGGCCGCATGCCGCCCGCTCCCAGAACAGGCTCGCCGACAAAGGCCGCGACTTTCTCAGGCCCGATCTCGAGAATTTTATCTTCGAGAGCCTTGACGCATTTGTCGGTGAATTCCTCTTCGGTCATGCCGGCACCATTGGTGAAATAACAGGGCATGGGGCCCACATGGTGAATACCTTCAAGGGGCAGGTCAAATTGTGGGTGCATGCCCGACAGACCGGTCAGAGAGGCGGCAACCGTGGTCGAGCCATGATAGCCCCCCTCGCGGGCAATGAATTGTTTGCGCTCGGGCTGGCCTTTGAGATTCCAGTAATATTTTACCAGCTTATAGGCACTGTCCACAGCTTCAGACCCAGAACAGGCAAAGAAAATGCGTGAAATGTCGCCGGGGGTTTTCTCGGCAATCTTTGCGGCAAGCTCCGTGGCGGAGGGCGTCGAGGTGTTGAAGAAAAGATTATAATAAGGCAGGGTTTTCATAGCTGTCGTTGCTGCTTCGACAAGTTCATCATTGCCATAGCCCAGTTGGGTACACCACAGGCCCGCCATGCCATCAAGCAATTTCGCACCTTCTGAATCATAGAGATATACTCCGTCAGCATGAGTTATCATGCGCACCCCTCGCCGTTTCAAGTCAGGATGAGGGGTAAAAGGATGCAGGTGATGATCCGCATCCTGAGACTGCCAGAATAATGTTTGATTGGATAGTTTTTTTGGATTGTTCATAATAACACCGTTAACAATAGATGGTTGGTTTTCATTAGAGGTTGGCACTTTCTTGCTCTTCTTCCTGACGCCACTGGAAGATATTTAATTCTATAAAAATAAAAGCTAAAAGCCACAGGATCGCATCCCAGAATCCGATCAAGTCCCCAAGATAACCCCAATAAAGGCATGCGAGAAAAATAATCCCATAAGCAATGATCTTAATAATACTGTTCAGCTTATACATGACGCTCGACAGGTGGCCCCGTAACTGGAGATAGACTTCAATCTGCAGGACAATAACAATGACAAGCCAGGTCAAGCCATTAACAATATCAATGAGAACCAGCTTTTTTAAGCCATCCAAAACGCCCTGATCAGCATACAAGAACGTATCACTTTGATAATAAATCTGGCCGACCAAGGTGCCGCAGTTCTCAAGGCTCAGCGGCACATATTCGTCAAGATCAAGGACTAATGAAACATTCTGGGAAAGATCAGGTCTGATAAGGACGCAGAGATCAGTAATCGGGGTTTCGGCGAAGGCATAAACCATCAAGGCTTTTTCACAATAGCCCCAAAAGGCGAGAATGATAAAAAAGTAACAAATGACGGCACCAATATTCAGGGCCAGCTTCCTTCTGTCGTTGAGCTGGTCGTCTTCTAACGTGTAGGTTTCAAGTTCAAAAATCATCAGAAGTATGAGCCAGGCAACACTATCCATAAAGGCCGAAAAGGCATTGCCAACATTGGACAGGTCAACGCCATTTCTGAAGGTATGCTCTGAAGCTGAAAAATCTTCAACCATAAAAAAGATCACATCAACAAGGATCAGGCCATAGATGGTATATTTGAAAAGCTGATATAGCTTTTCACGATCCCAATATGATGATTGTCTCGCTTCCATTGTCATCTCAGTTTCTTTGTTCTGTTTTTATCCAGTAGCAGCCGGTTTTTTCTATGCCGATTCGAAATTCTCGTAAATACCCCTAATTGTGATCACAAAATTATATATTCGTCAAGCCTTGAATGGTTTAAAATTTAGGAATAAGGCAAAATTAGGTGATATAATTATCGGAATCGCGTTGACATTTAACTAATAATGTGATCACATCTTAGGCGAGAAATAGGCTTCGGGGGCGTCTCGTGGGGCGTGAGTATAATTATTTAGGGGACTTAATGCGATTTAACGATCATATCCATAACAACGCCTATCCGGCATCTTATTATACCGCCACCTGCAATGATCTTGATGGGTTTTCTCGTCTGTCAGGGGATGAGCGTGTCGATGTCTGTATTATTGGCGGAGGATTCTCCGGCATTGCCACGGCTCTGCATCTGAGTGAACGGGGCTTTAAAGTAGCCGTGGTTGAGCAAAACCTGGTGGGATGGGGGGCTTCCGGGCGGAATGGGGGGCAGATCATCGGGGGCTATGGTCACGCCCTGTCGGATCATAAAAAAATGGTTAAAACATTTGGCCAGGCCGGCGGTGACAGTGTCTGGGATATGGGCGTTGAGTGCGTCGATATTATCACCCAGTGGGTCGAGAAATATAATATTGAGTGTGATCTGCGGTTTGGGTATTTTGATGCTGCCATAAAACAATCGGATATGGTCAACCTGACAAAAGCAGCTGAGGCCCTGGCCGCGAAGAATTACCCCCATGAGTGCAAGATTGTCCCCGCCTCTGAGGTACAGGATTATGTCGCCTCAGCCCGTTATGTTGGTGGTCTGACCAATGAAGGGTGGGGGCAGGTGCATGTCCTTAACCTCCTCTTGGGGGAAGCCCGGGCGGCGGAAAATCTGGGAGCCAGAATTTATGAAAATGCTGAGGTGATTGACATCGTTCATGGGGACAAATCCCCGGACGGCAAGTCAAAGGTCGTCACCGATTGCGGCACCATAACATCTGATTATGTGGTTGTGACCGGTAATGGCTATCTGAGGGATCTGGTGCCCCACCTTGCGTCACGGGTCCTGCCCGCCGGCAGTTATATCATTGCGACCGAACCGCTGACCGAGGCCCAGGTTGCGGCGACCCTGCCCCAGGATTACGCGGTATGTGATCAGCGCTGGGCGCTAGATTATTTTCGCCTGTCAAAGGATAACAGACTGTTATTTGGCGGTCTGGCCAACTATTCCGGCCGCCATCCACGTAATATATCATCGACCCTGGTGCCAAAAATGCTCCGGGTTTTTCCCCATCTGAAAGATATCAAAATTGATTTTGAATGGGGTGGTTTTATGGGCATTGGCCTAAACCGCATTCCCCAGGTGGGACGCTTAAGCGACACTGTATATTTCGCCACGGCTTACGGGGGCCATGGGGTGGCCCCAACCCATATGTCGGCTAAACTTATTGCCGAAGCCATTGCCGGTCAGGCAGAGCGGTATGATATTCTGGCGGCCATCAAACATCCAGCTTTCCCGGGGGGAAAACATTTGATGCAACCGGCCTATACCATTGGGATGCTCTATTACAAGATGCGGGATATTATAGGATGGTGATAGGCACACCGAACCATACTCAGGCAGGAAATTCAAAAACTACTCCGGCTTTTACGGAGAAGCATGCGGCCAAATATCTGAACCGGGGTTTTAAGGCCCTGATGGCCCAGGATTTCAAGGATGCAGGGGCCTGTGCAAATCTTGTCCTTAAATATATGCCCAAGCTTGACCAGGCTCACTTTCTGGTCGGGCTGATTGCCCTGGATACCTCAGACTGGACCAACGCCCGTAAAGCCTTCCTGAATGTTGTCGAGATCACGGACGATCATGCCGCCGCCTGGGCCCAGCTGGCGCGGGTTCATATCATGTCGGGCGGTTACAATCAGGCGGAAGAGGCCCTGAAAAAAGCCGTTAAGTTTGGCTCAGATGACCCGTTGGTTGCCGATGTCATTGGCACGGCTTATACCCTTATGGGGGACCAGACCGAGGCGTTGACGTGGTTTGACCGGGCCTGTGAAGATACGGATAACCCCATGTTTGTCATGAACCGGGCCAAATGCCTGACCTTCCTGGGCGCGTTTGCCGAAGCTCGGGAAGCCCTGGAGAGGGTTCTGGCCCTGCAGCCGCAAAATACCCAGGCCCACTGGTCCCTCTCGCGCCTGGAAAAAGCCCCGGATGACAAACATGTTCAGGAGATGCAAACGCTCCTGAAAAGATTTAAGCCAAATTCACCGCCGACGACCTATCTAAATTATGGCCTGGGCAAAGAATATGAGGACCTTGAGATGTGGCCGGAAGCCTTTCAGGCCTACGCACAGGGAGCCAAAGCCCGACGCGCTCACATCACCTATGACGAGGCGGCTGAGATTGAAACCTTCACAGCTCTGCAGGGGGTCTTTACCAAAGAATGGCTGGAAGCTCAGGGCGAGGGTTGCCTTGATGCCGCGCCGATCTTCATTATCGGACAGCCGCGCACGGGGACAACTCTGGTGGAGCGCATCATAACGGCCCGGGATGATATTCATTCGGCGGGCGAGCTGCAGCAATTTGGCTTGGCGGTGAAGCGTCTGGCCGGGGCCCAGGGCTCGGGTATGATCTCGGCTGAGACGGTACGTGCGGCAGCGGAGATTGACCCCGGGAAACTTGGGGGGATTTTTATGGAATCAACACGCAGTCTGCGGTCCGATCTGCCCCATTTCGTCGATAAACTGCCGGTGAATTATCTCTATGCCCCGCTGATTGCGGCGGCGTTACCAAATGCTAAAATCATCCATGTGACCCGGGACCCTATGGACAGTTGCTTTGCCAGCTATAAACAGCTGTTTGCCGAGGCTTATTTCCATTCCTATGACCAGGGTGAGATGGCCCGGCATCATCTGCGCTATCGCCGGCTGATGGATCACTACCGGGGGCTGCTCGGCGACCGGATGATTGAGGTCGCCTATGAGGATGTGGTTGGGGATATGGAAGGCGAGGCCCGGCGGCTTGTGACCTACCTGGGATTGGACTGGCAGGCGGCCAGCCTTGATTTTCACACACAAAAATCTGCGGTAACCACCGCCAGCGCCACCCAGGTACGGGAAAAGGCGCACAGTCGGTCCGTCGGACGGTGGCGGCAGTTTGAAACTGAACTTACGGAAATGCATGAAATTTTGATCGAAAATTAATAAAAAGGGAGACGACTATGAAGATGACTAAGAAGATAATGCTTTTGGCGGGGGCCTCTGTGAGTGCCCTCAGTCTGGGCAATAGTATTGCGTTGGCAGAAGAGGGAAAGGAAACCTTTGTATTTGAAGAAATTCTGGTTACCGCAACCAAACGCAGTGAAAGCATCCAGGATGTTCCCCTGGCCATGACGGCCTTCGATGCGGCCTTTTCCAGACGGGTCAACCTGGATGATGTCAAATCACTGATCAAGTTTTCTCCCGGTATGTCCGGTGATACCAATGACAGCTTTGTTGATTATGTCAATGTGCGCGGTATCTCGACCAATGATTTTGGTGTCGGGGGCGATCCTTCCATTGGTTTCTTTAAAAATGGCCTCTATCAGGGCCGCAACGGTTCGGCTGTAACATCCTTGTATGACCTGGAACGGGCGGAAGTTCTTCGGGGTCCGCAAGGGTTCCTGTTTGGCCGAAACTCTATCTCGGGCGCCATCAGCTTCCATACCGCCAAGCCGGATTTTGACAGTCTCTCAGGCCATATTGACCTGGGCGTTGGAGAACGGGGCATTATTGAAGGTGAAGCGGCTATCAACCTGCCGGTCAGTGAAAATTTTGCCATCCGGGTTGCCGGTTATACCAGTCATGAAAATGGGTATGTCACCAATGATTTCGCGCCGAATGCGGATAAGATTTATGGTCATGACAAGACGGCCGCTCGTTTCTCTGCGGCCTTCAGGGGCGAGAGTTGGGACGCAACAGTGATCGCTGAATATGAAGATAAAAAGGGCAGCGGCACGGTATATCGCGCCGTTGATGTGGATGGCACCTTTGACTTGCTGTCGACCATAACCGGGGTTGATGTGGCGCCAGGATCTGATTTGCGGTCTATTAATTCTGATTTGGGCTTGGGCAATTATGACGAGGCTGAGATATTCTCGATCAGTGCCGAGTTTAATATCGACCTGGATTTTGCAACGCTGACATCCCTGACGGGCTTCAAAGACCACAAGTATCGCTATGCCGAAGACTTTGATGGCATGCCGATCGGTTTTAATGATTACTCCCAGGATCAGGAAGGCGATTATTTTGAGCAGGAACTGCGTCTTGTCTCCGCCAATGATGGTCCGCTGAGCTGGTATGCCGGTGTGTCATATTTCAAGGAAAATATTGACGCGACCTTCTTCAGTCGGGGGAATGAGGATGTGATGTGCGGGGCCTATTATTATGATTATTATGGCACCAGCACCTGTGCGGAACTGTTTGAATATTGGGAATATCCCGAATTCACGCCAACCAGTGGTGGCCTTCTTGAAGGCAACCGGGTGATCGGAAGTTATTCTGGCTGGGGGACTTATGTGGACCTGACCTATGCGGTATCGGACAAATTTGATTTCAGTGCCGGCCTGCGCTACTCCAAAAATACCAAAGACTTTTCCCTCAATGTTTTCCCGGTTGAGAGTGAGCTCGGCCATTATTACATTTTTGCTGTTGGCACCAATGGATTTCTTCAAGACAAAAAAAGCTGGGATGATTTCACGCCTCGCTTTATCGCCCGCTATCGGCCCACGGACGACATGATGCTGTATGCCAGTGTCACCAAAGGTTTTAAATCCGGCGGGTTTAATAGTTTTGGCATCGATTTCGCGGCGGATGAGGATGGCCTGCCGGTCAATGCTGACGATGACGGCATCCCAACGGATTCAACTCTTAATTCCTATGACCCTGAATCCGTCTGGTCTTATGAAATTGGTCTCAAAGGCAATACAGCGGATAACCGCATTCGGTATGATATCAACGCCTACTATTATAAATACAAAGGTTTGCAGCTCAGTTTCTGGGATGCTGGCACCAAGATTGATAATGTTGGCAGAGTGACATCTTACGGCATCGAAGGCAGCGTTCAGGCCGCTCTGAATGAAAATTTCGATCTGCTTCTCGCAGGCTCCTATAATAGCAATGAGATTAATGATGCTGAAGATATCGCAGAGGGCAGTGATGGTAATCGCCTTGGCGGTGCCCCGGAATATAAGATGTCAGGCCTCCTGAGCTATCATACCCGGGTCACGGAGACCGGTGAAATGAATGC
This sequence comes from Alphaproteobacteria bacterium, assembly GCA_002401455.1. Classification (GTDB taxonomy): domain Bacteria; phylum Pseudomonadota; class Alphaproteobacteria; order Sphingomonadales; family Emcibacteraceae; genus Paremcibacter. The sequence goes on from NVTE01000001.1 coordinate 278,067, forward strand.
CTCGGTCGATTTTGTCGTCCAGAGCAGTGTTTTTGGCGGTATCGGAAATCAGGCAGAGGCAGAGCTTGATGGTTATGCAGATGTGTCCATTCGGATCGGCTATGAGGATGATGCCGGCTGGGGGATAACAGCCTATGTGGAAAATGTCTTTGACAAGAAATATTTCGATGGCTCAGTTGAGGGCGCCTATCCGTTTCCTTCTCTGGTCTTTGGGCCCAGTCGTCCACGAACTTTCGGGGCGAAATTTTCTTATCGATTTGGCGATTAAGCGACGGCGATACCTGAACTCAGGGGAGCCTCCGGGCTCCCTTTATTCCTGCCAGCCCCGATGGAACAGTCATAGAAAAATCGCCACCCTTAAATCTATAAACCAATTTACAATAGGATTTAAAAGTCTGTGTGAATTTGGTGCATGGGGCAATAATAATTCCACACACGTAATTTAAATCCCCAAAATGCAACAAGGACCTAGCACCGAAATGCTAAGCCCTTGTTTTTTGGTCGGAATGACAGGATTCGAACCTGCGACCCCTTCACCCCCAGCGAAGTGCGCTACCAGGCTGCGCCACATTCCGGCAAGTACCGGCTTTTGTATTAAAAGCCGGTGCCGAAGCTATAAGGCTTGAAGCCTTTTAAATCAATGTGAAATTTCAGTTTTTCTGTAAAATTTCCCTTAATTTCTCTCAAAGACAGAAAACTTTATATTCTAAGGTGCAGAGTTTGTTGAAATCTTCATCGGTCTGCCTTATATACAAGGTGTCGGGTAACCGACTACGGCAATAAACTGATGTATGGAATAGACGTTGCGGACCCGGGGGCGGTACCCGGCGCCTCCACCACTCTCCCTTAAGAGTGGCCCAAATCTTTAGATGCGGGGGCGAAATAGGATCGACGTGCGTAATAAAGATATAACTTTTGCTCAGCATGATACCGCTGTGACGGGTCAAAATTTGTAGATGCAAACGATAATAACGAAGCATTTGCTGTAGCAGCCTAACAGCTAGTTACGCGGGGTCCGGAGGGCACCTAGCAACAGAAGCCCTTCACTTACTTCCCCTCTAATAAAACACTTAAACCCCCAAAATAAAACTATTTTTGTCCTAGGTCAAAAACAGGCCACCTGTTATAGGCTAGGTTGAATCGGTAGTATTTTGGAATTCATTGAAGATGTACGGTAAAAAAGCACCAGCATTGCTGTCTCTGATCCTGGCCCATATGGGGCGCAGGGTTGGTCACTTTATGCTGGCCGTCCTCCTGTTGAATTTCCTATCTACAGCCGCCCTATCCGCAACCCGTACGGATATGACGGATGATTTCCTGTCCGGTGAACAAAGCTTTGTGATTTGTACGCCTCAGGGACTGAAACGTATCACTCTGGACGAAAATGGCACCCCCGTAAGCGACGACGAGGCCAGTCTGGAACATTGTGTATATTGCCTGCCCTTCCAAAAGGTGGTCATGGGCACTGCTTTCAATGAGACCGACTTTCCTGTTGTTGATCTCCTTTCCTACAAGCTCTGCTATAGTTATGATGTTGCTATCCTGCCCGACACCCCGCTGAAGGCGTCCTGTCCTCCCCGAGCCCCTCCCCAAATCTAAATCGTAAAATCAAAATACATTAAAATACGACCCTTCAGGGTACGTATATTTTTATGCGTCTGAAACAATTCAGGCGACACATCGATTTAGGAAACGAAATGTCCATTAGACGTCCCTTCATGCGGCACCTGGTGTTAGGTGTCAGTCCGTTAATTCTTGGCCTCAGCCAAACCACCCTCGCCCAGACGGTGATCATCACCCCGAAAAACAACCTGGAAGAAATAGTCGTCACCGGTACATTGCTGCAAAAACCTGCCCTGTCGACCACAATCCCCAAAGATACCGATGGCCAACCCTCTGCCGATGCCGGTGATTACCTGCGCCGCATTCCCGGTGTCACCAGTGGCCGGATGAGCGGTCATGCGCTGGAACCGGTGATCCGGGGCATGAGCCGCAGCCAGCTCAACATCATTAATAATGGGGCCTTTCTGGAAGGTGCCGGCCCCAACCGTATGGATACCCCGGCGGCATTTGCTGACATTGATACCGCCGATGTGATCATTGTCCACCGGGGCTATCAATCCGTCCAACACGGCCCCGGCGGCAGTGGTGGCACGATCATTGTCGAGCATCACGCGCCGACGTTCTCCTCCGGCCAGAATGTCAAAGGCCGTCTGGACGGGGCTTACGAGAGCAATGGCGACATCTGGAGCACGGCGGGCAATCTCTCCGCCCGGTCCGGCAATCTTTACCTGCGGCTTAATGCCCATTTCAAAGAAGCCGGTAGTTATGAGGATGGCCAGGGAAATGATGTTAAAACCGCGTTCAAGGCCTATGGCGGCAGTGCGGAAATTGGCTATAGCGACGATGTCACCCTGATCAATTTTGGCCTCAGCCATGAAGAAACCCGCAATACCGAGTTTCCCGGAGCCAGCATGGATTCCCCCGATGGTTCCGGCACGATCCTGCGCGGAAAATTACGCCATAAATTTGACGGTACGGGCATCATGCGAGAGTTAAAGGTTGATATCTACCGCTCTCATGCGTTTCATATGATGGATAACTTCTCGCTTCGGGACCGGATGATGATGTTCCGCCGGGCCGAACTGGACGCAACGACCATGGGCGGAAAAATTGCCGCTGACCTGATGGTGGCAGAGACAAACATCACCATCGGCATGGATGTCAAACACCTCAACCACGAGGGACTGAGGATTGGTAATAATATGGACTGGACTAATCTTAACCTGGTTCAGTCCGTGCTTATACCCGATGCTACCGTACGCAACATTGGCCTGTTCGCTGAAGCCGTACAGCCAGTATCAGACACGCTGACCCTTAAAGCCGGGATTCGGTACGATAATGTTAAATCCCGTGCCGACACGGCTGACCAGAAGACCACCCTGGTCATGATGGGCATGATGCCCCTGTCGCCCAACATGATGTATCAGAAATATTATGGCCTTAAGGCGCAAGAGCAGACGGATAATACTCTCGGCGGGCTGCTCCGCCTGGAATATGACCTGACCGATGACATGGCCTTCTATATGGGCATGAGCCGCAGCAGCCGCAGCGCCAATACGGTCGAGCGCTATATGGCCAGCCTGATGGCGGATACCACCCAACCCTCCGGCATGGTCATGAATATGAGCTGGGTCGGTAATCCAGAGCTTGCCCCGGAAAAACACACCCAGTTTGATCTGGGCGTCGGGGTGCGCAAAACAAACTGGAACATCCTGGTGTCGGGTTATTATAATGATGTGAATGATTATATTTTCCGGGACCGGGCCCATGGGCAGGACGGCATCCTGCTGGCCAACTATGCCCTGGTGTACCGCAATATCGATGCCCGTCTGTGGGGATTTGAGGTCGAAGGAAGCGCCAATATCACCGACGCCCTGAAGGTCTTTGGCAATATTTCCTATACCAATGGCCAAAACCAGGACCTGGACATTCCGCTCTATCAAATTCCGCCGTTCAGTTACGACCTGACCCTGACCTATGAGCAGGATATATGGTCCGTGGGGGGCCGTCTGCGCGGGGCGCTCAGCCAGAACCGGATTGATGACAATATGATGATCGGCAGTGGCCGCGATGCCGGGGAAACCGATGGCTATACGGCGGTAGACCTGTTCGCCTCTGTTCAGGTCATGGACCAGACCCGGGTCCGCTTTGGCGCCTCCAACCTGTTCGATAAGCTCTATGCCAACCACCTGAACCGGGAAAGCCTGAATGATGCCCTGACGGTCAGGGTCAATGAGCCGGGCCGCTCGTTCTATATCCGGGTTCAATCAGAGTTCTAAACCCAGGTAATTTAAAATAAGTGGCCGCAGGAATTAAACCTGCAGCCACTTATCTGCGGAGGATAGCAATTTCTGTGTGGGAAAAAAACTATCACGAACCTTAGACTCCTGAGAGGTTATAACCCCCCCCAGTTGAAAATTAACAAAAAATGGCACCCCGAAGACCGCCGTCATTCATTACATCACATTTTGAGGTCCAGATTAAAACTTTTTCGCCCCCCCCCGCCAAATTATGAAATAATATTTTACTGAAAAGTCAAAAAATAGAATAAAATTATTCACCCCCAACGTCATACCCTGGAGGCTCACGTTATCGGGGTGAAAAAGAACTGTCAGATCATGTCGTGAAAAATTGCCATCATAAATATGTCCACTTCCACCCAGCTTAAAGACCAGGTTATATTTTTTTCTTTGATAAAATCGCAGGTTGGCTTAAAAAAGAAGAGGTAATATAAAAAGTTGAAAAATATTGTAACATAGCCGGAAAATGTGATGAAAAAACACAAGCTGAGTATCTTTAAAGTTCTGACTGCCCTTACTATAGTTTTTTGCTTACCGCATCAGGCAGGGGCACAATCAAATCCCCCCCAACCCGGCCAGGACGCCACCTCATCCCGGGTAACCGCCCTCACCAACAAACATAACCACCTGCAACAGGACACCGCCGCCCTGCTGAAACGGCTCGTGGCCGAACGGACAAAAGTTCTCGAAGAAATGCGCCGACAAGCGCGGGAGACCATGGCCGCGTGGGAGAATGATCCCACCTACCTGAATGGCCGGGGTCTAAAGGCCGCCCTCTATAACGCCGAAGCCGTTGCCGAGGGCTATGGCTTTGACGTCGACAAACTGAACAAGATGTACCGCTTGTCCAAGAAACTTATTCTGGGCCTTGAACTGGTCGGTAAATGCGGCGAAGGCTCGCCCCAGTTAAAAGTCATTGGCGATACGGTGGATGCCCTGTCGGCCACGGCCAAGGGGGCCATGGTTTTTTTTGGTCTGGCGGCCACAGAAGAAGAACGCCTCGCCTGTGTTCAGACCGAAAAACTCAATCTATATCGTGAAGTGAACCGGGCCTATATCTATGCCCTCACCGCCGAAAGCGCCCGGGATGCCGCCCAGGGGTTTCGCCGGTACGCAGCAAATATTCAGGGTATCTCCGGCACGGATGCCACAATTCTGGTCCGCCAGGCCCAGCAGATGGCCGACGATCAGGATACGGTCATGATCCTGTTTGAGATGACCCCGGTCATTGGCGAGCTGATCGATCTCTATCGCTTAGGGACAGGCAATGAGGTGTTAGGCGGCAAACTGAGTGAAATGGATAAGGCTTTGACCGGCATCTTCATGTTTACTCCCGCCATCGCCGAACAGCTTTTCAAGCGCTATCCCAAAGTTTTTCTCAGCATGAAAGACTTTCTGAAAGAGAATACCATGCCCGTGGGTGGTTTTTTCGACAGCGCGATTATCCGGGCCGGGCAGGAACTGGCCCCGGTTAAAAAGAAAGCCCGGGAAATATGGGCCTATATGATGCCGATCGGCAAAGAGCTCGGCGAACGGGTGGGCAAAAAGGTCCGCACCGTGGCCGGCGAAAGCCTGACCGCCATTGCCAAACGCATGGACGATATGCCCACCGCCCGCTGGTCCCGGGAGATGGCCATCGAAGCCTCCAACATTATTCCAGCCCATATGGACGCCCTGCTCGACGTTGCTGCGGCAAAACAGATTGTCATCATGCTGCGCCCCTTCAATAAAACCGGAAAGAAAGCCATGCAGGAGGCCGTGGACAGGGCCAAGGTCACCGGCGACTGGATCGCGACCAAATGGATGGATGTGAAACCAAAATCAGCCTCCAATCCGCTGCTTGGTGCCGGCATCCCCCTTAACCCCAATCTGTCAAAATTTGATGATGAGCTAACAAAAGCCCTCAAAAAAGGTGATCCCGCTGAGATTGCCGAGGTGCGCAGAAAAATTAAAAACATGAAAAAAACCATAACCCAGCTTTTTGCCAAAAGAGACCTCCATGGCAACCCGCTGGTCGGCAAGATGACCGCCACCTACAAGGAAATGAAAAACGGTTCTGAATTCGAGCACGCGATCCTATGGGCGACAGATTCAAGCGGCAAAAAAGTCATGGGCATTCTGGATGAAGCCGGCAATCTGATCGATCCCAAGAGCCTGAAAAAATATGATGTCGATGTCTCAACAGTCAAGGAGGTTGAAATCCTGACCAACCTCGCCGGCACCAAAATTCTGCCCGATTATGATACCTTTGCCATCGGGTCAAAAAGCCTGTCCGGGAATGGGGCCCGCAATGCAGCGGGTGACCTCATTGACGAGAGCACCACCTATGTCAATAATCTGGGCAATATTGATCGACGCAATCTGGATGCCATGACTGATATTAATGCGGAAATTGCCCGGGCAACCGGGGTTAAAGGCAACCTGGTCCACCACGGGGCCGCCAATGCCTGGACCGACCTGCCGGATTTCCCCATCACCATCATCATGCCGGACCGGCAGGTCCTCTCCATCCCGGAAGGCCCGTCCAGCAATCCTTTTTTATGGATCCAGGAAGAATTCCACCGTCAGACCCGCCTGGGCAACAAAGGCCTGATCCCCGACCCCAGTTGGAACTGGCCCGACTATGACCCCCGGTTTGGCTTTAAGACCCCGGTCGAAAAAGCTGCAATGGGGGCAAGATGATGCACATATTAGCCTCCTTGATCGCTCGCCTCTGTCGCACCCTGGCCCGGCCCACGGTCCTTGCCTCAATAACCCTCCTGATGACCTTCAGCCCGTTTTCCCTGTTCGCCCAGGAAATTGATCAGGATATTGACCAACAGATAACAGAGTTGGAAGAGCTCTACACAGAGATTGAGCAGCAACTGCACCAACAGAGCGAGGCTCTGGACAAGGCCCTGACAGTTGGCTACGGCGGGACGGCCATCCGTAAAGACATGGGCGACATTGCCGACCGGGTAGAGGGTCTCGCCACCAGATTAAGCGATCTTGGCGAGCAGTTGAGTACCCTGATCAAAAACATGAATATCAATCCCATCAAGCCGTTCACGATTATCCCGCGCCGGGGGGCCAAGGATGCCCCGCCCTTGCAGTCCGCGGCCCATGATGGCGACAGGATATATTTCACAGCCGAGGTCCCGCACCCCCCCCTGGAAGACGGCAGCGAAACCGAACTCATCTGGTCTTTGAAGTTGCCAGATGGCCGGATTTCTGAAAAACTGAAGAAAACCGACATCAGCCTGCGCGACGGCCCCAGTGCTCTGTATAGCTTTGGCATCAACACCACGGGCATGGAGCTTGGCGCTTATGAAATCACTCTGACCCATACCGTTGTCGGCAGGCCAAAACATACCTATCTCGCCACCGCCAGCTTTGACATAAACCAGATCAAAGACATTAAAATTATCCGCATGGTGGTGGACGACGAACGGACAGGGGACAAGCATCAACCCGTTCTGGCAGAGGGCGCAGCACCCTTTTTGTTCAGCTATTATGAAGTCCCGGCGGAGGTTACCGCCCTGTCCGCCCGCTACCGGGTCCGCGACCTCACCGACCGGAAAGATATTTATCAAAAATCTGGCCGCCGCAACACCAAGCCTGAACAGGATATCCAGCGGGTGGGCATTAAGCTCGACCCTGAAAAAATACCCCTGACCGTCGGCCATGAATATCGCTTTGACATCAGCTTCACCGATGACCTGCGCCAATCATCCACCGACAAGGCCTATGACACGGTCCGCGACAGCATCACTTTCTTCTATGGCACGGAACCCCGATTTGCCCGGATTACCCGCCTTGGGGCCACAGTCGCCGCAGACGGCACAAAATTTGACAAAAACATCCCCCTGCTGACCACCCCGCTATACCTGAATAGCTGGGTCACCGCCGCCAAGTCCATTGACGTCTTAGAGGTCGATATTCGCCTGATCAGGACCAAAGATAAGTCGGTGGTCTTTGAAACAAGGGTGAGCCAGAAAAATGACCCGGAAAAGGGCATATCCCACCTGAGCTTCCCCGTCGATCCATCCCTGCTGACAGAGGGAGCAAAATACCGTCAGGAAGTCACCGTTCGGGTCGAGGGGTTAGAGCCTGTAACCGCACGCCGCAGCTTTACCTATGCCAAGAAGCCCCCGGTAGATATGGCTAAATATGTCAAGGTTTCCGGCGTGATCCGCACCCCTGGCCTGCCCGATGTCATCATAAATTCTGTCCCGAATACCCGCTATAGATACCGCCATAACTCGACCATCACCCTTTCCGTCCCTGCTGTCTATCCAGATGGCATAGACGGAAAATTAGCCTGGCGATGTAAAAATTGTGGCGGGGTCAAGACCCCTAGAATTCCCCTGGACGGCAGCAACAATGACTGGGGCTTCAGCTATTCGCCGGGTAAAAACCGGTGGGGGGGTAAAATTGAGTTGTTCCATCTGAGCAAGAGTTCCCGCAGTAAAAACCTGTACTCGGCGCACTTCTCCCTTGAGAAACCCTTTCAGGCCAGTCTGTTTACCAGCCTTAAGGGCCGGAAAAAGAATCTTGATTTCCACCCCTGGGGGATGGGAGATATCGGTGTCAGGCTGAAGGCAAATTCTTTTGCCACCACCGTTACCGTCAGTGCTAAGGCAACCCTGAAAGAAACCGGAGAGACTCTCTTTAATGAAACAAAGTCAATTTCCCTGCCGGCTAATCAGGATAAAGACTGGCTATGGGCGATCGACCCGGACAGATTAAAATTCGACCTGGCCCGTCATTTCCCCGGAATTAAAAAATCTCATATTAAAAAGAATATTGACCTCGAGGTGACAATTGATGACGGCAAGGGGTATAAAACCTCGCGCTCCACGGCATTGACCAGAAAAATATTTATTCTCAATGATAAAAAATATTTTAAAAACGGACCCAATAACCCAGAAAACCCCCTGGTCAGGACGATCGTGCCCCCTGCCGACATGAAAGGCCCCTTCACAACGTCGATTACCGGTATCAGCACCTATTACACAGAGGGCCTTAAATGGTATTATGACCCGGACAAATTAGAAAGCTGGGCCGCCGAGGGTGGGGCCAAAAAATACAAGGAAGACGACAAGAAAGAATATTACCGGAAAACGGTACCCCTGTTGCTGACCATTGAAGATTCCACAGGTAAACAGGCTGTGGCTTTCTGGAAAAATTACACATATTCTGTGAACATATGGAAAAAGCCAGAAGCAGAGCTGGGCAAAGAATAACGCCTGCTTGCAACCATATCTTAATGCTGGATAGTTATGAATAGAAACAAATTTTTGAGTGATTAAAAAAAGAGAGAGTGTTTACATGTCCGTCCGCCCCGCTTTATCCCTAATTATCATCCTATTTATGGCTTCCCTGATGGTCACAAGTCCAGTACAGGCGGGGATTATCCCCGGTTTTGTCAAGAAATTGAATCCCTTTGGCTCCACCTCAGATGTTAATGTGGATAAAATAAAGAAGAATATCGCCAAAAATATTAAAGAGTTAAAACAGAAGGCTGCACAAGGTGATCCACGGGCCATGGCTGCTCTGGCGGAATATTACTTTAATGGCCTCAGGATGAAAAGAAATGTCCGTAAAGCATTCGACCTCTACCAAGAAGCCGCTGCTGGCGGTGATGCCGTCGGGCAATTTCGGATGGGGGAGTTTTACAGCTTTGGCCTCGATATGGACAATGATGGTATTTTTGAAATTCCTGTTGATCGACAAAAAGGCAACGCCCTGAGGGCGCAATCCCTTAAGGGCCTCGCCAAACTTGCGGGTAAGAAACACGGTGATGCCTTATATATTATGGGGATGCTTCACAAACGGGGGTCTTTAGGCTTGGAAAAAAGCTCCAAAAAATCTCGTAAATATTGGGAAAAATCGGCAAAAAAAGGCCACGCCAGGGGCATGTATCAATTTGGTGAAATCCTGTTAACTGAGGGCGGAAAAAACCATAAAAAAGCTTGTGACTTTTTTGTCAGATCCGCCATCAGCGGTTTTCGCCGGGGGATTTATGCGATTGGTTATTGCCATGAAAAAGGTCGGGGACGCCCTAAGGACATAGGCCAGGCCCACCAATGGTATAATTACGGCGCAAAACATTATAGTGTCGCGTCCATGTTCCGCATGGGGGACATAACCGCGGCCAAAGGCGGAGATGATAATAAGAAAAAAGCGGCCGAATATTATGACATGGCCATCACCGAAGGTGCCGCAGGCGGCTATGCCCGATACGCCCGTGGGGCCCATGACGAGAAAACGGCTTATTATTACCAGCAGGCCCTGGCCCATGATCTCGATAACACTTCTTACCTGACGAAACTTCAGGAAAACAGAAAGAAACAGGGTCAGATCATTGGCCTGACACCCGGAACCTACACCCGGGACGACCTGCTGAATATTGCCAATAAAGCCGCGGCGGGTCATGCCGGGGCCAAAGAATATGCCAAAGATTTTATGCTCATGGGCTATATTAAGTCCCTGGAGCCGGTCCAGCTCTTGACCCTTGGAAATGGCTTTTCCCATAAATATGACGCCTATGGTACCGCCCTGTTCTTCAGCCCGGATAACAAAACCCTCACCATTATCCACAAGTACGACACCAGCATAAGCCATCAGTCAGTCAATTCAACCTGGGACGTGGCAACCCGGGAACTGATCAGCCTGCGCGTCCTTAAAAGTGGCCGGTTTTTCAAAGCCGCCTCCCCTGATGGCAAAAAAATTATTATGGAGGTTCGCGACACGGAATATTGGCAGAATTCATATACCGGGGATGCAAAGGTGACCCTCAATGACAGTGAAACCGGCCAGATCCTGCTCACCCTGAAAGAGCTGAAGGACAATGACCTGTTCAGGACTTATTTCACCGGGAACGATAAATATATCAATATTCAGTACGATAGATTTAATACTTCAAAAAAGACATTTCAAAATAGGAGCGCCCTCTATGACGCCGCGACGGGAAAAGTGGTCACAGATGACAAAGGCACCGTATTCCGGAGAGTAAGCCCCGATGGGTTACATGTCATGACCAGCTCCATGCCCGATAAAGACGAGACTTATCCCGAAGAAGGGGTCAGGCATCAAAGGCTGCCCACATGGATTGGCGGCAGCAAAATAGATAAGCTGCGTTCTGTAGAAAATGGCATTTTCTCCCCCGATGGTCGTTATTGGATCACTCCACAATATTTATATGACCTGAAAGAAGATAAATTCCTCGGCGAGCATGATGCCGCCCATGATACAATGGTCAATTTCGTCAACATCCCCGGCACCCCCCTGCTTCTCCGGATTTACGATAGCGTTATCGTCACTTACCTGATGGAAGGCAGCACCCTCACCCAAGTAGGCCGCCAGCCTCTTGATGTAGAATGGAGTAAATTTGAGTTTGAACATCTTTTCTCCCCGGATTTCACCATGGTGACCCTTAACGGCGTCCGTGAAGGCAGCGCCGACAAAGAAACCTATATCCAGTCCTATACAAGGCCAACGGATGTGGAAATTGCCCAAGAACAGGAAAAGCAAAAAGAAAAAAACAAAACCGATAAAGCCATGAATGATGTTCTGGAAATGTTTGAAATCGGTTTCGATGATCAGGCCATAGACCAGATGAATGAGGTCATCGCCAAAGATCCCACCGCCATCATGCCCGCCTTTAACATGATGAAAAAACGGACCAAAATCAGCGCCACATCGGTTGGCCTTGTGATGAAAACAGCCATCGACGCGGCATTGGCGCATACAGATATCATAAAGATAGATCTTAGACTGAAAGGGGAAAAAAGCGATCCTGGTACCGGGGACGCTATTGTTAAGGATTTTGTTCTGTTTCAGTCCAACGTTCAGAAAGCCGGCGTCCGGCGGGGCGATACCATTATCAGCCTGGACGGCAGACCCTATTTCCGGTCAAACACCCCGGAAATGCAAGACTATATCGACAGCATTCAGGCCAACCAGCACGTGACCATGGTCGTCGAGCGGGGCGGACAGCAATTGCCCTTCACCTATAAAACAAAAACGGTCCCCGATGGGGCCGGATTGAGGAATGCCATGCGCCAACTGTTCTGGTATGGCCTGATTGCCAACGCCGCCGGTCACCCGGATATTGCCGACATGGCGGCGGGGCGCATTGGCGAGTTGTTAAATCAACGCATATTCACCAAAGGTGAAGAAGTATGGGGCGATAACAGCCGTCAAAGCATTGCCTTACTAAAGGCGGTGGCCTTGGCCAAGAGAGGCAACCACAAGGCCGCCTACGCGATCCTGCTGACCGAAAAATCCATGAAAGCTGAAAATCAATGGGGCGTTAATCATGTTGACTGGGACCCGGATCTCTTTGCCGACCTATTCAAGGAACCTAAAAAGCTCGCCTATATCCTGGGCAAGAAAGTTGATGATCTGCCTAAACTCACCGATAAGAAAGTCACACCTGCGGACTATTGGACCCTGGATGGCCGCCTGATCAAACTTGGCGAGACCGCAATCGTGAAAGAAAATGAAGGCGGCTCCGTCATTGACTGATTACCCCCCTCATAGCGTAAAGACACGGCGGTGCCGGGCCTGCGGTGATGCTAACATGATGCCCGACAGCCGCGGCTTTACCGGCATGGAAACCACCGTCACTTACCTCTGCCCGACCTGTGAGGCTACCGTCGAAATTCAGTCCATGGGCCAGGCCGGCTTGAAGCTGGCGGTGGGATTAATTGTATTAGCGGTTGTCACTTTCATGGTCCTGGAAAACCCCGGCCCATGGGATATGGTCGATTATCTGTTATATTCAGGCTTTGTGTTTGTGGTCTTATATCTGCCCGCCAGCATCCTGATCCCCCATTGGGCCCACAGGGTGACAGGAGAGCGGGACATGGCAGCAGACAGCCTGGATTTTGGCACAGATGATTTTGCCCGGACAATCCAGGACCCCGTGCAGAAGGGGATCATCCGCTTTGAAAGGTTTGGCTTTCTCGGCGGGTTTATCGCGCCGCTGATTTTCATCGCCCTTGTTCTCGGGGCCGCCACACTCATCGGCATGATTAACTTTTATTATTTCTAAATCCCGATAAATATACCCACCAGTGAAGACAACTCTTTGGCTTTCAGGTAAACTAATGCTACAGTTTAGCCGTAAAGCCCACCCTAAATATAATGGCGTTAAATGGATGTAGAAGCCCCCCTTCCCAGGGAAAAGTCAAAACAGACCTACCCTGACGGATTTCCCGTATCTCTCGGGGATATAAAACCTCTTCTGGACATGACCTCCATCGCCGCGACGGCAGAAACCTTTCATAAATATTCTGACCGTGACACTCAACGGGGACCGGAACAAGAAAAGACCCTGCCCCTTTCTGATTATTTTCGGATATTATGGGAGCTCTCGGTCGCCCTGCAGGATGAGACTATTCATCTGTCATCCCGCCATCTTATGCCCGGTTCAACCAGTTTTATCATGTCTAATATCTCGGCCAGCAGTAATCTGGAAGAGGCCATGCGACTGATTGCAAAATCCTATAACCTGCTTCACGGCGGCCCCTATAACCGGGTGGAGGTCAGGGGCGATACCCTGCTGTATATCATCGATGACAGCCAGTTCCCCTATATGACCAGAAAGGAAGACTATATCCATTTCACCATGGAATGTGTCTTGATTTACCTCCATGGCATTCTGTCTTTCATCACGTCCCGGGACCTGCGTCCCCTGTTGCGCAAGGTCTATACCAAACGCAGCAGAGGCCCCATGAACAGTCGCCACATGGACTTCTGGACCGTCCCTGTGCGCTATCAATCAGGGCAATATACCCTGACCTATGACCTGACCGCAGCCCAATTGCCCATCACCATCAACCAACAGCGCCTGCCCTCTTCCCGGGAAATTTATGATCACGTCATTGAGATGATTGAACAGTCCGCGCCCGGGACAAGCAGTCCGCTCAACAGCACCGACCGTGTCCGTCAGGCCATCGACCTCGGCCTCCTGGACCAGCCGTCGGTGGCCCGGCATCTGGGCTTGAGTGTCGCGACATTGCGCCGGCGGCTGAGCCTGGAGAAGACCACCTTTCGCCAGGTGGTCCGCCTGGTCCTGAACCAGAAATCCCTCGACCTGATGTCCCAGGGTGTTCACATCAGTGACATCGCCGAGGAACTGGGTTTTTCAGACTTCAGAAGTTTCATTCGGGCCTTCAAAAACTGGAACGGCCTGACCCCAACCGCCTATATCAAGGCCCAAACCAAGAAATAACGCCCTAGTTTATCCCTTAATACATTGAAATTACAAAGATAATTGTTGTGAGCGAAATTGACCACTCATATTGATCCCAAAGATCATATATCTCTTCCGTCCCTTACCCCTATCCTATAAGCGTGGAAATTAAAACATAAGCTGGCCCTGACCGCCGGCAAAGGGAGCATACCTAAAATGAACAATCAAAATAATCATCACACCACCGTATCTCATACCATGATCAAAGGCTCATGCCTGACCGCCGTCTTTATGGCCATGTCAGCCGTCGCGCCCGTGGCCCAGGCCGCAGAGGACGAAGCAAAAATCGCCCTGGAAGAAGTGATCGTCACCGCCCGCCGGCAAAGTGAAAACCTGCAGACCGTGCCCCTGGCCGTCAGTGCCTTCAGTTCTGAAGATCTGTTTGCCAGTCGGATCGAGAATTTGGGTGACCTCCAGTCCCATGTGCCCAACCTGACCCTGCATTCGGGCGATGCGGCCAATGCGGTGATCTATCTGCGCGGCATCGGCCAGATCGATTCCATCTCCTTCAATGACCCCGGCGTCGGCGTCTATGTGGACGATGTCTATATGGGCCGCGCTCAGGGCTCCTTCCTTGATGTCATGGACCCGGCACGGATCGAAGTATTGCGCGGACCGCAGGGCACGCTTTATGGCCGCAACACCATCGGCGGCGCGGTTAAATTTATCAGCTCCCGCCCGAGCAATGATGTGGAAGGCTATGTTGAAGCCGGATATGGTAATTATAACCAGTTCCGGGCCAAGGCCACCATCAGCGGGCCGATCGTCGAAGATGTGTTGATGGTCAAGGCGGCCGTCGCCCACAGCTCCCGCGATGGCTATACTCAGAATCTGTTTGACGGCGAAGATGATTATGACAAGAACACCAACAGCTGGCGGGTGAGTGCCTTGCTGACGCCCAGTGAAAACCTGTCGTTCTATCTGGTGACCGATGGGTCCAAAAGCAACCCGACCCATTCGCGTTCGCCCCATAAGGAAACGCCCATATTCTCCCTGGTCAGCGGCGCCTTCATCAACCCGACCGACGACCCCTTTGTCGTGAATGTCAATTACAACAATCTGGAAAGCCTGAAGACGTTCGGTGTTGCCCTGACCGCAGAATACAGCATTGATGACGTAACGTTGAAATCGATCACCTCCTACCGCAAAATGGACTACCAGACCAAAATTGACTTGGATGGCACGGTTGATGCCTCTTTTGGCATCTATTATTTTGACGATCAGGATCAATTCAGCGAAGAACTGCAGGTTATCTATGAGGGGGACAAAATTTCCCTGGTCTCCGGCCTGTATTATTACAAGGAAAACTCCACCAATACCGGTGGCGCCAATGCCCCGGTCTTCTTCTTTGTCAATATTGGCCAGTGGGATCAGACCAGCACCAGCAAGGCCGCTTATGCCCACCTGAAATATGCCGCAACAGAAGACCTGACCCTGTCCCTTGGCGCCCGCTATACCAAGGAAACGAAGGATATCTCCAGTTACGGCGAACATTTTTTCGGCACAGGCCTGACCACGGCTGAGGAAATGCTCGCCGCCCTGCGCACCGGGGTTGGCTATGCTATCAACAGCTATGACGCGGACGCCGACTGGGAGTCCTTTTCGCCGAAAGTCGGGCTGGACTACACGGTTAGTGAAGACGTCATGGTCTATGCCAATGTCAGTCGCGGCTTCAAAAGCGGTGGTTTTAATGGCCGGGCGGCAACGGCTCAGGCTTATAATCCGGAAACCCTGTGGAGCTATGAAGCTGGCTTCAAATCCACATTTGCTGATCAGCGGGTCCGGCTGAATATGGCGGCCTTCTACAATGACTATAATGATTTCCAGGTCAGCCGCTTTACT
Source organism: Alphaproteobacteria bacterium (assembly GCA_002401455.1). GTDB lineage: Bacteria > Pseudomonadota > Alphaproteobacteria > Sphingomonadales > Emcibacteraceae > Paremcibacter. The sequence goes on from NVTE01000001.1 coordinate 294,015, forward strand.
GTTGACGGCGGCGGCAACTTTCTGGCCGTCTTTGACAATGCCGGCAAGGCCGTCATGTGGGGATTGGAGATGGAGTTCACCGCCCTGCTGACGGACAATCTGACCCTGAATGCCAATGCCGGTTATCTGAACAGCAAATATAAAGATTTCTTTGACGGCGGGGTTGACGTCAGCGATCAACGTCACCTGGTTAACGCGCCGGAATTCAGCTCCCGCGCCAGCCTGAGTTATGAGCACGACCTGGGCGACCTGGGAACCGTTAGCTTTAACGGCGCGGTCAGCACCCGGTCCAAAACCTATCTCACCGTCTCCAGCAGCGAAATACTGGCCCAGGACGCCTATGCCCTTGTCGACGCCTCAATCCGCTTTACCTCTGCGGACCAACTATGGGATGTGGTCCTGTCCGGACAAAACCTGACCAACAAAGAATACCGGGAACATGGATTTGACCTCAGTGCCTTTCCTGGGGTGGAGCTGGGCTATTACGGGACACCGCGCACCTATAACCTGACCGTGCGTTATAGCTTCTGAGCCGGCGACAAACCCTGATGGAAAGTACCCCTTGATGACCATTGACCCCCAGACACAGGCCCTGCTGGACCAGATCAACCAGCTGGTGGCAGACCCGGATGCCCCCCCTTCCATGGCCGACACCCGGATCGGGGCCCATGCCCTCTTCACCGGCTTTGAAGGGGAAATTGAACAGGGCTGCCGGACAGAAGATCGCCAGATTCCCACGGGTGAGGGCGGCGTCCCGGTCCGGATTTATCATCCGGGCGGGGACTCGGTCTCCTCCCTGCTGCCGATTGTGGTCTTTTTCCATGGCGGCGGCTGGTCGCTGGGCGATGTTGCCGCCTATGACAGTCTGGTGCGGTCACTCTGCGTTCTCAGCGGCACAATTTATGTCAGTGTCGATTACCGTCTGGCCCCGGAACATAAATACCCTGCGGGATTGAATGACTGTCTGGCGGTCACCGACTGGCTGCTCAGCAATGGCGCGGAAATTGGCGGCGACAGCTCTCGCCTTGCGGTCATGGGCGACAGTGCCGGCGGCAATCTTGCGGCCGTGGTCACCCACCAGATCAATAGCCGCCAGCCTCACAGTATACGCGCCCAGTTCCTGCTCTATCCAGTGATGGATATCTCACAGCCCCATGACCATTACCCGTCCCGTATGGCTTTGGGCAATGGAGAGTACCTTCTGTCCAGAGAGGGCATTGATAAAGCATCAGACTGGTATCTGACAAACGAGAATGACCGGGCGGACCCGGCCCTGTCACCGGCTTGCCAGAGCGAGCTGTCCCCCCTGCCCCCAACCGTCATTGTGGTCGGCGGCTATGACCCGTTGCGGGATGAGGCCCGGGCCTATCATGACCGACTGACATCAGTCGGGGTTCAGTCACTGTTTAAATGTTACCCCTCGACCATCCATGCCTTTCTGTCCTTTGGCCTTCTTGATGTTGCTCAGCAAGGTCGCCGCTATATTGCGGACCAGGTCCAGCGACTGCTGCACCCAGGGCAAAACTAAACACAATCTAATCATCAATAGTTGACCTCTCTCAAGTCACAGAAGCACCCGGCATAGTTAACTTATAAAAAATGTTTACATCTCTTTTCAAAAGAAAGTATAGTACCTAAGTTATTAACTTATACCTTTGGGGCCAAAAGAAAGTAATATTTTGTTAAGGTAAATATTACAATAATCTAATATAATTTTTTTCTTCTAAACCTGATGTGTGAAAATAATAGAAATGTACCGGGAGTATCCTTGTGGCCGAAACACAAAAACAGTCGTCACATACTTTAAAAAACAAGGTCGAGGTCATCAGCAGGGAGTTGGAAAATGCCAACGCCCTGATCAGAATTCTAAGTATTGTCGCCCAGGAAGATTCCCTTGAAAAACTACTCGACCAGGCGGTTGATGAGCTTTTATCTGTCAGCTGGTTAAGCCTGCTGCCAAAGGCGGGGATTTTTACAGTTAATGAGGCCGAACAGGCCCTGGTACTAGTGTCGAAGAAAAGACTGACCCCTGAATTACATAGCTTATGCGCCAAGGTCCCCTTTGGCCACTGTCTTTGTGGCCGGGCGGCCGCTGAACTACAAGTTCAATATGCCAAATGTGTTGATGATCGCCATGAAGTCAGTTTCGAGGGCATGGCTCCCCATGGCCACTATAATATTCCGCTGCTTCTGGGAAAGAAACTTTTAGGGGTGCTCGTCGTCTATCTACCTCACGGCCATGAAAAAAATGACCTGGAAGTAGCCTTCCTCAAAAACGTTGCCAATACCCTGAGCCTCATCATACAGGTAAAAAACAAAGAAGCGGCCCTCAACGAAAGCCGCAACGAGCTCAAATCATATCTGAGCGACCTTGACTTCCAGAACGCCTCTCTTCAGAAGCAGGCCGAAGAATTGATCATCCTGTCTGAGGAGCAGCATGAGCTGAGGTCCCAGGCCGAAATTCTTGAGCAGAAAGCCCTCCACGCCTCCCGTCATGATATGCTGACAGACCTCCCAAACCGTAATTATTTTAACTTGCTCTGTCGAAAGTCCCTGTCCAATTCCCAAAGGGAAAATAAAAACAGTATTCTCCTGTTTCTGGACATTGATGGCTTTAAAACAGTTAATGATACCCTTGGCCATACGGCTGGTGATGAATTGCTGGTCAAGATCGCCCACCGCTTGAAAGAGAATATCAGGGAGGAAGATGTTGCGGCCCGTTTCGGCGGGGATGAATTCATTGTCTTTCTTCAGGGCCTACCGTCCGTTGAGCAAGGCAAGCTTATTGCCCTTAAGATCATTACCGCCCTGAAAAAGCCTTTTAACCTTGAGGCCGGAACAACAACAGTTGGTGCCAGCTGTGGCATAGCTATCTACCCCGACCATAGCAAATCAATCGAAACCCTGATCGATATTGCCGACAAGGCCATGTATACGGTTAAATCAAGCGGCAAAAATGATGTTCTGATCGCCCCGCTCTGACAGATACAGGGGATCGCCGGCTATCCCGTCCCTCAAAGGTCCAGGATCAGGCCAAATTCTTTGCCGCAGGTGTCGTCGCCCTGAACCGATTTCGGGGTTGAACAACAGATCAGGACCTCACCCTCTCCCCGCGCCGCCATGGGTTCTTCCAGATACTCTACATCGCCGCATTTGACCTTGGTGGCACAGGTGCCACAGGAGCCATTGCGACAGGAAAAGTCCGGGGTCAGTCCCTCGGCCTCGGCCAGCTCCAACAGCGTACCTTTCGCAGGATACCATTCACTTTCAATGCCCGACTTTGAAAAACAGACATGGATAGGCCCGGCGGCGGGCTGGGCTTCGGCTTTTTCATCCCTGGCCTTCTCGCTGGGTTTCAGGACCATGGCCGGGCCAAAGGATTCATAATGCACCCGACCTTCATCAACCCCGAGCAGAGCTAGGTTTTCATACGTTGCCGTCATGAACGGCGGTGGGCCACAGAGGTAAAAGTCATAATCATCCAGCGGCAGCAGGGACCGGAGCAACTCCCTGTCAATGAAACCTGCACTGTCATAATCCTCGTCCTCTTCCCGGGGGGCCGCATAACGGATATGGACGCTCAGACTGTCAATCTGTCCCGCCAGCTTGCGCACATGAGGGCCAAAGGCATGTTCGCGCCCGTCCTGGGTGCCGTGAATGAAATAGACCGGGCGTTGTGTGCCGGTCCGCATCCCCTCCAGCAACAGATGATCAAGCATGGCGATCATCGGCGTGATGCCGACACCACCGGACAGCAGGACCACCGGCCGAGCGCTATCCTCATCAAGGGTGAATTTGCCGCGCGGCGCCATGGCCTCCAGCACCGATCCCGTCATCATCCGGTCATGGAAAAAGCTGGATACCAGCCCTTCGTCCTCGCGCTTGATCGACAGGCGGTAGAAATCCCGGTTCGGGGTTTCGGAAACAGTATAGGTCCGGCGCACCGGCCCGTCCTCGCCCGAAATATCCAGGCTGATGGGCAGAAACTGTCCCGGCTTATAACCGGCCAGCGCCTTGCCATCCTCAGGGGTGAGATAAAAGGACGAGATGGTCTCGCTTTCTTTTTCAATGCGGGCGACCGTGAACCGCCGCCAGCGGTCGCGATTTTGTGTGATCTCTAACGTCTCGGCAACCTCCTGCCACGATCCGGTCCGGTCCAGGTCCAGGGCATAGCCCCTGAAGTCCGCGCGTAGCGGCAGGCTGCCCTCAACCCGGATGATCTCTTCGACCGTGATCCGTACCAGCCGCTCGGCGCCATCAAAAGCCGCCAGCTCATCGCCGTCCCATACGGTTTCTGCCGCTCCGGTCAGGTAAATCATGGTGCCGGTGTCAAAGTCCGGGAACATCAGCCCGGCCTTGGGGTTCAGGGCAATATTACCCAAGGTGTTAAAATGGAAATTACCGGAAAAATCCGGAAAGATCAGGGTCGTGTCATCAACCACCCGCACGAAGCCCGGCTTGCCGCCCCGGTGGGAGACATCAACGCCGTGGCTGCGGTCTGTGCTGTCTTCTGAAAAAACCGAGGCGATGAAAAATGTATCTGCTGCCGTGATCGCCGTACGCTCGGCGTCGCCGATCTTGTCATCCCGCCTTAGGGGGTAGGAAACGTCTGGCTGGTCAACCGCGTCCGTGACCTCAAAGCCCCGGGCCTGAATATATTGTGGGCAGTTGCCAAACGACTGGTCAACGGTGACCTGAAACTCGCCGTCCTTTAGGGCAGAAACCCGGCCATTCAGGCGATTACGGCGGCGGGTATGAAACTCAATACCGAGAAAACCCAGTGGGGTCTCCGGCTTCAGATTATCCCGGAGCGGATCACCATACAGCGCCCGGGCGGTCACGGTCATGGTTTTGGCATCGGGGGAAGAGATAAATCCCGGATGGCCGACCAACATGGAGGCCCAGGGCCGTCCCGCCTCATCGACCGAGCCGACAACCAGCTGCGGCAATTGACCAAAGAAATCCTGATGCTCCTGGGGCATATGATCCCGGATAAAGCGCGGGGCATAGGAATGCACCCGCTCCCGCACCCCCAGGCGTTCCTGAATGTCAAGTTCTCCCCGATGGAAGGGGGTTGCCAAATCATTACCGGTACTCTTAACCATAATATATTCCTTAATGAAGGGCTGGACGGGGCCTGAAAATCACAGACCCCGTCCCGGGTATTAATGAATGATCAGGCGGCCAGACCGACTTTGGTCACGGGCATGGGAACAAAACCGTCCAACGCCTCAATACGACCCAACCAGGCCCGGATATTCGGGTAGGGGTCAAGGGACACGCCGCCTTCAGGGGCATGGGCAATATAGCTGTAACCAGCCACATCTGCAATGGTGACATTCTGGCCGATCAGGAACGGACGGTCGGCGAGACTATTGTCCATCACCGCAAATAAGCCATTGGCCGTTGCCTTGGCCGCTTCATGGTCCAGACTGGCACCAAAGACCGTAACCAGACGGGCCGCCGCCGGACCAGAGGCGATTTTGCCGGCCGCAACAGACAGCCAGCCCTGAATTTCAGCCGCCATGGCCGCATCGCTCGGCAACCAGGCCTCGCCGCCATATTTCTTGGCCAGATAGGTGATGATCGCGTTTGAATCGGCGATGACCAGCCCGTCATCCTCGATCACCGGCACAGAACCAAAAGGGTTCAGAGCCAGAAACTCTGGTTTCTTCTGGGCACCCGCCGCCAGATCAACGGTGATATTCTCGAAGGGCAGGTCCAGCAGGTTCAGCATCAGTTCAACGCGGTGAGAATGGCCGGAAAGGCTAAATCCGTAAAATTTAATCATAGTCGTCTCCTGTGTGTTGGGTTCATATCGTTTGGTGAAACAAGATATAGACCATTGACAAAACAATGATAATCCATCTATTTTGGAATAGATTATCAATGAAATGAATATAATAGAAGGCTGGATGAGATGGATACATTGGTCTGCATGCGGGTTTTTTCCCAGGTGGTTGAACGGGGCAGCTTTACCGGTGCCGCCCGCGCCCTCGGCCTGTCCAATGCCCTGGCCAGCAAATATGTCGCCCATCTGGAGGATCGGCTCCAGGTCAGGCTGCTCAACCGGACCACCCGCAAGGTCTCGCCGACCCAGGCTGGCCGGGCCTATTACGACAGATGCCTCGGTATTCTGGAGCGGGTCGATGAGCTGGAAGATGCCATCCAGTCCCAGAGCCACAATCCGCGCGGCCATCTGAAAATTGCCGGGCCGCGCATCATGGGCGAGGCCGTGCTCGCCGCCTGCGTCACTGACTTCCTAGGCAAATACGAGCTGGTGACGGTCGATCTGGCGCTGGAAGAGCGCACCGTCGATCTGGTGGCCGAGGGCTTTGACCTGGCGGTCCGCATTGGTAAGCTCGCCGACAGCAGCATGATCGCCCGCAAGATCGCCGATTACCGTTATGTGCTCTGCGCGTCGCCGGACTATCTGGCGGCGGCAGGCGAGCCCAAGCAGCCCACGGAGCTCACCGAACATACTTGTATCGTCAATTCGGTGATCAGCCCGTCAAATAAGTGGGAATTCATTATCGACGGCAAGCGGAAGTCGGTGACGGTCAAGCCCCGGGCCCGGATCAATGCCGATGCCGCCATCCATAATATGGTCTTGTCGGGTCGCGGGGTCGGCCTGTGCCTGTTGCCGACGGTCGAGGCGGACATTGCCGCGGGCCGCCTGATCCGCCTGCTGGAGGAATTTGAGGCCTATGACCGCAGTGTCTATCTGGTCTATCCCCACAGTCGCCACCTGGCGAGCAAAGTCCGCGCCTTCGTCGACCACGCCGCCGCCTGGTTCCGCCAGCTGTAGGGGGCTGGGGATTAAGACGCGGCACAGCACAGAGCTGTTGCTTTGCGGAGCCGAGTGAGGCACACTCCTGATCCGTAAAGATAACCCAGGGTGAGGACGTGATAGAAGTATTTGTTGTTGGTGTATTTGTGCTTGGTTATCTGGCAATCACCCTTGAACATCCGTTGAAAATTGACAAACTTGGCCCGGCCCTGATTATGATGGCCCTGACCTGGGCCGGAATTGCCCTGGCCATGGGCGAGGTGACGGGCTGGCTGGACTTTTCAACCAACGCCATGGTCCCCGACTTTGCCGAATTGGGCCATGAGACAAAACTGGATATCCTGGAAGCCACCCTGCTCCATCATTTTGGCGAAATCTGCGAGATTTTGGTCTTTCTTCTCGGGGCCATGACCATCGTTGAGATCATCGACCAATTCCAGGGCTTTTCGACCATTCATAAAATCGTCAAAACCACCAGTAAAAGAAAACTTCTGTGGATCATGGCGGCGCTGGCCTTCATGCTGTCGGCGATCATTGATAACCTGACCGCGACCATCGTCCTGATCACCCTACTTAGAAAGCTGATCGACAGCCGACATGACCGGCTGTGGTTTGCCGGGCTGATCATCATTGCTGCCAATGCCGGCGGGGCCTGGTCGCCCATCGGGGATGTGACGACGACCATGCTTTGGGTCGGGGATAAGGTGACAACCAGCAAGCTTATTTTCAATCTGTTCCTGCCCTCCCTGATCTGCATGGTGGTTCCGACGGTAGTCGCCAGCTATCTGCCCGCCTTCCGGGGCAGCTTTAAGCCGACAGGCCATAAGGAACAGGAGGGGGCAAGGGGGATGGTCATGCTGGTTCTTGGATTGGGGATGATCATTTTTGTGCCTATCTTCAAAACCGTGACCCATCTGCCGCCCTATGTCGGCATGATGTTTTCCCTGGCCGTGGTATCCTTGGCCGCGGAGTTTTTCAGCCATCAGAAGTGCCGCATGCCCAGCAACCCGACCCACAAAGCGATGGGTCGGATCGAACTGCCGAGCATTCTGTTCTTCCTCGGAATCCTGATGACAGTCTCTGCCCTGGAATCCCTCGGCCTGATTTTAGACTTCGGACAGACCGTCCGCGCCGTGGTACCCGACACCGTCTTCATTCTGCTACTGGGCATCGCTTCTGCCGTGATCGACAATATCCCGCTGGTGGCTGCCAGCATGGGCATGTTCGACGTTGGCACTGATGACGGCATCTGGCATTTCATCGCCTATACCGCCGGTACCGGGGGCAGCATGCTGATCATCGGCTCCGCCGCCGGCGTGGTCGCCATGGGCATGGAAAGAATAAGCTTCGGCTGGTACCTGAAAAACATCAGCCTGCTGGCCCTGACCGGGTATGGATCTGGCAGCCTGACCTATCTGGCCCTGACCCAATTGACCACCGGCCTATAAAAATAGTCGGAGCGGGAGACAGCTCCCCCGCCCCAAAACTGCTTTATGCTCAAACCTAGTCTGGTCGGTGCAATTCAAAACACAATGTCTCTTGCGGTTGATCTAACACCACCAGCTGGAATCCGGCCTTTTCCAGAACCTTGCACGAGGCGGAGTTTCCTGCGGTGGTCTGGGCAATGACCCGGCTCACCCGGTTATGCGAAAAGGCCCGGGCGACCAGGGCACGGACCAATTCGGTGGCATAGCCCCTTTTCTGCCAGCCGGTCATGATCGAAAAGCCAATCTCGACATCGCCATTGTCCCGGGGCAGGCCATGATAGCCGCCCGTGCCAATGACCACGGCCTGAGGGTCCCTAATGATCACGTACCAGCCGTGCCAGCCGGTCGCCGCGGGGCCGCCCTTTTGCAGGCAGTCCAGAAAGTATTCCTGGGCATCCCGGTCATGTTCGCCGGGTGGCCATTCGGGGCCAAGCGCACTCCCGAGCATCTGCGCCAGACGGTCGGTGCAGTCCAGTTCAGCCTGAACATGGGCGAAGGTTGCCGCCACAAGATCAAGGCGGTCAGTAGATATCTTCATGATCAATGTATCCTTAAATGTGATGGATTTTTTTCGCCGCGATGGCATTTCTGCTCAGCTTGCCGAAGACCTTGTCTTTCTTGCGCCGCTCAGCGGTGGTCGCCGAATTATACACCTGCTCGGCCATCAACTTGCTATAGTTGGTCAGCCGGCGCTTGCTCAGGCTCTGATCCTCGAGCGCCGCCTTGACCGCACAGCCCGGCTCCTGATCATGGGCACAATTCCGGAAACGGCACTGACCGGCGAGCGCGGCGATGTCTTCGAATACCGCCGTCACTCCCTCGCCGCAATCAGCAAGCCCGAGCCCCCGCATGCCCGGACTGTCCAGTAGTACAGCACCGCCCTCAAGCGGCAGCAAAGAGCGATGAGTTGTGGTGTGGCGGCCCTTGGCATCATCCTCGCGGATGGCCCCGGTTTTCTGCATCTCTGCCCCCAGGCCATTGGCCAGGGTGGATTTTCCGACCCCAGACGAGCCGAGCAGGGCGATGGTCTGCCCGGGCTTGCACCAGTGCCGCAGACCACCGAGAGTCGCGGGGTCCAGGGCATTAACCGCCTCGGCGATGATCAACGGCCCCAGGGTCCGAACCTTTTTCAGATAGACCTCTGGATCATCACACATGTCCGCCTTGGTCAGCACGATCACCGGATCGACCTCTGCCGCGTAGGCAAAGGCCAGGTAGCGTTCCAGCCGCGACAGGTTGAAATCATCATTGCACGAGGTGACAATGAACAGGCTGTCCACATTGGCCGCGACCATCTGCTGGGCGTTATCACTGCCCGCCGCCTGACGCTTGATCAGGCTTTTGCGCTCCAGCAGGCGCAGGAATGCCCCCGTGGTTCGCGACATTAAAAGCCAGTCGCCGATGGTCGCCTGATGGTCGTCCTGTTCGGCCAGCATTTTTCCGCTCAGCGACAGGGTCAGGTCATGACTGCCGGAGGACAGGACCAGCTGGCCCCGGTGCACCGCCATCACCCGGCAGGGCATGGCGTCGTCAAACTCTTCTGAAGTCAGCTGTTGGTGGTAGAAGGCGCTCCAGCCGAGGGCGGTCAGCGCGGGATGATTGTCCTTAAAGTTTTCTGGTAAATTGGTTGGCATTATCTTGTAACCTTCAATGTGCCGAAACAAAATCGACAGCAAAATACGAGCGGCCTGAGGTCAGGCCACCATTCCCGACAGCGCCCGTCATGGGATCTGTCAGCGTTTTTTGTCCGGGTTTGCAGCCCACAGTGGGAACAACGGCTCCTGCCGTCACCCAACGAGTCAGCCCCGGCTAAGGATACTCACAATCATAAAAATGCCTTTTTTTGTTAGCAAAACAGCGGCCCTTCGGCCCGGCCCGAACTATAGCGCAAGGGCCGGATAATGCAAGAGAGACGTCGAAGGGGCCTCTATGCCCGTTATTCTGGCGGTGGGGTGTTCCTCCGGCAGGGCGGGGAGTGAGGGGCTGTATTAATAATATCAACAACTTGTATAGTTATAACTTTCTGCTATTTTTAGGTGAATTTCAACTTCGGTCCAATTCAAACATTATTTCAGGTAAAGAATGTATTCGGTATTGAATTTTTATATAGAGTATCAGACATGGATTGAGTTAATTAGAGACCTAATTTTCTTTGGTGGTGCTTATTATATTTTTAAGTTTCTATACCATAGAAATTTTGACAAAACATTGGAACGCATAGACAAGAATCTCAAACTAAGGGAAAAAATTGAGCCTTTATTGGAAGAATATGTTCTAAAAGAATATAAAAATGGAATAAAGGATATTGGTATTAGGTTTGTTTTCTGGAAAAATTATCCGCGGAACCTTTCTAACGATGGATTTAAAAATACTCTCAGAATCGAACTTTTCGACGAAACTCTTACACAAGGGAGTTGGATTGATAATACAGGCATTAACTTCGTGGATTCTCCCTGGTATTTTTCCAAGAGCTTATATGTCGATAAGGACGGTATATTTTTCTTTGATAATGCAAATCAAACATTTCCAAAATTTCGAGAATATCGTGACGTAGTTTATATTTCGCACCTTTCTTTTATCAATATTGTAAATTTTGACTTTAAAGAAATAATTGAATACGAGCCTGTATTTTATATCCGCTATCCTTACGACAATTTTAAAAAACTCTATGATGACAAAATCATTATTCGAGAAAAAAGCGGCAATAAATCCATGCATCTTGAACTTAGTTGGTCAAAGAGATTAGAAAAAAATTCTATGTTTGGATATAGCGCTTTAAAAGCAAAATTATGGATTATTGGTATCACTAAAGACATATCCAGTAAAATTAGACCTTAATTTAAATATTTATATCGCCCTCCCCCCCCAGAATCCGTCATCCCGGACATGATCCGGCATCCCTTTTTATATCAGTATCATAGCCTCACCGTGAGGGTTGAGACCTATCCATCGATGGATTCCGGATCATGTCCGGAATGACGAGAAGCGGATATGCCTGACGGGGCGGGGTCACAGGATTGTGATGGACTTGAAAGCCATCGGTGGCTTGTACTGTTGCCCTCAACTGAATAGGATGAGGCTTTTTGCCAAGGTTATCGCCGATGAAATCCCCTAGTTCTGCCCGGACGGTCCTGCTGACCACGTTGGCCATGCTGGCTTTTGCCGCTAATTCTGTGCTCTGCCGCCTGGCGCTCGGGGCTGGGCTGATTGATGCGGCGAGCTTTACCACCGTCCGGGGGATCGCCGGGGCCGTGACCCTCAGCCTGATCCTGTGGCTGCGCCAGAAAACCACCAAAAAAACCGCCCCAAAAACAAATTCCAGCTGGCGGCCTGCGGTCCTGCTGTTCACTTATATGGCGTTTTTCTCATTTGCTTATGTATCGCTGGCGGCGGGCACCGGGGCGCTGATCCTGTTTGGCGCGGTCCAGCTGACCATGTTCATCGTCGCCCTGCGCAGCGGTGAGCCCTTCTCGCCCCTGTCCTGGGCCGGATTGTCGTTAGCCATTGGCGGCCTGGTCTATCTGGTATCGCCGGGCCTAACTGCGCCTGACCCGCTCGGCGCTTTGATGATGGCGATTGCCGGCATGGCCTGGGGCTTTTATTCCCTGTCCGGCCGGGGCACCACCGACCCGCTGGCCTCGACGACGCGCAATTTTGCCTATTCAGTGCCGTTGGTGATCGTGGTCAGTCTGATTTTTCTGCCGGAATTCAACACCAGCCCCACCGGGTTGATCCTGGCGGTGGTCGCCGGGGCGTTAACCTCGGGCTGTGGCTATGTGATCTGGTATGCGGTCCTGCCCGCGTTAAGCGCAACCCGGGCCGCGACCATTCAGCTGTCGGTGCCGGCGATTGCCACCCTGGGCGGCGTGATGCTGTTGGCCGAACCGGTGAGCCTGCGCCTAGCTTTGGCCACGGCAGCGACCCTCGGCGGGGTCGCCATCGTGCTCAGTCAGCGGACAAAACCTATTACGGAAAAGAACTGACGAAATTTAAACCTTCATTTAAACTTGGGCCAGAGCCTGTTCGATATCGGCCAGGATGTCGTCGGCATTTTCCAGACCGGCAGAAATCCGAACCAGGCCTTCGGTGATGCCAAAGCGGGCGCGTTCTTCAGGCTCGTAAGTGGAATGGGTCATGGAGGCCGGATGCTCAACCAGGGTTTCCGCATCGCCCAGGCTGACAGCAATCTTGCACATGTCCAAGGCGTTGAGAAATTTCAACCCAGCATCATGGCCGCCGGTCATCTCGAAGGCGATCATACCGCCAGACCGGCGCATCTGACGCTTGGCCAGTTCATACTGATCAAAGGACGGCAGGCCGGGGAAGAAGACTTTGGCCACCTTGTCATGGGCTTCCAGCAGATCGGCAATCTTTTCCGCATTGTCACAGTGACGATCCATGCGCAGTTCCAGAGTTTTAAGGCCGCGGGTGATCAGGAAGGCATTCATCGGCGATAAGACCGCGCCGGTCATATCCTTCAGGCCCACATAGCGGATCAGTTCCATATCTTCGGCACTGGACAGGATGACACCGGCCATCAGGTCACCATGACCGCCGAGATATTTGGTCGCGCTATGGACCACGATATCGGCCCCCATGGACAGCGGGTTCTGCAGGTAGGGGGTGCAATAGGTGCTGTCGACCACCACCTTTGCGCCGGCGGTATGGGCAATGTCAGAGATCGCCTGGATATCGACGATCCGCATATTGGGATTGGCCGGGGTTTCAAAATAGACAATTTTCGTCTTGTCAGAAATCACCTTGGCGATGTTTTCCGGGGTCCGCATATCCACATGACGCACGGTGATGCCGAATTTCTCCAGCCCATGCCGGAAGAAAGCAAAGGTACAGCCATATAAAGTCTCATCGACCAAAATCTCATCGCCCGGCGCGACAAAGGACCAGAAAACGCTGGTGATCGCCCCCATGCCAGAGGCGACGGTCAGGCAGGCTTCGGCGCCTTCCAGGTCGGCCAGCTTGCTCTCGAGCTCAGTCAGGGTCGGATTACCCAGACGGGTATAGATATAGCCGCCTTCTTCGCCGGCAAACCGCGCGCCGCCCTGCTCTGCGGTCTGAAACTCAAAGGTCGAGGTCATATAGATCGGTGAGGTCAGCGATCCGTGGGGATCACGCGTGTCATGGCCCGCATGAATGGCCCGGGTGGAAAAACCAAGGTTTTTCTGGTTTGTAGATGACATAGCTTACCTCATAAAATACTGTTATAATTTGAATAACAGTCAGTATACGCGGACCATGTAATAATTGCTCAATAACCCAGTAAACAGGATTATATTAGCGATTATATTAAAATATTAGAAACAGATTTGAAAAATATGCTCACATTCAATAAAGAATTTTCTCCAAACTACGGCGAGGTCACCCAGGTCAGCCCGTTGATCCGGCGACTCGTCGCCCAGAACCCCTCGCCTTTTACTTTTCATGGCACTGGGACCTATATTATCGGCCGGGATAAAGTCGCGATCATTGACCCGGGGCCGGCCATCGCCTCCCATATTCATGCGCTGGAGAAATTCCTTGAAACCGTCGAGATCAGCCATATTCTGGTGACCCATAACCATGTGGATCATTCGCCGGCGGCCCATCCATTAAAGCTGGTCACCGGGGCTGATATCTATGCCTTTGATGTCAGCGGGCAGGCCGATATTGACAACCACGCCGAAGAAGGCCGGGATGTCAATTTCACCCCGGACCATATTCTGCGGGATGGCGACGTGATTGAGGGCGACGGCTGGACCCTTGATGTGGTCCATACCCCGGGCCATCTGTCCAACCACCTGTGTTTTGGCCTGCGCGAGGAACAGGCCCTGTTCAGCGGCGACCATGTCATGGGCTGGTCAACCTCGGTCGTCTCCCAACCGGACGGCGACATGAAGGATTATCTGGTCAGCCTGGAAAAGCTTCTCACGCGGCCAGACAAGACCTATTACCCGACCCACGGCGCCCCGATTGTCGATCCTCATCCTTTTGTTAAAGCCCTGATCGCCCACCGCCACGACCGGGAGCGACAGATTTTGGCGGCCATTCGCGCCGGCGCCCAGCGCATCCCCGAGATGGTGACCATGATCTATAGCGATATTCCGAGCTATCTGCATCCCGCCGCCGCAAGCTCGGTGCTGTCCCACCTGATCCACATGGCCGGGGACGGTCGCATCAGCTGTCAGGGACAGATGGGCAAAGACGGAATTTTCACGGCTGAACTTGATTAATCCCCTTGCCAACCTTGACTCCAACAGCTAAAACTCCATCTATAAGACACACGTATATCACAACAGTTGGATTAAAAATGTCGATACCTTTGATGGCCACTGCCGGCCCGTCTGACGCCGAGCTTTTGGAAGAAATCAACCGGCTGCGTGTTGAGAAAAATGCCGTGATTCTGGCCCATTATTATCAGGATGGCAAGATACAGGACCTGGCGGATTTTGTTGGTGACAGCCTTGATCTGTCGCGCAAAGCCGCCTCGACCGATGCCGATGTCATCGTCTTTTGTGGTGTGCGTTTCATGGCCGAAGTCGCCAAAATTCTCAGCCCGGGCAAGACCGTTGTCCTGCCCGATATGGAGGCCGGCTGTTCCTTGGAAGACAGCTGTCCGCCCGATGAATTTGCCGCCTTCCGGGCCAAATATCCTGACCATATCAGCCTGACCTATATCAACTGTTCCGCGGCAGTAAAGGCCCATTCCGACATCATCATCACCTCCAGCAATGCCCGCCATATCATTGACCAGCTCCCGAAAGATCAGCCGATCCTGCTGGCTCCGGATCAGCATCTGGGCGGCTATCTGGCCCGGGAAACCGGCCGTGAGATGGTATTATGGCCTGGCTCCTGTATCGTCCATGAGCAATTTTCCGAAAAAGAACTGATCAAGCTGAAGGCCAAACATCCAAATGCGCCCGTGACCGCCCATCCGGAATGCCCGGTTCATATCCTGAACCATGCCGACCATGTGGGCTCGACCTCCTCAATCCTGAAATATGTCCTTGAGGGTGAGGCCGATACCTACATCATCGCCACAGAGCCCGGCATCATTCACCAGATGCAGAAGTCCTCGCCTGAGAAGACCTTCATCGGCGCGCCCGGCATGGACGGCGAATGCAACTGCAACCAATGTCCGTTCATGGCCCTGAATACGCTGGAGAAACTGCGCGACTGCCTGCGCGACCTGAGCCCGACCATCGAGATCAGTGAACAGGAACGGCTGGCGGCCAAAGCCCCGCTCGACCGCATGCTGGAAATGTCACCGCCCCAAATTCAAGGCAATACGCAGAACCGGCCTCCTACATCCGGGCGGGCTTACTAAACATGACAGCAAGTCCACTTTTTAAGGAAGAATTGCGCCAGTTTATCAAGAACGCCCTGCTGGAAGATGTCGGTCGGGGTGACCTGACGACCATGGCGACCATTCCCGCCGACCAGCAGCTGTCCGTGGTCATGAACGCCCGGGAGACCATCGTGGTCGCCGGTATGTTCATCGCGGTCGAAGTGATCCATACCTGTGACCCGGCCGCCCAGGTCGAGGTGATCGCCGCTGACGGCCTCGAAGTGGTCGCCGGTAGTCCCCTGCTGAGAGTGACCGGCAATGCCCAGAAACTGCTGATGGCCGAACGCACGGCGCTCAACATCCTGCAGCATCTGTCCGGCATCGCCACTCTGACCCGGGCTTATGTGCGCCAGATTGAGCATACCGACTGCCGCCTGCTGGATACCCGGAAGACCATTCCCGGCTACCGGAAGCTGGCCAAATACGCCACCCGTCTGGGCGGGGCGTTAAATCACCGGATGCGCCTGGATGACGGCGTTCTGATCAAAGATAATCATATCGCCCGCATCGGCAGCATCACGGCGGCGATCACAGCGGCCAAAGCCTTTGACACCACAGCCAGCACCATCGGCATCACCGTCGAATGCGACACCCTGGACCAGGCCGCCCATGCGGTGGAAGCCGGGGCCGACCGCCTGTTGCTGGATAATATGGATAATGAGATGCTCGGCACTGCGGTCCGGCTTTATAAGGGCCAGGTCAAGCTGGAAGCCTCTGGCGGTGTGACGCTCGAGAGTATCAAAGCCATTGCCGAGACCGGTGTCGATTACATCTCCGTCGGCCGCATCACCCAATCTGCCCCGGCGGTGGATATTGGTTTGGATTACCTGGACTAGAAGGCTAAATGACATCAATACTCGATTTCAAATGTTATTTTATGTCTGACGTTGACCGTCTCAATAGGCTTACCATCTTTGAACTGCGGGCGATAATGGAATTTTTTGGCCGCCTTAAGGGCAGCTTTATTAAAAACTCTATTGCTTGTTTCTAAGACCTTGGCGTCCTTTACCGCGCCGGTTATGTCTATGGTAAATTCCAGAACCACATAACCACTTAATTTCCTTCTCATGGCCTCCCTTGGATATATGGGCGCGACTTTTACGATTGGAAAATAGTCCGAAGGTTCTGTCGACGGGAATTCTTTCTGGATCAGCCGTGTATATTTGGTCGCATTTTCGTGATCTTCCAAAACGGCATATACCCCCTCAAATGCGAGATATAGTTGCCTGAACCTTTCATCACCCGGGTTTAACTTATCCTGATAGATGCTCAAAACCCTTCCATAATAATCGACCGCCCGTGAATAGCTTCTTTTGAATGAATGATACTTTGCCTGCCACCAGATCACTTCTGCCGTTTTCAAGTGATCTTCACTATAAATTTTTACGCGTAAGTCATAAGCCCTTTTGAAATGACCTCTAGCTTTAAATCCCTGGCCATAGCTATATAAATAATAGCTGCCTAAATTTAGCTCAAAAGCCGCCAACAAATCATTTGATACCTTGAGGGTTTTGGCAAGGTCGAGTGCCTTCTGTCCATATTTAATCGCTTTGTCGGCCTCGGAAATATTCATATAGGCTCCCGCCAAAAGACCCTGTTTAGCCAAGTACCTCTCATTCTTCGGCACCTTCAATTCATCGAGAATATCAAGATGTTCCTGATAATATCTGGCGGTATCTTGACGGTGCTTCAATACTGCGCTCAGTTGAGCCAAATTGAAAGCTGCCGTCGCATGTGTCTTTGAGGTTTTACCAAAAACTCCCGGGGTCATGGCATACATCTGTTCGGCAGAGATCAGTGCCCCCTCAACATCGCCCACTTTCAGGCTGGCTTTATAGGCCTTGAACAAGGCCCCAACTTTGGCTTTCTCACTTGAGGCCTCCGCTGCAAAGGTCAGCGGCGGCATCAGCATAATCACCAACCCTAACAAGATCAGAAACAAACGTGACATGATTTTTCCCTCCTTAATTATCACTCCATACTAAAGCTTAATAATTCCCGAACACCTTTTGTCGCAACTGGTTTACCGTCTTGATAGGCAGGGATATACTTGAATTTAAACAGGGCCTTGCGGGCGCTCTTTTCAAATAATTTTATCCTCTGTCCCCCAATGGCTTTCACATCTTCCACTCTGCCCGCTTTGTTGACGGTAAATTCAAAGATAACATACCCGGTAAATTTATTACGCAGGGCTTTAGAGGGGTATATGGGCGCCACCTTGAGAATTGGCCTCACCGCTGAATTTACGCCGTCTGATTGGGGATTTATCGCAAGATGGGTATATTCATAAGCCTTTTCCTTTTGGCCCATTTTATAATAAACATCGGCTAAAGAATTATAAACCAGCTTAATTTGGGGGTCATCCGGGGCCAGATCCCTTTTATAAATGTCCAAAATATAGTCAAATTTTGCAATTGCCAGAGCATGTTTTTTTCGGTTTTTATAATATATTCCCTGCCAGTAGGCCGCTTCCGCCACTTTTAAATTATCTACCCCAAAGGATTCTACCAAGAGATCATAGGCCGTATTAAAATACCCCAAAGCCACATGATCCTTCCCCCGAATGCGGTAGTAATACCGGCCCACTTTTAATTCATAATCACCTATGTCCTCATCAGATAAGTTTATTTTTTTAGCAAGGGACAATTCTTTGAGCGCATATTTCACACCATCCGAAAATTTATTATGCTCCATCAAAACATTTGACAGGAACCCCAATTTTAAGAGATATTTTTTATCTTTCGGCACAGACATTTCATCTAAAACATCAAAATATTCCTTATAATATTTTATAGCCCGCCTATAATCCATCAATAATTCATTGACATAAGCAACGTTAAAGGTGGCCGCAGCATGTGTCCTTGAGGCTTTGCCAAATACCTCAGGCGTCAGCCCATATATCTGTTCCGCAAAGCCCAACGACTCTTCATACTTCCCCGCTTTCAAATGTGTATTATAATTTTTGAACAGATGGGCCACTTGAGACTTTTTACTGACCGCCTCTTCTGCAAAGGTCAGCGGCGGCATCAGAAAAATAACCGACCCTAAAAATATCAGAAACAAACGTGACATGATTTTCCCCTTTTTCCCCTCATTAATAGAAATCACCGTGGGGCCATTTTAAACGTTATTTTATGCAAAACGCCTTTTGTTTCGACCCGCTTGCCATCAACAATAGAGGGGGCATAACGGAATTGGGACAGGGCCTTATGAGCGCTTTTTTCAAAAGTCCTGATATTCTTGCCCTCCAGAGTTTTAATATCCTTGACCTGGCCAAATTCATCAACGGTAAATTCAGCTATAATATGCCCTTGTCTCCCGTCCTTCTGGGCACTGTAGGGATACTTTGGCGAAATTTTATACAGGGCATCAAGTTCCCGATCGAAGTCCAATGGTCGCTCGGTCGCCACCGCAATACAATGTTCCGTTGACTTTTCTTTATCGCCCATCTTTTCATAAACATTCACCAAAAAAGCATGGGTTTGCAATATCGCGTCATCCCCTGCAGGCAATTCCTTATTATAAATATCCAAAACATTTTCAAATTTCTCAGCGGCCCGTCGATTTTTCTTAAAACCCACATCAATTTTAGCCAGCCAGAATAAAGCTTGGGCCGTTTTTATATGGTCTTCACCATAGAGCTGAGAATATAATTCATAGGCTTTTTTGAATTGCCTCTTTGCCTTATTTCCCATGCCATAGCTATTATAATAATAACTGCCTAAATTGAGCTCAAAAGCCGCCACTATATCATCTGATACATTGAGTTCCTTGGCAAGGCCCAGTGCTCTTCGTCCATATTTGATCGCTTCATCAGCCTTGTGAATCTTCATATAGGCTCCCGCCAAAAGACCCAGTTTAGCCAGGTAGCGGTCATTTTTCTGAACCTTTAGCGCATCCAGAATATCAAGATGTTCCTGATAATATCTGGCGGTATCTTTACGATGATTCAATACTGTGCTCAACTGGGCCAGATTGAAAGCAGCCGTCGCATGGGTCTTGGAGACTTTACCGTAAACCACCGGTGTCAGGGCATGCATCTGTTTGGCAGACTTCAGGGCGCCTTCTGTATCGCCCGCTTTCAGGCTGGCTTTATAGGCCTTGAACAAAGCCACAACTTTGGCTTTCTCACTTGGGGCCTCCTCCGCAAAGGCCAGCGGCGGCATCAGAAAAATAACCGACCCTAAAAATACCAGAAACAAACGTGACATTATTTTCCCCTTTTTTCCCTCATTAATAGAAAATACCCTATAGGAAAAAAAGACCCCTGCCAAGGAGAGCGCACTGAATATCCAAAATTACAGATTAATGCTGAAAAAGGGATTGCTTTAAGGCGTTGATCCATGCTTTATCTTTGGCTGCATCGGCAATAGCCACCCCCTTAGTACGAGCGTAAAGTGACCTTAACCCCATGACCATAACCCGTGCCAATCTTGTCCTTTTACTGACGGCCTTCATCTGGGGCTTCTCTTTCATTTTTCAGAAAGATGCCATGGATTATATGGGGCCCTTCAGCTTTAACGCCTTTCGCTTCCTGCTGGGCGGACTGGTGTTGCTGCCCCTGATCGGCTGGCGCCACAGAGGGCACGATACGACGGGCAAGACCTTCTCCCCGGCGCTGTTCAAGGGCGCGTTACTGGCCGGTGGGCTGATCTTTATCGGAGCCAGCTTTCAACAGACCGGCATTCAATATACCTCCATCGGCAATACCGGCTTTATCACCGGGCTCTATATTATTTTTGTCCCCCTGATCAGCCTGGTCATGGGGCAGCGCTATGGTCATGGCATCTGGTTCGCGGTCCTGCTCGCCTCTGTCGGGCTGTATCTGCTGTCCGGCACCGAGGGCATTAACATCTCGAAGGGCGACTTTCTGGTCCTGATCGGGGCCATATTCTGGGCCCTGCATGTGATTGTCATTGACCATATGAGCAATAATCATGATCAGATTAAATTTGCCGCCCTGCAGTTTTTTGCCTGTGCTG
Source organism: Alphaproteobacteria bacterium (assembly GCA_002401455.1). Lineage (GTDB taxonomy): Bacteria > Pseudomonadota > Alphaproteobacteria > Sphingomonadales > Emcibacteraceae > Paremcibacter. The sequence goes on from NVTE01000001.1 coordinate 314,616, forward strand.
CCTTCAGTTTCCTGGCCGCCCTCTATACCGGCGACAAGATTATACTGTTCACTTTTGATGAGTGGAAATGGGTCATTGCCAGCGGCATCCTTTCGGTCGGCATGGGCTATACCCTTCAGGTGATCGGCCAGACCGTATCGCCCCCGGCCCAGGCGGCGGTGATCATGAGCCTGGAAGCGGTCTTCGCCGCCCTGGCCGGGTATCTTTATTTCGATGAAATTCTCGGAACCCGGGCGCTGATTGGCTGCCTTCTGATGTTTGCCGGGTGCCTGCTGACCCAGCGCTTCCCGCCGCTGAAAGACCTTCAGCCCTCCGCCAGCACAAACTGACGGGCACGGGAGAGCATGATTTTCTGTTGGTGGAAAATAACTGCCCGGTTTGCGCGGCGGTGCAAGCCTGTTCCGGGTAGTCTTGGGCAAGGATGCCACCGTCAAACGTACTGAACATATCATCGAAGGGGCGCGCCGAGGCGCCTATGAAATTTCCAACTGACCCAAGGTCCCCAGACAATCCCCACTTTCATATTGCAATCACAGGGTGGTAACGGTAATATTAGATATTCCTTAACTATTTGGAGAGGTTTCAGTGATTTAATAGACTGACACTTGACACACTGCTGTGCGTTTAAACGCCTACTGAACAGGAAGGCACAATAAATATATGTCAGATAATGAAAATAGAACCCATCCGTCCGACGCCCCCCTCCGGTCGTTGAAAATCCTAATTGTCGATGACATTTTCATCAATCATATCATACTGGAAAGCATTCTGCAGGACCAGGGCCATAGGGTGGAAAGTGCCAAAACAGGCCTGGCCGCGGTAGAAGCCGCGACAAGGCAAGAGTTTGACCTGATTCTCATGGATATTAATATGCCGGTCATGGATGGCAAAGCCGCCACCCGCCTGATCCGGGAACTTCCTGGCCCAAATTCTAAAATCCCGATCATCGCCTGTACCGCCGATATGGAAGAAGACCATATCAAAGACTATCGGGACTCCGGCCTGAGTAGCGTGATCTGCAAGCCTATTGTCAAACAAGACCTGCTCGATGCGCTGAATGATTTCCATAATAGCACGCTGGGTTTCCCGGATAAAATCACCGGACAATCACGTCCCGACAGCAATACAGATCACAGAACCGAAGAAATTCTCGGTAACCTGCTAAAGGAAATTAGTGGTTAACAACCCAACAGAGCTGCAATCTCGTCCTGGTCCTTCTTAGAAAAACCAACCCGCCTCGTGCTCCCGAAATCGATTACCGGCCTTTTAATCATCGCCGGCTTATCCAGTAGCAGGTCGATGATCGCCGCCTGATCCAGATTTTCTTTCTGGTCGTCCGGAAGCTTGCGCCAGGTCGTGCCGCGTTTATTCAGCAGGACCTCAACCCCCAGCTCCCGGACCCAACGTTCCAGAAGCTCCCGCTCCAGGCCTTGCTTGCGAAAATCATGAAACTGATGGGCAACCCCCCTGGCTTCAAACCATTTCAGGGATTTTTTAATAGTGTCGCAGTTTTTAATTCCGAAAATTGTTATCATATTGTTTTTCAATTAGTTAGAGTATCTCATAAAATTTGTACATGGTTTATGTTTTTTAATTCACTTTATTTGGATTATTATTCATCGCTTATAAATACGTCAAATACCGATAATATTATTATATTTTAGGTTATTACAAAAAAATATAAAAAAAACCGTTCAACAGAAATCAATTATTTTACCTTATATAATCCCACATATATAATCCCACATAGAAGTCTAAGTCTAGTTCCATAATAAAATGTCGGATATGCTCAGATTCTAAATATATTCTAGGTAATCAGCCCACAAATGTACCGAGAATATTAGGCTATAGTTTACTATTTAGCCTTTTTTATAACGAACAAAACCACAATAATTGGTTTCTTGACATGCCATTAGGAACGACCTAAAGTTGCTTATTCGACTAAGCATTGACATAAATCAAATAATTCAAATAATGATTTAAGAGCGGAACCCCTCGCTACAATTTAATCTCACCCTCGTGAACTAAAATACATTATAGGAAAAAAAATGATTAAAAAATATATTATAATCGGTGGTCTATTATCATCTCTGACTCTGCTCGGCGGCACAGCAAGTGCAAATGAACAACTCATTAATTCATTTGAGAGTCGACTATCAGTGCTTAACAATGAAATACTCAGAATCGAAGGAGGAATGAGGGCACAAGGTATGGGCTGCGAAACGAGGTTAACGATTTTAATAGATGAATTCCCAACGTTATTTTTGCAGAACTACGTTTGTGACGCCGACACAAAAGGAAGAGCTCAAATCATGCTAAGGCAGTCGTAACATTCCGAGAGTGTTGGATTCTACAAATAGTTTGATCTTCCCTAATCCAGAGCCGATGGCGAAATGTATAAATATAATAATCAAATGAGATATAATTATGAATAAGAATATAATTTCGCTTATCGGTGTTACGGCCATTCTCTATCAGGGCAGTATGATCATCAGTTCCAGCATAGCCAATGCTGCGGACCAAAACACTTACGGTCGGATTGTCATTGGCCACAGCCAAAAGTGCCTGGATGTGCCCAACGGTTCCCTGGACGACAATATCCCCCTCAATCAATTTCAATGCGATAACTCGCCTGAGCAAAGCTTCGCATTGGTAAATGTCGGCGGCGGTTACTATAGTATTATGGCGTCGCACAGCGGCAAGTGCCTGGATGTGCCCAACGCTATGATCGACGACAATATCCCCATCAATCAGACGCAGTGCGATAACTCGCCAGAGCAAAGTTTTAAACTGACCCCCGTTGGCAATGATTATTATACGATTGCGGCTAAGCATAGCGGCAAGTGCATCAATGTGTGGAACGGTTCAAACGATGATAATGCTGCCATCACCCAACAGCAATGCAACAACCAACAAAGCCAGATGTTTTGGTTCGCGGCGGGACCAACAAATGCGCGTGCCCAACAAAATCAGCAGGCCCAGCAACAGCTAGCCCAACAGCAACAAGCTCAACGGCTGGCTCAACAACAACAGGCCCAGCAACAGCTGGCTCAGCAACAACAAGCTCAACGGCTAGCCCAACAGCAACAGGCTCAACGACTAGCTCAACAACAAGCCCAGCAACAGCTGGCCCAACAGCAACAAGCTCAACGGCTGGCACAACAACAACAAGCCCAGCAACAACAGGCGACAACTGGTGGCGCGATCAGTATGCTGACGGAGAGGTTCAATGTCAGTGCCGAAACGCAAGCCGTGGCAATTAGCCCCGATAGTTCTCGCATGGCCAGTGGGGGGTGGGATAACCAGGTAACCGTGTGGGATGCCTCCGGGGCAACATTGGTGAAGGCCCTAACAATACCCCTTCAGGGCAAAGGTGACTTGCTTCTCGACTTAGCTTTCAGTCCTGACGGCAAGCGGATCGTTACCGGAAGCCGTCAAAATGGGTCCACCCTCGAGACAACGGTCCATGTCTGGGACGCTTATACAGGTGCTGAGCTACTGTTTCTTCAGGGGGCCCCTTCTGAATTCTGCAATTCTGTGGCCTATGAGCCAAAAGGGCTATATATTGCCGCCGGCTGCTTTAATCAAACAAGCGGAAAGAGAACAGTTTATCTATGGGCCGCGGCCAGAGGCGGCCAGATGCAGGCCTTCGATGGCGTGACGGGCCCTGTGGTCTTCAGCCCTGATGGCACACGCCTTACAAGCGGAGATTTCAGCACTCAGACATTAAAATTGTGGGACATGAATTCGGGCAATCTGGCATTGACCATTCAGGGCAGCAATGTCGGTGGATTTCTGAGCGCTGCCTTTAGCTCCGATAGTGGCACGATACTCACGGGTAACGGCAATGGATCGATTTCCATATGGAGTACCCAAACAGGTCAGAGTATCTTAAATCTCCCTGGACATACAAAATCCGTTAATGCTGTTGCTGTCAGTCCTGATGACATGCGTTTTGTCACGGCAGGTGACGATGGCTCACTTATTTTATGGGACGGATCAACAGGCCAAAAGCTGTCAACCTATCAAGGGACAAAATCCTTCCGAACGGTAAGTTTTAGCAAAGATAGCAAGCATATTGTTGCGGGCGGCGATGATAATATGCTCAGAGTATTTTCAGATGGCGCTGTTGCAAGCGCGACACAATCCGGAACACTGCTGACGCAGCAGCAACTGGCCCTACAACAAGCTCAACATAATCTAGCCCAGCAACAGCTCGCTCAGCAGCAACAAGCCCAGCGGCTTGCTCAACAACAGCTGGCTCAGCAACAGGCCGCATCCGCTGCCGCGAACATTACCCAATATCCTGTGGCCACCTCGACAAGGGCGTATCTGCTTTATAACGATACCGGCAATAAGATATTCTTTGAAACTTATGACCCCACCAGGGGCACATGGATGCCGACAAGCCTTGATCCCCGCATGCATATTGAAATTGTCGCCTTAACCAGCGGTTCGGGTGGCCTACAGGCACGGGTCGAAACGCAGGGAAAAGGTTTTAACCAATATGGTATGGATGTTGGCGGCAGTTATCGCCTTTATGCAAACCCGCAAACCGGTAAGTGGGATATCATCACAATTCAGGCGCCAAATGCTGCTGCGGTAGCCGCGGCCCAACAGCAAGCCCAACAATTAGCTCAACAACAAAATCAACAACAGCTCGCGCAACAACAAAACCAACAGCAAGCCCAACAGTTAGCTCAGCAACAGCAACTGAAAATAGATCAGCTACAACAAGACCTGGATGAGAAGAAAAGGCAAGATAGAAAAAGGGCCGAGAAGAATACGGCTGTTATTATTGCCGATATGTATCGCAATGCGCGACTGAAACATGAACAAGCGGAGAAAAACAAACCGCTTCCCGCATTTGCTGCGCTTCATATTGAGTATGTTGTTGCCAACCGCGTGTCGTCAGGCACAGACGGRTATACKTCTATTTTATTTGGTGGTCTGGATATRGCGRTGAGCAAGGCTGCAAAATTAGCYGGCGGCTTTGGCGGGGCGCTGACTGTTGGGGTYCTGAGATCTCAAGGCATCAGCTTYRATGACTTATTGGGTTCAAGCATTATAGCTGGTGATGATGACTTGGYAATTTGGCTGAATAATACAGGGCAGTGGCCGCCGGCGTGGACGGGTTCCGATTCCGTCTCAATTTCGAGCGGGCAAAAAATCCCTGTMCATATGTCATGGAATCTGCCGACAAATAGAGCTTTTCACATAGAACTTCAAGAGCGCGATACTGGCAGCCCCAATGATCACCTAGGATTTATTAGGTTTCCCGTAGGGAGCCTCAGGCCAGGGTTTAGTGAGGAATATGTGCTTTATAATAAGAGTGAAAACAGTGTSTACACGGTCAAGGTTTTTGTAACCAACCGCTTGGCAGATGAGCGAAATGGCTATGTCCAAGCATCTAAGTGGCACAACAATAAGGCCTATTGTTTTGCAGTGTATGGGTGTAATTGATTTTAGAGCAATGATTAACTGCCTTAACAGCCGGGGCGGCAGAAGGGCCCTATCGGGCTTGTCACGTTAACTTTCCATAAAATTATTTTGTGTGGTATCGCCGTTTTTAATGCCGTAAATTGCAATCATTCCAAGGGCCTATTCGGTAAAGGATATTTCTTCTATATAGCCTTCCGGATCCGCATGGATCAGGACTTCGGCGGCGGGGTAGTAGGCAATGATCTCGGCTTCCACATCATCGGAAATAGTATGGGCTTCACTGAGGGAAATACCGCCATCCATTTCCAGGTGAAACTGAATGAATATATTCAGACCTGAGGTCCGGGTTTTCATATCGTGAACGCCGCGCACTTCGGCATGGGTCTTGATGATGCTGAGAATTTTTGCCTTGTCCGCATCTTCCATTTCCCGGTCCATGAGCATATCAATAGAATTACTGGCAATCTGCCGCACATTATACAGAAGATAGGCCGCAACCAGGATCCCGATCACCGGGTCAGCGTAATAAAACTGCATATATCCACTAAGGAACAGCGCCAGGATCACCCCGAGATTCATCAGGATATCACCGGAATAATGCAGATGATCCGCCGACACCGCCACCGACCCGGTCTTGCGGATCACATAGCGCTGGTAAACCACCAGAACAACGGTCAGGGCAACTGATATGGCCAGAACAATAATACCTTTATCAGCGGCCTGTATTGGCTCGGGATCAAGCAGTTTACGCCCCGCCTCTACGGTCAGGAACAGCCCGGACAGGAAAATAACCATCGCCTGAACCAGTCCGGCAATAGCCTCTGCCTTGCCATGGCCAAACCGGTGATCATCATCCGCCGGCACAATGGCAAACCGGATCGCCACCAGATTGATCAGGGACGCCAGAATATCCATCAGGGAATCCAGCAGGGACCCCAGCATGGACACCGAGCCACTGACATTATAGGCCCAGGTCTTAATCAAGATCAGGGTGAAGGCAACCGCCACAGCCGCATTGGCCGCCCGGACCATCAACCGGGAAGCAGTGGCTTTATCAAGGCGTTTTTCAGCAGGTCTTTCCAAAATATCAGTCACGGATAAAGCTCTCTTTTCACCCAGGCGTTGCTATCATCCTTTTCATAGACATGACGCATATGCAGGCGGAATTTTCGGTCTTCCCAGAACTCTATCCGGGTAGCTTCGATGCGAAATCCGGACCAGAAGGGCGGCCGGGGCACTTGGCCAAAGGCATATTTGGCGGTATATTTGGCGATTGCGGCCTCAAATTCAAACAGACCTTCCATGGGGCGGCTTTGTTTCGAGGCCCAGGCCCCGATCTGGCTATCCTTGGCCCGGGTGGCGAAATAGGCATCGGCCTCCGCGTCACTGACCGGCACTATCGGCCCTTCGATTCTGATTTGCCGTTTCTGGGATTTCCAGTGGAAACACAGGGAGGCAAAAGGATTTTCCGCCAGCTCCTCGCCTTTCCGGCTTTCCAGGTTTGTATAGAATGTGAAACCTCTTTCATCGACGCCTTTGAGCAGAACCATCCGGACAGAGGGTCGGCCTTTGGCATCAGCAGTCGCCAGAGCCACCGCTTCGGCCAGGTCTTCTGAAGCATCGGCCGCCTCAAACCAGGTGTTAAATAAATCGATCGGTTTTGTCACTCTTCCACCCTTGAACCTGTCATAAAAATGCCAAACTTGTCATTACAATATGTAATTTGTATTTATATGTTATATAGTCGACATAAACCAAGATTACAATCCATTGAATCGAAAGGGATTCACATGTCAATTTCCAGATCACCCCTGCCAAAAACTATGCTTACAGCATCCGTAATTGCGGTTCTTTCCCTGACTGTTACCTCCTGTACGAAAGAAGAAACCGGCACCCTTCTGGGGGCGATTGGCGGCGCGGTTATTGGCGATGCCATCGGTGGCCATGGCGCGGGCAAGGTGATCGCCATTGCGGCAGGCACCATGGCCGGTGCTTATATCGGCAGTGAAATTGGCAAGTCTCTCGACCGGGCCGACCGCCAGGCCATGCAGCAGAGAACTCAATATTCTCTGGAAACGACCCAGTCCGGCACCACATCCAACTGGCATAATCCTGACAGCGGAAATTCCGGCACCATCACCCCGCAACCGGCCTATACCAACAAGGCCGAAGAATATTGCCGGGAATATCAACAGACCGTCACTGTCGGGGGAAAAACCGAAACCGCCTATGGCACCGCCTGTCGTCAACCCGACGGCACCTGGAAAATAACCAATCAATAAAACCAATAAAAATGAGTTGAATAAGCACTATGAAAGACCCCTACAGCGTCTTAGGCGTTCCTAAATCATCCACTGATGCGGAACTGAAAAAAACCTATCGTACACTGGCCAAGAAACTGCATCCGGACATCAACGCCGGGGACGAAAAGATCGCCGAACGCTTCAAAGAAGTCTCGGCGGCTTATGCCCTTCTGCGAGATAAAGACCTCCGCGGCCGCTATGACCGTGGAGAAATCAATCCCGATGGTTCAGAAAAAGGCTTTGGCGGCGGCGGCGGCGGATTCCGGGGCCATCCCGGCGGCATGGACGGCGGTCGTTTTGGTGCCGGTTTTGATCCGGAAGAAATCTTTGCCTCCATGTTTGGCGGTGGCCGGCAGCAGCGACAGGCCCGCCCCCAAAAGGGCCAGAACAGAAGCTATCGGCTGGTAGTCGATTTTCTAGAGGCCGTCAAGGGTGGCAAAAAACCCCTGACTCTGGGCAATGCCAAGACGCTAAATGTCACGATCCCGGAAAATGTCAAGGAAGGCCAGAAAATACGCCTCAAAGGACAGGGCGACGAGGGTATGAGTGGTGGCCCTGCCGGAGATGCCATCATCGAAATCGCCATACGGCTGCATGCCTATTTCACCTGTGACGGCAATAATATCCACCTGGATTTGCCGATCACCCTGGAAGAAGCGGTCATGGGACAGAAAGTCACGATCCCAACCATTGACGGCACTGTAGCCATGACCCTGCCCAAAGGCTCCAGTTCCGGACGCATAATGCGCCTGAAAGGCAAAGGAGCCGCGGACCCAAAATCCAAAACAAGGGGTGACCAATATGTCAAACTTCAAATCATGTTACCCGCAGACCCGGACCCGGCCCTGGAAAAGATCATCGCTAAATGGGCCACGGATAAAACCCAGGACGTCAGATCACATATGACATGAAAGAAAAACTGTATAGACTCAGATTTCTTCTAGAAGCCGCCAAAAACTTTGCCCTGCATGATGGCATGGTGATGGCGGGGTATCTCGCCTTTCTGACCATGCTGGCCCTATTCCCCTTTATCATTTTCCTCGTATCTCTGGCCGGTTTCTTTGGTCAGTCCGAGGCCGGGCCACAGGCGCTGGAGTATTTGTTTGAGCATATGCCCGAAGACGTGAGCAAGGTTTTGCAGGGTCCCATAGAGCAGATGATCCAGACCACCGACAAAAGCATCATGACCTTCAGCATTCTGGGGGCTCTGTGGGTCTCCTCCTCGGCCATTGACGCAGCCCGCCTCGCCATTGTCCGCGCCTTTGGTACTGTCACCCGCCGAGGCTACCTGCGCCGCCGTGCCGAAGGATTGCTACTGGTCATCCTATCGGCCAGCAGCATTATCATCGGCATGACTATCCTGGTCTTTGGTCCGGTGGCCTGGAAAATTCTCATCAGCTATATACCCCTTGAAGCGGACTGGAAATTGGTGTGGAACCTGGTGCGCCTGTCGGTCAGTGTCAGCCTGATCTTTGGCGCCTTGTGCCTGTCTTACTTTGTGCTCAAACCCCGCAACCTGGATGCCCGAACACCGGTCATGGCCGGTGCCTTTACCTCACTTGTTCTGTGGATGGTCGTCGGCAATGGTTTTTCCATCTACCTGAAGCATTTCGGTAATTATGACGTCACATATGGCAGCCTGGCCGGGGCCATTATCACATTGATGTTATTTTACTTTATTGGGGCAGCCTATATTTTAGGGGCAGAGGTAAATGCGGCCCTTTATCATCAGCGCCTAATAAATATCACAAAAAACACCGCAACCGATTGAATAGAATTTAAAAGATGTGTAAGATTGCAAGGAATATCCGGGATCAAACGGACCAGACAATCGGCAAAAAGTCTCAGAGGAATAATAATGACTGAAAATAATGGCCTTCTCGCTGGCAAACGCGGCATCATCATGGGCGTGGCCAACAATCGCTCCATAGCCTGGGGAATTGCCCGCAAAGCAGCCGAACAGGGCGCAGAGATTGCCTTCACCTTTCAGGGCGATGCCTTGGAAAAGCGCGTACGACCTCTGGCTGAGTCAATTGGTTCCGATATTATCCTGCCGTGCGATGTCACCGACGGGGCCTCCATTGATGCGGTGTTCGCGGAACTGGAAAAACGTTGGGGTAAAATTGACTTTCTGGTCCATGCCATCGCCTATTCCGATAAGGCAGAGCTTACCGGACGCTATGTGGATACCTCGCCTGAGAATTTCGCCATGAGCCTGAATATTTCCTGTTATTCCTTCACCGCCATCGCCCAACGGGCCGAAAAACTGATGACCGACGGCGGCAGCATGATCACGCTCAGCTATTATGGCGCGGAAAAGGTTATCCCCCATTATAATGTCATGGGCGTTGCCAAGGCGGCTCTGGAAGCCAGCGTCAAATACCTGGCCCAGGATCTCGGCCGCAAAGGAATCCGGGTCAACAGCCTGTCGGCCGGACCAATCAAGACCCTGGCCTCAGCCGGCATTGGCGACTTCCGCTATATCCTGAAATGGAATGAATTGAATTCCCCCCTGGGCCGCAATGTTACCACTGACGAAGTCGGTAACAGCGGGGTTTACCTGCTCAGCGATCTGGCCAGCGGGGTCACCGGGGAAAATCATCATGTGGACAGCGGCTATCATGTTATGGGGATGAAACGGGAAGATGCCCCGGACCTTAGTCTGGTCTAGGGCCTCCCCCCTACTGTAGGAAAGCAAGATTATGTCATATAACAGCTTCGGCCATATCTTCCGGGTAACGACCTGGGGGGAAAGCCACGGCCCGGCCATTGGCTGTGTCGTTGATGGTGTCCCCTCCAAACTGGTCATAAACGAGCCTGAAATTCAGCAGTATCTGGACAAGAGAAAGCCCGGGCAAAACCGCTTCATGACCCAACGTCAGGAAGCCGATGAAGTCAAAATCCTGTCCGGTGTCTTTGAGGGCATGTCGACGGGAACCCCCATAAGCCTGATGATTGAAAACACCGACCAGCGATCCAAGGATTACGGCGACATCAAGGATAAATTCCGTCCCGGTCATGCTGACTTCACGTATATGGAAAAATATGGCATCCGAGACCACCGCGGTGGCGGACGGTCCTCGGCCCGGGAAACTGCCTGCCGGGTGGCGGCGGGGGCCATTGCCCGGAAAATTCTCGGCATCGGCATCCAGGTCAAAGGAGCCCTGGTTCAGATAGGCGACCATAAAATCAACCGTGACAATTGGGACTGGGACGAGGTAAACAACAACCCCTTCTGGTGCCCGGATAAGGCTATGGTCCCGATATGGGAGAAATACCTTGATGCGGTCCGGAAAAAGGGCAGCTCCATCGGAGCCATCATCGAAGTTCATGCCATCGGCGTTCCCGCCGGCATCGGTGCCCCGATTTATGCCAAGCTGGATAGCGACCTGGCCAGCGCCATGATGACCATCAATGCGGTCAAGGGGGTTGAAATCGGCGAAGGCTTCAACGCGGCCCGCCTGTCCGGTGAAGAAAATGCCGATGAAATGTATATTGACGACGATGGAACGCCGGCCCTGCGGACCAACCATGCAGGTGGCATTCTGGGCGGCATCAGCACGGGCAAGGAAATTGTTTGCCGTTTTGCTGTCAAGCCCACCTCGTCGATCTTGACGCCGCGAAAAACTATCGACAAATTTGGCAAGGAAACTGTGATTGTGACCAAGGGCCGTCATGACCCCTGCGTCGGCATTCGGGCCGTGCCCATCGGCGAGGCCATGATGGCCTGCGTCATCGCCGACCACATCCTGTTACACCGGGCGCAACAGGGCTGATTTTCTTTATTCCAGGCTATCCACATAAGCTAGGATGGCCTGAATCCGGTGAGTTTCTTCGATCTGATAGCGGTCACCGCCGGAGCGGATAACATTATCCTGTTTATTATGCCACTGGGCAATATAGTCTTTGCGTTCAAAGCTGAAGGGGGTGCTTTCCAGCGGCGAATCTAGATTAACTTCCGGCTGAAAACTCAGGTTGATGTGATCATCATAACTGATGGCACCTGCGGTATAAAGGGCACTGCTCAGGGTCATCATTTCTCGTGGCGTGGCATTGGTGACATCTATGTCACGGGCAGCGCGGCTCCAGACATTTGAAATGGCCACTGTATCTTTGGGGGTACTGTCCTGTGACGGCGATACATTTTGGGTCACAGTTTGCAATCTCTGGCTAAGCATATTTTCCTGTTCTGTTTTATTCAGGTTTTCCCGTCCCAAGAGTTTGCCTGCCCCAAGCTGTACTTCATTAATTGTCATTGCGCTATTTTTCCTATTTACATTACCCCTGTTACCTAGCAAATAGCATGCCAAGCACCCTCTTCCAGAAAATCGGCTGAATTCCGCGCGCAAACCTTAACACATTGTTAACAAAGACATATTAACATCTTGTTAACCATTTCAATAGGGCACTAATTGCCCTGTAAGGAGACTATATTACCTAGTGACTTAAGGGCGGGTGAATAATTGGGGAAAATTTTATGCGTTTCGGCATTTTCCTGAATTTATTTCTGCAGAGCTAATTTTAAGGAACAAACCTCAAGAGGAGGTCCGCCGGAATCCAGCAACAACTTCAAGATGGGGCGAATAGAGAAACTGATCAACGGGCAGAATATCACCCATGACAAATCCCGCATCAACCAGCGTCCGGGCATCCCGGGCAAAGGTCGCCGGATTACAGGAAATCATCACCACATTTTCAATATCCGAATGGGCAATTTCCTCAATCTGGCCCCGGGCCCCGGCCCGCGGCGGATCAATGATCACCGCATCATATTTTTTTAACTCATGGGGCAACAGCGGCCGCAGGAATAAATCTCGCGCTTCCGTGGTGAGATTACGGATGCGTCCCATCTGGTGCGCACTGGTCTTCAGCGCCGCGACCATGTCGTCATCGCCGTCAACCGCATGAACCGCATGGTCACCGATCAGGGCCACCGTAAAGGTTCCACAGCCGGCAAAAATATCGACGATCTTTTCCGCATCGCCCACCGCCTGTTTCATGAAACGGGTCAGCGCCGCCTCGCCGCCCAGGGTTGCCTGTAGGAAAGACCCCGGGGGCAGGAAGACCTGCCGTCCATCAAAGGTGACAAAAGGTTTGCGCCGCTCACTGAGAATCTCATGATAGGGGTTTTTCAGCTTGGTATCCTGCCAGCAGATCCGGGCCACGTCCTGCTCTTCAGCAAAGGCAGCAATATCCATCCGCAGGTTAAGGTCCGGCTCGCCAGCCCCTTCCAGAATAATATCCAGGCCATTTTCCGCCAGATTAATCTGGACTGCCATTTTCTCGCGTAATTTAATCTGTCCACCAAGGAATTTCCGCACCGGGCCGATGAAAGCCACGATTTCCGGGGCCAGAACCGGACATTCGGTAATATCGATGATGTTATGGCTCGCCCGTTCGGCAAATCCGGTCACCGCAATGCCCTTTGCCCGGCCCATCACCGACAGGCGAGCCCGCCGACGACTACCAACCGGGCTGATTTCCGGCTCCAGCAGGGTGACATCATCAAAACCCCGGTGGCTGAGGGCAACCCTGATTTGTTCCTGTTTCCAGGTACGGTAATAATCTTTGCTCACATGTTGTAGCGAACAGCCACCACAGCGGCCAAAATGTTTACAGATCGGCGCCACACGATCGGGGGACGGCGTGTGAATATGCGTGATCCGGCCCTTCTGTCCCTGAACCTTAACCTCCAGGTCATCGCCGTCCACAGAGAATGGCACATAGACGGGGCCGTCGGCAACGCCGTCACCGCGTGCACCAATATGATCAATCTTTACCCGTATAGTCATTATACTTGTTCGCTCACTTTATAATCTGCAATAATCAAAAATTCTATGTTGCCTTCCGGCCCTTTAATCGGGCTTGTGGTCAGGCCCCGCACGGTCCATCCCGACATATCCGCCGTGATCCAGTCTTCAATGGTTTGGCAGACTTCGGCGTGGAGCTCTGGATCACGCACCACCCCGCCCTTGCCCACTTTACCCCGGCCAACCTCAAACTGAGGTTTGATCAGGGCCGCCAACACACAGCCGTCGACCGCCAGGGCCATCGCCGCCGGTAATACCGTCCGCAGGCCAATAAAACTGGCATCACAGACAATCATATTGACCGGGTCCGGGATCTGTTCGGCATCAAGGTAGCGGGCGTTGGTTTTTTCCAGCACCACAACCCGCTCATCATTGCGTAATTTCCAGGCCAGCTGGCCGTGGCCCACATCAACCGCAAATACTTTGGTCGCCCCGTGGTGCAGACAGACATCGGTGAAGCCACCTGTGGACGCGCCCACATCAACCACGGTTTTATCCGTAAGGTCTAGGGAGAACTCCTCAATGGCCTGCATCAATTTCAAACCGCCGCGACTGACCCAGGGATGGGGCTTGCCCCGGACCTCCAGAGGCGCATCCTCGGCCATCTGGGTCCCGGCCTTTTCAATCTTTTTCTCGCCGCTGAACACAGCCCCTGCCATGATCAGGGCCTGGGCCTTACTGCGGCTATCGGCTAATCCTCGCTCGACAACAAGCTGGTCAACCCGCTTTTTCTTGGCCATTATTTATCCTATTGAGCCAGGCTACATTAATAAAGTGAGCCCCAAAGAAAGTTTGTCTTAAAAAAGGTTTATCCTATAGAAGACGTTGAACTGGTGTCATTGCGCCGCAGGGCTTTCAGGGACACTTCCATGATATCACTGGCACAAAGTCCCGCCTCTTTATACATGACATCGGGCGCATTCTGATCCTGGAAAATATCCGGCAACTTCAGCGTCCGGACTTTCAATCCACTTTCCAGCAGGCCCTCATTGCTGAGGTAATCCAGAACATGACTGCCAAAGCCGCCAATAGAGCCTTCCTCGATGGTCACCAGAACCTCATGGTTCAGAGCCAGATCGCGGATCATCTCCAGATCAAGCGGCTTGGCAAAGCGGGCATCGGCGACCGTGGTCGTCAGGCCATGGGCCTTCAGGCCCTCCGCCGCTGCTAATGCTTCCTGTAGCCGGGTACCCAGCGATAAGATGGCGATATGCGCCCCCTTCTGGACGATGCGGCCCTTGCCGATCTCCAGCACCTCTCCGATGGCCGGCAGCTCGACGCCAATCCCTTCACCGCGCGGATAACGCACCGCACAAGGTCCGTCATCCATGGCCGCGGCTGTCGCCACCATATGCATCAGTTCCAGCTCATCCGCCGCCGCCATCACCACAAAGTTCGGCAGGCTGGTCAGAAAGGTAATATCAAAGGACCCGGCATGGGTCGGCCCATCCGCGCCCACCAGACCGGCCCGGTCGATGGCAAAGCGCACCGGCAGATTCTGGACCGCCACATCATGCACCACCTGATCATAGGCCCGTTGAAGAAAGGTCGAATAGATGGTGACAAACGGCTTATAGCCCTCTGTTGCCATACCGGCGGCAAAGGTCACCGCATGCTGTTCCGCGATCCCCACATCGAAGGTCCGGTCCGGGAAGGCCTCGCCAAACTTATCCAGTCCGGTGCCCGACGGCATAGCGGCAGTGATGGCGATAATCTTATCGTCTTTTTCCGCCTGGGCAATCAGGGCCTTGGCATAGATATTAGTATAGCTCGGTGCTTTGGGCGTGGATTTGCTCTGGGCACCGGTGATCACATTGAATTTGGAAACGCCGTGGTATTTATCGGCAGCTTCTTCGGCATGGCGATAGCCCTTGCCTTTTTTGGTTACCACATGAATCAGCACTGGCCCCTGGCCGGCATCGCGAACATTTTCCAATACCGGTAACAGATGATCCATATTATGGCCATCAACCGGCCCGACATAATAAAAGCCCAGTTCCTCGAACAGGGTGCCGCCCGTGGCCATACCCCGGGCATATTCCTCGGCCCGTTTGGCTTTCTCGCTGATAGTACGCGGGAAATGTTTGACAATATTCTTGGCAAAATCCCGTAGATTAAGGAAGGACCGTGACGACAATAGCCGCGCCAGATAGGCACTCATCGCCCCCACCGGTGGCGCGATGGACATGTCATTGTCATTGAGGATCACAATCAGGCGGGATTTCAGGGCGCCGGCGTTATTCATGGCCTCGTAGGCCATGCCCGCGCTCATGGCACCGTCGCCGATCACTGAAATGATATTTTCATCGCTGCCGCGCAGGTCACGGCTGATCGCCATACCAAGTCCGGCAGAAATCGACGTCGAGCTATGACCCGCGCCGAAAGGGTCATATTCACTTTCCTTGCGCTTGGTAAAGCCGGCCAGGCCGCCGCCCTGACGAATGGTTTTCATACGATCTCGACGACCTGTCAGGATTTTATGGGGATAACATTGATGGCCCACATCCCAGATCAATTTATCCTTGGGCATGTTGAACACATGATGAAGCGCCACCGTTAGCTCAACCACGCCAAGCCCCGCGCCCAGATGCCCCCCGGTCTGAGAGACCGTATCAATCATATCCGCCCGCACTTCATCCGCCAACTGCTGAAGCTGATCCGATTTTAATTTCGTCACATCATCTGAACAGTTAATCTGATCAAGCAATGGTGTTACTGGTTTGCTACTCAATCGACCATACCCATAATAAATCCTAGTCCCCGTATTAACTTGCCCGATTAATAATGAATTTTGCCAGATTACGCAAGTTTTCTGCTTTACGGCCGAAAATTTCAAGATGCGTCACGGCCTGCTCGGTCAGCATCTCGGCTTTTGTCCGGGCCTGTTCAACCCCCATCAGCGACACTAATGTGGCTTTGCCGGCGGCGGCATCTTTGCCGGCGGTTTTGCCCAGGGCTTCTGAGTTGCCTTCTTCATCCAACAGATCGTCAGTGATCTGAAACGCCAGCCCCACATCATGGGAATAGCCCTTGATGGCGTGACGCCGCCGGACTTCCGCCTTGCCAAGGATAGCACCGGCCTCCCCGGAAAAGACGATCAACGCCCCGGTTTTCATCCGTTGCAGACGGGTGATCCGGATCTTGTCCAGCTCCTGATTTTCCGCCAGCAGGTCAAACATCTGCCCGCCGACCATACCATTAACGCCCAGGGCCTTGGCCAGATACGTAATCAATTCGCAGCGAACCCGGGCATCAGCATGGGTTTTTTCATCAGATAATATTTCAAAAGCCAGTGTCAGCAGAGCGTCCCCGGCCAGAACCGCCGTCGCCTCGTCAAATTTTTTGTGCACCGAGGGCTGTCCCCGGCGCATGTCATCATCATCCATGCAGGGCAGGTCGTCATGGATCAGGGAATAGGTATGGGCACATTCCACGGCGGCGGCTACCCGAATGGCGGAACTTTCCCCGACGCCAAAGAGCTGAGCACTTTCCATGACCAGAAAGGGCCTGACCCGCTTGCCGCCAGCCATCAGGGCATAGGCCATGGCATCAATGACCCGTTGTTCCAGGTCAACGGCTTTCGGCAGAAGTTTCAACAGTTTCTCTTCGACCTGTCCGGCAGCGTACCTAAGGACAGACAGGGCCGGATCATCACTGGTATTTGTCATAAACTTTATCCCGCATCCAGGTCAGTTATGGCTAACGTGCCATCCTGCGCCTTGGTTATTTTTTCAATCCGCGCAGTCGCATCTTTCAACTTGTTATCACAATGCTGACGAAGCTGGGTACCTCGGGTGTATATATCAATGGACTGCTCCAAAGAAACCTGCCCGCTTTCCAGATTTTTGACAATTTCCTCCAGAGCGCTGAGCGCGTCCTCGAAATTCATCCCCGCGATATTATCCGGTATGGTATTGGCTTCACCTGACACTATATACTCCTGAATTATGAATCGTTATGCGATCTTTATACAAGTAAAGCACCTAGCGCATCAATGCCGAAACATGGCTGGCGACACTTTCCCCCAGAACATCCAGATTATAACCGCCTTCGAGGCAAGATACCAGCCTGCCCTTGCACTGTTTTTCAGCAATCTGCTTTATCTCTTCGGTCACCCAGAAAAAATCATCCTCCGTCAGGTTAAAATCGGCCAGCGGATCCATGGCATGACCATCAAATCCCGCAGAAATCAGAATGAAATCGGGATCAAAGTCCCTGAGTGCCGGAAATATCCGGTCAGTGTAGGATTTGCGAAAGGCCCGGCTGCCACTGCCGGCGGCCAGCGGTGCGTTAACGATCACACCCGCTCCCTGATCATGCAGGTGACCGGTACCGGGATAGAGCGGCGACTGATGGGTCGAACCATAGAACAGCCCCTTGTGGCCCGCCACCACCGCTTGGGTGCCATTGCCATGATGAACGTCAAAGTCAAGGATTGCGACCCGGTGCCGGAAATGTTTTTTCCGGGCATACAGCGCCCCGATGGCCACGTTATTAAACAGGCAAAATCCCATCGCCCGGTTCGGTTCCGCATGGTGCCCCGGGGGCCGAATGGCGCAGAAAGCATTATCCAACTGCCCCGCCATCACCTGATCAATGGCCTGACAGGTAGCCCCGACGGCTGTCAACGCCGCCTGCAGCGATCCCGGTGACAGATGAGTATCCGCGTCCAGACTATAATGACCTTCTTCCGGCACATGATCCAGCACCCGCTGAATGTGATCCGCACTATGAACCAGCGCCAACTTGTCCTGATCGGCGGCCTCTGCGGGTATGCGGATCAGGTCTTTGAACGCAGCCCCATGGAGGCTGCCCAGAACAGCTGACAGCCTGGCAGATGCCTCCGGATGACCTTCTGGTGTGATATGGTCTTTGCAATCAGAATGATAGAACAGCCCCGTTGTCAAAATTATCTCCCTCAACTTTTTCAGGGCATTTTACCATAATTCAGGTCAGCAGGGGGTGATTATTTTCCCCCGGCATTTTCACCTGATATTTTCATCGGGCCTCAGGCCTGTTGTTTCTGCCGCTCATATTTTTCATTTTCTTCGGCGACCAATTCCTTTTTCGACAATTTACCGATCATGGTTTTTGGCAGTTCCGCCCGGAATTCGATCTCTCTGGGCCGCTCATGTTTACCCAGTTTATCGCGAATAAAGGCCATCAATTCGTCTTCGTTCAGATCCTCATCCGGGTTTTTCAGGGCGACAAAGGCTTTGGGCCGCTCGCCCAGATAATCATCCTTGACTCCAATGACGGTGACCTCATGAACGGCAGGATGCTCATAAATGGCTTCCTCGACCACCCGGGGGTAAACATTAAAGCCGCCCACCAGGATCAGGTCCTTGTCCCGGTCAATGATAAAAGTGAAGCCCTCGTCATCCATGTAACCCACAT
This sequence comes from Alphaproteobacteria bacterium, assembly GCA_002401455.1. Taxonomy (GTDB): domain Bacteria; phylum Pseudomonadota; class Alphaproteobacteria; order Sphingomonadales; family Emcibacteraceae; genus Paremcibacter. The sequence goes on from NVTE01000001.1 coordinate 333,568, forward strand.
CCCCGGTCCGAAACAGGCCGTCAATAAGGCTTTCCGCCGTGGCTTCCGGATGGTTCCAATAGCCCTTCATCACCTGAGGTCCCCGGACGCAGATTTCGCCCTTTTCGCCCAGAGGCAGAACTTTTGACGAATCTTTCCGGTCGACAATGACGATCTCCGTTCCCGGCATGGGCAGGCCGATAGAGCCATAACGGGTTTCCCGGTCATAAGGGTTAGAGGCACAGACGGGGGAGGTTTCGGTCAGACCATAGCCTTCGGAAATAGTCAGGCCCAATTTATTTTTAAAAGCCTGGCCCAGCTCCACCGGCAGCGGTGCGCCACCGGACATACACATCTTCAGATTATCCATGCCCACATTCATCACATCCTTATGATTGAGCATGGCGGTAAACATGGTCGGCACCCCGGCAAACAGGGTTGGCTTGTATTTCTTGATCATTTTCATGGCCGCATTAAGCTCGAACTTGGGCATGATCACCACTTTGCCCGCCAGATGAATGCCTAAATTCATCACCACAGTCATGGCAAAAACATGAAAGAACGGCAGGAAACCCGGAATTACTTCTTCGCCCCGTTTCAGGTCTGTCGCCCAGAGCTCCAACTGGAGCACATTGATATAAATATTGGCGTGGGTCAGCATGGCCCCCTTGGGAATGCCGGTCGTGCCGCCAGTACATTGGATGACAGCAACATCCTCCAGGACATTAATATCAACCGGGTCCGGCTGGCCTTTGCTGCTCAACAGGCCCTGAAAGTCCACATAGCTGTCATCCTTGACGACGTGTGAAATCATCTTGCCCTTCAGCAGCTTGAAGAGCATGTTTTTCGGGAAGGGCAGCGCGCCACTGAAGCTGTCAACCACCAGATGTTTCAGGCGGCTTTTCTGGGTCACCCGGCGAATGATCGGATAGAGGGCTTCCAGATCAAGAGTGATCATCATATCGGTTTCGGTGTCTTCGACCTGATTGATCAGCTCCTGCTCGGAATAGAGCGGGCTGTAATTGACCACCGTGCCCCCGGCTTTTAATATCCCGAAATAGGCCACAGCAAACTGGGGACAATTGGGCATAAAAATACCCACATGAACCCCTTTGCCAACCCCGATATTCTGCAATCCCCTGGCCATGCGATTGACCTGACCCAGCAGGTCCCGGTAAGCGGTCTCCTTGCCCATAAAATCATAGGCAATGTTATCCGGATAAGCCCCCGCCGCGTCCTCAAGCAGGGTATATAACGGTTTCCCGGTAAATGTCTGATCCCATTCCACATGTTTGGGATAGGTCGATAACCAAGGGTGCTGTGTCATTTTTATTCCCTAAATCATGTGTTCAGTTGGTATGGCAAAGAACAGGTCATCCCCGGCCATAATGGTGTCTTTCAGACCGATGGTCTGTGGTACAATCTGCTCAGCATAAAAGCGGGCCGTAATTATTTTTGCCGCCAGGAAGTCTGTGTCCTGATCATCGTTATCCAGCCGGGTCCGCGCTGACAATGCCCCTTTGGCCAGCAGGTAACACCCAACAGTAACACTGAACAACCGCAGGAAAGGCGATGACCCCGCCAGGGCTGAGCGCATATTTTCCCCTTGCTGTGCTAGGGTCCATTCGGCACAGTCCCGGGTCGTGGTGACCGCTGCTGCCAGGTTACGGGTCAGGCTGGAAAATTCATCTGTGGTGGGCAGGGTTGTGCTAAAATCTGTGATCTCATCCAGAAGCGCCCGCCAGTGCTTGCCGCCCATCATCGACAGCTTGCGGCCGACAAGGTCCATGGCCTGAACGCCGTTGGTGCCCTCATAAATCGGGTTGATGCGCGAATCCCGGAAAATTTGAGCAATGCCGGTTTCCTCGATGAAACCCATGCCACCATGGACCTGCAGGGCCAGAGATGAATTCTCAACTCCCATATCAGAGCCATAGGCCTTTGACATCGGCGTCAGCAGGTCGGCCAGGCCCTTGTATTTTCCCCGCACCTGCTCGTCCGGATGATGTTCGCCCAGATCAAGCGCCTTGGCATTGAGCATGGTGATCGCACGGGCGGCCTCGGTCGTCGATTTGATGGTCATCAGCATCCGGCGCACATTGGCGTGTTCAATGATGGCGCTCGGGCCGGGTTTGGTCGCCCCAATCGCCACGCCTTGCACCCGGTCCTGAGCATAAAGCACCGCCATCTGCCAGGCACGTTCGGCACAGGCGACGCCCTGGATACCGACATTAAGCCGGGCATTATTCATCATGGTGAACATGGCCGCCATACCTTTATTCTCAGCCCCCAGCATATAGCCGACACAATTGTCGTCTTCGCCAAAGGCCATGACACAGGTCGGGCTGCCGTGAATACCGAGCTTATGCTCCAGAGAAACACATTTGGCATCATTACGCGCGCCCAGGGAACCATCGTCATTGATCAGGAATTTAGGCACGATAAACAGGGATATACCCCGGGTCCCCGCCGGACTGCCCGGGGTTCTGGCCAGCACCAGGTGAATGATATTTTCCGTCATATCATGATCACCCCAGGTGATGAAAATCTTCTGGCCGCGAATCCGGTAACTGCCATCAGCGGCCGGTTCCGCCTTGGTCCGCAGTGCACCAACATCGGTACCGGCCTGGGACTCAGTCAGGTTCATGGAGCCCGCCCACTGACCGGAAATCATTTTTTTCAGATAAGTGTTTTTCTGCTCTTCCGAGCCATGGGCGACGATGGATTCGACCGCTCCCGTGGTCAGCATGGAACACAGACTAAACGCCATATTGGAGGCATCGACAAATTCATAAACCGCCGACGCCAGCGTAATCGGCAATCCCTGCCCGCCGTAATCCACATCGCCCGAGACACTGGTCCAGCCATTTTCCGCGTAAGCAAGATAGGCTTCTTTAAAGCCCGGAGCCGGCTTAACCCCGTCATCCGTAAGGGTCGCCCCTTCCCGGTCGCCAACCACATTCAGCGGCGAGAGGATTTCACCGCAAAACTTCCCGGCCTCTTCCAATACCGCATCAATGATATCTTCACTGGCGTCCTGGAACCGCTCAATTTCTGAAATCTCGGAAATACCGATCACATCCTTCAGGACAAATTTCATTTCACGGGTGGGGGCACTATATTCAGCCACGGGGAGAGCTCCTGTATTATTTATATAATTTAAGTCGTAAACGTCTGAATATTATATTACTAATATACCCTTGCAGGATATCGTATATTAACAAAAATTAAAACAGTCGTTTGAAAGTCAAACCTACATGACTTACCGGACAAAAACAAGTTTTAATCAGCCCGACAGGACCTATGGTAAAAATGCCCTCCCGTAACATAACACAGACCACTAAGAACATCATGGAACCCACGCAGGCCATCTTTAATCTGGCCGCGAAATTCCTAAAACAGGGCAAGTTGGTCTCCTTCCCGACGGAGACCGTCTATGGCCTGGGGGCGGACGCGACCAACGACGATGCCGTAGCCCGGATATTTGAAGCCAAACAAAGACCGGCCTTTAATCCGCTGATCATTCATCTGCCGTCCCTGGCAGAGGCCGAAAAATACGTCGAGTTTGACATCATATCCCGTAAATTAGCCGAGGCTTTCTGGCCCGGTCCCTTCACCCTGGTGCTGAAGAAGAAATCCAACAGCGCGTTATCCAAACTCGTGTCCGCTGGACTGGACACGGTGGCAGTCCGGGTGCCGGCCCATCCCGTGGCCCAGGAACTGCTGCAGCATTTCGATCGGCCCATTGCCGCCCCCAGTGCTAATATTTCCGGCAAGCTCAGCCCGACGCGCCCGGAACATGTCGCCCGGGACCTGTCGTCCTCTGTCGCCATGATTCTGGGGGGGCCGCCCTGCCGGGTAGGACTAGAATCAACCATAGTCCAGGTGGGCGGTGACGGCGTCAGGCTGTTACGGCCCGGCAGCATCACCGCCCAGGACATTGAACTGATTACCGGCTTGCGGGTTACCTCGTATCAGGACGCACAGAACCCCACCGCGCCCGGCCAGCTGAAAAGCCATTATGCGCCAGAGACCAAAATCCGGCTGAATGCCGAGACCATCTATCCTGGCGAGGCCCTGCTGGCTTTCGGAACCCGATACCCCAAAGATGCAAAGGTCCTGCGCAACCTCAGCCCCAGAGCCAGCCTGCGGGAAGCCGCCGGCAACCTGTTTTCCATGCTCCATGAGCTTGATCAGAAGGGCTGCACAGCCATTGCCGTCAGCCCGATTCCGGAAAGAGGCCTCGGCATCGCGATCAATGACCGACTGAGCCGCGCCGCCGCCACAGAGGAGCCTTGATCGGAACATGACCATTACGCCTGACCATTTACTGAAATTGAAAGAAATTTCCGGCCCCAAAGGCTGGATTGATCAGCCGGGGAGCATGGAGCCTTTTCTGATCGAGCCCCGGGATAAATATCACGGTCAGACGCCACTGGTTCTGTTGCCGGACACGACCGAAAAAGTCTCGGAAATCATCACCTATTGCGCCGACCATAAAATCGCCGTCGTGCCTCAGGGCGGCAATACCGGCCTTGTCGGCGGCAGTATCCCGACCGCTTCCGGGAATGAAATCCTGCTCAGTTTGAAACGGTTAAACCGGGTCCGGGCCACGGACGCGGCTAACCAGACCATGACGGTTGAGGCCGGCTGCATCCTGTCCGACATTCAGAATCTGGCCCGGGACAGCGGATTCCTGTTTCCGCTCAGCCTGGCCGCCGAAGGCTCCTGCATGATCGGCGGCAATCTGTCGACCAATGCTGGCGGGGTTAATGTGCTTCATTACGGTAACATGCGCAGCCTGGTGCTCGGCCTGGAAGTGGTCCTGCCCAGCGGGGACATCTGGCACGGCCTGAGTGGCCTGCAGAAAGACAACACCGGCTACGACCTGAAACAGCTGTTCATCGGGGCCGAGGGCACCCTGGGGGTGATCACTGCCGCCACCCTGAAACTCTATCCCTATCCCCATGAAAGAAACACGGCCTTTGTCGCGGTGCCCAGCCCCCAGGCGGCGGTCGATTTGCTCAGCCTGGCCCGCAGCATCAGTGGCAACTGCATCACCGCCTTTGAATTGATGCCGCGGCTGGGGCTTGAGATCGTCACCCGCCATATGGACGGCACCCGGGACCCGATGGCCAGCGCCTATGACTGGTATGTGTTGCTGGAATGCACCTCGTCTCTCAGCCGGGATCTGCTCGACCTTGAGAAACTCATGGAACGCATTCTGTCCCAAGCCATGGATCAAGGGCTGGTGCTGGACGGCGTGATCGCCAAGAATGAGGGCGAAAGTAACAACCTGTGGCAGTTACGGGAAAATCTGTCCGAGGCCCAGCGCCATGAAGGCGGCAGCATCAAACATGATATTTCCCTGCCGATTTCCGCCATCCCCGAATTTCTGATCGAGGCTGGCAAGCTGGTGGAAAGTCTGATCCCCGGCGCCCGTCCAGTCCCTTTCGGTCATCTGGGGGACGGTAACCTTCATTATAACATCAGCCAGCCGATCGCCATGGACAAACAGATCTTTCTGGATCACTGGACTGAACTTAATCGTCAGGTCCATGATCTGGTGAAAGATTTTGACGGCAGCTTCAGTGCCGAACATGGTATTGGCCGCCTGAAAACTGGTGACATGATTAGCTATAAAACCGACATCGAACTGGACCTGATGCGCCGGATCAAGCATAGTCTTGATCCCGACAGCATCATGAACCCAGGAGTCATATTGACATAAAAAGGGGAAAAAATGACTGAGGACACCGTCTTTCAGGAAAAATATTATACCAGCCACAATGGGCTGAAACTTTATTACCGGGACTATTGCAATGGCGGATCAGATAAAACACCGTTGCTGTGCCTGCACGGCCTGACCCGAAACGCCAAGGATTTTGACAGGTTCGCCCGCCATTTTGCGTCCGACCGGCGGGTGATCAGCCTCGACATGCGCGGCCGGGGAAAATCCGCCTATGACCCCAATTACAAAAATTACCAGATCCCGGTTTATGGACAGGATGTGCTGAGCTGTCTCGCGCAGGAAGGCCTGGACCAGGTGATCGCGGTCGGCACCTCCATGGGCGGGTTGATTTCCATGGCCATCGGCGCGGCAAAGCCATGTATCTTTAAAGCCATCATCCTCAATGACATAGGTCCGGAAATTAACCCGGAAGGCCTGAAACGGATCGCCGGATTTGTCGGCAATGGTATCACCCTACCCAACTGGAATGTGGCAATTATGGGGATCAAGGCCCTGTGCAGCCCGCTGTTCCCCGACTATCAAGCCGACGACTGGGAGCTCTTCACCCGCAACACCTTCCGCGAGTTGGACGACGGCACCATCATCGCTGACTATGACCAGGCCATTGGCACTGCCATGAAAGAAGCGACCGCGACAGTTGTTCCCGTCGATTTGTGGAATTTATTCAAGGATATTGGCCAAATTCCGGTGATGACCCTGCGCGGGGAAAATAGTGATATCCTGTCCCATGAAACTCTCGAGCGCATGGCCCAGGAGCACCCACAGTTCACCCCGCTGACCGTCCCTGACCGGGCCCATACCCCAGACCTGAACGAAGACATCAGCCTCCGCGAAATCCGCCAATTCATCGATCAGGTTTAGGTTCAGGTCCTAAAACAACGAAAACTGACTGCCCTTGGCTGGCCGGATGCACTCCGGGCCGTCATGGCGGGCGTTATTGACGAAGCCGCTGACCTGATGGATGTTCAGCGCCGCATCGGTCCGGGTCGTCAGCCGGCGGAAGATATCCGGGTCCGGTGGGTCCGCAGGCCTGAGCCACAGATCATAGTCTTCCTGGTCCAGGATCACCGGGTTGCGGTGATGGACTGGCTTCATGACCGGGATCGCGGGCTTGGTGACCAGGGACACGGTTTCCAGCCAATCCTCACCGTGGGGGCCCATCCAGATTTCCCAGATCGCGGCAAAGGCAAAGGCCCTGCCCTCGGGCAGACTGCAATAATGCGGCACTGGCGAGGCTCCGACTCTTTTCCATTCGTAGAACCCATCCGCCGGCACCAGGCATTTCCGCCGCCGGAAAGAACTTCGGAACGACGGCTTGCCGGCAATGGTTTCGCTACGGGCATTGATCAGGGGGCGACCTTTGAGCATTTCCTTAGCCCAGGCCGGCACCAGTCCCCATTGCATCAGTGCCACCTCTTTGTCCGGCAGGGCCTGATCGGGCTGGATCACCTGATCCCGGTCCGAGCCTTGCAGCCGGATCACCGCCACCGGCTGCATCGGCGCGATATTAAACCGGCTCGGCACGGGTCCCGAGACTGGGCCTGGAACCAGTCCGGTCAACAGCCCGATAAATTCATCATAGGCCTCTGAGGTCAGAGAAAAACGTCCGCACATATATTGCTTGCCTTAAGTTCAAAGTTCCATATCATTCCCCAGAATTTTAGCCAGAATAATAAAGATTGTTATAAATGAAAAGGGATTATCCAGAACGACCGATCGTGGCGGTCGGTGTTGTTGTCCTCAAGGACGATCAGGTGCTGCTGATCCGGCGGTCAAAACCGCCAAGGCCAGACAGCTGGAGCATTCCGGGTGGCGCACAGGAACTGGGCGAAACCACCCGCCAGGCCGGGGCCCGCGAAGTGCTTGAAGAAACCGCAATCACCGTCGCCGACCTGCATTTCCTCGAGGTTATCGACCTTATTGAGCACGATGAGAAAGGCGCGGTCGAGCATCATTACACCCTGATCGACTATGCCGCCCGCTATCAATCCGGCACGCCGCAGGCCGGGGATGATGCCCATGACGCAAAATGGGTTCCCCTCGACCAGCTTTGCGAATATACTCTGTGGGAAGAGACAACAAAAATAATAACGCGCGCCGTGGAAAAGTTAAAAAATGCCCCATGAGACCCCCAACCTTGCCCGCCGGATCAGCCGGTCTGTCACCGGACATCTTCGGGTCGCCGCCATTGCGGTGGTCTTTGGCATGACCGCTTACGGGCTGATCCATCTGCTGATCTGGATCGTGCGCGCTGTTGAAAATATGTAATGAATTAACCTGTACGAGTAGAATAAAATGAGAAAATTATTTGGCTATTTTCTGGGACTGATCGGCTTGTCGATCTATATCCTTATGATCGCCCGCCTTGGTAACGCCCTATTTCCCATGCATGTTGCCTTGGAGTTTACTTTTTATGCGGTCACCGGCATCGGATGGATATTCCCCTCCATGTGGTTTATCCGCTGGTGGTACCGGCCCAAAAACGATAACACGGAATAGAGAAAACTATGAACCCCTTCTTCAGAAGCTTCAGCCTGATCACCGGCCTCGCCCAAACCATGATTCTGGCCCTGGTCCTGACCGGCTGCTCGGGCAGCGGCACCGTCGCCCCCTCGGACACCACCCAGTACCGCCAGAATATGGACGAGACCAATTATGCCGCGACCTATGACGAGAAAAGCATCATCAATGCGGCGTCAGACTTCCTCGGCGGCGGCTCAGAAGCGATCGCCAAGGTGATTGAAAAAGCCTTTCAAGATCTCGGCCGGCCCAATGGCTATATCATTGGCACCGAAATCAGTGGTGCTCTGATCGTCGGCGTCCGCTACGGCGATGGCACCCTCAGCCACAAGATTGAAGGCGACAGCCGGGTCTACTGGAAAGGCCCGAGCGTCGGCTTTGACGTCGGGGCCAATGGCTCACGGGTATTTGCCCTGGTCTATAACCTGCATGATGTGGAAGAGCTTTATACCCGTTTTCCGGCGGTCGAGGGCAGCGCCTATTTCATCGGCGGTGTCGGCATGAATTACCAGCAACGGGAAGACATCATCATCGCCCCGATCCGGGTCGGTGTCGGCCTGCGCCTCGGTGTTAACCTGGGCTACATGCATCTGACCAAAAAACGCAGCTGGCTGCCTTTTTAACGGACGAGGTCTTTGACACGGCAAAGCTCTGGCAAAAGATATAGTGTTTGGATGGTTCAAAGAGATTTGAATGGTGGGCGATACAAGATTTGAACTTGTGACCTCCTCGATGTCAACGAGGCGCTCTACCCCTGAGCTAATCGCCCTACATTGATAGTAGGTGAAAGGAGTTATAATCATTTTCCTTTCTTAATCAAGCCAAAAGGTCAGATTTTTGTTCATAGCCTGTTCAGGCATTTTTTGATATCATCACCGACAGAAAAGAGGTGAAATATGAAACTATTCCCCCGCATGACTTGGCGGCTCTGTATCCTGCTGCTGCTCCTGCCTCTGACCCTGGCCCTGACCGGGTGCAGCACCAGTATAATCAGCGATGTAACCCGGTTCCATACTCTTGCCCCGCCGGCGGCAGAAACCATCGAAGTCGTTGCCCTCGACCCCACACTGCAAAATAGCCTTGAGTTTGGCCAATATGCCGAAATGGTGGGCCAGCAGCTGGGCCGGGTCGGCTACCGGCCCCCGGACGGTGTGCCCTCGCTCCTGATTGCCCGAATCGGCTATGGCCTTCAACCCTCAGAAGGCGGCAGGGATAGCGGCCCCCGGTCCTCGGTCGGCATTGGTGTCGGCAGCGGTGGCCGCCATTCCTCAGTCGGTGTTGGCATCTCCCTGCCACTGGGAAATGCTGAACCCCGTCAGAGCTATATCCGCCTGTTATCACTGGAAATCATCCGTCGTTCCGATGGAGTCCGGCTCTATGAAGGCCGGGTATCGAGCCGGGGCCCGGAAAGCCTGCCCCTGACCATGCCCTATCTGGTCAACGCCCTGTTTCAGGACTTTCCCGGAGAAAGCGGCAGTTCCTCCCGGGTCAAGGCTACGCCCTGACAGCCTGAAACGTCAGAACCGTCGGTTGTCCTGTTTTCTCCGGGGAAACTCTATTGATCCGGATGATCAGAATACGGTGCGCGCCTCTTGGGGGAATTGGTAAAACATGCCAAACATCAAGATATCAACATCGGTGCCATTGCTCGACAACGGCAGGCCGAGAGCATAATAGTCCAGGTAGGATTTTTTCGACCATCGCAGCTTGGCAAAATTGATATAGGGCCGTTTTTCTGCCACCAACCATTGATAATTTTCTTTTAAAAGGCCCTCAACAAGGGGCAATTCATCGAGATATTTTCCGGTGATATCCATCCCCATAGCCTTGACGGTTTCCGTGCCAATCAGGCGCATTTTATAACGACCACTATCCTTTTCCACATCAATCAGACTGATATGGGGCAACAGGCGAACAATATCAGCTGGATTCAGATCAGCCCGGGACGGCAGGGGCCGTTCACCCTTCATACTCAGCCAATAGCTATAGATATCCCTCAAAACACTATTGGGCAGATCATCTATACTGAAATGATCATTCAACACCTCTACTCCTACTAAGAAACATTAAGCATTACTATATTAAGAATAGGCCATGCGAGGCAGCCTGTCAAAATCAAACCAGTTGTTCCTTGGTTTTCAGGAAGCGGATGTCGGGGTTGTCGTCTTTGGCTTTATCCAGCCGCCAGGCATTGCGGGCCAGGAAGACCGGCGAACCGCTGTGGTCCACGGCCATATTGGCCTTGTTGGTGTCGATGAAGGCTTTAAGCTTGAACTTGTCCTCACATTCGACCCAGACCGCGGTATGGAGCGAGGTCGCCTCAAAGCGGCAAGGCACGTCATATTCGGTGCGGATACGGTCGGCCATGACCTCAAACTGCAACATGCCGACAACACCGACAAACCATTCGGAGCCGATGGTCGGCTTGAACACCCGGGCGGCGCCCTCTTCGGCCAATTGCTGCAGGGCCCGGCCCAGATGCTTGGCTTTCATGGGGTCTTCCGGACGCACGGTCTGGATATATTCCGGGGCAAAATTCGGGATGCCGGTGAAGCGCAGTTCCTCGCCCTCGGACAGGCTGTCGCCAATGCGCAGGTTGCCGTGGTTGGGGATGCCAAAGATATCACCGGGCCAGGCGACCTCGGCCAGCTCCCGGTCCTGGGCCAGGAACATCACCGGGTTATGCAGGTTGACCATCTTGCCGTCGCGCACCTGTTTCAATTTCATGCCGCGCTTGAACTTGCCAGACACCATGCGGAAGAAGGCGATCCGGTCCCGATGTTTCGGGTCCATATTGGCCTGAATTTTAAAGATAAAGCCGGAGACTTTTTCTTCATGGGGGTCAACCGCCCGGGTCGTGGTCTGGAACGTGCCGGGGATCGGCGAGCGGGTGGCGATGCCTTCGAGCAATTCGCGCACACCAAAGTTATTGACCGCACTGCCGAAATAAACCGGGGTCATGGTGCCATCCAGATAGGCCTGCTGGTCAAATTCCGGGCACAGCTCCCGGACCATGGCCACGTCTTCGCGCAGCTGGGCCAGCTGATCCGCCTCCAGCAGTTGGTCCAGTTTCGGATCATCAATGCCTTGACAGACTATGCCCTCATCGGGGCGATCGTTCTTGGTTTTCTCAATCAGGATCAGCCGGTCATTGATCAGGTCGTAACAGCCTTTGAAGTCCCGGCCCATGCCGATCGGCCAGGTGGCCGGGGTCACATCCAGCGCCAATTCCTGCTCGATGAGATCCAGAAGCTCGAACGGGTCCAGGGCTTCCCGGTCCATTTTGTTAATGAATGTGGTCACCGGCATATCGCGCAGACGGCAAACCTCGAACAATTTCCGGGTCTGGCCTTCGATGCCTTTGGCCCCGTCGAGCACCATGATCGCGCTGTCGACCGCGGTCAGCACCCGGTAGGTATCTTCGGAGAAATCCTCATGGCCCGGGGTATCGAGCAGGTTAAACATGCGGCCGTCATATTCAAAGGTCATGACGGAGGCGGTCACGGAAATGCCGCGCTCCTGCTCAACCTTCATCCAGTCAGACCGGGAGCGCCGGCGGGCCCCACGGGCCTTGACCTCACCGGCCATCTGAATGGCACCACCGAACAGGAGCAGTTTCTCGGTCAGGGTGGTTTTCCCGGCATCGGGATGGGCAATGATGGCAAATGTCCGCCGTCTATCGACTTCGGTCTGTAAAATGCTCATGGAAATATCCGCAGTTTCAATTGATCTCTGTTGTGGCGGAATTTACGAACTCGCACCCCAGATGTACAGGGGAATCTTTCCCCCCCGTAAAATGCTCGGCACAAAAGCCGGGGGAAATCGGCCCTCTGTCGTCATTCTCCCGCAGGTGGGACTCCAGACTCTTCAAAATTTCATCGCTATGTTCAGCACTTGCCAACGCCCCTCAGGCCGCCCCTGGATTCCCGACCAAGCCGGGAATGACGACAGTGTGTGTGGGGGGGGCTTTATCAAAACATACCTGCAAATCGCGCCACAGCTTAGCAAAACATATCTAATGCGGTAACTGACGGGGTTATTCCATTGATCAATCATTCACCCTATTCCCCCATGGTTCAAAAATGTCTATAGCCAACATTGCTACGATTGCGAGAGTCCAAAAGAACGTAATTATAATGGTTACACCTTTTTGAATTACCATATCAGAATCTAAGTCTTTCATTTTACATAGCAAATAGGCCCGCCATACTAGAATAAAATATAGAGCTAACCAACCTCCGTGCCAAAGATACCCCGGCCAATCATTAAATAAAAAAACCACTAAAAATAATCCGATCAAGTGGGAAAGATACTCATTTTCTTTTAGCAACTTACTCTCCAGACAATTACGAATTACGGTGACAGTAACCGACTTAAAAAAAGGGCCCTGAATACTCAGAGCCCTTTTGTTTCCTAGTGATAAGCGTAGGGTTTTTTGTTCAGATCGAGATATCTGTCCCGCAGCATCGTGCGCCGGGAAACCAGTGGGTGATTAACCCCCCTGACGATGACATGGCTGACATTGGAGGTCACCTCCAGCGGGTCGCCGTCCCACAGGACGATATTGGCAATCTTGCCCTTTTCCAGGGACCCGAAAGAATTATCAATGCCGAAAATCCGCGCCGGGCTCAGGGTGATTGCTTCCAGCGCACGGCTCCAGTCCAGACCATGGGCCACAGCAAGCCCGGCCATCTGGTTGACCATGAAGGCATTATGGTTTGCCGCCATGCCGCCGGGCGATATGGCGAACTCGACGCCTGCTTCCTCCAGCAAGGCCGCATTACGGAAGGTGGCCGCGACCTGGCCAAAACTGCCGGGAAGATTGGCCTGAGGATTGATGATCACTGGCACTTTTGCCGCCACAAGTTCGGCCGCGACGCGCCAGGCTTCGACCGCCCCGCTGATGATCAAGTCAAGGTCATAGTCCTTTTTCAAGGCGATCGCCTGGCGGATATCATCTTCACTGTCGACCAGGACCACCAGTTTCTGCTTGCCTTTCAGCACCGGCACCAGGGCGGCCATATTATAGGTCGTCAGCAGAAAGTCTCCCGGCCCCTTGCCCTGCTGAATGGCAGAGCGGTTGCGGTCATAATATTTCACCTGATCGAAAATCAGCCGCATCTTGGCCCAGGCAATATTGCGGTTGCCGGCCTTCGACGGGTTGGCAATCATCGGCCCCTTGCCGTAAATCATATCCGCCGTGCCGGTCAGGGAAATGACAGCGCCCGAGCCTGAAAAAATACCGTCCGATCCTGAGGGCTGGGTGATGGCATGGGTCAGGCCCTGGCGCCGATTGTCTGGAATTACGATCGAATTGCTTTTCAGTCCCCGGCGCACATCAAAGGCCGCGGTGAACGGAGATTTTTTGGCACTATGCTCGTTGGAATCCTCGGTCAGGGATATTTCTGACAACCCTAAGCGGCTGCCGCTGTGCATGGAGCCCGGCACGACAATTCTGCCGCGGGCATCAATGACCTCAGCCCCCGCTGGAATGCGGATGTTCTGACCAATGGCCCGGATTTTACCGTCTTCAATCAAGATCGTTGCATTGGTCAAGGTGCCTTTTTTACCTAAGGTGTGAACGGTGCCGCCGGTGATAGCCAGCGTTTCGGCCAACGCCGTCGTGGTCCCCATGGAAAAGACAACAGAGGCCCCAACCAGGGTGGTGGTGATAAGGTTCATGAGTGATTTTCTCATTGGTGCGCTCCTTTCAGGTTATGGCCCAGCTCAAAATCACTCTGCCAATGGGTCCCCGGGTCCTCCCGGTCATAGAGCAACGCCCCGTCGATAAAAACTTTCTCCGCCAGGCTATAGACACTGAACGGATCGCCGGACCAGATCACCACATCAGCCATTTTACCGGCCTCCAGCGAGCCGGTCTGATCATCAATGCCCAGCGCCTTGGCCGCATTCAGCGTCAGCCAGGTGAAGGCCTCGGCCTTGGTGAAGTCCAGCCCGACCTTGCGGCCATCGGCCCAGGCCTTGGCCGCTTCCTGATTGAGCCGTTGAATGCCATTGGGATCATCGGAATGAACAATGGCACAGGCCCCGGCCTTGGCGACCATGGGGATATTTTCATCAACCCCGTCGAAGGCTTCCAGCTTGAAGCCCCACCAGTCGGACCACATGGCGGAACAGACATTTTCTTTGGCCAGAATGTCGGCAATCTTGTAGCTTTCCACCGCATGATGGAAGGTCGATATTGTATAGTTGAATTCATGGGCCATGGTCATCATGGAGACCATTTCATCGGCCCGGTAACAATGGTTATGGATCAGGATTTCGCCATTCAGAACCCCCATCAGGGTGTCCAGTTCCAGGTCCTGGGACGGGGCTGCGACATCTTCCCCTGCTTTATATTTCCGGGTGTAGCTGTCCCACTTATCCTTATAGTCCCGGGCCTTGATCCAGGCTTTCCGGTAGCCAGCCATATTGGCCATTCGGGTGCTGGGACCGCCTTTTTTACCGTACACCCGTTTTGGGTTTTCGCCGCAAGCCATTTTCAGGCCATAAGGCGCGCCGGGGAATTTCATGCCCTGCCGGGTCCGGCTGGGCACATTTTTCACGGTGATGCCCCGCCCGCCGATCAGGTTGGCTGATCCCGGTAAAATCTGCAAGCTGGTGACACCGCCGGCGATGGCGCGGGAAAATCCCGGGTCCTGGGGCCAGATGGAATGCTCCGCCCAGACATCCGCAGTCACCGGTTTTGTTGCTTCATTACCGTCCGACAATGATTTGTGGCCCGGCGAGGCATAGACCCCCAGATGGGAATGCACATCGATGATCCCCGGGGTTACCCATTTGCCGCTACCATCAATGACAAGGGTGCCGTAAGGAATTTCCAATTCCGTGCCCACCGCAACGATTTTTCCATTTTCCATCAGGATCGACGCGCCGTCAAGTTGCTCCCCCGCACCGTCCAGAACCGTGGCGTTGGTAATCACCGTGGTCACAGAGGGAAAGGCCTGATAGGTGCTGGGATAAGGATTTTTATCAATGACCACCAAAGGCAGTCGGTCTTTGGTGGCTTTTTCCGCCGCCAGCGCAGGCCCCATGAGGGCCGTCGCAGCTAGTCCGGCAAAGGTCGCCGCCGCAATTATCTTTTCCAAACGCAGCATAATCTATCTATCCCCTTGTGAAGTTTATTGTTTTCAATGATTTTACGACTATCGAAAAAGAGGATAACAGACTATTGTTGAAGGTTCAAACACCAATAAAGCGAATTAACAGAGGAATATACGTATGAAAAGAAGAACATTCTTTGGCGCCTTGGGCACGGGGGCTTTTGTCGCCTCCTCCCTGAGCATGGTAAAATCAGCTATGGCCAAAACCGACTCAGGGGCCATCGAGGGACGATTGAGGGAACTGAACATCACCCTGCCCGAAGCACCGGGTCCTATGGCTGCCTATGTCCCGTTTCGCCTGACAGGAAATATTTTATATATTGCCGGACAGGGACCGATTCACAGCGACGAACACCCGGGTCTGGGCCGGGTCGGAGACACCCTGACCACCGAACAGGGCTATCATGCCGCCCGCACCACCGGGCTGAATATCCTCGCCCAGTTGAAAAAAGCCTGTGGCGGCGACCTGGACCGGGTCGTACAATGTGTTCAGATTCAGGGGGTGGTGAAATGCACCGATGTGTATAAAGACAGCCCAAAAGTCATCAACGGGGCCTCGGAGCTATTCCGGGATGTGTTTGGCGATCGTGGCCTAGCGGCCCGGGCGGCCATGGGCACCAACGCCCTGCCCGCCGGCATCGCGGTCGAGATCTTATCCATCTGGGAAATAAAAATTTAACCTGGCGGCAATTTTCTTACCGCCAGTTAGTCTGATAGAGATAGAATATTATCTTACCGGTGTTGCAGAGATGCGACCCCGGTTGGCACGGCGGTCCCGGCGGGGCTGCTGCACCTGATAAGCCTGGGCACAATGTTCCGCGCAATAGGGGAATGTTGTCGCCGAGGTCTTGCCACAAAAATGGAAATCGACCTCGCCCGGATGACCGATCGGCCATTTGCAGATTCTTTCGGTCAGTTCCAGCAGGCTAACCTTTCCGGTCCGGGCCTTAGCCTTGGGCGTAGCCGCTTTTTTCTCGACCGCTTTTTTAGCCTTCTTCTTAGGATCTGTTTTAACTGGTGACGGACGAGAGGCAAGGTTCATCCGGTGCGCCTTGCCAATCACAGCATTGCGGGTGACCCCTTCGGCAAGTTCCTTGGCAATCTGGCTTGCGCTCAGACCCTTGTCCCAAAGTTCCCGTAATTTGGCGACCCGTTCATCTGTCCATGCCATAGTTCGTAATCCTTTTACATCAATCCTATATATTTGCGATAGTAGCGCATTAGGAAGCGTGTTGTCTAATCTTCTCTTTAACAAAGGTCAAGGCCCGAGTGCTTGCAGTGGCGGCTTTTGTACGGTAAAAAGCAGAACAACTTATAAATCAGAGATTACATTAGGGTTATTTCATGAAAAACGACTGGACCATTGGCCAAAACCTGCCCTCCTTTGGGTCAAAAAGAATCGGGGCCATTAACTGGCTCGGTGTCTGGACCCTCTACAGCAAGGAAGTGCGCCGCTTCTGTAAAGTGGCCGGCCAAACCGTCTTTTCGCCGGTGATCACGACCGCGTTGTTCATGACCATCTTTACCATTGCCCTTGGCGGCAGCGGACGCACCATCGGGGAGATTCCCTTCGGTCAGTTTCTGGCTCCGGGGCTGGTGACCATGGCGATCCTTCAAAATGCCTTTGCCAACACCATTTCCAGCCTGATGACCTCCAAGATGCAGGGTAATATTGTCGACCTGTTGCTGGCGCCCCTCGGCCCCGGGGAAATGACCTTGGCCTTCACGGCGGCGGCGGTGACCCGGGCGGCCCTGGTCGGCACCTGCGTCACCCTCTCCATGCTATTGTTTGTCGATATGAGTTTTTCCCATATCTGGGCACTGTTGTATTTTGGCCTGTCGGCCGCTGTCATGCTGGCTCTGCTCGGCATTATGGCCGGTATCTGGGCTGAAAAGTGGGAACAAAGCTCCAGCATCACCAATTTTGTCATTGTGCCGCTGTCTTTCCTGTCCGGGACCTTTTATTCCATCGACCGCCTGCCGGGGATCTGGCATGATCTGAGCCAGCTCAATCCGTTTTTCTATCTGATTGATGGCTTTCGATATGGTATGATTGATCGGGCGGACGGCAACCTCATGACCGGCGTGGTTTATATTGCCGTCCTGAATATCATTTTAGGCCTATTCTGTTACCGCATGTTCAGCACCGGCTACAAGTTGCGCCCTTAGTCAAATTGGTGTATGGACTGTCTCCGGTCAGAAAAGAAGCAGGACGAGTAATATTCTGCGGCCTATGGGTTAAACAGTTAAATAGAGAATGATGATGAAGAACAGCCGCAATGACAAACAGGAAGAGAATATCATTTCCCCCGTCTTGCCAACCTACGCCCGGGCAGACTTTGCCGTCGACCATGGCAAAGGTGTCTATGCTTACGACCAGAACGGTAATGAATATCTGGACTTTGGCTGTGGCATCGGGGTTAATAATCTCGGGTTTTGTCATCCGGACCTGGTCAAGGCCCTGACCGACCAGGCGACCAAGGTCTGGCATACCTCCAACATCTACCGCATCCCCGGACAGGAAAGACTGGCCGAGCGGCTGGCGGCCAACAGCTTTGCCGACACCATGTTCTTTACCAATTCCGGGGCCGAGGCCGTTGAATGCGCCATCAAGATGGCCCGGAAATATCATTATGAGAATGACGCGCCGGAACGCTTCCGGATCATCACCTTTGAAGGCTGCTTCCATGGCCGGACGCTGGCAACCATTGCCGCCTCCGGTCATGAAAAACTCATAAAAGGCTTTGGCCCCATGCTGGACGGCTTTGACCATCTGCCGTTTCACCGGGACATGAGCAAGGTCGAAGCCGCCATCACCCATGAGACCGCGGCGATCATGATCGAGCCGGTCATGGGCGAAGGTGGCATCCGTCAGGTGTCCAGCGACAATATGCAAATATTGCGCGACCTCTGCGACAAACACGGTATCCTGCTGATATTTGATGAAGTACAGTGCGGCATGGGCCGAACAGAAAAGCTATTCGCCTATCAGCATAGTGCCATCAGCCCGGACATCCTCTGTGCCGCAAAGGGCATCGGCGGCGGTTTCCCGCTCGGCGCGTGCCTGGCCACGGAAGAGGTCGGCCGCTGCATGACCGCCGGCTCTCACGGTTCCACCTACGGTGGCAACCCCATGGCCATGGCGGTCGGCAACGCCGTGCTCGATGTCATGCTCGAAGACGGTTTTTTCGATCAGGTCGAGAAAATGTCCTATGAGCTTAGAAAAGGCCTGATGACCCTGCGCAATAAATACCCCAAGGTGATTGAACTGGTGCGGGGCGTGGGCCTGATGCTCGGCCTTAAGCTTAAGCTGGAGCCAGCGGCCTTTGTCGCCAAAGCTCTGGAGCATGGCCTGTTGCTGATTGGCGCTGCTGATAATACGGTGCGCCTCCTGCCACCGTTGATCATTGAGAAAGAGCATATCACCAAAGCACTGAAAAAGCTGGAAAAGATCTGTGCCGAAATTGAAAAAGACCTGCCCGACCCCCAAACGGATGATGAATAATCCGGAAAAAGAGTTAATCAGAGTAAGAGCATGAGCCATTTTAAACTGAAGCCGCCCTACAGACATTTTCTCGACCTGGCCGCCCTGACCCCGGCCGAGGCCCAGGATATCATTGCCAAGGCCATAAGCCTGAAAGCCACCGCCACCGGTGATGGCCAGGGCAAAGGCTTTATCCATCCCGACCGTCCTCTGGCAGATAAAAGCCTGGCCATGGTGTTTGAAAAGCCGTCAACCCGGACCCGGGTGTCCTTTGAGATGTCCATCCATCAGTTGGGGGGCACCGCCATCGTGCTTCAGGGCAATGACATGCAGCTGGGCCGGGGCGAAAGTGTCTCGGATACCGCCCAGGTCCTGTCGGGTTTTGTCGATGCGGTCATGCTCAGGGCCGACAGTCACGAATCCCTGCTGGAAATGGCCGCCCATGCCACCGTGCCGGTAATCAACGCCCTGACCGATTTTTCCCATCCCTGTCAGGTGATGGCTGATGTGCTGACCTTTATTGAGCATCGCGGCCCCCTGAAAGGCAAAAAGATTGCCTGGTCCGGCGACGGCAACAATGTGGCGGTGTCCTGGATTCACGCGGCGGTGCTGTTTGACTGCGAGCTGGTACTGGCCTGTCCGAAAGAATTCTGCCCGCCGACACAGGTGCTGGAATGGGCCCGCAACAATGGCGGAAAAGTGAGCCTAACCCACGATCCGGCGGTTGCGGCCGAGGGGGCCGACTGCATCATCACCGACACTTGGGTTTCCATGGGCGATAAGGACGTGGACGAGCGGCTGGCCATTCTGGCGCCTTACCAGGTCAACCGCAAACTGATCAACCGGTCCAAGCCTGATTGCCTGTTCATGCATTGCCTGCCCGCCCACCGGGGCGAAGAGGTGACCGATGAAGTCATCGACGGCCCCCAATCCGTCATCTGGGACGAAGCTGAAAACCGTCTCCACATTCAGAAAAGCATCCTGATGTGGTGTTTTGGAAAATAACATGACCCCTCTCTATAGTGACAACTGCCTGGCGTTTCAGATCGAAGGACAGGACATCAAAGGCCGGATTATCCGGCTGAATAAAAGCCTGAACGCGGTGCTCGGCAACCACAGTTACCCCGATGCGGTCAAGCAGCAATTAGGCCAGGCCATGGCCCTGACTGCCATGCTCGGCAGCATGATGAAATTTGACGGCATCCTGACCGCCCAGATCAAGAGTGATGGCCTGATCCGGACTCTGGTCAGTGACTATGCCACCGGCGGCAATGGCTCCGGTGTGGTCCGCGGCTATTGCGGCCTGGACGAAGATGCCAGCCCCGTGCTCGGCGATGGCCAGCTGATGATCACCATCGATCAGGGCCAGTATATGGACCGCTATCAGGGCATTGTGAAGCTGGAAGGCAACAGCCTGAAAAACTCGGCTGAAGAATATTTCCTGGCCTCGGAACAATTGCCGACCCACCTGATGATCAGCTGTGACAAGGCCGAAGACGGCATCTGGACCGCGGCGGCGATCATGATCCAGCATCTGGCCCGCAGCACGGTCGACGAGCGGGAGATGGAGATTCACGCCCCGACCGAACGCCAGGACAACTGGAATACGGCCAAAATTTTGCTGTCCAGTGTCAAGCCGACAGAGCTTCTCGATCACGACCTGTCACTACAGGACCTGCTGCTGCGCCTGTTCAATGAGAGCGGGGTCCGGGTGTTCACCACCACCGAAATGATCACCGGCTGTCGCTGTTCCGAGAAGAAGCTGCGCTCTGTGCTCGCCAGTTTCTCCCTCGATGAGCTGAAAGACTGTGCCGAAGACGGGGTGATCACCATGACCTGCGAATTCTGCATGACCGATCACACATTCGAGCTGGACAAGCTGATCAACTGAGTGAAGGCCTCTTTTTTAAGGGGGCTGTTTTAAGGTTGAGCCTTTTAAAATCCTTATCTTTTCCTCTGTTGCCGTCGCCCTGTTCCCCTATCTATTTGACACACTTTCCGCCCCGGCCCGCTTGGCGTTTTTTCTTGACCCAGGCGCCGAAGGCCGTGCCGATCATCAGCATCAGGAACAGGCCGGTCAGGGCCACGATCAGCTGATAACTCCGGCCGCCAATGGCGCCGGTATGCAGCGGGAACAGTTTGCGGGCAATGCGGTCTGATGTCGGGGCCGTCCGGTAATCAATCTCCGCCACCGCACGGGCGCTATAGGGATCAACCTGAATAAAACTTGCCCCGTTTGGCGTCCAGTCTTCGTCATAGCGCAGGCGGAACTTCTGAATCCTGTTGTCAACTTGCTTTGGCGCGTAATAGAGCGTGATCCGGCCGCCGGGCAGGCTCTGGGCCACCGCCTGCAGGATCTCCGGCCAGGACCTGAAATCCCCCCTCTGGGGCGGGATCGTTACGGGCGCAGCGGCGGTCGAGGCTGGGCTCTCTTCCCCGATCAGTCCCCGGATCAGGTCCTTGCTGATGTCATAAAACACCATGCCGACACCGGTGGTGGTGAGCAGCAGGATCATCAGGCAGCTGAGCACGCCGGCGCTGCGGTGGGAGGCGAGGAAGCTGCCGCGGCTGACCTTTTTCGGCAGGCTGCTTCGAACCCTGAAGCCCCGCCGGCCCGGAAACCAGATCACCAGGCCCGACAGGCACAGGAACAACAGGCCCAGCCCCAGAAACCCGAGCACCTTCTCCCCGGTTTTGCCAGCCAGGAGATGTATGTGTAAATCCGACAGCACCCTTAACATCAGCGGAATATGATAACGGCCAGTGACCCGCTGCAGGCTGTCGGGGTGATAATACTGCACGGTATCCTGATCCGCATGGACATAATAATTTAACCCCGGGGACGGGAACCTGATCAGCCGGGTCTGGGCGTTCTTCAACTGTGTCATGGCCCGCGATTTTTCTGTCAGAGTTGGTGGCCGGTAAAGCGGTGCATTGTCCGGCAGGGATAGATTCAGCAGGTCATATTTAAAAACCAGAACAGTACCGGAAAAGGCGGTGAAAAATAAAATGCCGCCCACCGTCAGCCCTACCCATAAGTGAACCACTCTTAATATTTTCATTGTCGTCTTTCCCTCTGCCGCAAGCCATTTTCCGCCGCCTTATTCTTCGGTTCCCTTCTGGTCCCTCTTCCTTCTTAATAATCATAATGCGAACTATTATCAAGATATTCCTTGCCTTATAACCTCTCTTTCTTTAATAAGAATAATTATCAATAGCATAAATACGCACCCCAAATACATATTAAGATCAAATACTTGTAATGTGAGGAACAGAAGATGAGTTTACCACTATTCGCCCTGATGACGGCCGCAGCCCTACCCACCCCAAACACGCCACCACAAGGCCTGGAAGAAATCATTGTCACCGGCAGCAGAGCCCCCGAACGCATAGACGAGATCACCGCCTCGGTCTCGGTGGTCGGCAAAAGCGCCCTGTTGGCGGACCTGCAGCTGAGCCCGGAAATTCAGAATACCCTGGCCCTGCGGGTGCCGGGATTTGGGCCGGCATCCGGCACCGTCAGCAACTCCGGCCTGACCCTCCGTGGTCGCCGGGTTCTGGTGATGATCGACGGCGTACCCCAGTCGACCCCCCTGCGCAATGGCCAGCTCGGCATCCGCTCCATCGACAGCAGCGCCCTGGAACGGATCGAGATCATTAAAGGCGCGACCTCAATCTATGGCAACGGCGCCGCCGGCGGCATTGTCAATTACATCACCAAGCAGGCCTCTGAAGAGGCGATCAGCGGCGATATTGCCGTCAGCAGCCGTTTCTCCCTGGT
Source organism: Alphaproteobacteria bacterium (assembly GCA_002401455.1). Classification (GTDB taxonomy): domain Bacteria; phylum Pseudomonadota; class Alphaproteobacteria; order Sphingomonadales; family Emcibacteraceae; genus Paremcibacter. The sequence continues at coordinate 356,208 of NVTE01000001.1, forward strand.
CGATGGCAAAGACAGCTTCAGCAAAAGATTTGACGGCACCGTCAGCGGCACCCTGCAGGACTTCAGTTATGTGATCAATGCGGTTTATGATTCCCGGGGCCAGCAGAAAGATGCTGACGGCGATACCCTGGGCCTGATTTACGGCTTGTCGGACCTGGACACCATCAACCTGTTCACCAAGGCCGCCTATCAGTTTGACGACGACAAAAGACTCCAGGCCACCTACAACTATTATGATTCCCAGCAGGAATCCACTCTGGTCGATGACACCGGCAGCGCCATTGACGGCATTAAAACCCACGCGGTCAACAGCGAGGGTGCTGACAAACCCGGCGTGCCCCAGGGGCCTAAGGGCAACACCAACCTGATGGTCAAATACAGCGATGCCGAGCTGTTTAAAAATACCAGCTTCACCTTTGACGGCTATCATCAGAAACTGAAGAACGTCTTCTTCTTTTCCGCCAAACTGGCGAATCTGGATGAGGGCTATACCGGCGGTCAGTCTTTCATTAAATCGAATAAATTTGGCCTGCGGGTGAATTTCAATACCGAGATTAATTGGGATAACTTGAAGACCACCTTCATTTATGGCCTGGATTACCTGAAGGATACCACCTCGCAACCGTTGACAGATGGCCGACTCTGGGTGCCGGAAATTGCCATGAAAAACAAAGCCGTCTATCTGCAGGCCAAAACCGTCTGGCGGGATGATGTTGTTTTCAAGGCCGGCCTCAGGGCTGAGAAAATCGACATCTCCATTGATGATTACAGCACCCTCAAACTCTGTAGTACCGCGGCCACCTGTTCGGTACCGATGGCTGTCACAGGCGGCGCCCTGAGCTATAATTCCACCACCTTTAATGTGGGCCTGCGCTCTAAAAAACTCAAAACCTTCAGTCCCTTCATCAGTTATTCCCAGGGCTTTGACATTTCGGACCTTGGCCGCCTGTTACGCTCGGCCACGGTCACTGATCTCGCCGATGTCCGGACCGAGGCCTCAAAGGTCCACCATTATGAGGTCGGCTTCACCAGTGTATTCGACAAAATAAAATTCGAATTTGCCTATTATCAAAGCACATCTGAGCTCGGCACGGGCACCAAACTTGATGAGGCGACCGGAGTTTTCCTGCCGGTGCGGGAACCCCAGAAAATCCACGGCTTTGAGATCGCGGTACAATATTTTGTCCAGGATAATCTGGAGGTCGGCACCAGCTTCACCCGCTTTGACGGTGAAAATACCGACACCGATGCCAAGCTCACCGGCCGCTATATTGCCCCGTCCAACCTGGTGGTCTATGCGGATTATCAGCCAACCGAAGACATCAGCCTGTCGCTCAATTATCAGCGCGTGGGCAGCCGCAAGGAATTCACCGCGAACGATAATAAATATGCCATCTATCAGGGGCCGGTGACCGGCTATGACCTGGTCAATCTTCGGGCATCTTATACCGTAGGCAATATTCAGTTCTACGGCGGCATTGAAAATCTGCTGAATGAGAATTATTTCACCGCCAAGGCCCAGTCGATTTTCCTGAGCAGCTATTATGTCAAGGGCCTGGGCCGCACCGCCAACCTGGGCATGCGGGTTACCTTCTAAGCCTGCTTAAGGACTTTGTCGCCATCAAGACCTGACTCCCACTGGGGGCCAGGTCTTTTTAATGTCGCGCCCCCCTGAAATCCAAGGCACAGGCGGTGAAAAAAAGCAGTTAAAGGCTATTACGACCCGTCAAGGGTCAGGGTGATTTTTCCGAATTGCTGATTTGATTCCATATATTCATGGGCTTGCCGGACGTCATCGAAGGCAAATGTCCGATCCAACAGGGGGACAAGGTCTCCCGTCTCCAGACCCTGGTAAATGAAGGCCTTTGCTTTGGCCAGAAGATCCGGGTCATGGGTAATTTCAAACAGAGTGTAACCCCTGATGGTCAGACCCTTGCCAAGGGCGGCAAACAAGGGGAACGGCGTCGGACGGCTATCGAGGGCGCCATATTCAATGATCTGTGCCCCCGGGGCGGCCGCTGCGGCCAACTGGTCCAGAATAGGGCCGCCGATCGGATCAAAGATGACATGAGCCCCCGCGCCTTCTGTGATCTCTGATACCCGATCTTCCAGATTTTCAGTGTCCGTCTGGACCACATGATCGGCCCCGGCATCAAGCAACATCTGGGCTTTACTGGCACCGCGGGTTGTGGCAATGACCAGGGCGCCGATATTCTTGGCAATCTGAATGGCCGCGATGCCGACACTGCTGCTGGCGGCCGTGATGATGACGGATTGTCCTTTGCTTAACCGTCCGATCCCTATCAACGCCCCGTAGGCCGTGATATATTGCATCCAGATGGCGGTGCCTTCCCGGGGGCTTAATTTTTCGGGATATTTCGCCACCGCCGCCGCCGGAACGACAGGTCTTTCGCCGTAAACGCCATATTGGCCCATGGAAAATGCCGGGATCGTGCTGACCCGGTCGCCGATTTTAAAGTCGTCAACATTTTTCCCAACCGCATCGATGGTTCCCGCAGCTTCATAGCCAATTTTGGACGGCAAAGGTGGCTGCTCAAGATAAGCCCCCTCGCGGAACATGACCTCTGCCCTGTTCAAACCGATGGCTTCCACGCGAAGGCGCACCTCGCCTTCTCTGGGGTCTTCAACGGGTTCGGTGACAATAGTTAAAACCGATGCGGGTCCGGTTTCGGTAAATCGAACTAATCTTGCTTCTGAGGGGGCCATATTGTTATCCTTTAGGAGTGTAGGAGCCAGAGAGGTATGTCTTAGCCAAACCCTAGCCGTGCCCTTGGATAAAAACAATAGCCACTAAATTAAAGGACTGTTTAAAAATATGAACAATATAAATCCTCGGCCCCGGCCGACAGCCATCAAAAAAGCCCGGGCTCTATCTCAAGACTGACCCGGGCTTTTGAAACTGGAATAGGGGAAGACTTTACGCCTTTTCCGGCGCTTTCACATCTGCGTTCTTCAGCATATAATTGCCTTCGTAATCAACCGCAACGCCATAGTCCGGGTCTTCAATCACCGAGACCTCGACAATCTTGCGGGCCTTATGGAGCAGGCGGCGGCAATCGGCGCTCAGGTGACGCAGGTGCAGCTTCTTGCCCGCCGCCTCATATTTCACCGCCAGCGCGTCAATGGCCTGCAGGCCGGAATGGTCAAGCACCCGGGAATCCAGAAAATCAACAATCACATCATCCGGATCACCCTTGGGATCAAACAATTCGGTGAAGCTTGCCACAGAGCCAAAGAACAGCGGCCCGGACATTTTATAGACCTTGGAGCCCTTGTCATTAATCTTGCTGACCGCACTGGTATGTTTCGCCGTATCCCAGGCAAAAACCAGGGCCGAGATAATCACGCCGGCGACCACGGCCACCGCCAAGTCAAAGGCCACGGTAATGCCGGTGACAAAGATAATCACAAAAATATCATGGCGCGGGATTTTACCGATCAGTTTCAGGCTGTTCCAGGCAAAGGTACCGATCACCACCATGAACATGACCCCGATCAGCGCCGCCAGCGGAATCTGTTCAATCAGGCCCGAGGCAAACAGGATAAAGCCCAGCAGGCTGAGCGCCGCCACGATACCGCTGAGCCGCGTCCGTCCGCCGGACTTCACATTGATCATGCTCTGGCCGATCATGGCACAGCCGCCCATGCCACCGAAAAATCCGGTGATCACATTGGCCGCGCCCTGGGCCGTACATTCCCGGCTGGCGCCGCCGTGGGTATCGGTCATCTCACTGACCAGATTCAGGGTCAGCAGGGATTCAATCAGGCCAACCGCGGCCAGGATCACTGCATAGGGCAGGATGATCATCAGGCTTTCCCAAGTCAGGGGAAAGTTCGGAATATGAAACGGCGGCAGACCCCCGGAAATAGAGGCCAGGTCACCGACCCGCGGAATATCCATGTTCAACCCGATCACCACAGCCGTCACCCCGGCAATCGCGGCCAGAGGTCCCGGCACCGCCTTGGTGATCTTGGGCATCAGATAAATAATCCCCATGGTCAGCACCACCAGTCCCAGCATCAGATACATGGGCATGCCACTGAGCCAGGCCCCGGAACTGTCCTTGAACTGGCCGAGCTGGGCCAGAAAAATCACAATCGCCAGACCATTGACAAAGCCCAGCATCACCGGATGGGGCACCATGCGGATAAAGCGGCCGAGGTGGGTAACCCCGGCGACAATCTGAATGATGCCCATCAGCACCACAGTGGCAAACAGATATTCGACCCCATGCTGGGCCACCAGGCTGACCATCACCACGGCCAACGCCCCGGTGGCACCGGAAATCATGCCCGGACGGCCGCCAAAAACGGCGGTGACCAGCCCGACAATGAAGGCGGCATAGAGACCGACCAGCGGATTAACGCCAGCGACAAAGGCAAAGGCCACGGCTTCGGGCACCAGGGCCAGGGCCACGGTCAGGCCGGAGAAGCTTTCAATACGGATACGGCTGATGGAATTCAGGCCGAATTCCTCGAGCCAGATGGACGCCTTGCTCTGCGTCCCGGGTGTCGCCTGTTCAGTCATGTGGTTGCCCTGAGTGTTATCTATGGGTGATCTATCCTGATCGGGCCATGTTCTTTAAACAAGACCGGCCCTTATCTACCCGCGCTGATAAAGCATGGACGGCGGTTATGCAAGATTATTTGTGTTTCCGGCCCATGGTCACTCCGGGGCTAGCCCCTACTCACACAGTCAAAATGCCTTGGCCAATTGCGCATCCAGAATATTGATCAGTTTTTTCACCGAGCCTTCGCCGTATCCCACCGCCTGATAGGCGACTTTTCCGTCTTTGCCGATGATCAGGAGATGAGGGATGCCTTCAACCCCAAACTTCTTGCCAATGACACCCCGCTTGTCATGGGTCAGCGTTAATGCCATGTATTTAAGTTGCTTCTTCATCTGGCGGAAGGCCCGTTTATTTTCCTTGAAATTAACCGCGACCACCCTCAGACGGTCTTTGCCAATATGTTTCTGAACCACATCGAGGACCGGCAGTTCCTGGCGACAAGGGGCGCACCACGACGCCCAGAAAGAGATGACAATCACCTTGCCCTTATGGTCTGTCACCTCAAATTTCTGCCCCTCAGTATCCTTGCCCAGATAGCTTGGCGGCACATCGCCGATGTCAAGCTTAAGTTTCGACGCCGCCTGTGCCGTCGGTAGCATCAGAAAACTGACCACCAAAAATAGATGCAAGATTGCCTTCCTCATATTATCCCCTTTTCTAAAGACTCCCAATGACTTGAAGAAATTTGCTACTGCCCGGTATGCCTGTTAAGGAATTCTCCCGTCAGACCCTGCCCCAACTATAGTCACAGAAAGAAAGTCCGGTCAATGGAGTACAAGTATAAGCTGTGCACAACCGCAAAAAAACCGCCACCCCAGCCCCATCAAAATGAGGGCAGAAATGACGGCTAAATCTTAAAACCAATTATAAGGTCGGGACATTACCCCCGTTCGCCCAATACTTTCAGCACTTTGGCGGCGGCTTCGGGGATGTTGGTGCCGGGGCCGAAGATCGCGGCAACACCGGCCTCATACAAAAAGTCATAATCCTGAGCCGGGATCACTCCGCCGCAGACCACCATCACATCATCCGCACCTTCTTTTTTCAGCTCGGCAATCAGTTGCGGGATCAGGGTTTTATGACCGGCGGCCAGTGAGGATACGCCGACGATATGCACGTCATTTTCAATGGCTTCGCGGGCGGCTTCGGCCGGAGTCTGGAACAAAGGTCCCACATCCACATCAAAGCCAATATCGGCAAAGGCGGTGGCGATTACTTTCGCGCCCCGGTCATGGCCGTCCTGGCCCATCTTGACCACCAGCATCCGCGGGCGGCGGCCTTCTTTTTCGGCAAAGTCTTCGATGTCGCGCTGAATTTTCTCAAAGCCGGCATCGCCTTTATATGCCGAGCCATACACGCCGGAGATGGATTTCACCTCGGCCCGGTGACGGTTGAATATTTTTTCCATGGCGTCTGATATCTCTCCGAGGGAGGCCCGTTCGCGGGCCGCGACCACGGCTTTCTCCAGCAGGTTGGCATCTCCGCTGGCCGCCTCGGTCAGGGCCTGCAGCGCGGCCTGGCATTTCACCTCATCGCGCTCGGCTTTCATTTTTGTCAGCCGGGCAATCTGAGAAACCCGGACCGCATCATTATCCACACTGAGAATATCAAGGACATCCTCTTTCTCCAACCGGTATTTATTAACCCCGACAACCACTTCTTCGCCCCGGTCGATACGGGCCTGTTTCAGGGCGGCTGCTTCCTCAATTTTCATCTTGGGCATGCCGCTTTCGACCGCCTTGGTCATGCCGCCCATGTCTTCAACATCGGTGATGATTTTCCAGGCTTCCTGGACCAGCTCATTGGTCAGATGCTCGACATAATAGGAGCCGCCGAGCGGGTCGACCACATTGCACATGCCGGTTTCTTCCTGGAGCACGATCTGGGTGTTGCGGGCAATTCGCGCCGAAAAATCGGTCGGCAGGGCGATGGCTTCGTCCAGGGCATTGGTATGCAGTGACTGGGTGCCGCCGAGCATGGAGGCCATGGCCTCAACCGTGGTCCGGACCACATTATTATAGGGGTCTTTTTCGGTCAGCGACACGCCGGAGGTTTGGCAATGGGTGCGCAGCATCATGCTTTTGGGATTCTTGGCGCCGAAGTTTTCCATGATCTGGGCCCAGATGGTCCGCGCGGCGCGCAGTTTGGCCACTTCCATGAAGAAATTCATCCCCGTGGCGAAGAAAAAGCTCAGACGCGGGGCAAAGACATCAATATCCAGCCCGGTCTTCAGGGCCGCCCGGACATATTCCATGCCGTCAGCCAGGGTGAAGGCCAGTTCCTGCAACTGGGTCGCGCCGGCTTCCTGCATATGATAGCCCGAGATCGAGATGCTGTTGTATTTGGGCATTTCACGGGTGGTATAGGAAATGATATCGCCGATAATGCGCATGCTCGGCGCCGGCGGATAGATATAGGTATTGCGAACCATGAATTCTTTCAGAATATCATTCTGAATCGTGCCGGAAAGCTGGTCCCGGCTAACGCCCTGTTCCTCGGCGGCCACGATATAGAAGGCCAGGCAGGGTATCACCGCCCCGTTCATGGTCATGGACACCGACATCTTATCCAATGGAATCTGGTCGAATAGGATTTTCATATCCTCGACGCTGTCGATGGCGACGCCGGCCTTGCCCACATCGCCCTGAACCCGGGGATGGTCACTGTCGTAACCCCGGTGGGTCGCCAGGTCAAAGGCCACACTCAGGCCCTTTTGCCCGGCAGCCAGATTGCGGCGGTAAAAGGCGTTGGATTCTTCGGCGGTCGAGAAACCGGCATATTGACGGATGGTCCAGGGCCGACCGGCATACATGCTGCCCTTGACCCCACGGGTGAAGGGGAAAAAGCCCGGCAGGTTGCCAATATGAGGAATATCTGCAACATCTTCGGCGGTATACAGCGGCTTGATCTCAATACCTTCGGGCGTCTTCCAGGTCAGGTCGTCCAGCTTCCTGCCGCGAAGTTCCTTGCCCACAAGGTCCTGCCAGTCCGTAATACTTTTGCGCTTGCCATCAGTCATAGATATATCCGTTTACTCAAAAGGGTTCACATATTGTGCGGCGCAGTATGCACAAATGTTACCGGTGAGTAAAGTTTTATTTGGCGGCAGAATGTCCCGCTCCGGCAGGCTCCCCTCCTGCCCTAGAAGGAGCATTTATAGCCGACATTAGCATAATTTTCTGAAATCCGGTTGGTCAGGGAGAGCCGGTTGCGCCGTCTGTGATTAATCCGCGCTTTCTGACGGGCGACCAGGCTTGTGACGGCCTGGGTGACTTTACTGTTCTTGGTCCGGCTTTTGGCTTTAGCCGACAATCTTTTCATCTGTGCGATCAGGGGTATCATGGTTTCGTTCCTTTCATTCATTAACTGTTGAAAGCAGATTACCACCGGCGATCAGGGCCGAATAGTGGAACGGAAGGCCGCCAATCCAGTACCCCGGTTACAGTGTTTTCTCCTGTCTTTAGCTTGAAAAACAGCACAAAATATCAACCTAAACGGTTATTGCCCGCGCACGAACGCGCTAACCTGTAAAAAAGAAAAACCAACCTGTGGGATGATATCATGAAAAAACTCGTTTTAGCCCTGAGCCTGACTTTAATCCTGGCTGGAATAGCAAGCGCCGAAAGTACCGCTCTGCGCCAGCTGGTCGAAGCAAATCTTGGGAATATATTTGATCTCCGGGCCTTCCATGATACGGTGCTCGGCAACGGTTACCGGCTGGATCGCCACCCAAGAATTAAGACCCCACCAAGGAATATTTGAATGACTCTCCCGAAAAATGCCCTCCTCGCCCTGCTGTGCACCGCCCTGACCGGACCGGCGGCCCTCGCCGACAACACCGATGACTTCCATAAGCTTCTGGAGGACCACTGGGCGCGGGCCAGCCAGGAAAAAGTCTTCTTCCGCACTGACCCCGATGGCTTTCGCATGAACGGCACCCTGCCCGAATTCAGCAAGGTGGCCCGGGACCGTCGGGCGGCCTTCAACGCGAAGGTCATGAAGCGCTTGGCAAAAATAGAGATCAGTGAACTAAGCAAAAAGGACCGGGTCAGCTATCAGCTTTTTACCTATGAACGCCAAACCGAGGCCAACAGCTATCAGCAGCCCGGATATCTGTTCCCGATCACCAAACTGTTTGGCTATCACACCTATTTTGCCGATGCCCCGGCTAACATGTCGTTCCTGACGGCGGCAGACTATGAAAAATACCTGATCAGCCTAGCCGACTTCCCGCGCTATAATCAGGAACAGATCTCTCTGCTCCGGGAGGCCGCCACCAAAGGCTTTACCCACTATTGCACGTCCATGAACGGCTATGAGATAACCATCAGCCAGCATATTGTTAAAGATGCCCGGGACAGCAAATTGTTCGGCCCCTTCAAGTCCTTTCCCCAGCGGCTGTCCGAAACCCAACGGGCCGCTTTTACCGCAGTCGGCCTGAAGCTGATCACCGAAAAAATCATCCCGGAATATCAGGCTTTTTACGATTTCTATACCAAGGACTATATGACCCAGTGCCGGACAGAGCCGGGCATCAGCAGCGTCAAAGGCGGGGCAGCCTATTACAAATCAGAGATTGAATTTTTCACCACCACCGACATGAGCCCCCGGGACATCCATGATCTGGGTCTCAGCGAGGTCAGCCGAATCCGCAGCGAGATGACGGCGATCATGAAAAAAGTCGGTTTTGAGGGCACCTTCAAAGCCTTCCTGGGTTACCTGCGCACCGACCCAAAATTTTATGCCAAAAGCGAACAGGAAATTCTGGGCCGGGCGGCGCTGATTGCCAAGGATATGGAAGGGGAACTGCCCAAATTCTTTGGCCACCTGCCCCGGGGCACCTATAAGATCAGGCCGGGCACCCGGGGGGCCTTCTATATGGCGGCGGCCGGCGGCGGCACCACGTCGGGCACTTATTTCCTCGGCACCCAGGATCTTTCGGCTCAACCGCTTTTTACCCTGGAGGCCCTGACCTTCCATGAGGCGGTGCCGGGTCATCACCTGCAATCAGCCCTGGCCATGGAAATGGACGTGGCTGAATTTCGCAAGACCCTCTATCATTCGGCCTACGGTGAAGGCTGGGGCCTGTATAGCGAACGCCTGGGCAAGGAAATGGGCTTTTACCAAGACCCCTATAGTGATTTTGGTCGCCTGACCTATGAAACCTGGCGGGCTGTGCGGCTGGTGGTCGATACCGGAATTCATGCCTTTGGCTGGTCCCGGCAGCAGGCCATCGACTATATGCTGGACAATGCCGCCCTCAGCCAGGCCGAGGTAGAGGCCGAAATCGACCGCTACATCACCTGGCCAGCCCAGGCCCTGTCCTATAAAATTGGAGAGATCAAAATCCGCCAGTTGCGCAAAATGGCCGAAGAAACCCTGGGGGAGAGATTCGACCTGCGGGCGTTCCATGACATGATCCTGGGCAATGGCTCCCTGCCCATCGCCATTTTGGAACAAGTGGTCACCGAATGGGTCACAGAAAGGGACATTGGCCAAAAATGATCCTTTAAAAAATCAAACAGTCATTTATTTTTACCGCGCCTTATGTATCATGTGCTCTGATTTAATTGACAGAGGCCTTTTCATGAGGTAACTCTGTGTTATATTGCGCTGCAACAAATTATAAAGCTATCTTACGTATGTTAACTTTCTGATTTGTGAAATATAATTGCTTAAACCAATGGGAGAGTGACCCTAATGAAGATTCTGGTCCCGGTTAAACGGGTTATTGATTATAATGTTAAAGTCCGCGTTAAAGCTGACAATACAGGTGTGGAACTGGCGAACGTCAAGATGTCCATGAACCCTTTTGATGAGATCGCGGTTGAAGAAGCCCTGCGAATCAAGGAAGCGGGCAACGCCGACGAAGTGATTGTGGTTTCCGTTGGACCGGCACAGGCCCAGGAAACCCTGCGCACGGCTCTGGCCATGGGTGCGGACCGGGCGATCCTGGTTAAAACCGATGAAGCGGTTGAGCCTCTGGCCATCGCAAAAATTCTCAAAGCCATCGTTGGGGAAGAAAATCCTGGCCTGGTTCTGCTGGGCAAACAAGCCATTGATAATGATTGTAACCAGACCGCCCAGATGCTGGCGGCTCTTCTGGGCTGGCCTCAGGGCACCTTCGCCTCCGAAGTCAAGCTTGGCGACGGCACAGTGAATGTCACCCGGGAAATCGACGGCGGACTGGAAACAATTAAGCTGAACCTGCCGGCTGTGGTCAGCGCGGATCTGCGGCTCAATGAGCCCCGTTACGCCTCCCTGCCCAACATCATGAAGGCCAAACGCAAACCGCTGGAGGTCAAAGAGCCTGCCGATTATGGCGTCGATACTGCCAGACGGGTCACCACCCTGAAAGTGGAAGAACCGTCCAAACGCGAAGCCGGCGTTATAGTGGCATCTATCAAGGAATTGGTCGCCAAATTGCGTGACGAAGCAGGAGTAATCTGATTATGACATCCCTAGTAATTGCTGATCATGATAATGTCAGCCTGAAAGACAGCACCCTCAACGCCGTAACCGCCGCCGCCAATCTTGGTGACGTGGACATTCTGGTGATCGGTTCTGACTGTGCCGCTGCTGCTGAGGCGGCTGCCAAGGTTGCCGGTGTGTCAAAAGTCCTGGTCGCCGACAGTGCCGACTATGCCCATCCCCTGGCCGAGGTTATCGCGCCATTGGTGGTCAAGCTCGCCGACGGTTATGACGCGATTCTGGTTGCCGCGACCACCACGGGCAAAAATTTTATGCCCCGGGTTGCTGCCCTGCTCGACATGGCGCAGATTTCCGACATTATTTCCGTTGAAAGTGCCGACACCTTCAAACGGCCGATTTATGCTGGTAACGCCATCGCGACGGTGCAGTCCAGCGATGCCAAGAAACTGATCACCGTCCGGACCACAGCCTTCCCCGCTGCGGCAACAGAAGGCGGCTCCGCGACCATCGAAAATATCGACACCATCGACAACCCTGGCATTTCAAGTTTTGTCAGTGCAGAACTTTCGTCGTCTGAGCGGCCTGAGCTGACCAGTGCGAAGATCATCATCTCTGGTGGTCGTGGCATGGGCAGCGGCGAGAATTTCGCCTTGATTGAAGCCGTCGCCGACAAGCTTGGCGCCGCCATTGGTGCCTCCCGCGCGGCCGTTGATGCCGGTTTTGTGCCCAATGATTATCAGGTTGGCCAGACCGGCAAGATTGTCGCCCCTGACCTGTACATCGCGGTTGGTATTTCCGGTGCGATCCAGCATCTGGCCGGCATGAAGGACAGCAAGGTGATTGTCGCCATTAACAAGGACGAAGAAGCGCCGATTTTTCAGGTTGCCGATTATGGTATCGTCGCCGACTTATTTCAGGCTTTGCCAGAGCTTGAAAAAGAGTTATCATAACAGCCTGAGTTTTTAACCCAAAGAAAGATACCCCTAAATGGTACAACATGTCGGGATTATTGGTGCAGGACAGATGGGCAACGGGATTGCTCATGTGTTTGCTGTCGCCGGTTATGATGTCCTCCTGAGCGATATTAATGCTGAAGCCCTGGTCAAGGCGCTGAAGAAAGTAGAAGCAAACCTTCATCGTCAAGTCGTCAAAGGTCTCATCTCTGATGATGAGGCCAAAGCCGCCCTCGCCCGGGTCAAGACCGACACCACCCTGGATGGTTTTTCTGAAGTCGATCTGGCCATTGAGGCGGCGACGGAAAATGAGAAGGTTAAAATCGCTATTTTTCAGCAGCTCTGCCCGATTCTGAAGGCCGACGCGATTCTAGCGACCAATACCTCCTCTATTTCCATCACCCGCCTGGCCTCGACCACGGACCGTCCGGAAAAATTCATCGGCCTGCATTTCATGAACCCGGTTCCGGTCATGAAACTGGTCGAACTGATCCGGGGTATCGCTACCAGCGAAGAAACCTATAAGGTTGCCGAGACGTTCATCGCGAAAATCGGCAAGACATCGGCCAATTCAGAAGATTTCCCGGCCTTTATCGTCAACCGTCTGTTGCTGCCGATGATCAATGAAGCCGTCTATACCCTCTATGAAGGGGTCGGATCGGTCGAATCCATTGATAAAGCCATGCGCCTGGGGGCCAATCACCCCATGGGACCGTTGCAACTGGCAGACTTTATCGGCCTTGATACCTGTCTCTCAATCATGCAGGTGCTATATGAGGGGCTGGCGGATACCAAATACCGTCCCTGCCCCCTGCTGGTCAAATATGTTGAAGCCGGATGGATCGGAAAGAAAGTCAACCGGGGGTTCTATGACTATCGGGGCGAAGAGCCGGTACCAACCCGCTAATATTTACGCGCCTCACCGGCAAGAAATCTACATCAGGTCACAAACGAGATTTCAAAGGTTTACATGCTTACGGAAGATGAAAATCAACGCCTACAACAGGTCACTGATTTCTGGTTTACCCACCTGAAACCAGAAGACTGGTTCGTGCGATCTGATCAGGTTGATCAGGACATCACGGATGGTTTTTCCCAGGACTATGTATATTTCAAAGACCGCGACCTGGACAGCTTGGATCTGACCGGAGAGCAGGTTTTGGCCGCGATCATCCTTTTTGATCAGATGCCGCGCAATATGTTCCGGGACAGTGCCCAGGCCTTTGAGACCGACGGCCTCTCCCGGTCCCTGTGCACAATGGCCCTGGCCGGCGGGCTGGACCTGAAGATGAGCGATATTAAAAAGTCGTTCCTCTATCTGCCCCTGGAGCATAGCGAAGACCTCAGGGACCAGGAATTATGCGTCAGCCTGTTCGAGCAACGAACCAAGCTCACTGAACAAATTGATTATGCTGTCCGCCATCATGATGTTATCAGCCGTTTTGGCCGCTTTCCCCACCGGAATGCCACCCTTGGCCGCGCCTCAACTCCGAAAGAGGATGCGTATCTGACCGGTGGTGGTGACAGCTTCTAAACACAACAAGGGTTGGAAAACCATGACGAACTTCACCAAATTACTGATGTTAATTTCTACACTGGTCCTGCTGATCGGTGGTGGGGTCTCCTTTTACCTCACCTATCAGGGCTATCAGACCGTAGCTCTGACCAATGCTAGCGAACAGGGCATTGCCATCGACGGCTTTGACGCCGTGGCCTTTCATACTGAGGGGAGCGCCCAAAAGGGGCTCGAACATTACCAGGTCACCTGGGCCGGGGCCACATGGTATTTCTCAACCTTCGACAATCGCCAGGCTTTTTCCGGTGATCCTGAAAAATATGCCCCCCAATTTGGCGGATATGATTCTTACGGCATGGCCATGAACGGCGCAACCCATCCCGCAACCCCTGAACTCTGGACCATAGAAGACGCCAAGCTCTTTCTTTTCCACTCCGGCCAAACCCGCAAACGGTGGCATGAAAACAGCCCAGACAACCTGAGAGAGGCCAATATCAACTGGACCCGGATCAAGCAGCAAATACAATATAAAAGGGAAATGGAAAAAGACACCAAGCCCTGATTATTTTAAGTATTGTCCAGCATCTGCTTGGCCTTTTCTTGCAGCTTTGCCATGATCTGATAATAATATTTCAGTTCCGCCTTACTCAGGACCTCTTGCAGTTCAAGCCCCCGTGCGTTCATTGTCGGGCGAATTTCTTCGCAAATAGCAACCCCTTTATCGGTCAGATAAAGCACCTTGCGCCGTCGGTCTGCCTCATCGCCGCCGGTAAAAACACATCCCTGTTTTTCAAGCTTGCCCACAGCCCGGGTAATGGTGGCCCGGTCCATTCCGGTTTCCGCCGCAACCTGGGCTGGCATCATGGGGCCCTTGCAGCCCAACATACCCAAAACCCGCCATTCACGGGCCGTCAGACCACTCTGCTGCACATAAACATCCGAGGTCACCTGCCGGATCAAGTTGGTCAGCATACCGATTTGAAAGGGCAAATGATCATAAAGCTCAAGGGGCGGGTCTGGCATTTTTCCCCGCGCGTCCTGCGGGAGAGATGGAAGGTCTTTTTTCTGATGGGACATGCGCTATCGGCCTGTTCAAATTATTCGTTCAAAAGTAGTGTGAAAAAATATAGCACAATTCCTTATTTAAGATCAAGCGCTTACATGACGACTTACTGTGAATATAACAACTCTTTAGCCTTGGCTCGGGCTTTGATCGCCCGGGTCTCATCTCCAAGTTTAGCATAGGTATCTCCCAACAGTTTATGGAATTTACCTTCCCTTATCTGACGTTTCAATGCGGCCTTTAAATGACGAAGGGTCAGATCATAATCGCCTTGTTCGTAGGCATCCAGAGCCTGATGATAACGATAGTAGGGGTTTTTCATCTGATAATCCCGGGCCAATTCGAAATAATAATCAGATTTTCTCATTTCCCCCATATGATCATACAGGACACTCAGGTTGCTAAAAACCGACTGCTGCCGCCTATTATAGGCGAGAGCAATAAAATAAGCCTTTTCCGCATAATCATACATCTCTTTCATCCGGTACAGGACCCCCAGGTTAGACCAAATCGCTGCATCCTCTGGCGACAATTCGAGAGCTTTGACCAAATAACGGAAGGCATTTTTAAAATCATCCTTAAACAGGTAATCTGTTCCCTTGTTACTGTAATACAGGGCGATGGCATCTTCGTCGGAAATTTTCCAGGCGGGGTAAAAGGATTTATTGTTCACCTGGTCAATATCTATGATAAAAGACCCGCTGTTTCGCAAATCTATGCGAACATTCACATGTCGGTTAAGGTAATATAATTCACCCTTGCCGCTACTCCATTCTGGGGGAATCGCCACTTCCTGAAAACTTGCTCTCAGTCCCCGGGCCCGGGCAAGGACCGTGAATAAATAACTGAAGGCCAGGCAATTACCTTCTGACTTCCGAAAGGCATCCCACGCGGTATGGGTTTTTGAGGAATCATAGATCATGCCCAGGGTGCCACCGCCAAAAATCATCCTGGAAAGAGTCCTGACACGAGTACTTTCCCCATTTCTCCGGGGCACATACCTATCAAGATAATCCCGCATCTTATCATTAATTTCCAAGACATTGTCTTCTGGCAAGACCATCGTCTTTGCCTGCTCCCCATACAGGGCCTCCCCCGACAGCAAGTTGGCACGTGTGATCGCAGCCGTTTCATAAAACGGTGCCTGGATAACTATATTTCGGCTACAACCCCCCAGAAAAAAGCTACCGATAAAAAGCAGAAGGCTGGCCAAGAAATAATATATTTTCCGCAGAATGAGCATATGTATTCCACTTAATTTCAGTCAAGTGCAATCCTATATATTCCCTCCCTCACCCGAGGATTATAGCATAACTCCGCTCATTCTCCAAATGGAGCTACTTCTTCAGTTCGCTCTTTATATAGGCCTGGAACCGGGCGCCAAAGGGCGGGCGCCCCTGGAGCAGGCCCATGATATCAAAGGGGCCCCGCTTGAAGACACTCATGGCATGAGAGAAGGTTCTGAAGCCCTCGAATCCATGGTAATGGCCCATGCCCGAGGCCCCGCTGCCACCAAAGGGCAGGTCTTCCTGTCCCACATGGAGCAGGAATTCATCATAGGCCACACCGCCGGCAATCACCTGTTGCCGAATGTGATCCCCCTCTGCCCCCCGCCCAAGAATATAGAGCGCCAGGGGCCGGGGCCGGGCCGTAATATAGCTGATCACCTCATCTATGGTGTCATAGGCCATGAGTGGCAGAAGAGGCCCAAAAATCTCCTCCTGCATCAGGGTCATGTCATCACTGACATCATGGATCACATGAAGCGGCAGAATATTATCCTTCCGGTCCCCACCATAAGATACTGTTGACGTGACCACCGCGCCCTTCGCCCGGGCATCCTCAAGATAGCCCTCCAGCCGCTGTTTCTGGCGGGCATTGATCACGGAAGTGTATACAGGGGCACCGTCCTTTTCAGGGTATAGCCCTTCAGCCCGGTCGAGCAGGGCTTGCTTCAGGGCGGGTAATTTATCCCGGGGTACAAAAATATAGTCTGGTGCCACACAAATCTGTCCGGCATTGACCATTTTGGCACTGGCAATCCTGAGCGCGGCATCCGCAATGTCACAGTCCGGCAAAATGACCGTCGGTGACTTGCCGCCAAGCTCCAGGGTAACGGGGGTCAGGTTTTCCGCCGCCGCCTTCATCACCAGCCGCCCGACCGCGCCCGACCCAGTATAGAATATATGGTCGAATTTTTGCCGGGTGAAGGCTTCGGACACCTCAATGCCGCCGCAAAAAACCGCCACCTCATCGGGCGAGAAATATTCCGCAAACAGCTTACGGGTCAGCTCCGACGTCACCGGCACATGTTCAGAGGGCTTGATCATCACCCGGTTGCCGGCCGCCAGTGCCCCCGACAGGGGCGAGAAGATCATGCCAAGGGGGAAATTCCACGGGCTGATGATACCGACAACGCCCTTAGGTTTATAGTCGACCCAGGCACGACTGCCCAGAAGACCGAGCGGAAAGGTCGGGCTACGGCGCTCCTTCTTCATCCATTTTCCCACATGATTACGGGCATATTTAAGGGCCTGGACCGATGGCACAATATCGGCAAACAGGGTCACTTCCTCTGTCCGCCCGCCATAATCCTCATTCAGGGCCGCAATAAAATCATCCTTATGGTCAAGCAACAGGGCAATGGCCCGGTTCAGGCGGTCAACCCGGACCGCCTTACTGACCGGCAGATCCGCCATCAGAGCTGCCCGTTGCCGGTCCAGAATATCTGTCATCTCTTGTGACATATCCTGATCATGCCCCTGATCGGCCTGTGGCGGCAGATGCAGGCCCGAAATATTCATTGAAATATCCATGAGGCATCCTTTAACATTTCTATTTAGTGATATATCAGCTATCCTGATTGTGATCAGGATACACGAAATATACGGAATGGGGAGTGAATAACACGTGCCGATCATAAAAACTGACATTGCCATCATCGGCGGTGGTATCGCCGGGATCACATTGGCTCTGGACCTGCTGGACCAGGGAGAGCAGCGTTCTATCCTCCTCCTAGATGCCCAAAGTGAAGACAATTTTGGCGGGCTGGCCAAGGGGGCCTTTGGCGGCATGATGTTTGTCGACACCCCACTGCAAAGAAAATCTGGCATCCGGGATAGTTCAGAACTGGCATTACGGGACTGGGAAAATTTTGCGGAATTCGGCGCGGGCGATCATTGGCCCAGAGCCTGGGCAAAATATTATGTGGAAAATGTCACCGGGCAGGTCCATGACTGGATCAGGGGTCTCGGCCTTAAATTTCTGCCTGCTGTGCAGTGGGTGGAGCGCGGACTCTACCAGCCCGGCAACAGCGTACCACGCTATCATATTATTTTTGGCACCGCCCAGCATCTTATCACCATCCTGATCGCCCGGCTGAAAGAGGCCGCCAAAGACGGCCACCTGACCCTGTTGTTCAACCATCAGGTCAGGAATTTATCCGTCAGACAGGGACAGGTGACCGGGTTTGATGGCCATGACCTGAACACGGACAGCCCCTTTACCGTCGAGGCCGCAACCACTGTCATTGCCACCGGCGGCATTGGCGGAAATGTTGATAAGGTGATCCAGAATTGGTCCCGTGAGTGGGGCAATCCCCCGGACAAAATCCTCAATGGCTGTCACCCGACGGCGGATGGCCATTTGCATGATCAGGTGACAGAACTGGGCGGGCAGGTCACCCATCTGGATAAAATGTGGAATTATGCCGCCGGCATCGCCCACCCCCAGCCCGACTTTGACGGCCACGGCCTCAGCCTGGTGCCGACCCGATCCTCCCTGTGGATGGATCATAAGGGCCAGCGCATTGGTCCCCAGCCCCTGATCACCGGCTTTGACACCAATTATCTGTGCCAGCAACTGGCGGCCCAGGAAAAACCCTGGAGCTGGCAGGTGATGAATTGGAAAATCGCCAGCAGGGAGCTCGCCATCTCAGGCGCGGACCATAACCCGGACCTGCGGGACCGGAAATTCCTGAAACTGATCGTAAAACTTCTGTTGGCCGATGATGGCCTGCTGCGCCAGATGGTGGCCACCAGTGAGGACTTCATTGTCGCCGACACCCTCCCCGAGCTCACAGCCAAGATGAACAAATTGACCGGAAAAGACTATATTTCTGCCCCCTTTATGGAGCAGCAGATCAGCGCCTATGACAGCCGGCTCGCCCGGGGGCCCAAGCTCCATAATGATGACCAGATCAGGCGAATTGCCCAGTTGCGGGCCTGGGGCGGTGACAGGATCAGGACCTGTAAATTTCAGCAAATACTGGACAAAAAAGCTGGTCCCCTGGTCGCCATCCGAACCCATCTGATCACCCGTAAAAGCCTGGGCGGCATTCAGACCAACCTTGACTGTGCGGTCCTGAAAGCCGATGGCAGTCAGATCAGCGGCCTGTATGCCGTGGGCGAGGCCACCGGGTTTGGCGGCGGCGGGGCCTCGGGCAAACGGTCACTGGAAGGCACCTTCCTCTCGGGCTGCATCCTGACCGCCCGCCGGGCTGCCGAGGTCATTTCGGGGAGCCTTAAGGTGACTTCTTAACGAACTGGGTCAGGATGACAATCTGTTGTCCACTGACCCGGCCTTCAATCTGTTCCGCATTGTCATAAACCAAAGAGATGTTGCGGACCGCCGTACCGCGCTTGGCGGTAAAATTAGCGCCCTTGACGTTCAGGTCCTTGATCAGGGTCACCGTGTCACCGGCCTGCAACAGCGCGCCGTTGCTATCCAGATGCCGGACCTCGTCCTCGTCACCAGAAGCCGCACCGGCCTCGGCCCCAGCTTGAGCCCACACCATGACCTCGTCTTCCAGATAGAGCATATCCAGCAGGTCCTGGGGCCAGCCTTCGCCCCGCAAGCGATCCAGCATGCGCCAGGCCATGACCTGAACCGCGGGTACCGGGGTCCACATGCTGTCATTCAGGCAGCGCCAGTGATTGGTATCAACCTGCGCCGGGTCCTCGATCTGGGTCCGGCAGGTGCCGCAGAGGAGCACCGCCTGATCCGCTGAGCCATCAGATGTCGGCGGCACGTCAAAAACAGCCAAAGATTCACCTTGGGTCTCTGTCGCTCCACAAAGTTCACATTTGTCTTCGGCCCGGGTCCGCAATTCCTGTTCAATGGTCATGGCTTAATATCTCTCATAAATTTTAGTCGCGCCTTTACAACGGATTTTACCCCCTGATGCAAGTTTTTTTATGATTTCTCTGAGAGACCGGACTTAGCCCGCACAGCAGGACAGTTTGGTGATATCCTTGCCAAAGCCCTGAGCTGCCAGCTTGAGGCCCTCGACCGTGGTTAGATAGGGGAAGATCATCTCGCCCAGCTCGCGGGTGGTCATACCATGCCTGATCGCCATCACCGCTGTCTGAATGCTGTCCGCGCCTTCCGGGGCGATAATCTGTGCCCCCAGCAGGCGGTCCGTTGCCCCATCCGCCACCAGCTTGATCAGGCCCCGCATATCCCGGGCTGCCAACGCCCGGGGTAGCTGGTCGAGCGGCAGAAGGGAAGTTTTCGTCTGGAGTCCAGCGGACTTTGCCGCCGCTTCCGTCAGCCCAACCCCGGCAATCTGTGGATCGGTAAAGACCACCCACGGCATCACCGAATTATCATAGGCCAGGCTGTCCCCCTTCAGGGCATTGAGCGCCGCGAGCTTAGCCCCATAAGCCGCCATATAGACATATTGATCCCGGCCGGTGACATCCCCGGCGGCATAGACCGTGGGGTTACTGGTCCGCAGATGATCATCGACAACAATGCCGCCATTGGCCAGCAGATCTATGCCTGCGTCCTCAAGCCCGAGGCCCGAACTGTTAGGTCGGCGTCCCGTGGTCAGCAGCAAATAATCGGCTGTGAGAGTTTCCCGGTTGCCAGACACTGATATTTCAAGAGAGACCCCCTCACCTGCCTTATCAACTCTTTGGTAGCTCAGACCCGTGCGCACCATGATTCCTTCCTGCTCAAAAAATCCGGTCAGAGCGGTGGCAACTTCTGGCTCTGCCTCGGGCAATAACCGGCGTCTGGTCACCAGGGTCACCCTGACCCCGGCCCGGGCAAACATCTGTGCCAGTTCACAGCCAATATAGCCACCGCCGAGGATCATCATCGACCGGGGCAGTTCTGTCAATTCAAGGGCCGTGGTACTGGTCAGATAAGGCACATGGGCCAACCCAGGAATATCGGGCAGGGCCGGTGACGACCCGGTGGTAATGATCACCTTAGCCGCCGTGATCTCTCCTGCCGCCACCTGGACACCGGACGGGGTTAATCGCGCCCGCCCTTCCAGGTAAGTAACATTCTGATAATCGGGCAGCAGGTCCCGGTATTTCCTGTTGCGTAAGGTCGTTACCAGAGCATCTTTATCCGCGACCACCCGTCGCCAGTCAGTGACATGCGCTTCGCCCACAATGCCCGCAAACCGTTCAGCCGTCCGGGCACCATGGAGTGCCTCCGCCATACGAATCATAGTTTTGGACGGTACACAGCCCACATTGACACAAGTCCCGCCCAGGGTGCCATGGCCAATCAATGCCACCTTCGCCCCCTGGTCTGCGGCGGTTATCGCCGCCGAAAATCCCGCAGACCCGGCACCGATGACGGCGATATCATATGTGGTAATAGCCGCTTCAACGGTTCTATGATCTGACATCTTAATTCTCTTTTTTACCCCGTATCTCTTGACTTTGCACCTGACAAGGTAAACCCTGTAGTAACTACAGACTCAAGAGGTATTTTATGGTCCCCCAGAAAGATGACTTTAGAATTGGTGCCCTGTCCAGGCAGTCCGGGGTCAAGATTGAAACAATCCGCTATTATGAACGGATCGGCGTCATGCCCCCGCCACCGCGCAGTCAGAGCGGATACCGCCTGTATGACGACAGCCACCTCAGACGCTTATCTTTCATCCGCCGAAGCCGGCACCTTGGGTTTTCATTGGAGGAAATCCGCGGTCTTCTGGTCCTGGTAGATGGTCATGCCTATAGCTGTGCCCAGGTTCAGGCCCTGACTCAGGATCACCTTGAAACCACACGCCGCAAGATCGCCGACCTGCAAAAGCTCGAAGGCGTGCTCGGCGATATGGTTGCCCAATGTGATGGCGGGCTGGTGCCCGACTGTCCGGTCATTGATATTCTCTTTGACCAGAAGCCGGGCAACCAGTGACAGGGATCAGACGGACGTCTCGGCCTTACCCTCTAATTCATCGATTATAAATTCCCCAGAATATCATCCAGGGTATTGACGATGACATCAATCTCCTGTTCAGAGATGATCAAGGGCGGGGACAGGGCGATGATATCGGCGGTGGTCCGGATCAGCAGTCCGGCCTCAAAAGCTTTCAGATAAGCCTCAAACGCGCGCGCCCCCGGTTGGCCGTCCCGGGGCTGCAGCTCGATGGCCCCGACCAGGCCAATGTTGCGCACATCAATCACACCGTCATGGCGGGCGAGACTATGCAGCGCTTTCTGCCAATAGGGCGCCAAATCATGAGCCCGACCAAACAGGTTTTCTTGTCGGTAGACATCCAGTGTGGCAATGCCGGCCGCGCAAGCCAGCGGATGGCCGCTATAGGTATAGCCGTGGAACAGCTCAACCATATTTTCCGGCCCGGTCATCAGCGCATCGTGAACCTTGTCACTGACCATCACCGCGCCCATGGGCACCGCGCCATTGGTCAGGCCCTTGGCGGTGGTAATCAGGTCCGGCTGAACGCCAAAATGGGCGGCGGCACAGCTATCGCCAAGCCGGCCAAAGGCGGTGATCACTTCATCAAAGATCAGCAGAATGTCATGGTCCGCACAGATTTTACGCAGCTTCTCCAGATAGCCTTGAGGTGGAACCAGCACCCCGGCGGACCCGGCCATGGGCTCGACAATCACCGCCGCAATAGTATGAGCCCCATGCAGCGCGATCAAATCCAGCAGCCGGTCCGCCTTATCAGCCCCATGCTCGGGCAGGCCCTTGGAAAAGGCATTCTTCGCCAGATCATGGGTATGGGGCAGGTGGTCGACCTCGGACAATAACGGGCCATAAGCCTGGCGGTTGGGCATAATTCCGCCCACAGAAAGCCCGCCGAAATTGACCCCGTGATAACCACGCTCGCGGCCGATCAGCTTGATCTTGTCCGCCTTACCCCGGGCCTTTTGATAGGCACGGCAGATTTTCAGCGCCGTATCGACGGATTCAGAGCCACTGTTGGTGAAGAAGGCATGGTTGAGGTCGCCGGGGAACAAGTCCGCCAGCCGCTCGGCAAATTCAAAGGCCAGCGGGTGGCCGGCCTGAAACGCCGGGGAATAGGTCATCTGATCGACCTGGGCCTTAATCGCCTCATTGATTTTTCGGTTACCGTGACCAGCATTGACGCACCATAACCCGGCACAGCCATCAAGGATTTTCTGACCCTCGGCGGTTTCATAATACATGCCGTCCGCCGCCACCATCACCCGCGGGTTTTTCTTAAAAGCCCGGTTAGGGGTAAAAGGCATCCAATAGGCGGCGGTATCCTGGTCAAAAGTTGTCATGGCTCATATATCCCAAATTCTGTTATGCTATGGCCCAAGTATATGAAGTTCGCCAACGGGCTAACAAGCCGTTATTTTGACAAATGTAAGTGATTGAAATCCCTGAAAAAAGTCTGATAATTGTTTAGGATACTAAACAGATGACTTTTAAGGCTGAAATCTAGAAGGTCGGCGGGGTGCAGGCGGTGACCAGCTCACATTCCTCGCTACCGATATTTTTGAACCGGTGGGGTTGCTGGCTGTCGAAATAATAGGCGTCCCCCGGTCCGAGAATTTTCTTCTGGTCGCCGACCTCGATCTGAAGGTGGCCCTTGAGGATCAGGCCGCATTCCTCGCCCTCATGGGTCAGAGTCGTTTTGCCGGTGGTCGCCCCCGGCTGATATTTTTCATGCAGCAGCTGGATAGCCTTGGATTTCCGGGCCGCCCCCACCTGACGAAAGGACACGCCCCGGTCGCCGATCTCCAGCAGGTCCTCGGCGGCAAAGAATATCTGCCCCTCCGCCGTGGAGGTTTCATCAAAAAATTCCGCCAGACTGATGGGAATGCCGTCAAGAATTCGCTTCAAGGCACCAACCGTAGGATTGAGCCGGTTGGATTCGATCTGGGAAATGCTGGCATTGGCAACGCCGGTTCTCTTCGCCAGCTCCCGTTGGGACAGGCGGCTGTCCGTACGAATTTCCTTAAGACGTTTTCCAATATCCAATGTCATAATGCTGTCCTGATTAAACGGAAAAGCAGTCTAGCCTGTCTTGCCCTGAACAATCAAGGCCTCGGCCTCAATCCTGATCCTGACATCATCCCCGACGAAGGGCAGATAATGTTTCATGCCCCACAAGGAGCGCTTGATGGTCGTTCTGATCGAAAAACCCGTGCGCATGACATTGGTCGGAAGATCCATGGCCCGTTTGTTGAGACGGATTTTCAGGGTCAGGGGTTTGGTAACACCAAGCAGGGTGAAAGTTCCCTCTACCGTCGCCCGGTTGTCCCCCAACAGGGTCACTTTTGTGCTGGTGAAGGTGGCTGTGGGATATTTTTCTACATTGAAAAAATCGGCACTCTTCAAATGGGTATCAAATTTATCCTGGCCGGTCATGATGCTGGCCGTCTTCAGGGTGATGGTGACCAAGCTCTGATCTGGGCTGTCATGATCCAGAACGATCCGGCCATCATAGTCCATAAACTGCCCCATGGACGTGGAAAAGCCCAAATGACTGGCAAACCACATGATATTGGTATGGGATTTATCCAATGCATAGACTTCTTTGCCGGTAAGTTGCCTTTCTGCCAAGGCCTCTAGCGGGCTGGCCAGCGACAGGATTACCCCGAGGACCATCATGAGAACTTTAATCATCATTGCGAAATTCATCCTTAGTTTTTGCCTCTGAACCTATCTTTTAACCAGGTCAGATTCATCAAAAGCCAGACCGGGACCACAATAATGGCCCCCAGAAGAATATAACTTCCGCCCCATTCAATAACACTGATCGTCAGATCATAAACTTTGCCCATGGTCTGAGGAATATCGTGGATCAGGTCCGCCGGGCTGACATCAAAGAAATCCAGCGCCAGACCGACAACCAGAGAGGCCACCAGAAGCTTCCAGATAATACTCATTGTAGACTTATTCATTTTTTCTCCTGCGGATTTTTGGCGGGCTCTGAGCTGACTTTGGGCTGGCTCAGATCAGAAAATATTTCTTCTTCCATGTCATAACGCAATTGCCGCGTCATAAAATCAACAGCGATTTTCTGTTCCTGTGTCAGGCGTGTTGTCGCCGACAGAAGAGCTAGTTTATTCATCGCCTCCTGATAGTTACGCGCTTTTGCCGCCGTAACAATTTCCGCAATATGCTGTTGTAGTTCAGATCTTTCAGCACTGAAGCTCTGTACCAATCGCGCTTGTTCCGGGGTTTTTTCCTGTGTATCGTCCGACAGACCACAGGACGCCTCCATCCCCACCATCATCAGAACCAATCCCAGACTTGCTATAGTCTTATACATTACCTACCCTATTTTTTATGGTTTCACCTGACAGGGTAATCTCTATGGCCCAAAAAAACAATCCCCGGCAACATCACGTCACCGGGGATCATAAATTCAGGCGCTAAAATTCCTAGATATGTCTTCTGCTCTGAACCACACGGTAGCGGTTGGAGACATAAGCTGTATCCGACAGGGCCGCATTGGCCGCCGGATTACAACCCGTGGCATGGAAGTCACTGAAGGCGGCTGTCTGGTTGACATAAACAGGACCAGTCAGGTTAAAGGACACCGCAACCCCGGACCGACATGCTGCCGCTTCCGCCTGGTCGAGAATATCTTCCGATGTGGAATAGACACCAAAGCTGATCGCGCCATTGGTTTTGACACTATTCTCAACGATGCTCAGGCTGTCGGCGGTATTCTTGCTCGGCACGACATAAGAAATCGGCCCGAACAATTCAGCACTGTAGGAGCTTTCATCGGTAGCTTTCAGGATCAGGGGCGTCTGGATGGTCGCGCCGTCAAACCCAGCCATGGGCACAGACCGGGAGGCCAGAACCACATTATCGCCCTTGCCGTATTTTGCGATACGCTCCAGGGTGGCTTCGCTCTGGATCGCGCCAAGGATGGCACAGGCCCGTTCATCATCACTGTTCAGTTTTTCAACACCGGTGGCCAAGGCCGCCACAACCTCATCAAAGCTCTTATGGCCGTCGTCGGTTTCAATACCGCCTTCAGGAATGAAGATATTCTGCGGTGTGGTACACATCTGACCGGAATAAAGGCTCAGGGTGAAGGACAGGTTGCCGATCATGCCGCGGAAATTGTCGGTGCTGTCGATGATGACACAGTTAACACCAGCTTTTTCCGTATAGACCAGGGCCTGACGGGCGTTATCTTCCAGCCAGTTACCAAAACCGGTGCTGCCGGTAAAGTCAATCAGCTTAACTTCAGGTGCCAACGCCAGATCTTTGGCCAGCAGCGCATCGGGGCCATCAACGGCCAGCGTGACAAGATTAGGGTTGAAGCCTTCTTCCTTCAGCACATCGCGGCAAATTTCGACAGTGATCGCCAGAGGAAGAATGCCACCGGGGTGTGGCTTGACAATGACGGCATTACCAGTGACAAGACTGGCAAACATGCCGGGATAGCTATTCCAGGTGGGGAAAGTGGAACAACCGATCACCAGGCCAATACCCCGGGGGACAACAGTAAAATTCTTTTCCATGACAATAGGGTCGCGCTTGCCCTGGGGTTTTTCCCAACGGGCGACAGCCGGGGTGCGGGCCATGTCTTCGTAAGCATAAACCACGGCCTCCAGCCCCCGGTCCTGAGCGTGGGGGCCGCCGGCCTGAAAGGCCATCATGAAGGCCTGACCTGTGGTATGCATGACCGCAAAGCCCATTTCAAAGCTGCGTTTGTTGATCCGATCCAGGATTTCCAAACAAATTCCGGTACGGGTTTCGATGGAAGTCGTGGCCCATTCCTGACGGAGGGCTTCGACTTCTGACACCAGAACCTTCACATCCACTTTCGGATAGGTGATACCCAGATCAAAACCATAAGGAGATTTTTCAGACCCGACAGTGCCGATCTTGCCGGGCATATCAAAGTCAAAATTCTTATTGAGAAGTGCCTTGAAAGCCGCCTCGCCGTCTTTACTGGCGGTTTCGCCGTAAACCCGGGGGCTAGGGCTTTCCGGATAGGCCGTCCAATATTCCCGGGTCCGGCTGGCAGAGATACCTTTTTCAAGGGTTTCTTTGTGACGCTCGAATAACGCAGATTGTGACATGCTTTCTTTCTCCTGATAAATTTTTGGCTACCCCATTTACATAGCACCTTAGACAGTTATTTAACATATTTATTGACTAAAACGCAGGTATTTGTAATTAATAGACCGTACGGTTGGACAATTCAAGTTAAATAGCTTGAATATTTCACCCCTCCCTATGATATGCTAGCCGCCCCAACTCAGATTCAGATAAGGAATGGATGACCGCAATGTCTTATAACAATATTGAATTTACGATAATGGATGGCTTGGCCACCCTGACCCTGAACCGCCCCGACAGCCTGAACAGCTTCACAACCGAAATGCATGAAGAAGTGCGGGACGCCATGACGCGGGTTGAAAATGATACCAGCGTCCGTTGTCTGCTGCTGACCGGTAATGGCCGGGGTTTTTGTGCCGGACAGGACCTCAACGACCGGGCGGTTAAACCCGGAGCCGGGCGCCGGGACCTGTCCGAATCGGTCGAAGAAAATTATAACCCGCTGATCAAGCGCCTGGCCAACCTGCCGATGCCGGTGATCTGTGCGGTCAACGGCGTTGCTGCCGGCGCCGGCGCCAACCTGGCCCTGGCCTGCGATATGGTTTTTGCCGCCAAGACAGCCAAATTCATCCAGGTCTTCTGCAAGATCGGCCTGATTCCCGACAGTGGCGGCACCTATAACCTGCCGCGCAACATCGGCACCGCCCGGGCCATGGGCCTGGCCCTGACCGGCGACGCGGTTACCGCTGAGCAGGCCGAAGCCTGGGGCATGATCTGGAAGGCGGTCGACAATGACGAGCTGATGGAGGTTGCCCTGAAACAGGCGCGTCATTTCACCAGCCAGCCAACTTTAGGCTTGTCGCTGATCAAAAAATCCATTCGGGCCAGCTTTGACAATGATCTGGAGGCCCAGCTTGCCCTGGAAAGCGACTGTCAGAAACAGGCCGGTTTTTCCGATGATTACCAAGAAGGGGTCGGCGCCTTCCTCGAAAAAAGAAAACCGTCCTTTACAGGCAAATAATTTTATGCTTGAAACAATGCAGATAAAATAACCAAGGGTATATATCATGACTGCACTTTCCTCTTCTGACGCCATTGCCGTAATCGGGGCCGGAACCATGGGCGCCGGTATCGTTCAGGTCGCCGCCACCGCTGGCCATCCCGTCTATCTTTTTGACACATCGGCCGCGGCCATCGACAAGGGAATCGCCCAAATCGAAAAATTCCTCGCCCGTTCGGTCACCAAGGGCCGCATGGATGAAGCTCAGCGCACCGCCATTCTGGACCGCATCACCCGCTGTGACAAACTGGAAGACCTGGCCCCAGCCAAACTGGTCATCGAAGCGATTGTCGAAAATATTGACATCAAACGCTCGGTCTTTGGCCAGTTGGAAGATATTCTGGCCAAAGATGCCATCCTGGCCTCCAACACCTCGTCGATCTCGATCACCGAAATCGCCGCCCAGCTGAAGCGGCCGGAGCGCATGGTCGGCATGCATTTCTTCAATCCGGCCCCGATCATGAAACTGGTGGAAATCGTTCATGGCCTGGTCACCGACGACCAGGTGGCGGAAACCGCCTTTGACACCGCCGTGGCCTGGGGCAAGAAAGTGGTTCATGCCAAATCGACTCCGGGCTTCATCGTCAACCGGGTCGCCCGTCCCTTCTATTCCGAAGCCCTGCGCATCCTGCAGGAAAGTGGTGCCGACATCCCGACCATCGACAGCTGCATCAGAGAAGCCGGCGGCTTCCGCATGGGGCCGTTTGAGCTCATGGACCTGATCGGCAATGACATTAATTTCTCCGTCACCAAGTCAGTCTATAACGCCTATTATCAGGAGCCCCGTTACCGACCAAACCTGATCCAACAGGAACAGGTTGCCGCCGGGCGCTTTGGCCGGAAATCCGGTCGCGGTTATTATGATTATAGTGAGGGTGCGGAAAATCCCACCGCCCAAACCGCAGACGCGGCCCCGGCCCCGACAGAGATTACCCTGATCGGTACAAACCCTCTGCTGGTCCCGCTGGCTGAACTGGCCGAAAAATCCGGCATCACCGTCACCACCGACACCACCGAAGACCTGTCCGGTTTTATCATCGATGATACGCTGGTTTTGCTGACTGACGGCACCCCGGCCTCCGAACTGACCACCGTCATCGGTCGTCCGGCCGTGGTTTTTGATCTGGCGCTGGATTATACCGCCGCCTCGCGCATTGCTGTGGCCAAGGGTGATCAGGTCTCGGACGCAGACCTGGCCAAAGCGGTTGGTTTCTTCCAGGCTCTGGGCAAAAAAGTATCGGTCATTGATGACTGTCCCGGCCTGATCGTCATGCGCATCGTCGCCATGCTGGCCAATGAGGGCAGCGACGCGGTCTATCAGGGTGTCACCACGCCCCAAGGGGTTGATATCGCCATGGTCAATGGCCTCAACTACCCCAAAGGCCCCCTGCAATGGGCCCAGGATATCGGCCTGGAACATATCTTTGCCGTTCTTGATGCCCTGTCCAGTTTCTACGGTGAGGACCGCTACCGAACCTCTCCCCTGCTGCGGCGGGCAGTGATTGCCGGAAAGGACCTGGTATGACCCCAGAGACACCAGAGACCCCTCAGGCCCTAGCTGAAACCATCGCCGAAAGTTTCAATGGCCGCCACACGCTGGACAAGCTGCTAAATATTGAGTTTATCTCTATCGGACCGGGCACGGCGACCATGAAAATGCCCATCACCGTCGACCTGGTCAATGTCTATGGCAGCACCCACGGCGGGGCAGTTTTCGCCCTGGCCGATGCGGTCTTTGCCTATGCCTGCAATAGCCAGAATGTGGTGACCGTCGCCTCTGGCTGCTCCATTGAATATCTGGCGCCATCCTTTCCCGGCGACGTGCTGACCGCCACCGCCACATTCCAGGGTGGTCGCGGCCGTCAGGGCATCTATGATATTATGATCACCAATCAAGACGACAAGCTGATTGCCACCTTCCGGGGCAAATCACATGCAACCAAACAAACCGTTTTAGGAGAGCCCCCCCATGAGTAAAACGATCAGAGACGCCTTTATCTGTGATGCCATCCGCACACCCATTGGCCGATACGGCGGCGCCCTGTCCTCTGTCCGGCCCGACGATCTGGCCGCTGTGCCGCTGAAGGCCTTGATCGCGCGCAATCCTGATGTGGACTGGTCCCAGGTCGATGACCTGATCATGGGTTGCGCCAACCAGGCTGGCGAAGACAACCGCAACGTGGCCCGCATGAGCGCCCTGCTGGCCGGCCTGCCCATCAGCGTGCCCGGCACCACCGTCAACCGCCTCTGTGGTTCCGGCATGGACGCCACGGGCATGGCCGCCCGTGCCATTAAAGCCGGTGAAGCTGAGCTAATGATTGCCGGCGGCGTCGAAAGCATGTCCCGGGCCCCCTTCGTTACGGGCAAGGCCGACAGCGCCTTCTCCCGCAAGGTCGAGACCTTTGACACCACCATCGGCTGGCGCTTTGTCAACCGGCTGATGAAAAAACAATATGGCGTCGACAGCATGCCGGAAACCGGGGAAAATGTCGCCGAGGATTTTAATATCTCCCGCGCCGACCAGGACCTGTTTGCCTTCCGCTCGCAGCAGAAAACCGCTGCCGCCCAGGAATCCGGACGCTTTGATCAGGAAATCACCCCGGTGATCATCCCCCAAAGAAAAGGCGACCCGAAAGTTGTTACCGTCGACGAGCACCCCCGTGCCAGCACCACTCTGGAAGCCCTGGGCAAACTGCGCACGCCTTTCCGGGACGGTGGCAGTGTAACTGCGGGTAATGCCTCCGGTGTCAATGACGGCGCCTGCGCGATCCTGCTGGCGTCTGGTGAAGCCGCTAAAAAGTATGGCCTGACGCCCAAAGCCCGGATCGTCGGAATGGCGACGGTTGGCCTTGAGCCCCGGATCATGGGTTTTGGCCCGGCTCCGGCAACCCGGAAAGTTCTGGCCCAGACCGGATTGACCCTGGATCAGATGGATGTGATTGAGCTTAATGAAGCCTTCGCGTCACAGGGCCTGGCGGTCATGCGTGACCTTGGCCTGGCCGACGATGCGGCGCATGTGAACCCCAATGGCGGTGCCATCGCCCTTGGCCATCCGCTGGGTATGAGTGGGGCGCGACTCATCACCACGGCCATGTATGAACTGCACCGCACCGGCGGGCGTTATGCGCTGTGCACCATGTGTATTGGTGTTGGTCAGGGCATCGCGATCATCATCGAAAAAGTCTAAATCACTCAAACAACAAAAAAGGCCTCCAGATCACTAGGGGCCTTTTTTTTATGGAAGATCAGGTGCCGTAAAAATCAGTAGCGAGCCGCCGGAATATGGTTCTTATTGATCACGACCTTGCCGATCGGGGCCAGGGCCAGAGCGGCCAGCTTTAAATGCTGGAAGGCAAAGGGGATGCCGATGATGGTCACGGCCAGGGCGACGGCCCAGAAGGCATGACCCAGCGCCAGCCAGATACCACCGAACAAAAACCAGATGATATTGCCGATCACGCCGAGCGCTCCGGTACCGATATCCGCTTCACCGGACAGGATTTCCCGGTTGACCGCTTCCCGGCCAAAGGGCAGAAGGCTCAAGTGGGCCATATTCATGGCGGCAACAAACCACGGCAGGCCGACAATGGTCACCGCCATGAACAAAGCAATCACGACCCAGCCGACGGCCATGAAAAAGCCGCCAAAAATCAACCATAGAATATTCAAAATCAAAGACATCACTAAATCCCTAAGTTAGGCAACCACCCCAGTCATCCACTATAGTAATATGGGCCCCTCTATATTAATATGGGTAAGATAACACAAGATTCAATTATCGGCCTGCGGGTAATATATCAGGGTAGATTTTCACTCTCGAGCGCCATGAAACCATTGAGGAAAATTTCCACTGCCAGGTCGGCGAAGTTTTCCTGGCTGACCGGGCCGTCTTTGCGAAACCAGATATAAGTCCAGTTTATCATGCCGAGAAAGGCCATGGTGATCGGCTTTTGATAATCTTTTTCCTGATCCAGGGACGGGTTGAGCTCAAGAACAAGGCCCATCACGCTATTGACCACCCGGTCCTGTAAATCGGTAATCTCTTTGCGCATCTCATCGGGCAGACACCCCCGGTCATTAAGCAGAATCACATGTTTAGATCCAGCATTGACATAAATTTCCATAAAATTGCGGGCCAGGGTGCGAAATTTTTCTTTCGGACTGCCCTCGCTGGCCAACGCCGCGTCGGCCATGGTCACCAACTCCATCACATGCTGGCGCATGATGTCAAACAAGATCGCTTCCTTGGAAGGATAATAATGATACAGCCAGGATTTTGACGCGTTGCAGGCGGTGGCCAATTCAGAAATGGACGAGCGGGCATAGCCTTTATCGGCAAATAACTCTGCGGCTTTATTCAGGATATTACGCCGACGTTCGCCGTAATCCTCTGCTTGTTTTCGGGCCATTTTTCAGCTGATTCTTTTTTATGGATAAAATAATACGACCATCATATATAGTATTACAGGAAAGGTCAAAACATTGACCGGGCATCCGGTTAATTGCCGGATGGTAAAATAATAAACTAAGACATACGGGACTGATAAAATGACAATAGGTGTTGGCGGATCAAGCGCAGAGATAGAATTAGATCGGCTGGTCGACATGACGGCGGGTAGTGCGCCCATTGGACGAGAAGAATATAAGACGCGCATCACGCGGGTACAAGAACTGATGCGGGACAAGGACATTGCCGCCCTGTATCTGAACGCGGGCACCAGCCTAAGCTATTTCACCGGCACTGACTGGCACGCCAGCGAACGCATGGTCGGTGCCCTGCTGCCAGCCGACGGCGTGATCAGCTATATCTCCCCGGTATTTGAGATTGGTACCCTGGAACAATATATGGGAGTTACCGGCGAGGTTCATGGCTGGGAAGAGCATCAGTCGCCCTATGGCCTGCTCAAAGATATGCTCACCAGCCTGGGTCTGACCTCCGGCACCATCGCCCTGGACGAATCCTGCCCGTTTTTCATCAGTAACGGCATCGCTCTGGCCGCGCCGGACTTTGAGTTTGTTAATGGCGACCGGATCACCGTGCCCTGCCGCCAGATCAAGTCAGAAAATGAGATCGCCCTGATGCAACGGGCCAAGGACATGACGTTGGAAGTCCAGAAGGCCGCCGCCCGCATCCTGCGCCCCGGCATCACCACCAAGGAGGTGGGAGAATTCATTTATCAGGCCCATGTCAAGGTCGGGGCTCCTGCTGGCTCTTATTTTGTCATTGTACTGTTCGGTGAGGATACCGCCTACCCGCACGGCGTTAAAAATCCCAAGACCCTGAGCGAAAATGACATGGTCCTGATCGATACCGGCTGCCAGCTCCACGGCTATATCTCCGACATTACCCGCACCTATGTGTTCGGTAAGCCCAACGCCCGCCAGCGCCAGATCTGGGACATCGAAAAGCAGGCCCAGGCCGCGGCTTTCCATCAGGCCCAGCTGGGCAGTAGATGCGGCGATGTGGATTTGGCCGCCCGGGCCTGTCTGGAAAAACATCAATTGGGTCCCGACTACAAGCTGCCCGGCCTGCCCCACAGGACCGGCCACGGCATTGGCATGGATATTCACGAATGGCCCTACTTGAATTCAGGCGACAACAGCACCCTTGAGGCTGGCATGTGCTTTTCCAATGAACCGATGATCTGTGTTCCCGGCGAATTCGGCGTGCGGCTGGAAGATCATTTCTACATGACAGAGACCGGCCCTAAATGGTTCACAGAGCCAAGTTTCAGCATCGACGATCCTTTTGGCGACAAAAAACATCACAGATTATAAAAGTAAGTCCCCCGCCCTGGCGTTAAGTTATGGGTGGGGGAATTCTTTAGAAAGTCTAATTTCAGGATTTTTTCTTGGCGGTCAGCCCGATTCGGTCGGCATGATCCTTTAATTTAAGGTCATCCCCCACTATCAGGACCAGGCCATAATTGGGGCGGTTGGCCCAGGCCACTTCCACGGCATATTCGTTGAGTTCCTCAACGTTGAGAAGAAACTGGTGTTTTTCCTCGATATCTATATCAAGTACCAATAAGACACCCGCTGTGGAGACATTCGACACCTCGCAGGCATATTCTTTATCATCAATGATCGCTGTCGCTTCCCAGACCACGTCCAGACGTTCATCAATCCTGTTTTGACCATTTTCAGTCGTATTAAACATGTTACATCCCTGTATTTCTGCTCTTGAAGTGACCATATATTAAAAGGGATAAATTACCAAAAGGATAATTTTCAGCCTTAACCCAAGGTTGTTTTGCATATTAATTATTCCTAACCCCCTGAGTGACGATCAAGAGAACCTGGTCAACAAGTTCTTCATGGCTCAACCCACCTTCATCCCGGTACCAGGCGGAAATTCCGTTCAGCGCATCAAACAACAAGATGGCAATAATCGTCGGGTTACAGGGACGGACGGAGCCATCCTCCACCCCCTTGCCAATAATTTCACGGACCCGATGCTCAATGCCCCGGTGCATTTTCAGGCTGGCGTCGCGGGCAATGGGGTCTTCGCGCTGGCCCCGGTGACGGATATGACAGCGGATAATATCATCGGTAATAATTTCCACATAACCTTCAATAAAATTCTGCAGTTGGACAAAGCCTGCTCCCCCTGTCGCCACTACCTCATCAAGAAGACCATTGATGCGCAGGCTGGCCACTTCTTCACATTTGACCAGAATATCTTCTTTATTCCTGACATAATAATACAGGGTCGGTTTGGTCACCTTATGCCGGCGGGCGATATCATCAAGCGATGTCTTGTAATATCCCCGGTCCATGAAGGCCGCCGCCGCATGACGTAATATGGCATCCAGCTTAATCTGCCTCTTCTCTTCCCTGTTAAGGACGGGCCGATTAAGCGCAGCTTTTGAGAGATTTGCTTTTTTGTTCATTTTATCCATCTTGCCAATTCAATTAATCATGCCTATATTGTTACTCATGAGTAACTTAAACTCAACATAATTTTTAGGAGAAAGTTAAAATGTCCCAAACCGAAAAACAAGACCCAATTGTAATTGTTGGCATGTCCCGCACCCCCATGGGTGGATTCCAAGGGGATTTCGCCGGGTTAACAGCGTCTGAATTAGGTGCCGTTGCGGTTAAAGGGGCTCTGGACAGGTCGGGTCTTAAGGCGGAAGATATTGACCAAGCCTTCATGGGCTGCGTTCTGCCGGCGGGTCAGGGCCAGGCCCCGGCGCGCCAGGCCATTCTCGGCGCTGGCCTGCCTCAGTCTGTGGGCTGTAGCACCATCAATAAAATGTGCGGCTCGGGCATGCAGTCAACCATGATGGCTCATGATGCCATTCTGGCTGGCTCGGCTGACATCATGATTGCCGGGGGCATGGAAAGCATGACCAATTCCCCCTACCTGCTGCCTAAGATGCGCGGGGGGGGCCGTCTGGGTCACGGCGAGGTCAAGGACAGCATGTTCCTCGACGGCCTGGAAGATGCCTATGACAAGGGCAAACTGATGGGCGTCTTTGCCGAACAGACCGCGCAGCATTATCAATTCACCCGCGAAGCCCAGGATAACTATGCCATCACGTCCCTCAACCGGGCCAATGCCGCCATAGAAAAGGGCTATTTCAAGGACGAAATTTCCCCGGTCACCGTCAAATCCCGCCGGGGCGAAACCGTCTTTGACACCGATGAGCAACCGGGCAAGGCACGACTGGATAAAATTCCGACCCTGCGCCCGGCTTTTGCCAAGGACGGTACGGTCACTGCGGCCAATGCCAGCTCCATATCCGACGGGGCCGCCGCCCTGGTCCTGATGAAACAGTCCGAAGCCGAGCGGCGCGGCCTGACCGTCCTTGCCCGGATCATGGGTCACACCACCCACGCGCAAGCCCCGGAATGGTTCTCCACCGCCCCCATCGGCGCCATTAAAAAGCTCTATGAAAAAACCGGCTGGACCGATGCGGATGTGGATCTCTATGAAATCAACGAAGCCTTCGCCGTGGTCACCATGGCCGCCATGCGTGACCTTGACCTCGACCATGACAAGGTCAATATTCACGGCGGCGCCTGTGCCATGGGCCATCCCATCGGGGCCTCAGGTACCCGCATTCTGGTCACCCTGATTTCCGCCCTGAAAACCCACGGCAAAAAACGGGGCATTGCTGCCCTGTGCATCGGCGGCGGCGAAGCGACCGCCATGGCTGTGGAGATTTTGTAAGATGATCCTCACCGAAGAACAGGAAATGATCCGGGATATGGCCCGGGATTTTGCCGCCAACGAACTGGCGCCTCACGCGGCGGAATGGGACAAGACAGGCGACCTGCCCATGGATGTCCTGCATCAGATGGGCGCCCTCGGCCTGATGGGCATGACCATCCCCGAACAATGGGGCGGCGCGGAAACTGATTATATCTCCTACGCCCTGGCCCTGATGGAAATTGCCGGCGGCGATGGCGGCGTCAGCACCATCATGAGCGTCAATAATGCCCCGGTCTGTGCCGCGATCCTGAAGGACGGCACCGATGCCCAGAAGGAAAAATTCCTCAAACCCCTGGCCCAGGGCAAAATGATCGGCGCTTTCTGCCTGACCGAACCCCAGGCCGGGTCCGATGCCAGCATGCTGAAAACCCGGGCCAAAAAGACCGAAAATGGATGGGTGATTAACGGCACCAAGCAGTTCATCACCTCTGGCAAGATTGGTGGCGCGGCGATCATCTTTGCCGTCACCGACCCGGATTTGGGCAAGAAGGGCATTTCAGCCTTTCTGGTACCTACCGACCTGCCCGGCTATACCGTTGCCGGCATCGAAGAAAAACTTGGCCAGAAATCATCGGACACCTGCACCCTGATTTTTGAAGATATGGCGGTCAGCGACGATATGCTGCTCGGCAAGGAGAATGACGGTTATCGGGTGGCTCTGTCCAACCTGGAGACCGGACGGATCGGCATTGCCGCCCAAAGTGTCGGCATGGCCCGGGCCGCCCTTGATCTGGCCATCAGCTATGCCAATGAACGCACCTCCTTTGGCAAGACCATCATCCAGCATCAAGCGGTGGGCTTTCGCCTGGCCGATATGGCGACCAAACTGGAAGCCGCCCGCCTGCTGGTGCTCAATGCCGCCTCGCTCAAGGATCGGGGCACGCCCTGCCTGACCGAAGCCTGCATGGCAAAACTCTTTGCCTCTGAAGTGGCTGAGGAAGTCTGCTCAGCGGCGATCCAGACTCTGGGCGGTTATGGCTATTTGAAGGACTTTCCGCTTGAACGCATCTACCGGGATGTTCGGGTCTGTCAGATTTATGAAGGCACCTCTGACATCCAACGCATGATCATCAGCCGTTCCCAAGTGGTCCGGTAGGCCATAAAATTTTACAAGGGGGCTTTAAATTTGGTCTTATATATTTATATACTAGGTCCAGAACCTATTATTATGTAAGAAAGACTCAATGCCGTCAGATATAACTCTATCGCCGGAAAACATCAGGACACAGTTGGCCTCCATACTGACCAGTGGCACCTTCAGGAACAAGAACCGTATCATACGGTTCCTGGACTATGTGGTGGAAGAATATCTCGGCGACCGGGCTCATCTGATCAAGGGCTATAGCCTGGGGCTGGAAGTTTTCGACAAGGACCCGTCCTTTGATCCCCAGAGCGATGCCATTGTCCGGGTCGAAGCCGGTCGGCTCCGGCGGCTGCTGGAACATTATTACATGGAAGAGGGCCAGGATGACCGCATCAGGATCGACTTGCCCAAAGGCACCTATGCCCCAAAAATCAGCCTGTCCGAACAAACAACCCCTGCCCAGAAAAAAGATCCGGTTTTCTCCGCCGCCGCTGCCCCGCCCACAGGCCCGGCGATTGCCGTTCTCCCCTTTGAGAATCTCAGCGGCGAAGCCTCACAGGAGCTATTCTGCGACGGCATTACCGAAGAGATCATCAATCACCTGTCCCTGAGCCCGTCCCTCTATGTCATATCTAGGCGCACCACGGCCCCCTATAAAGGCCAGGAGGTCGACATCCGGCAGTTAAGTGCCGACCTTGAAGCCCATTATATTCTCGAAGGCAGCATCCGACGGGCCGGCAACCAGATCAGGGTCTCGGCTCGGTTGCTGAACGCAACAAACGCCGCTGTGGTCTGGTCGACAAGCTACGACCGTCAATTGACCCCGGACAACCTGATCGACGTTCAGGACGAAATAGCCACCCAGGTCGCCGCCACCATCGGTGATACTTATGGTGCGGTCATGAGGACCAGTGCCGTCGACATGAAACGCAGCAGCACCGAATATATGGAAGCCTACGAAAGCATGCTTCTGCTCCATGACTATCTGTTTGAATTGTCGCCCAAGACACACCTCAAAGCCCGGGACAGCCTGGAAAAAGCCGTCAAGATTGACCCCAATTATCCTGATGCCTGGGCCGGACTGGCCTTTCTGGCCCTCGATGAATATCGCTTCAGCTTTAATGTCCGGGACCATGACCCGCTGGAACAGGCCCGGACTTATGCTGAAAAGTCTATCGGACTCAGTGCCAAATATTCCATCGCCTGGTATGCCATGACCATCATCAATTTCCATAAGGGGGATATTGAGAAATTTGAAGATAATATCCGTATGGGCCTGAGCATCGCCCCCAACAGTCCTGCGATCCTGGCCGACAGTGGCGTCTACCTCTGCCTGCTGGGAAAACTGGATGAGGGCCTATCCCTGGTCCGCAAGGCCATGGCGCTCAATCCCCAACATCCCGGCTGGTGCCGCTTTGCCTTGTGCCATGACCATTATATTCGCGGCGACTATGCTCGGGCCATTGAACAGGTGCGGTTCATTGAAACACCCGACTGGTTCTGGCCCCACGCATTGCAGGCGATTCTCTATGCCAAGCTTGGGAAAAACCAGGATGCCATGACTTCCCGTGCCAATGTGCTGCGCCTCTATCCCACATTCCCCGAAAATGCTGAAAAAGAATGCCGTAAATGGTTCCGCCGCCCGCAGGACCTGGAGAAATACCTCGATGGTCTCAGAGGAGCCAAGCTCGCCTGATCCTATGGAAAAACCCAGAAGCTCTTAATACACTTGTTAAATGTAAATAAATTTCCTGATCCCATAACTAGATATTGACTATATGTATATAAGTATATACTAATAATATACGAGTGGAAATTAATATCTCGTATGGCTGATATGGCTATCTGTCTTTTTCCTTTAGTACTAGAGCTTTACAAATTAACCATCCAGGGTTCATGCCCTGCTGAAATGTTAATGATTATTGTTGCAAACCGATAATTGACAGTATAGTTTACGTAAGAGGTAAATATTACTGACGGTATTTATTACAGGATATTATGGCACCGAAAAACATACCCATTGACGAAGAAGTCTCCAGCCTCCTGGACCATGCTTACGCCAAGAAAGCCAATGGACGGCCCGCGCTTTTTAATAAAATCACCGATTTTCTGGAACGCCGCCATTCAGAACTCACCCCCAATGAATTATCATTAATGTCAGATATTCTGGCAAAACTTCTCACCGATGTTGAAACAAGTGTCCGGAAAAAACTGGCCCTTCGTCTTGCCGAAAAACCCGATGCCCCGGTTGATTTGATTATCCTTCTGGCCAATGACCAGATTGAAGTTTCCTCGCCCGTCCTCGCCCTGAGCACACTGCTCTCCGATGAAGATCTGATCAGAATCATTCGCCATAAAACCGTCCAGCATCAACTTGGCATTGCCAGCCGGAACCGCCTCTCTTCAGAAATTTGTCGGGAACTGATCGCCATTGGAAACACCAAAACCCTGGTCATGCTGCTGTCCAACAAGACGGCTAAAATTAACGATGATTCCCTATCTATTTTGGTCGAAAAATCAAAACACAACCTGCCCATTCAGCCCCCCCTGATTGAGCGACCAGACCTGCCCCGGCATCTGGCCGCCAAAATGCACCAGTGGGTGTCCCTCAGCCTGAAACAAACCATCCTGACCAACCTGTGCATCAGTGAAGATGAAATTGAGGGCCTCCTGCAATCCGCTGTTACAGAGGCTCATAGGGAAGAAACCAGCCAGATATCACAGGAACAGTCAGAAATTCTTTTAATTAATAAACTTCACAAGGCCGGCATGTTAAAACCTGCCTTCCTAATGAAATGCCTCAATCAGGGCCAGTCCTCCCTGTTTGAGATCGCCTTTGCCAAAATCATCCGAGTGCCACGCCCAATAATGCGGTCCTTTCTCTATGACAGGGGTGCAGATTCTTTGGCGGTTGCCTGCTGTGCCGCAGGTATTGACAGAAGCGTATTCCTGACAATCTACCAACTGACCCGGGCCGCACAGAATATTGATACCAATCTTTCTGATGATGACGTTGCCAGCGCTTTTAAACATTTCAAGGCCCTCGACAAGCCCAAGGCCCTTATGACAATTCAAAAATGGGTTGCGGAAGCCACCGGGACCTCTATAGTCTAGGTCATGATATTTTATCTTTATCTGAGTTCATGATAGCCCTAATATGACCCTGACAGTAAACCATAAAAAGATTGCCCTGGCCGCTTCTGAAACGGAGATGGCCCAGGAGGCAGCAACCCGCCTGAAGGCCCTTTATGATTTCGCCCCCCTTGAAGACGCCGATGTTATTGTCGCCCTGGGCGGCGATGGCTTCATTCTTCACCTGATCCATGACATCATGCCTCACCGGGCGTCAATTTTCGGTATGAACCGGGGCACCGTCGGTTTCCTGCTCAATGATTTCCAGGAAGATGCCCTGATTGAGCGCATAAAAATATCAACCCCGATCACCCTCCACCCCCTGCGCATGACGGTAGAGACCGAAAACGGGGACCGGAGTGAAGCCCTAGCCATCAATGAAGTATCCCTGCTCCGGCAAACCCGGCAAACGGCTAAAATTAGAATTTTAGTGGACGGCAAGATCAGGATGGAAGAGCTGGTCTGTGATGGCATTCTCATATCCACCCCCGCTGGCAGCACCGCCTATAATCTGTCGGCCCATGGCCCGATCATTCCCATGAGCGCGGAAATTCTGGCTATGACCCCGATCAGCGCCTTTCGGCCAAGACGGTGGAAGGGTGCTCTTTTGCCCCATAATTCAAAAGTCACATTTGAAATAATAGACCCCGGCAAACGCCCGGTGAGCGCCGTCGCCGATACCCGGGAAGTGCGCCATGTGACCCGGGTCAGCATCGAACAGGACAGATCCATAAAAATAAACCTCCTGTTTGACAGCCACCACACCCTGGAAGAAAGAATCCTCAACGAACAATTTATCGATTAGGGACAGAGCCTGAGACAATGCCCATTCCCTCCCACAATCTAGGCGATGAGCTATGACCTATTATGAAAATATCGTGATTTTAACGGGCGCGGGCATCTCTGCAGAATCCGGCCTTGATACTTTTCGGGATAAAGGCGGCATCTGGGCCAAATACGACCTGATGGAGTTAGCGACACCAGAGGCCTTTGCCCGCAATCCTGACCTGGTCCACGAATTCTATAATGCCCGGCGGGAAGGTGTGAAAAAAGTCAGCCCCAACGCCGCCCACTTTGCCCTTGCCCAGTTAGAACAGAGCCACCCCGGTAAGGTTACTCTCATCACCCAGAATGTAGACCCCCTGCATGAGAAAGCCGGCAGTAAAAATCTGATGCATATGCATGGCGAGCTGAACAAGGCCCGGTGCCTGACGTGTCACGGTGTATGCACATGGCAGGATGACCTTTCCCGGGCAAATATCTGCCCGTCCTGTGGCCAGGCGGGGGCACTCAGACCCCATATTGTCTGGTTTGGGGAAATGCCCTTTCATATGGACGACATCACCATATGCCTTGAGGCGTGTGACCTGTTCATTTCCATTGGCACCTCTGGCAGCGTTTATCCGGCGGCGGGATTTGTTCAGACCGCCCATGGCTATGGCGCGGAAACGGTAGAACTTAATCTGGAACCCTCAGATGGAGACAGGTTATTCTCTGTCGGCCATTATGGTAAAGCAACCAAAATTGTTCCGGAATATATTGCAGGCCTGATCAAACAGGATTAAAGTTGATAAATGACTAAGCTAACCGACCAGGAAATTGACCAAGCCTTACGCTCACTACCCGGCTGGTCACGTTGCGACAATAGAAACGCCCTTAAAAATTCTTTTAAGTTCGCTGATTTTAACGCGGCCTTTTCCTTCATGACATCCATTGCTCTCAAAGCCGAAAAAATGAACCATCACCCGGAATGGTCCAATGTCTATAATCTTGTTGAAATCACCCTGACCACCCACAGTGCGGCCGGCGTGACAGCCAATGACGTGAAGTTAGCAAATTTCATTAATAAACTTATTTAATATCTATGCTTATCCTAGGTCAATGTTTTGAGATGGTTCTGATATATGTTTCAGTTAAATAATAGTTCGACGTTTCTGAATAAGTCCATTAACCTTTATGATATATTCTGAATCGGAAATGCCACAACATGCAGCAAATATAGAAAGTGTAGCAAACTATGTCTGAAGAGTTAAAAACTTTTAGTGATGTCCTTGTCGTAATTGACCCCGCCAAGAAAGAACAATATGCCCTGAAACGGGCCCTGAAAATGAATGAAATTCTCGACGGCGGGGTGAAAATTCATTTATTCATCTCTTTTGAAATGGACGAGTTACGGAAAAGCCAGAACGGCTTCGATTTTCATTGTGACAACAAATGGTTTGCAGATCTGGTCAAGCCCCTGGAAAAAGCCAATGTTGACTATACTGCAGAAGTCTTCTGGACCCCTGACTGGCACCTTTCCGTCATTGGATCGGTGAAACGCCATAACATCGGCCTGATCATTATGTCCGATTATACCACTGAAAAGAACCGCAATGAACTGTCAGCGGCCAAATGGTCCTTGCTGCGGGTTTCTGAGTGCCCGGTCCTGATCGTCCACCCTGCGACTGAATTGCAGCGCAAGACTATTCTGGCCGCCGTGAATATGCAGACCGATAACCCCCGTTATGCTGATCTGAACCAAAAAATTCTCAAACTAACCCAAGTCATGTCGGTCGTTTACGGGGCAGAAAAACATGTTGTCAATGCCTATGAAGATTCCATGCAATTCCCGGATCGGGCCAAATTGCTGCGGGATACCAATGTCGAGCAACAGAATATGCATGTGGTGCTGGGCAACCCCACCGATATTATTTCTGAAGTCGCCGACGAAATTGATGCGGATGTGGTCATAATCGGCACCCTGTCCCGCCGGGGCATCATGGCAGCCATGCGCGGCAATAAAAGTGAAGAAATCATCCGCAAGCTTAATCGAGACATTATCGTCCTCAACTAATCTTACCGAGGATTAGCCAGAAACGAAAAAGGAGCCCGTCAAAGGCTCCTTTTTTAATGACTTGATATTATTTCTACCGGGGAGCCAGACGAATGGCACCGTCCAGGCGAATAACCTCACCGTTGAGCATGACATTCTCACAAATATGCTGTACCAGATGAGCATATTCATCCGGCTTACCCAGACGACTGGGGAAGGGTACAGCGCCGCCCAGGGACTCCTGAACGTCTTCGGGCAGGCCTTCCATCATTGGCGTCAGGAACAGGCCCGGGGCGATCGTGCATACCCGGATACCCAAGGCCGCCAGATCACGGGCAATGGGCAGGGTCATGCCGACGATGCCGCCCTTGGACGCTGAATAAGCCACCTGTCCGACCTGACCATCCATGGCCGCCACAGAGGCCGTATTAATCACCACGCCACGCTCTTTGCTGTCCAGCGGGTCAAGGGCCGCCATGCGCGCCGTGGTCAGACGAATAACATTGAAACTGCCGATCAGATTAATTTCAATAACCTTCTTGAACCGATCCAGATCGTGGGGCACATTATCCCGGCCAACGGTCTTCTCACCAATGGCAATACCGGCACAATTTATCAGGATTCTGGCCTCGCCGTACAGGGCGGCGCTGGCCTCCAGAGCCGCCTCCACATTACCGGCATCGACAACGTCAACCTTTTCAAAATGTCCACCAATATCTGAGGCCACCTGGGTCCCGCGGTCTGCGTTCATGTCAAAAATTGTCACTCGGGCTCCGGCCTTCGCCAGCCGCCGGGCTGTTGCTTCACCCAGCCCCGATGCGCCGCCGGTCACAATGGCTGTTAAACCTTTAATTTCCATGTTCTTACTCACTCTGTTTTTGATTTAATGTTACTGCTTGGTAACATATTGGCGCAACAGAAGACAGCTGTCGAGATTAAACTTCATTTTTTAAAACTGATTGAGCACTTTGGCGTTTTTTCCGGGCCTTTTTCCGGGCCTGGCGGAGGGCGATAAACAGGGTCGATCCACAAATAAACAGGGCCCCAACAATGGTCCCGCTATCCGGCACCTCGGCAAAAATGATAAAGGCGGCCAGGGCGACAAAGATCAGCCGGACATACTCAAACGGGGTGACAACAGTTACCT
Source organism: Alphaproteobacteria bacterium (assembly GCA_002401455.1). Classification (GTDB taxonomy): domain Bacteria; phylum Pseudomonadota; class Alphaproteobacteria; order Sphingomonadales; family Emcibacteraceae; genus Paremcibacter. The sequence continues at coordinate 400,493 of NVTE01000001.1, forward strand.
CCCCATAGCGGTAAGCCTGAACCATCAGCACCTGGCTGCCATAGGCGCTCAGGCCCAATCCGGCAATCAGGGCCAGTTGATACAGGTTCGGCGTCTGCCAATAATACAGGGTCGGGCCAAGGCAGATCAAAACCACCAACAGATTGCCATAGAACAGCATGGTACTGGTGGAATGATCCTTGACCATTTTTTTCGTCATCACCGCCACCACGGCCATGCTCAGGGCGGCGCTGAGCACCGCCACCTGTGCCGGCTGAATGCTGCCATCGGGCCTGAGCACAATCAACATGCCGATAAAACCACAGAGGGTGGCCATGGTCCGGGGCAGACGAATTCTCTCTCCCAGAAACAGGGCCGCCAGCAGAACCAGAAACAACGGCTTGGTGAATTGGACGGCGGTAACCTGAACCAGGGGCAAGTGCACGATAGCGTAAAAATTCCCCAGCATAATCACCGCCAGAAACAATGACCTGAAGCCCATCAGGACCGGACGGGGTGAATGGTATAATTTTGCCCCCGACCGCGCGTTGAGCAGCAAGATATAGAACAGGGAAAATCCACAGCGGATGAACACAGCTTCAAAGCTGTTCAATTCCTTGCCCAGGCTGCGAATGAGCAATGCCGATACAGTCATTGTCGCACAGGCCAGCAGGACAAAACCAATCCCCAGAAGATTATTTTCTTTAAGTTCAGTCATCAATCAGTGTTTTCGCCTGGGCCAATTTTCGCTCTCTATGGGCGGCATAGACCGCACTGGCCAGAATGATCCCGCCACCGAGGAAGGTCAGACCGCTAAGAGGATCGCCAAAAAGGGTAATGCCGATCATCGCGGCAAATATAATGCGGGTAAAATCGATCGGCATCACCGCGCTCAGGTCCGCTTTGGCCAGGGCCTTGGCCAGGCAAATATGGGCTGTCGCGGCAAACCCTCCCATCAGGACAATATAACCCCATTGCTCCCCCGTTGGCCATTGCCAGAAATACAGCGCCCCCAACAGGCTGATCGGCAGGCCAATGATGAAGGCCATGAGGCTAACGATAGACGCGCTGTCATGACGGGTCAGCAGCTTGACACAAATCAGGGTGGCAGCAAAACAGGCGGCGGCGATCAGGGCGGCAATAATGCCAGAATTCAGGGTCTGGAAACCGGGCCGCACCAAAACCATCACGCCGACAAAGGCGATCAGGATGGCAATGACCCGGTGTCGGCCAATTTTCTCCTTCAAAATGAACACTGCGAGTATCGTGGCAAAGATCGGCGCGATATAACTGAAGGCCACCGCGTCAGCCAGCGGAATCAAACTCACCGCAACAAAGGCCCCCATGACCGAGGTAATGTTAAAGACCCCCCGCAGGATATACAGGGGATACCGACCGGTACTGAGCGCCGGCAGCCGGGTTTTAAACAAGACCGGCATTATTAAAATCATGCCGAACAGAGTCCGGAAAAACACCAGCACCAACGGGTGAATATCCCCGGACAACTGACGGATACAGGCCCAAACCCCGGCATAGGTGATGCTATAGGCCAGCATATAGCCGGCGGCGATAAACAGCGGTGACCTTTTCGACATGAGAACCTTGTTACTCCCTTAGGCTCAGGACGTTATTTCCTGATTAATGAAATCGACAAACCTAGAGCCGAATTTCTTTTTCTTGCCGACTCCGACACCATAAATATCACCGAACTGTTCCAGAGTCTCGGGCCGCGTGATCGCCATATCCACCAGGCTCTTATCAGAGAAAATAACATAGGCCGGCACCGAGCGTTCGGCGGCAATCTCCATGCGGAAACTTTTCAGGGCCTGAAACAGGTCCTGGGCGTCTTCGGGCAGCTCCGAGAGAATTTTCTGAGTTTTCTGGGTCCGGCTGGTGGCCGCCTTCTTCAGGACCACATCCGGCCGGTAGCGGAAACTCTCCTGGCCTTTAAGCAGCTTGAACCCCCGGTCGGTAATTTTCAGCGAGCCAAACTCCATATCGGTCACAATGAACCCCCGGGCCATCATTTGCCGGGCCACCGATTTCCATTCATTGATGCCCAGGTCCTTGCCCACCCCAAAGGTCGGTAGGTTATCATGGCCGAGCTTCAGCACCCGGTCGGTATCCTTGCCGGTCAGGATATCGACGATATGGCCCATGCCAAAATACTGGTCCGTCCGATACAGCGCCGAGATAAATTTCTGTCCGGTTTCGGTTGCTTCCAGAGTTTCGCGCGGATTATCACATAGGTCACAATTGCCACATTTCTCAAATTCCACCTCATCGCCAAAATAATTCAGCAGGGAAACCCGGCGGCATTCCGGTGCTTCACAAAAGGCCAGCAGCGCATTGAGCCGATGATGGCCCCGGCGCTTGTGGGCTTCATCGGCGGCTTCATTATCAATGAACATCCGTCGCATGCGGATATCATCCATACCATAGAGCATATGAGCCACCGCCGGCTGACCGTCACGCCCGGCCCGGCCAATTTCCTGGTAATAGGCCTCAGGCGATGACGGCATATCAGTGTGAAAGACAAAGCGGATATCAGACTTGTCGATGCCCATGCCAAAGGCGATGGTCGCGACCATGATCAGGTCAGGCTCGGCCATGAAGCGGTTCAGATTCTCTGACCGGATGTGAGCCGCCATACCCGCATGATAAGCCAGGGCATTATAGCCCTTCTCCACCAGGGCCTTGGCCGCCTCTTCAGTTTTCTTGCGCGACAGGCAATAGACGATACCATTTTCCCCATGGCGATCTTTCAAAAAGCGCAACAGCTGTTGTTTCCAGCCGTTCTTGATTTCCACATTCAGACTGATATTGGGCCGGTCAAAGCCAGTCAGGTAGGTGGTGACATTATTGGAGAAAATCTTTTCGCAGATCTGATCCCGGGTCGCCTGGTCCGCCGTCGCGGTCAGGGCGATGATCGGCACCTTGGGGAAGAGTTTATGGAGCCGGCACAGGCCCTCATATTCCGGGCGAAAGGCGGCCCCCCACTGGGAAATACAATGGGCCTCATCAATGGCAAAATAGGTGATATTCAGCCCCTGAACAACGTCGAGCATACGCTCAGTCATCAGTTTTTCTGGCGACAGATAGAGCAGCTTCAGGCTGCCATTCTGCATTTTCCGCCAGATATCCCGGTTCTCATCCTGGCTGTTGCTGGAATTTATCGAGGCCGCCTCAACGCCAAGTAATTTCAAGGCCTCGACCTGATTCTGCATCAGGGCGATCAACGGCGATATCACAATGGTCAGGCCCTCGCCCATGACCGCCGGCAGCTGAAAACATAACGACTTTCCGGCACCGGTCGGCATCACCGTCAGGATATTCCCGCCGGCGGTAAATTCATCTATGATTTCTGACTGTTTCCCCCGAAAATCATCAAATCCAAAAACATCTTTTAACAGGACGCGGGCAGAAAGCGGCGACATAGTATTCCTCTTGGCAATATTCAATTATTTTTCTGGAGTCCGGCGCTACAATAGACAGGTTTCCCGGCCGACACCATGGGTTAAACTTTTTTCTCCCCCAGAGCCCCAAAAGGTTTGGCTATCCCCTTATCGATGGTTAGGGGATTAAAGGATTTTAAGAACATCCTCAGGCGGTCGACCGATCGCCGCCTTGCCATTGGCCAGCACGATGGGCCGTTCGATCAGGCGGGGGAAGTCGACCATGGCCTGGATCAACTGTTCCCGGTTCAAGCCTTCCGACGCTAGGTCATTCTCGCCATATTCTTTTTCTTTCTGCCGCATCAACTGCCGGGGCTCCAGGCCCAAAAGATCCAAGATGCCGGTCAGGGTTGCGACGGTCGGCACATCCTTCAGATACTCAACGATGGTCGGCGTAATGCCCTGTTCCGTTAGCAGGGCCAGGGTCTGGCGCGACTTGCTACATTTAGGATTGTGAAAAATAGTGACGGTCATAAGGGTTCCTTTTTGGAATGGGTAAAGGGGCTCAAATAGCCCTGATATTCTTTGATCCGCAGTATATTTAACTCTTCAGGAAAATCAAATCCCCTTTACTGATATAATCAATAATGCGAATCATTATTATTGCTATTGACAATCATTCTTATCTTATGTAAAGTTAGGGTATCTTAAAATGGAGAGAATAACTGATGATTGTTTGTGTCTGTAACGCCTTAAATGAAAGCTCCGTCCGTCAGGCTGCCCAAAATGCGGGGGGCCGAGTCTCCATATTAAAGATATACGAAAGCCTGGATGCCACCCCACAATGCGGTAAATGCCTGTGCCATGCGAGAAATATCTGCGATGACGAACATCGGCTAGCCCAAGGGTAATACCCAGGCATTATAAGAAAAATCTTATATTTTTAGCCTTCCCCCCCTTTTTGACCGAATGGCCTTTTGACTATCCTGACAACTGCGCCTAAAATGTAGCACACACATATACAGGAGCATGACCCATGAAGGGCGACAAACAAGTCATCAAACACCTCAATACAATCCTCAAAAACGAACTAACCGCCATCAATCAGTATTTCCTGCACAGTCGCATCCTTGGCGACTGGGGACTGGAAAGCCTGGAAAAGCATGAGTATGATGAGTCCATCGATGAAATGAAACATGCCGATGAGGTCATCAAACGGGTGTTATTTCTCGAAGGCCTGCCCAATTTGCAGGATTTGGGTGCCTTGCGGATCGGCGAAAATGTCCGGGAAATCTTCGAAGGCGACCTCGCCCTTGAGCTGGATGCCCTGAAAGACCTGCGCGACGGCATCGCTCACTGCGAAGAATGCCGGGATTATGCCTCCCGGGATCTGATGCGCGAAATACTCGCCGAAGAAGAAGAGCATGTGGACTGGCTGGAAACCAACTTATCCCTGATCGACAAGGTTGGTGAGCAGAATTACCTGCAATCCAAAATGAACGCGTAATAAGAGACGAGACAAAAGACAGGAGGGGCCGGATATATCCTAGCGATGATCGGCCCCGACAGCGTCCTGAAGCGACGTAAAGCCATCCGCCTTAAGAGCCGCTGCCAAGTCCAGCTTAACCTGCCGCACCAGTCCGGGCCCATGAAACACTAACGCGCTATACAGCTGCACCAGAGAGGCGCCCGCCCTGATCTTACGATAGGCTTCCGCGCCACTGCTGATGCCACCAACCCCAATCAAGGGGATTTTACCCTCGGTCAGCCGGTACATATCAGACAGCAGTTCCGTTGACTTGTCAAAAAGCGGCGCCCCACTCAAACCACCAGTCTCACCGGAAAACTCTGAGGTCAACTGATCCCTCAGACCAATGGTTGTGTTGCTGACGATCAGGCCATCCATGCCATGTTTGAGCACGATTTCGGCAATATCCCGGCGCTCCTCCCCGTCAAGATCAGGGGCGATTTTCACCAATAGCGGCGGCGTGACCTCAAGATCAGTGGCCGCTTCCCGAACCGCTACCAGACGGCTCAGCAAATCGTCGAGAGCTTGCTTGCCCTGCAATTTCCGCAGGCCCGGGGTGTTGGGCGAAGAAATATTGATGGTGAAGTAATTGGCCTTGCCCAGCAACTGCGTCAGACAGGTGACATAATCCGATGCCGGATCTTCGCTGTCCTTATTGGCGCCGATATTAGCTCCGACAATGCCGCATTTTCCAAGTCCCGCCCGACGTTTCAGGTTATTAGCATAGACCTTTAATCCCAGATTATTAAATCCCATGCGGTTGATAACCGCCTGATCTTCGGTCAGGCGAAAAAGTCGCGGTTTTGGGTTACCGGCCTGGGGCTTTGGGGTTACGGTTCCGGTTTCCACAAAACCGAACCCCTGAGCCAACATGGCACAGGCGACCTCGGCATTCTTGTCAAACCCGGCGGCAAGGCCCACAGGGTTGGCAAAATCCATATCCCATAGTCTTATGGCCAAGACCGCGTCATCCTGATGGTGGTCCGCCAGAACAAGGCCATATTTCAACCCAAAAATGGCCAGGCCATGTGCCCTTTCAGGCGACAGGCTAAACAGCAGCGACTTGGTTAAAGTATATAACCCCATACAGAGACCTCAAAATATATTTCATATGCAGGACCGGACAGCCCCTTAAACTACGGCATCCAAAAAGATTTACAACCTATAAAAAAGGCATGCATATCAAGAAACATGCATACCTTTTTAATTCATAAGAATAATGTACCACGCCTGTGACAGGCGCGGATTTTATTTATTCTTCTTCGATCTCATTGTTCAGGGAAGATTTTCCCAGGGCTTTCACCATTTCAAACAATTTCTTCCGGACCACAGGGTCATTAATCTTATAATAAGCTCTGACAAGCTCCAATGTTTCCCGCCGGGACAGTTTCCCAACTTCAAAGGACTGTTTGCTACCCTCGGCCATGCCGGAGGCTTTGCCGGTTACTTCTGGCGGCATATCATCAAAGAAGAATGATACAGGCACATCAAGAATTTGAGAAAGTTGATACAAGCGGCTAGAACCAATGCGGTTTGCCCCGCGCTCATATTTCTGAATCTGCTGGAAGGTTAAACTCAGGGCTTTCCCCAACTTGTCTTGACTCATCCCCAACAGGGTTCTACGCAAACGAACCCGTGAGCCAACGTGAACGTCAACAGGTTCTGGTTTTGATTTAATCATCATTAATCCCAACTCTTTATTACTCTTTACTAACTAAAACAACGGACCCCAGAAATTACTTTCTACACGTAGAGACGAAAGCCGAAAAGGTCAAGCTTTATCTTGCGTGCAAACATTCAATGTCTCTGGAACAGAATATTAAATCCTGCTAATAATAACATAAGACCAAAAAATATCCAACTACTATTTTTAGAATATATGGTCGCGCCATCCCTCATAACAGGTAATGGGGACACAATGACCCCCTGTTTATTTAGACTTAGACTTTTCACCACCCTTCCAAAGGCGTCAATGACCGCAGAGACACCCGTCCCGGCTGAGCGAACAATGGGCAGGCCTTCCTCAATTGCCCGGACCCGGGTCTGGATTAAATGTTGGTAGGGCCCGCTAAAAGTTCCGTACCAGGCATCATTTGTGATATTTAAAAGCCACTCCGGGCGATCTTTTTGGTCCACCACCTGACCGGAAAAGATAATTTCATAGCAAATCAGGATGCCAACCGGGGGCATACCGTCCTGATGAAGGGTTTTTATTCTGTCGCCCCGGCTGTAGGAGAAGCCCTCCACCATCATACCCAGGCCAAGAAAGGACAGAGAGTTGCTCAAGATATCCGGGGTATATTCACCAAAGGGGACCAGATGGTATTTGTCATAGATATTCCTGACCGCCCCCTGGCCGTCGATCATCACGAAGGAATTCCACGCCTGAAATTCCGGCTGTCTTTTTACCCGAGGGAAGCCCGTCATCAACTGGGTATTTTTCCCCAGCACATCTGCAATCAGAAACCGCCGTGACGGCTCTGTATCAAGAAAATAAATCACCGCCGTTTCCGGCCAGATCACATGGGTGATGCCCTCCTGAGGCCGGCTCTTACTCATCCTGAGATGTTTGATAAAATTATCGGCCTTTTTTTTCGGGTCCCATTTATCCTTCTGATTGATATTGGCCTGAACGACTTTAAGCTTCACATCATCGCGGAACTCTGTCGGCTCCGACAGCTGAACCAGGCCATAGGCCATCATCCCGCCAAGAACAAGTACGGCGGATGCTATGACGCCAAAAGCAGTGTTTCGTTGGGCCGTCTGAAGTAAAATATAGGGGACAAGGGCCAAAAGCAGGGTCAATAGTCCAAGGCCGTATATGCCCCAGATCGCCGTAGTCTGTAGCATGACATCGGAAAAACCCCAAGTATAACCGGCCAAATTCCACGGAAATCCCGTGAATAAATTACCCCGGGCCCATTCCCCCAAAGACCATAAAATCACAAAGGACAAGACAATCGATAGGCTGTGATTCCGAGGGTCTTTCCCCCGATACATCTTCCACAGGATCCCGGTCACCACCCCTGAAAACAGGGCCAGCAGCACACTTAAGCCAGCCACAGCCAGATAGCCGGTCCAGCCCGAATAACGATCATCCACGTCAAAGGCGGTGGCCAGCCAGATCAGGCCGGTAAAGAACTGGCCAAAGCCAAACCACCAACCAAAAGAAATCGCCTCCAGGAAATTCCTGCTTCTGAACAAAACCAGCAACAGCAGAGGATAGCAGAGAGCCAGCACTGGAAACAGATAGAAAGGGGCAAAAGAAAAAGCGGTCAGGACCCCGGCCAGCAACAACAGCCCCATATTCTGCAGGCCTGTCCGCCGCGCCAACCAACCAAGAATGATATCTGTGGTTTTCCCCTGGATCATTTTTATGAGGTTACACTCTGGTTAATATCCTGCTTTGACATCTGGTTGCTTCTGCGCCGGATCAGAACCGTTTTAATGCTGCGGGCATCGCCTTCCATGATTTCATACTGCAGGCCATTCTTGTCTTTAATGGTTTCCCCCACCTCCGGAATATAACCGGCAATAGTGAACAATAAGCCGCCCAGGGTATCCACATCCTCATCCTGATCATCGGGCAACAGATCGAGCCCGAGCAGGTCCTCCAGCTCGTCAATCAGCAGGCGGGCATCGGCCATCAGATCACCCCCGGGTAATTCCCGCAGGAGTTCCTCTTCAGCCTCGTCATGCTCGTCTTCAATATCACCGACAATTTGTTCCACCAGGTCCTCAATGGTCAAGAGCCCATCGGTGCCGCCATATTCATCCACCACCAGCGCCATATGAATATGGGTTGCCTGCATCTTGGTCAGCAGATCAAACAGTTTCATGGAGGGTGGGACAAACAACAGGGGCCTCTGGATGGAGCTCAGGGTTTTTTCTTTTGCCCCATCTTCTGGCGCGGCAAGTTCCCGGAAGGCATCCTTGATATGGACCATGGCAATCACCTCATCCAGGGTTTCCCGGTACACCGGCAGCCGCGATGTGGTGCCCTCAACAAATACCGCCATCACTTCCTCAAATGTTGACGAGGCCTCAACCGCAACAATATCGGTTCGGGGCACCATGATGTCATCAACACGCTTGTCCCGAAAGGACAGGGTGTTTTTAATGATGGAGCGCTCCTCCTCACCAAAGGGGGATTCTTCATCCACCAGTTCATCGATAACCTCGTCCAAGCTTTCTTTTAGCGTATTCTGAGAGGAAAACAAACCTTTGAACCAAGGCAAAAGGCGGCCCCTTGCCTTTGACGGAGGATCTGAATATTCGGCACCTTCGGTGGATTTCTGTTCTGTATTCATGACCTTCTGACCATATTCAATATTAATAAGGGTCGTCAATAGATAGTTTTGACAACAGCAGGGTTTCCAGGGCTTCCATCTCACTGGCCGGCCCCTCTTCAATATGATCATAGCCCAGCAGATGCAGCATCCCGTGCAGGCATAAATGGCTAAAATGATCAGCAAAGCTTTTACCTTGGTCCAGAGCCTCGCCCTTGATGGTCCCATAAGCAAAAATGATGTCGCCCAGCACCAGGGGGAAATCAGGAACCTGTCCAGCGCCTGTCAGATAAAGCTCAATCTCCTCATCCGATAGGGAGGGAAAGGACAGCACATTGGTCGCCTTGTCCTTTTCCCGGTAGTCCCGGTTCAATTGCTGAATATGGCTGTCATCACACAGCAGGATACTCACTTCCAGATGAGGCAGTTTCTCAAAGGTCTGGGCCTCGGGTACATGGGCTATAATCAACCCCAGACAGGCCTCTATGCGGGCCTCATAGTCCGGAAAGTGATCCTGCCAGACCGGGGCCTCGACCGCAATATCCAGATCAATATTATCCGGTGTCATTTTTCCGCCTCGTCATAGGCGCGGACGATCTTGCCGACCAGGGGATGACGCACCACATCATCAGCCGTGAAGCGGATGAAAGAAATATCATCAATGCCATCCAGAATATCCAGCGCATGACTGAGGCCAGAAGGCGTGCCGTTGGGCAGGTCCACCTGGGACGGATCGCCGCAGACCACCATCCGGCAATTCTCGCCGAAACGGGTCAGGAACATTTTCATCTGCATCGGCGAGGTATTCTGCGCCTCATCCAGAATGACAAAGGCATTGGACAGGGTACGACCCCGCATGAAGGCCAGCGGGGCCACTTCAATATCGCCGTTTTCCAGCCGTCGCTCGGTCTGCTCGATGGAAATCATCTGACCCAGCGCATCAAAAAGTGGCCGCAGGTAAGGATCGACTTTTTCCCGGATATCGCCGGGCAGGAAACCCAGTTTTTCCCCTGCTTCCACCGCCGGACGGGTCAGGATGATCCGCTCAACCTTGCCTTCCAGAAGATGAGACACCGCCATGGCCACCGCCAGGAACGTCTTGCCCGTTCCTGCCGGCCCCAAACCAAAGGTCATATTGGTTTCGCGCAGGGCTTTGACATAGAGTGCCTGATTGACCGACCGTGGTGAAATAAGAGCGTTCCGGGTCCGGATACTATTTTCCTTGGCGGCAAAATCCAGCCGGTCGATGCTTTGCTTATCCTTGGGGGCATCAAAAAAATCAGCCATCCGGATGGCCCCGTCAACTTCGTCCATAGCAACCTCTTCCCCGGCTGTCATCTTGTCATGCAGGTGAATGATAATCTGCCGGGCCCGGGCACAGATATCCTTAGCCCCTTTAATAACCAGAATATTACCCTTTACCGTGAAGCTGGCCCCGGTTTTCTGCTCAATACGGGCCAGATGTGAATTATGTTCCCCATAAAGCGTTGGCAGCTGGCTGTTATCTTCAAATTCGAGCGTAATGGTCTTCATCTAATTGACAAACTCACCTTTCAGACTGCGCGGACCGGCACTGATAATTTTCATGTCGACCAGCTTACCAAAATGCTGGGCGGCAGCCTCTTCCGTGCCCACATCCACATAGACCGCCTGCATATAGGGGCTACGGCCCACCAGGTGAGAGGCTTCTTTACCCGTCCGGTCGAGCAGAACCGGCATGATTTTACCGACACTGGCATCATTGAAGGCCCGTTGCTGCCGGTTCAGCTCGGCCTGCAATTCGGCCAGCCGTTCCGACTTGACGTGGCTTTCCACCTGATCGTCCTGAGCGGCGGCCGGGGTACCGGGACGTGCGCTATACATGAAGGAATAGGCCTGGGCATAATTAACCTGGCGCACCACATCCATGGTTTTCTGGAAGTCGGCATCGGTTTCGCCCGGGAAGCCGACAATGAAGTCACCGGACAGGGCGATATCAGGCCGCACTTTCCGAATATCCTCAATGGTTTTCATATAAGTGGCAATGGTATGGTGACGGTTCATGGCCTTGACAATTTTATCAGACCCGGACTGGACCGGCAGATGCAGGTAGGGCATGCATTGCTCGACCTCACCATGGATGGCGATCAGCTCATCGGTCATATCGCCGGGATGAGAAGTGGTATATCTGATGCGTTTGAAATCAGTGGTGTCCGCCAGATGACGGATCAGCCGGGCCAGAGACCATTCTTCGCCCAAAGCCGACATGCCGTGATAGGCATTGACATTCTGGCCGAGCAGGGTCACTTCGAGCACACCCGCATCATTCAGCTTGACCGCGTCCTGCATGACATCCTCAAACCGGCGCGAGAATTCACCGCCCCGGGTATAGGGCACCACACAATAGGTGCAGAATTTATCGCAGCCTTCCTGAATGGTCAGGAAGGCGGTCTTTTTCGGGGTGATCGGCTTCTGGGACAGGCTGTCGAATTTTTCGCTGACCGAAAGATCAGTATCGACAATCCGGGGCCGCTCGCCGGCCTGTTTGGCCTTGTCTGCGGCCTTGGTCATTTCCGGCAGCCGGTGATAGGTTTGCGGGCCGAAAACCATATCGACAACCGGCATCCGCCGCTGAATTTCCGAACCCTCGGCCTGGGCGACACAGCCGCCAACCGCCAGCAGGGTCTCCTTGCCGCCATTTTTCACTTGTTTCTGCTTCATCACCCGCAGACGGCCAATATCGGAATAGACCTTTTCGGCGGCCTTTTCCCGGATATGGCAGGTATTAAGCACGATCAGGTCCGCGTCATCGGGGGTCTCGGTGACCGTATAGCCTTCATGAACCATCACATCCACCATACGTTCCGTATCATAGACATTCATCTGGCAGCCATAGGTTTTGATGTAGAGCTTTTTTGAATCAGTAGTCATTAATCTTATTTGCCTCGTAAGGAGTCCAGCAGACGGTTTTCAATGGTCCGTTCACAATAGGCCGACAGTTCCTTGCGGGTCTTGAACAGACTCCGCGATACCGGCTCGTGAAAATGCACTTCAACCTCTACTTTGAGAAGTTTTAAAACTCCCTTCAGGTGCGGCCCCATTTCCAGGTCGCCGTACCACGCCACACTGGGCCGGCTTGACCGGATCGTGGGCATATTATTAATGCGTTTATAAACTATTGTCACCGGCTGGACCATTAATTCCTGTATTCGGCCCTGCTCATCCGGCTGCAGGTGCATGGCATTTTCCGTCACCCCGAACAGGGAGCTTTTAAAGCTCAGCACCCGTCCGCCATCGGATGTGGTGCCTTCGGGAAACAGGATCAGGTTATCCCCATTATGGATTCGGTCCTGCATTTCCTTGCGTTGTTCCACAATATCGGACCGCCGTTCCCGGTTAATGAAGATGGTCCGTTGAAGGGTCGACAGATAGCCCAGGATCGGCCAGTCGATCATTTCCTTTTTGGCGACGAAACAGCCTTTGATCACATGACCCAGGACAAGAATATCTATCCAGGAAACATGGTTGCTGACAAACAGGGTCGGTGGCCCCTCAAGAGGCGTACCATAGGTCCGGACCTGGATATTCAAAGCACTGCACAGGCAGCGGTGCACCAGATGCGGCCAAGCCTTATACCCCGGGAATCTCAATTTCTTGAAGACGATCGTCGGCGGCAATAGCACGGCAAAAAAGCATAGTGCCTTAAATATTCTGTAATAGCCTCTCATGTGAATTACTTGGTATCCGCCTTAAATAAAAAAATCCCCGCGCCTTATATAAAAGAATACGGGGAATTATACAACTTTTGTCACAAGGGTTCGTTTTATTTAATTTTCACCCCGTATAATTCCATACGATGATCCACCAGCCGATAACCATATTTTTCCGCAATACGGCGCTGCAGATCTTCAATCTCATCATCATGAAATTCGATAACGTCACCACCTTCAACATCGATCAGATGATCATGATGGTGTTCGGTAACCAGCTCAAATCGAGCCCGGGATTCTCCCCCCTCGACCCGAAAATCATGGCGTTCCAGAATGCCGGCTTCCTCAAAAAGGCGCACAGTACGATACACCGTTGCAATACTGATCCGTGCATCAATATCAATAGATCGCCGATACACCTCTTCCACATCCGGATGATCATGGGCATCTGAAAGGACTTTAGCGATGACCCGGCGCTGGTCGGTCATACGCATGCCCTTTTCTATGCAAATTTTTTCAATTTTTGACGCCATAACGTACTAACCCTGTCGATTTAAACTCTTTAGGCGACTATACACACAATCCTGTTCAATTCCAATTTTTTTCCAATGGATAAAGATTTAGCAGCTCGCGGCCTAACAGGAATATCTCATGACCAGAGCATCCTGCTTGTCGCCGCCCCGGCCGCCATAATAATTTTTCCGCCGGCCAACGGTTTCAAATCCGTTCCGTTCATATAACACAAGGGCCGAGGCGTTGGTTTCATTGACCTCCAGAAAGACGTCCTTCACGCTACTCCCACTGATTATACCATAGAATTCCTGCAGCAACCCCCCGGCCAACCCCCGGGCGCGGTGGGCAGGCTCAATACAGATGGTGAGAATTTCCGCCTCTTCACCAGCTTCCCGCCACAGGATAAATCCGACGGGTTGGCTTTGTTCTGATACCATCAAGGCGCGCACGCCCGACCCCGCAAGAAGCGTTGTCATGTCTGATGATGACCAAATCTGCTCCCCGCCGCCCTGAAAAGAAAGGCGGTGCATCTCCGACAACATCCCCGCCGCTTCCGGTCCGAATATCTGGTAAGAAACCGTCATTGGTTCTGGAAAGGATAGGTGATGGGCTTTGCTGCCACCGCGTCAGGAGCCCGTAAATACAGCGGAACAACCTCGTCAATCACGCCGCCCGCCTCAAGCCTTTCCCAGGCCATCTGGCCGATAATTCCCGCATGGGGCTGGGCCGATATATCCGGCAAGTCCAGCCGGCCCCGGACCTCTGGGGACAGAAAGCCCTGCACCAACTCGGCCCCGGTACCCATCAGGGCTGTCACCCTCTCCTCAAGATGCGTCGCCACCTCGGCCAGCGGTACCGCCAGCGGCTCTGACACTGCCGTCACCTGACCGGCTTTCAGGTCAAAAATCTGCAGATAGACTTCCGACCTTCTGGCATCATGGGCAATGGCAATCCGGCCCTCACAAGAGTTTTTAGCCGCATTTCTGGCGGAAACACTTAATGTGGTAACACCAATCAGGGGAATATCAAGCGCCAGCGCCAGCCCCTTTGCCGCCGCCAGCCCGATGCGAACTCCGGTGAAGGTCCCTGGACCACGGGTGACCGCGATCGCGTCAAGATCGTCAAAAGACAGGCCGGCCTCGGCACAAACTTCCTGACACAGGGGCAGCAGCCGTTCCGCCTGGCCGCGCATTCTGTTTTCAAAAATCTCGGAAACTATTTCGCCGTCTTTGATCACCGCTGCAGAGCAGGATGACAGGGCAGAATCGAGGGCCAGAATAATCAAACGATTTCACACGCCTCATCAAAAGACATGCGTCGGTCCTGCTCAGGCAGACTGGCCGCATCGCCGTAGCCCATGCTGCAGATAAAATTCACTTTATGCTCACTGTCCTTGAAAAAGGCATCATTGACCGCGTCAGGATCAAAACCCGACATAGGGCAGCAATCCAGGCCCAGAGAGCGGGCCGCAATGATCATATAGCCGCCCTGCATACTGCTGTTGCGGAAAGCGGTTTCATGGGCCAGGTCCGCGTTGGCGACAAACATATCCTTCGCCCCGGCATAGCCTTTGAACAGGTCAGGCAGTTTTTCATAAAACGCTTCATCCGTGCCGACAATCACAGTGAACGGCGCCAGCAAAACTTTATCTTTGTTGGAGTTCATGACACATTCAGCCAGTTTTTTCTTGGCCTCCGCGCTCTGGACAATGACAAAGCGTCCCGGTGAGCAATTAAAGCTGGTCGGCCCCCAACGCAAAAGGTCATACATGGCCCGAATGGTAATTTCGGAAACCGGCGCATTCTGCCATCCCTTAAAGGAACGGGCTTCACGGAAAATCACATCCAAATCCCGATCAGAAAGTATATCTTGTGTCATCAGTAATCCTGGCCTTTGCAATGAATAATAGGTGCGTGCTGTTTATATAATATTCCGCACATATTAACATATAAATACCGGTGACAAAGAAGATTTTCTTTTACAATTATCCTGTTATACTCCCCGTGACTGAACAGTTCCACCTCATGCCCCAACCTCAGGTAATGTAATGATACACCTTATCACCCGCATCCTATTTTCCGGACTATGCCTGATCGGCATCCTTGGCCCTGTCCAGGCTCAAGTTCAGGGTCAGCAGGCGGAAGATTCGGCCGTCATCTTAATGTATCACCGGTTCGGCGAAGAAAAATATCCCTCAACCAATATCAGGCTCGATCAATTTGACGAACAGCTTGAAGAGCTCAAAAAAGAAAAATACAACATTGTCCCGCTGGATGAGATCATTACCGCCTTTCGGACAGGGGCCAAATTACCGCCCCGGACCATCGCGCTGACCATTGATGATGCCTATCTGTCGATTCTGGACAATGCCTGGCCCCGCCTGAAGGCTGCTAATTTCCCCTTTACCCTGTTTGTCTCCACCGAGCCGGTCAGCCGCCAGAGCCGGGGCTATCTGAGCTGGCAGCAGATTCGCGACCTGGCCGCCGACCCCCTGGTCACCATCGGCCATCATGCCCACACCCATGATCACCTGATTCGTATGTCCCTCGACCAAGCTACCCGGGATATCGACACCGCAACAGAAATTTATCAAAAAGAGCTGGGCGTGGTGCCGGATATCTTTGCCTATCCCTACGGCGAATTCAGCCCCAAGCTGGAAAATATCCTCAAAGAAAAAGGCATCAAAGCCGCCTTCGGCCAATATTCCAGCGCCGCCAGCAGCCGGAGCAACCTTTATGGCCTGCCCCGTTTTTCCTTTAATGAGAAATACGCCAAAATGGATCGGTTTCGCCTGATCGTCAATGCCCGGGCCCTGCCAGTCTCTGGCATACTGCCGGTCAGTGCCGTGATCAGCGACAATCCCCCCCGGATAGGATTTACTGTTGAGGACAGTGTGCGCGGCCTGTCAGCCATGAGCTGTTATCCGTCCCATCTGGGCAAAAGCGCCGACCTGATCCGTATTGGCGGCAACCGGGTTGAGGTTCGTTTTGACAAACCCCTGCCCCAGGGCCGCAGTAGGCTTAACTGCACCATGCCCGGACCGGATAAAAGATGGTACTGGTTCGGCCTGCCTTTTTTTGTGAAATAAGGGGCTTTTTTCGTGAGGTAAAACTTAAACCGCTTCGACGGTTTCCACTTCCGGGATGTAATGTTTCAGCAGGTTCTGAATGCCATACTGCAGGGTCGCGGTTGAGCTCGGACAACCAGAGCAGGCACCCTGCATGCGCAGATAGACCGTACCTTCCACATAAGCATGAAAAGTAATATCGCCGCCATCCCGGGCCACTGCCGGCCGGACACGAGCCTCGAGAAGCTCTTTAATCTGGGCGATAATTTCTGCGTCCTCAGGGTTTTCTGCCGGGCTTTCTTCGCTGGCCGGTGTCGCTGCGTCTTCGTTGCTGACCACCGGATCGCCGGAGGTATAATGCTCCATGATCGCGCCGAGCACCTCGGTCTTCTTGTCATCCCAGTCCTGATCTGTCAGGGTAACCGCGATAAAATCAAAGCCGAAAAAGGCTCCCGTCACTCCCTCAACAGCAAACAAACGATGGGCCAGCGGTGAATTTTTCGCTTCCTCTGCGCTTTCATAAAAGGCCGTCCCGCGGTCCATTACTGTCTCGCCCGGAACAAATTTCAGGGTCGCGGGGTTCGGAGTCATTTCGGTTTGAATAAACATGTATTTGTCCTATTACTTATCTAACAGGACATAAATGGCAATAGTGCGCGTTAAAATCAAGAGTATAATGGTCTAATTTACAGAATCAGACGAATTTGTTGATTTCCTCGTCGGTCATGTTGCCTGGAACCACCAACACCGGCATATGCAGAACATTCAAAAGTTCTTCCCGGAACATACGCACCAGGGGTCCGGGATCGCCATCCACATTAGCCCCGAGCACCAGCATATGAATATCCTTGTCTTCATCCACATATTGCGTGATCACGTCACTGGGCTCGCCCTTGCGCAAGACCATTTCACAGTCGATTCCGGACAGCCGTTTTACGTCCTCGGCAAGAATATCCATCATTGCCCGAGCTTCCTGCATGGCCTCTTCTTCCATGATGTCGCGCACCGCCATCCAATGCTGGAATTCGCTGGGCTGAATAATCCGGAGCATGACTAGCGTCCCGCCGACCCGCTCTGCCCGCAAAGACGCCAGACGTAGCACGATCTTAAATTCCGGTGTCTCGTCAGCGATGACGAGAAATTTCCACTTATTTGCCTGCTCGGACATACATATCCCTATATCTGTTGCACCATGAGTACCTCATCTTGCCATCCAAAACAGGCGCATTGCAACATTTTTTTATTTCAACAGGATATTGGTGATCTCTTTGAGCTGTGTTCTGGCCCGCAAAAGGTAAAATCCCTGAGCTGATAAATGGTTCTGAAACAGGAAACCGTCGGCATCACAATTAGACACGATCATCGGGTCAAGATCAATCAGGCCGGCCAGGCTTTGTTCGAGCAGGTCCCAGCTACTGCCAATATCCCGGTCGGTGACCACCTTGACGAAATCCGCCCGCAGGCCCTTCAGCAACAGCCAGTAGGTATAGGACCGGCCCTTGACATCATAGAACAGGTCATCGGCCTTGGTATCCAGGACACAGCCGATGCCGTTATCAATTTTCCGGGTGATAGCATCCGAGGATGCCCCCATATCGAGGGCGAATTTATCCAGGGTCGACAACAGGGTATCCGCCCGGCGACCAAAGGTCGCCTCGCCCTTGCCCAGGCGAATATTATATTGCTTCAGGTTGGACAGGGCGCTGTTATATTGTTTTTCAGCCGGCGCGACAAACAGGAACACAGACACACTTGGGTCCCAATACCATCTGTCCGGAGCGTAATTCACCCCGCTGGCCACTTCCAGAAGATTCTTGTCCACCTGACTGGAGCCACGGGTCCGGCTCAACTGGTCCTTGAGCTCGATGGCAAAAATGGCATTGGCCGAGATGATACCCTTCTGGTAATGGGCCATATTGTCCAGCAGGGCCCCGGGCTTGAACCAGGGGTCATTGGAAATCCAGGCGTGGTCATTGACTTCACGGTCAATCAGGGCAATGGACATCTCGACCGCATAGCTGCCGATGGCCTCATTGGCCATTCTATCCGAGGCATAGTCTTTATCATCATTGATATTCTCAACAACAACCATGCCGGCCAAATAATAGAGAAAGACAAATATCACCAGCCCAACGGCAATCCGCCGGGCAACCTTAAATGTGATCTTCCCCCACAGCCACGATAATCCCGACTTGATTTTTGCCCGCATGCGCCCTGCCCTTAATTGTTACCCGAAGTATATTTTAGTTATTTACCGTCCAGGTCGATCACGACCTTGTCCGTTACCCCACTCTGTCCAGGGAAATTGGTGAACAGGGCCTGGGTCATATGGGGCATAAGTTTGCTCAGATTATTGCTGCGTCCTGTGCTTTCCACGGTCCCTTCAAACAGATTTTTCGCACCCTCTTTATTGGGCCGGATGACCATGGTCATTTTTCGGGTATAATTGACATAGGATCTGACATCCCTGTCAAAGGGGGACCCATAAAAGGAGCTATAAAACGGACTGTAGTAATGGCCGAAATAGCCAAAATGACCAAAATACCTGTGATGACCGAAATAATGGGATCCATAACCATAACCATAACCATAGCCAAAGCCATAGCTTCGGGTCATGACCTTGCCATCATCCACGGAATAATCCAGCTCAACAACCAGGTCAGCCGTCCCTGTTCCCGCAGCGACATATCCCTGCTGGGCCAGATAGTTGCCGACAATATTGGCATACGAGACAAATTCCAGACTGGTGTTCTTCGCTGGATCAAGAGGGACAATCATCACCGTTTCCCCCTTTGGAGCCGGCAATTCATGGAACCGTGATACATTGGATTTAAATGTGCTGTAACAACCGGTCAATAATACGGCAACGGCCGCGACACTTATAAACCTTACGATCTTTTTCATAATTTTCACCCTACTGTCATCCCTCTCCACAAGAGATATTCTTATGATAATACGTCTGCCTTAAGATTGCAAGAACCCCACGATATTGTGAACTTGCTTGAGGACCGGCTCAGACAGAATACGGGCCTTCTCTGATCCTTCCTTAAGAACCTGGTCGATATAGGTTTTCTCATCACATAACCGTTTCATTTCTTCCGTGATCGGCCCCAGAACAGAGACACTGAGCTCCGCCAGGTCCTTCTTGAAGGGGGCAAAGTCCTGGCCGCCGTACTGCTGGCAGACCTCGGCCACCGTCCGGTCACTGAGGGCGGCAAAAATACTGATCAGATTTTTAACTTCCGGGCGGCCTTCCAACCCGGCGATTTCTGATGGTATAGCTTCACTGTCGGTCCGGGCTTTGCGTATTTTCTTAGCAATGGTGTCTCGGTCATCGGTCAGGTTGATTCGGCTGTTCTCAGACGGGTCTGACTTGCTCATTTTGGCCGTCCCATCCCGCAGAGACATAACCCGTTTGGCTTCACCAAGGATCAGCGGCTCGACGATGGGGAAGAATTCCGTACCATAATCACTATTGAACTTCTGGGCAATATCTCGGGTCAGTTCCAGATGCTGCTTCTGATCCTCGCCCACCGGCACATGGGTCGCCTGATAGAGCATGATATCCGCCGCCATCAAATCCGGATAGACATAGAGCCCGACACTGGCCCGTTCCCGATTCTTCCCAGCTTTTTCCTTGAACTGAGTCATACGATTTAACCAGCCCATACGCGCAACACAGTTGAATATCCAAGCAAGCTCTGCATGTCCCGGCACCTGACTCTGGTTAAAAATGATGCATTCCTTAGGGTCGATGCCACTGGCGATCATGCCCGCCGCCACTTCACGGGTGGCATTGCGCAATACTGCCGGGTCCTGCCAGACGGTGATCGCATGCAGGTCAACAACACAGAAAATGCTCTCATATGTTTTTTGTAAGGTCACCCAGTTGCGGATCGCCCCCAGGTAGTTGCCAAGGGTCAGGTTGCCGGACGGCTGGACGCCGGAGAAGATACGTTGCTTGAATTCAGTCATGATTTTTCCTTATAGGATATTTTGGACATATCCTGTTTTTTATCATTACTAA
>NVTE01000004.1 GCA_002401455.1 Alphaproteobacteria bacterium
CGCCGCCCCCGCCGCCGCCACCAGGCCCGCCGGACCCGCGCCGATCACCACCAGGTTATAGCGTTTCTTAGGGATCGGGTTCTGCCAGTCTGCCGGGGCCAGAAGGCGCACCAGTTCCTGATTATATTTATCCTCTGGATATACGACAACGGTCATGTTTTTTCCCCCGGTACTGTTTCTGGCTCATCGGACACCGCATCACGCAGAGCCCGGCGGGCAAGGGTGGTGACATAGGCAGTGACAACCACTGTCACCAGAAAGCCGATCCACATGAAGATACTCTGGGCATCCTCGGCCCCTTGTTTTGGGGCATTGGCCAGTTCGGTGACACTGGTGACCAGCGACCCCAGATAGGTATAGAGAAAGGTTGCCGGCAACATGCCGATGAAGGACGCCAATACATAACTGCGGCCATTGACCCGGGTCAGACCCAGGGCATAATTCAGAAAACTAAAAGGAAACAGCGGCGACAGGCGCAGCAGCATGACAATCTTAAAACCCTGGTCCCCGACCGCCTTGTCAACCACGGCAAACTGCCGGTTACTGCCGACCTTTCTCATGACCCAGGGCCTGAGCCGCCCCCGCGCCAGGCTAAAGGCAATAAACGCCCCAAGCACACTGACCGGCGAGACCAGCAACGTCCCCCACAGGGGGCCATAAACAAACCCGGCACCGAGCGTTAAAATCGACCCCGGCAGGAACATGACCACGGCGGCAATATAAATCACCGCAAAGGCCAAAACACCCCAGGCCCCACTGGCCTTGACCCAGGCGATCAGTCCTTGCATGATTTCATGGACCGGATAGAAAATGCTGACCGCGATCAGCACCGCCACGATCAGGGCTATTTTAAGTATACCGTTCATAAATTTATACTCTCTAAGACAGTTATAGCCGTTACGCCTGAATAAACTTTCCTATCCCGTACAGCATGATGCCGAAGGCCGCCGCGCCAGGCAGGGTGATGACCCAGGCCGCGAGCATGGTTCTCACCGCGCCCCAATGAAGGTTTCCCCGGGTCCCGGACACACCAACCCCGATCAGGGCCGAGGCCGAGACATGGGTGGTCGACATGGGCAGGCCAAAGATAGCCCCTGAACTCACTAGCATACTTGTCACGATATTAGCGGTAAAACCTTCGTGATGATTCATCACCGTGACCTTTTCCGCCAGCATTTTTGTCACCCGCAGGCCAGCCATAAGCCCGCCCGCCGTCATGGCGAGGGCGACGACGATAAAAGCCGTCTGATTAGCAAGCTCCGCCGTGCCCGACAACAGGGCCGCGCCGATCATCAGCCCAGCAAGTTTGGGGGCATCATTCATGCCCCGGGCAAAACTGGTTAGACCCGCACTGATCCAATGCAGCTTATCAACGGTGATCAGGGCGTGGGTCTGATCAAGGGTAGCGGTTTGAGTGTCGCAACTGCTGAGGGTCAGCGTTGTTTGATGAGGTCCCGCTATCAAGGCATTCTGGACCAGAGCAACCTGCGGTTCCACCGTCAGACAGAGACAATCATCTGCCGCCTTTCGGGAGGTCTGCCACCGATCCCAAGCCCCGCGCAGCAGCATGGTTGCCGCCAGTGCCGCCAAAGGGCTGAGCAGGAGCGGCAGGGCAACTTTCCAGATCAATATGGACCAGGCGACACCTGCCGTACCAAAAGCCATGAGCGCCACGCCCAGCAGGGACCCGACGATGGCATGGGTGGTCGACACCGGCAGTCCGGTCCGTGTCGCCAGCAGAACCCAGCCCGCGGCCCCGCCGATGATCGCCAGAGCCGCGCCCAAATCCGGGCTGGCCGCAGAGGTCAGCAACTTGCCGCCAAAGGTCGCCACCATGGCATGGGCCAGAAACGCGCCGGTCAGGGCACCAAGGGCGGTGAAAAATGTCCCCCACTGAATGGCGGTACGGTAATTTGTCACCCCGGCCCCAACCAGTGTCGCGATGCCTTTCGAGACATCATTTGACCCATTGGCCCAGGCAATGGCAAGCCCCGCACCCAGGATAATCATCATCTCAAAGCTCATCAATTTTCTCCAAGGGCCTGCATCAGGGATCTGATACCCGCCCGGTCCATTTTAGGGGTTATCTCATGGATCAGGTGAGTGATCCGGAATTGCAGGGTCGCGAAACAGATGGCAAAGGCCCGGCGTTTGTCGTCATCGCTCCCCGTGACCGCCGCCGGGTCCGGCAGACCCCAATGAATTTTCAGCGGCGATATCCCCTGGGGGCCACCCGGGAAAACCGGACAGCTTTCCGCCGCCGCATTGTCACAGACCGTCACGACAAAATCGAGCGTCGGGGCATCCGCACCGACAAACTCATCCCAGCTTTTACTGCGGGGCGCCAAGTCCAGACCATGGCGCTTTATCTGTTCGACGGCAAAAGGGTTGGGCTGTCCGGTCGGCTGGCTACCGGCACTATAGGCCCTAAACGGTGAACCCGGAGCCCCCCCGAACAGGGCCTCAGCCATAATGCTGCGAGCGGAATTTCCCGTGCATAGCACCAGGATGTTATAACGATCGGGACTGGTCATGGCTTAACAACAGCCGCCTGAGGTGGGGGTCTCGGATGCTTCATCAAAGGGCATGGCCGCCGCACTGCCGGTGAAAATCCCCCGGTGATGGGAGAAGTCACCTTCGAACGTGAAATGATCTTTAAAGCGGGTCTCCTGTAGCATACGCCATGTGTTTCCGCAGACCCGGACAGCTTCACCGGTCGCCAGGGTCTGGTCTTTATCCAGCAGGAACTGACAACCATTATCCGGGATACCGCCCTGATAGGTCACCGTCTGGCCGTAGTCTTCCCGGCCCGCTTCCAAGCCATCCAGTTTAAACAGGCGATAGGTGGCCGAAAAGAAGTTCAGGTCGCCGACTCGGGCCGACAATTCCGGATCAGTAACCTCCAGCGGCCGGTCCTCCACCAAGCGGGGATCGGCAAAACCGGCCTGTTTGCTGATGGTGACAAAATCATGCCAATAGAGCGCCCCGCCCAGACATTCTCCGTACAGGACCGGATCATTACGTACCGCGTCGGGCACCCGCCGATCAGCATAAACGTCCGAGAAGAAAAACTCGCCGCCGGGCTTCAGCAACCGCCGGACCCCGTTGAGCACAGCTGCCTTGTCCGGCGACAGGTTAATCACACAATTTGACACAATGACGTCAAAACTTTCCGGCTCCAGGTCAAGCTCATCCAGCTTTTCGATATAGCCCTTCAGGAACCGTACATTATCATAACCAAAGGCCTCAATATGAAACCCGCGGGTTTCTTCGGCCACGGCCAGCTGTTCGTCAGTCATATCGACACCAACCACCGAGCCTGTGGGACCGACCAGTTGTGCCAGAGCATAGACATCCCGGCCCGAGCCACTGCCCAGATCCAGCACCCGACAGCCTTCCAGCAGCGGCGGACAGACCAGCCCACAGCCGTAATAACGGGACAAGACCTCAGGGTGGATGTTCTTCAGCAGGCGTTTCAGCCAGTCGGGTACGCTGGAGGCGTCACAACAGGCATCCGTTTTCAGGTCGCTGGTGCCTTGCAACTCACGGCCATAATAGTCTTGTACCGTTTCATGCGTATCGGGGGTCTTGGTCATAAACTCTACTCTCTCTCATTCTGCGCTGAACCAATGACGGGCCAGCACAGAATATGTTACAAACAAATATAATTCTTTTACGTTTTGGGGATAATACCGCCTCAGCCAGTGACCTTCCGGGTCAGGGCGCGGCCAATGAAGCGAACTTTGGTGCCAAAATCAAACCGGTCCAGATTGGCCTTCAGCGCGCCTTCGGTAAAGCGGGTTTTTTTGCTATAATCAATCTTGACCTCGACAATCACCGGCTGGCCTTGTGCCGCCAGGTCCAGCGCCTGCTTCAGGCCGCTTTCAACCTCTGAATTTCCGGATATATTGACATAAGCCGCACCAACGGACTGGGCAAAGGGCTCATATTTCAGGGTCGGCAGAATGGTGCATATCTTGCGATTATAAGGAATTTGCTGAGCCTGAGCAATCTGGCTCAACTCGCCATCGGCAAAGACAAAATAGACCACCCCGAGGCCATCCGAGGTCGCGGTCAGGATTTCCATGGCCGTCATCAGGAACGCGCCGTCACCGACAATGCCGACCACCTGCTTGTCGCGGTTCTCAAGCTTTGTGGCGATCGCCGCCGGCACACAATAACCCATGCAGTTAAAATCTGTCGGTGAGATAAAATGACGCTCGGCCCGGATCGGCATCAGTTCCGCGCTGAGGAAGGTGTGATTGCCGTCATCGGTCAGCACAATGGCGTCCGGGGCCAGCAGCCGGTCCAGACCGGAAAAGAACACCCCGGGATTAACCCGGTCGCCGGACGAATGGTCCAACCACTCGGTCAGATAACTTTTTTTGCGGGCGGCAATAAGATCCGCCATAACGGCATGGTCCACAGAAGGTCCGGCCTGCTCCAGGTGATCGGCCAGGGCCACCATGGCCACGGCGGCATCGGCCTCGATACAGATTTCGGCCGGATAATTGGCCCCGAGCGCGTCCGGGTTAATGTCGATATGGATGATCTTGTGATTGGTGGGCAGGGAAAAGCTGCCGGTGGCAATCTCGCCAAAGCGCACCCCAACTGCCAAAATCACATCACATTTTTCAAAAGCATCCCGGGCCGCCGGCACCGCCGCCAACCCATAGCCCATGCCCGTATGCAGCGGATGGTCATGGGGAAAGACCGCCAGCCCCTGCAGGCTGGTCGATACCGGTGCCCCAAGATTATCCGCGATCCTGATGGCGTCGGCACGCGCCTTCAGCGCCCCCCAGCCGAGATAGAGTCCGACCTGTTTTGCGGAACGCAGCATATCTACCGCCGCCGCGATATCCGTGGTTGGTAACGGCTTTGTGCACAGCACCGGGGGTTTTGGCTCGGGCAGGTCAGTGACCTTGCCTTTGGTGAACTGGATATTGACCGGAATTTCGATATAGACCGGCCCCGGTTCGCCAGTAACCGCGCACTCATAAGCCTCAAACAATATCGGCATCACCTGATCATGGCTACCCACCTTAAAGGTCTTTTTAGTCAGCGGTGCCATCAGAGCCTGCATATCCATTTCATGCAGCTGGTATTTATGGGCGGAATCAGTGCGGACCCCGCCAGAGATCACCAGCAGGGGAATGCCATCAAGAAAGGCTTCGCCGATGCCACTCATGGCATGGGTCAGGCCAGCGGCTGGCACAACAACCAGCACCCCGATCTGATCCGATGTGCGGCTGACCGCATCGGCCATGAAAGACGCGCCGCCCTCATGGGTGACCAGCATGGGCCGGATCTGATTTGATTTATTCAGCTCGTCATAAATTTCCGTGGTATGGACCCCGGGAATGCCAAAGGTATGGCGCACCCCCAAGTCTTCCAAAGCTTTGGTCAATAACCAGGCACCCGTCTTCTGCATATCCACTCCCCTTATTTGATTTACTACGCTCATAGCACACCATTGAGAGGGGATTGACAACCTGTTTTTTTGGTGAGGGGAGAATTTCCCCCCTCATCCGAGGCTTATAGGACCGGGACTTATGTCGATAGTTCCAGGCCATCGGGACCGGCGGTGACGGTGATCCTGTCACCGTCATGAACGTCCCCGGCCAGGATCAGGTTGGCCAGGCTATCCTGCAAGCTGCGCTGGATCACCCGTTTCAGGGGCCGGGCACCATAAACCGGATCATAACCGGCATGAGCCAGCCAATCCTTGGCGCTTCTGTCCAGATCGAGGGTCAGTTTGCGCTCCTCCAGCAGATTTTCCAGACGGCGCAACTGAATATCCACGATGCCATGCATGTCTGTGCGCGCCAGGCGGTGGAACAGGGTCACTTCATCCAGACGGTTGAGGAATTCAGGCCGGAAGGACGCCCGCACCCGGTCCATAACCAGACCGCGGACCTCTTCCACATCATGGCCGTCTTCCAGGCCCGCCAACACATCACTGCCCAGATTACTGGTCAGGATGATCAGGGTATTGGTGAAATCGACGGTCCGGCCCTGACCATCGGTCAGGCGGCCATCGTCCAGAACCTGCAGCAAGACATTGAACACATCCGGATGGGCTTTTTCCACTTCGTCAAACAACACAATCTGATACGGCCGGCGGCGGACGGCTTCGGTCAGCACCCCGCCTTCCTCGTAGCCCACATAACCGGGCGGCGCACCGATCAGCCGGGCCACCGCATGTTTTTCCATATATTCGGACATGTCGATCCGGACCATGGCAGTGTCATCATCAAACAGAAATTCAGCCAGCGCCTTGGTCAGTTCAGTCTTCCCAACCCCCGTGGGGCCAAGAAACAGGAACGATCCAATCGGGCGACCCGGGTCCTGCAGTCCGGCACGCGCCCGGCGGACGGCGGCGGAAACAGCCGTGACCGCTTCCGACTGGCCGATCACCCGTTGGCCCAGATGCTCTTCCATATGCACCAGCTTGTCCCGCTCACCTTCGAGCATCTTGTCAACGGGAATCCCGGTCCAGCGGCTGACCACGGCGGCAATATCGGCGGCCCGGACTTCTTCTTTCAGCAGCTGATTTTCCGCGCCACTGTCCTCATCTGGCTTAGAGGCAACCTCAAGGGCGGCTTCCAGTTTCGGAATGATACCGTAGGCCAGTTCACCGGCTTTGGCCAGATTGCCAGCCCGTTCGGCCTGTTCCAGTTCGATCCGCGCCTGGTCCAGCTGTTCCTTGATCTTAACGTCACCGGCGATGCGGTCTTTTTCCAAGTTCCACTGAGCGGTCAGGCTGGCCGACTTCTGTTCCAGGTCAACCAGTTCCTTGTCCAGCTTCTGTAGTCTTTCTTTCGACGCTTTGTCTTTTTCCTTCAGCAGGGCCTCGCGCTCAATCTTGAGCCGGATGATCCGCCGGTCCAGTTCGTCGAGAGCCACCGGTTTGCTGTCCACTTCCATCTTGATCCGGGCCGCGGCCTCATCCATCAAGTCGATGGCCTTGTCAGGCAGGAACCGGTCATTGATATAGCGGTTGGACAGGGTGGCGGCGGCGACGGTGGCCCCGTCAGTGATCCGGATGCCGTGATGAAGTTCATATTTTTCCTTCAGGCCGCGCAGGATCGAGATCGTGTCTTCCACCGTTGGCTCCAGCACCATCACTGGCTGGAAACGCCGCTCAAGAGCAGCATCTTTTTCGACATATTTACGGTATTCATTGAGGGTCGTCGCCCCGATGCAATGCAGCTCTCCCCGGGCCAGAGCCGGTTTCAATAAATTGGAGGCATCCATGGAGCCTTCGCTGGCCCCGGCCCCGACAATGGTGTGCATTTCGTCAATGAACAGAATGATCTGACCATCAGACGCCGATACCTCCTGCAGCACCGCCTTCAACCGTTCCTCGAACTCACCGCGGTATTTGGCCCCGGCAATCATCGCGCCCATATCAAGCGCCATGATCCGCTTATGGGTCAGGCTGCTGGGCACATCGCCGCTGATAATCCGGAGCGCCAGTCCCTCGACAATGGCGGTTTTGCCGACCCCGGGTTCACCGATCAACACCGGATTGTTTTTCCGGCGGCGGCTGAGCACCTGGATGGTCCGGCGGATTTCCTCGTCCCGGCCAATCACGGGATCAAGCTTGCCATCCCGGGCGGCCTGGGTCAGGTCCTGGGAATATTTTTTCAGGGCATCATAGCTGTCTTCGGCCGAGGCGCTGGACGCGGTCCGGCCTTTGCGGATCTCATTGATGGCGGCGTTAAGGTTTTGCGCACTCAGACCAGCAGATTTCAGAATCTCCGCCGATTTGGTGTCGGTGGCCAGCACCAGAGCCAACAGCATCCGCTCCACGGTGACATAATCATCACCGGCTTTTTTGGCTATCTCTTCGGCACTTTCAAGCAGGCGGGCGGTGTCGGCAGCCAGATACAGCTGTCCAGCACCCTGGCCTTCAACTTTTGGATAGCCCAGCACCTCGGTGACAACGGCTTTGATCGCCATCTTGGCATCGGCCCCGGCGGCAGTCATCAGGTTAGCCGCCAGGCCCTCTTCGTCTTCGAGAATAACTTTCAGGATATGTTCAGGCGTAAACCGCTGATGACCTTCGCGGATGGCATAGCCCTGGGCCGATTGAATAAAACCCTTGGTCCGGTCGGTGTATTTTTCAAAATCCATATTCCTCAAACTCCTTTAATAAATCAATATCCTCTATATAGTGTGATATTTTTATCACACAAGAGGTGACCCAGGAATTTTATGGATTTTATGGATTTTTAAGGTCAGGAAGCCTCAGCGTCGGCTTTCTTTTCCTCAGTGGCCTCAGGTTTTGCCACCACTTTGCGGCGCGGTTTGCGCACAACCTTCTTGACCGGCTTTTCGGCTTTTTCTGAGGGTTCAGCTTTTACCTTTTTTGCCGGCTTTTCAGTCTCTTCCGGCTTATCGACCTTAGGGGTCAGGTCAAGTTGTTCTGATTTTTCCGGTTGCTCAGCCTTTGCCTCTACAACAACAGGCTTTTCTTCAACGACAACAGGGTTTTTTGCTTCGGCCACAGCCGGGGCCTGGTCCACAGACTTCTCCGCAGACTGCTCACGGGCTTTGGCTTGTTCCGCCAGCGCCCGACGCTCGTCGGCTTCGGCTTTTCTGGCCTGTTCTTCGTCCCGGGATTTTTCCCGCGCCAGCAGACTGGCGGCTTCGACAGCGGCAAATTCGGCATAGATCCGGTAATAATGATCGGCATACTGCAGCAAAGATTCGACTTCATGACGGTCGCCGCCACGCTTTTCCTGAGCCAGCAATTTATATTTATCATAAAGCTGTTTGGCAGTACCGCGTTGACCGCCAGCCTGGCCACGGCTGTCAAATTGCCGGTTCGGCGAATTGGGCTGCTGTTGCGGCCGGTTGTGGTTATGGCGGCCTTTACCGGCACGTTTTTGATTATTATTATGCTGACCGGGGCGACCCTGCCTGTTCTGACGGGAATTTTGGTTTTGTTTCATGAAAACTACGCTAACAGTGTGGCTGAACTAAACAGGACATGTTTACAGTATCAGGCGTAAACCATCCTGTCAGACAGCGGTTACTTTTTCAAATATATAAATATCTGGGGTTATGTTGCCGAGGTATTAATTAATAATCCACCCGGACCCTTACTCTCTCTAGAGTGTCTCCACAGTACCCTCATAGCGGACAAATGCCAACATTATTTTTACAAATGAGGCAATTTTTTTTAATACTTAAAGGCCACACACCGGTCCCGACCGGCTAAATCCTGAAATATCCGAATATTCTTTGCCCCGGTTTTAGTGAAGATTTTAGTCACCCGCGCCGCCTGGGTATGACCAATTTCCATAAAAATATGACCACCGGGGGTGGATAATTCCGGAATGATCCCGCTCAGGGTTTGATAGTCCTGATAGCCGTCATCATCGGCAAACAGCGCCATATGGGGTTCGTAATCCCGCACATCCGGGGCCAGGCCGGCCTTTTCAGCCTCGGCGATATAGGGCGGATTGCACAATATAATATCAAATTTCTCAGCCCGATTTTGGCTCTGGTCTGCGGCAAAATCCACCCAGTCACTGACCCTGAAATCACATCTGTCCAGAAATCCCAGTCGCCGAGCATTGTCTTTAGCGCAGGTTAAAGCTGCCGCCGACATGTCTATGCCCACCCCGCGACTGTTGGGCAATTCGGACATCAGCGACAACAGCAGGCATCCGCTGCCGGTGCCCAGGTCAAGAATTTTTAACGGGGCGGTGGCATCTGGTACCGCCTTCAGCGCCGCCTCGATCAAGGTTTCACTGTCGGGCCGGGGGGTCAGGCAGTCCCGGCTGACCCTGAAGGTCAAGCTCCAGAAATCTCTCCGGCCCACTATCTGCGAGACCGGCTCCCGGGTCAGCCGCCGGTCGATCAGGGCCTGAAAGGCGGCGGCGTCCGGGTCGGCAACCTGGTGCCCAGGCTCCAGAATGAAGTCGAGGGTGCTCAGGCCGAGTCCTTGTTCCAGAAGCAGGTCCACATCCATCTGCGGGCTGTCGAAGCCCACTGCCTCAAGCCGCTGAATAGCCTTTATTCTCAAGTCCCTTACCGTCGTCATCACATTTATTTCATTTCCGTTTATGATCCAGAGTGTTATGCTCCCCTCATATCATAATGAGAAGAACGATGAAAACGCACAAATTTATTTTTACCTCTTTTCCAAAAGCACCCACCCTCAGCCTGATCTCTCTTTTAACCCTGATCAGCCTGACACCCCCGGCCCTGTCACAGGAGCCTGGCCCGGAAATAACGGAAAAGGTGGCCTTCCTTCAGGACATCCAGAACCAACTGCAGCAGGTCAGCGGTATCAAGAACCGTCCGGTCACGGTTTTTGTCACGCCGGAGAGCAAACGGAATATCACCCTGACCCCGACCTCGGTTAGTTTTTCCTATGGCTTCCTGAAACAGATGCAGGACATCACCCAACTGGTGGCGACCATGGCCCATATGACGGCCCACATCAGCCTTGATTTTATCGAAACACCGCCCCTTGATGATCGCGACAGCAACAGGCCAGAAAAAACCTCTGTCACAGACTATATTAAAAACACCCTGACCCAGAAATTCCCCGACGAGGGCTATATACCGCAGGCGACGGGGTCGTTTCATGGCAATCAGCAAAATAGCACAAGCGGCATCATAGAGAAACCCAGCTACCAGAATAAAGACTATGACTATGCCGTGAATCGGGTCAAATACATCAAGGCCGAGCATGAACTAGAGGTCGACAAGGTCACCCATAAGATTATGCGTCACGCGGGCTACTGTGCCCAGGATTACACCCGTCTTCTGCAATATTTCTATGAAAATCCACACCTGCTGCTGGGCAATGAGCATTTTGCCCTGGATACCGATCAATGGCAGCGCATTGATGAGGCTGAGCGGCGAGTGACCGAAACCTGCGATGCCGACCAGAGGACCCAGGCGTCAACCCATGCCGCCGCCTTTGACCAGATGAAAGTCCGGATCCTGCAAAGCCTGAGAAACACCAAAAAATCCGACTAGGTCTGAAGAGGTCTGTCGGGGTTTAACTGTTCATTTCGGCCAGCATCGTCGCCTGGTCTTCGGTGATCAGCGCGGTAACAACTTCGCCCAGGGCATCACCGGCTATGATCTGATCCAGTTTATAGAGGGTCAGGTTGATCCGATGGTCGGTGACCCGGCCCTGGGGGAAATTATACGTCCGAATCCGGCCCGACCGATCGCCACTGCCGACCTGTTCCTTGCGTTCTGCCGCCCGGACCGCGTCACGGCGGGCGCGCTCGGCATCATAAACCCGGGCCATCAGGACCTTCATGGCCTTAATGCGGTTTTTCAGTTGGGACTTTTCATCCTGCTGCTGGACCGTGATACCGGTGGGCAGATGGGTCAGGCGCACCGCACTGTCGGTGGTATTGACGCTCTGGCCGCCAGGGCCACTGGCCCGGAAAATATCGATGCGGATGTCTTTGTCGTCGAGCTTGATATCAACCTCTTCCACTTCGGGCATCACCGCAACCGTCGCAGCGGAGGTATGAATGCGGCCCTGGGTTTCGGTGTTGGGCACCCTTTGCACCCGGTGACCCCCGGATTCATATTTCAGCTTGGCAAACACGCCCTTGCCGGCGACAGAGACAATCACTTCCTTGAAGCCGCCCACATCACTGGACGACGAACTGACCACGTCAAATTTCCAGCCTTCGAGCAGGGCAAACCGCTGATACATGCGGAACAGATCACCGGCAAACAACGCCGCCTCATCGCCACCGGTGCCGGCGCGGATTTCCAGCAGGGCGTTTTTGTCATCATCCACGTCCTTGGGCAGCAGCATGATTTCCATGGCTCGCTCATGATCGGGCAGGCTTTTTTTCAGGTCTGGCAGTTCCATTTCTGCCAGTTCCTTCATTTCAGGGTCACCGTCAACATCGTCGATCATCTCGGCCAGTTCGGCCATTTCGCGCACCAGGGACAAATAGTCATTGGCCGCTTTGACGATCGGGGTCAGCTCGGCATATTCCTTGGCGGTGGATACGATTTGCTCCGAGGTCATCTCCGCCGCCTGGGACATCATATGTTCCAGTTCCTCGTGACGGGTGATCAATTGTTCAAGGCGTTCTTTAGGTATCATGGTATTTTTCTTTATTATGAGGCCTCAATCGCCGGCGCTTGCGCTTAGGCTCTCCTCGTATTAACTCGGGCGGCCGCTTGGCCTTGCCTCAGCCCCTCGGGGCATCGGGTGTCATAACCTGATCACTAACGCTCAGGGCTTAAATGATCCATCAGCTGATCTAGGGCAACTTCTGTCTGGCTGCCGTCATCGAAATTCTTGACCGTCACCGCGCCGCGGGCCAGTTCATCCTCGCCGATCAGGATCGCCATGACCGCGTTGGCCTTATTGGCCCGCTTCATGCGTTTGCCCATATTGCCCCGGTAGGACATATCCACCCCATGACCGGCGCTGCGCAACTGCTGAGCCAGTTTCAGGGCCGCCATCTGGCAAGCCGCACCCACCGGTACAATGGCGATGGGCCGGATTTCCGCTGGCACTAATTCCGGGGACACCAGTTCCGCCAGCCGTTCCATGCCCGCGGCCCAGCCGATACCCGCCGTCGCCGGACCACCCATTTTCTCAATCAGGCCGTCATAGCGCCCGCCGGCCAGGACCGTGCCCTGGGCGCCAAGCTTGGCGGTGATGAACTCAAAAGCGGTATGGCTGTAATAATCCAGGCCGCGCACCAGACGCTCATTGATGACATATTTAATGCCCAGAGCCTCAAGACCCGCCAGAACGTCGTCAAAGAAGGCCCGGGTCGGCTCATTATAATAGTCGGAAATGCGGGGCGCGTCTGCGACCAGAACCCGGTCACCGTCATCCTTGCTGTCGAGGATGCGCATGGGGTTCTTCTCCAGCCGGGCAAGACTGTCTTCGCTCAACCGGTCCTTATGGCCGGTGAAATATTCCACCAGTGCGTCGCGGTAGGCATTACGGCTTTCCTGATCACCCAGGCTGTTAATCTCCAGCGTCACATCATCCATCAGGCCCAATTCTGTCAGCAGGGTGGCGGCAATGGCCAGGACTTCGATATCGGCCTGGGGCTCGGGCACACCAAGGATTTCAACGTCCATCTGATGAAATTGGCGCATGCGACCCTTCTGGGGCCGCTCGTAACGGAACATGGGGCCAAAGGCAAAAAACTTGCACGGCAAAGACTGCTGCAACCCATTTGAGATGAAAGCCCGGGAGATACCGGCAGTATATTCCGGCCGCAGGGTCAGGGATTCCCCGCCCCGATCCTCAAAGGTATACATTTCTTTCGACACCACATCGGAAGTTTCACCAAGGGTCCGGTTAAAGACCTCGGTAAATTCAAATATGGGCGTGCTGATTTCCCGGTGGCCAAAGCGGCGGGCGATATCCTGAAAGGTCTGGTTGATAAACCGGAAAGTCCGGGCCTGGTCCCCCATAATATCATGGGTGCCCCTTACCGTCTGTAATTTACGGCCTGTTTGTGATTTTGCCACTGGTTACTCCTCAGTTTTTTTCTTTTCAGCCTCTAATTCAGCTGCTTTTTTCTCTACAAGCTCGACAATATGCTCGACCAATCGCTCGTCATCGATCTTGTGATCAGACATGCCGTTCAGGTAAATCATGTGATTGCCATTGCCGCCCCCGGTCAACCCAATGTCGGTTTCCCGCGCTTCGCCCGGTCCATTGACCACACAGCCAATGATGCTCAGGCTCAAGGGGGTGGAGATATGTTCCAGTCGACGTTCCAATGTCTCGACGGTCTTGATCACCGGATAAGCCTGGCGGGCACAGGACGGGCAGGAGACAATCCGGACCCCCCGGTGACGTATATCCAGACTTTTCAGCATGTCAAAACCGACCTTAACCTCTTCTACCGGGTCAGCCGACAGCGACACCCGGATACTGTCGCCGATACCGGACCACAGCAGCATGCCCATGCCGATGGAGGATTTCACCGTACCGGCGCGCAGGGCTCCGGCCTCAGTAATACCCAGATGCAGTGGATAATCGCAGGCGTCAGCCAGGCCCTGATAGGCGGCGACCGCCAAAAAGACATCAGACGCCTTGACGCTGATCTTGAAATTGAAGAAGTCGTTGTCTTCCAGGATTTTGGCATGATCCAGTGCGCTCTGGACCATGGCATCGGGACAGGGTTCGCCAAATTGTTCCAGCAGGTGTTTTTCCAGCGACCCGGCATTGACGCCAATGCGCATGGAGCAGCCATGATCCTTGGCCGCGCTGACCACCTCGCGCACCCGGTCAGCCGAACCGATATTACCCGGGTTGATGCGCAGACAGGCGGCACCGGCTTTTGCGGCCTCAATGGCGCGCTTGTAGTGAAAATGAATATCGGCGACAATCGGCACGTTGACCCCGGCGACGATATCTTTCAGCGCCGCGGTTGACTCTTCATCAGGACAGGACACCCGGACGATATCGACCCCCGCCTCTTCCGCCTGACGGATCTGGCGAATGGTGCCCTGGACATCAGTGGTCAGGGTGTTGGTCATGGTCTGTACGGAAATCGGCGCATCGCCGCCCACGGCAACATTGCCGACCATGATCTGCCGGCTTTTGCGGCGTATAATATCGCGATAAGGTCGAATACTCATAGCTCGTCACTGTCCAAATTATAATCAGGTCGCCAACATGCGAAATGTTTCCCCCAAGATCAAGGGGAATCGCCATCAGAGGCCCTTTATTTTAGGCCTTTATACCCTAAAAGTCGCCCAGAAACGGCCCAGAAACGGCACAGGAATAATTTAGCCATGAATTCGATAGGGTTTTGAATTGAATTTAGACGACCGTTAACTGGTTGTCAGGAGCAGGTCATTTTTGTCCAGGCTGATATTATCCCGGATTTCGCCCAGTTTCCCCAGGTAGGGAATTGCCACATCGCCAATGAAAACCGACACCGCCCCGGCATTGCTGGTCATCAGGGTCATGCCCTTGTGCCCGGCCAGATAAAACTCTTCCCCGGCCAGCAAAACACGGTCCACCAATATTGTGTTATCCGCACCGACAATGCGAATCCAGGCATCCTGGCGCACGGACAGGCGAACCTGATCAGCCAGAAGAGGCGCTGCCATGGTCCGGGTCTCTCCCGGGGTGGCATTAGCCTGCTCGACCAGGGTAAAGCCCTGAACCTGCTCTTTGGCCACCTGTTGCCCAAACGTTTTTTCTAATGGTGCTTTTTCCATTGTTGCCTTTTCTGTCAACCCAGATGGCTTTACGACAGCAGCAGCCACCGTTTGCACCTTAGGAGTTAACTCCGCTCCATCGGCAAAGGCCAGAATTTTTGAGGTTACCTCAGACACATCAGGCAGAGCGGACAGGGAGAAACGAGGCTTGTCACTGGAAGAATACCAGACACCATAAAGCACAAGGGCACTCAGGATAATAAGGGAAACCATCATCGGCTGGTGATGGCTATGGTTCTTCTCTCCCTCGAGAAATACCAGGTTGACCTTTTCCATGCTGCCGTGAAATTCTTTTTGATACTGGGCGGTGATCTGGCTCACATTCAGCCCAAGGTAGGTGGCATAATTTTTCAGGAAACCCGCCGCATAGCAGGCCGACGGAAATTTATTAAAATCATCCTGCTCCAGAGCCAGGAGCAAATGGGGGCGAATACAGAGTTCACTGGATATGACGGCCATATCCGTTTCCTGTGCCGCGCACCGAGCCGCAGAGAGTTTCTGGCCAACCGTCATCACATCGCTCATGGAGTTAACCACGGCGTCACGTTTTAGGGGCGATACACCGGACATGCCGAAATCGCTATTTTCTTTCAAGAGAAGACTCTGAGTCACTGCCTTTTATCCCAAACTGCCCATTGCTAAATTTTTTGCCTTAAACCACCACTCTGGATACATCTGTCGGTTAGATGCATTATACCCTCATATGCTTGCAATATTATTAACCGCCGGATTCAATATGACGAAAAGTTAATCTTTTATTCATACTTGCCTGATCGGCCTTTAGCATTTCATGATTAACAGTGAACAGTATCCTTATTTAAAGAGTCAATAAAAAACTGCAAACTAGCCTAATTTAAGGGGAAAATAGCCCTAAAGATCATATTTTTACGCCATGGTCCTTTGCAAATGCTGTCAGAAGGCCCCGTAGGCTGTGGTCAGAACGACTCAGTAATTCGGCCATATAGGCCTCAACACCGGCCAGATCCAGACTGCGAATCATCATTTTTACCGGGCCCACAGCAGCCGGGGCAATGGACAAACGCCGAAAGCCGATGGCCAGAAGAGCCAGGGCGGTGACCGGCTTGCCGCCTATTTCCCCGCACAGGGTTATCGGCACGTCATACTCATTGCATTTATCAACAATTGATTTCAGCATCATCAGAGCCGGGGGAGAGATCGGATCATAGCGGCCGGCCAGTTTCGGATTTTCCCGATCACAGGCAAAGAAAAACTGCATCAGATCATTGCTGCCGATGGAAATAAAGTCCAGCAGCGGCAGCAGATTATCCAATTGCCAAATCAGGGCGGGCACCTCCAGCATGGTGCCGACCCGAATGTTTTCCGGCAGCGGGCTCTTCCGTTTTTTATGCCGGTTAATTTCCTTATTAAGGATATCCCGGGCCATCTTGAATTCGGACACGTCGGTGATCATCGGGAACATAATGCTGAGTTCCCGGCCTGCCGCCGCATTAAGCAGGGCGCGCACCTGATAGCGCAACAGGGCCGGACGGTCAAAGGCAATGCGGATCGCCCGCCAGCCCAGGGCTGGATTAGCCTCATCATCCCGTTTCAGAAAAGACACCGGCTTGTCGCCGCCAATATCCAGGGTCCGGAACACCACCGGCTTGCCGTCGGCCGCATCCAGAATATCCCGGTAAAAGTCAGACTGGGGCCCGACCCGCGGCAGAGAGGCGCTGACCATAAATTGAAATTCTGTGCGAAACAACCCGACACCACTGGCCCCGGTCCGGGCCAGACCCTCCATATCGATGCTCAGGCCCGCATTGACCAAAAGCTCGACCTCGACCCCGTCCAGGGTTTTGGCCGGCAGATCCCGCAGGGCGTCATACTCCGCCAACAGGACATCACGGGAATCAATATTTTCCTGATAGCTCTGTAAAATCTCCTGGGGCGGTGAAAAATACACGATGCCATCAACGCCGTTGACGATCACCTGTTCGCCTTCGGCCACATCGAGCAGGGCTTCGCCCATCTGCCCGACCATGGGAATGCCTAGGGCCCGGGCCACGATCGACACATGGGCGGTCGGCGAGCCATCCTGAAGAATGACACCCCCAAGCTTTTCCCGGTCATAGTCCAGCAGATCAGCCGGCCCCATATTTTGGGCCACCAGGATAAATTTGTCGGGTAGATTTGCCGAGGCCGCAGACCCCACCCGGCCCATGAGGTGCCGGTTCAGCCGATTCGCCAGATCATCCATATCACTCAGGCGTTCCCGCAGATAGGGATCGGTCATCTTCTGCATCCGCGCCCGGTTATTGAGCTGGACCTTCTCCACCGCCGCTTCCGCCGTCAGGCCGGTATCAATGATGGCTTCTATCTTGGCGTTCCAGCCTTTGTCCTTGGCAAACAGCATATAGACATCAAGAATTTCCTTATGCTCGCCCTGATGACCGACATCCTCCGCCGACATCATATCTTCAATCTGATCCTGTAAGGATTTCAATGCGGTGGCGAGACGGTTTTTTTCCAGCGGAATATTATCGGTCAGATGCTTGACGACCTCGATTTTCGGCTCGTGAAAAACCGCAACTCCCTCCGCCATGCCCTCGGCCAGAACTACCCCTTCAAAGCGGGCGGTGGCCGCCCGTTCCAGGGTTGCTTCCTGCTGCTCCAGCGGGTCAAACAAATCACCGCTGGCCACCAGTTCCGCCAAAACCATTGCTACGGTCTGCAAGGATTCTTTTTCTTCCTGCATATAATGGCGGCGGGTAATATTCTGAATCACCAGAACCCCGACCACTTTGCTGGACCGC
The DNA here is from genome assembly GCA_002401455.1 of Alphaproteobacteria bacterium. Classification (GTDB taxonomy): domain Bacteria; phylum Pseudomonadota; class Alphaproteobacteria; order Sphingomonadales; family Emcibacteraceae; genus Paremcibacter. The sequence goes on from NVTE01000004.1 coordinate 17,985, forward strand.
AGGATCGGAACCCCCATCAGGGAGTGATAGATTTCCTCGCCAGTTTCCTCGCGGTAGACAAATTTAGGATGTTTCTGGGCGTTGGACAAATTCAGCGGCAGGGCGGTGGCGGCAATATGGCCGACAAGGCCTTCGCCGACCCGCAGCCGGGTTTTATGGACCGCGGTCGCTTTCAGGCCTTCGGTGGCAAAAAGCTCCAGTATTTCGCCGCCGCGCATGAAATAGACCGAGCACACCTCGGCAATCATATTGTTGGCCACCAGGCGCACGACTTCGGTCAGGCGTTGCTCGGCATTGCCAACACCCGCCATAATTCCATGTAACCGTCTTAATAATTGACGGGGCGCATTGCTTACCAAAGTCAATTTTCCCCTCCTCCAGGGTCTGTGAATACCCCCAAAAGCTCACTATATCTTATTTCAAATCATTTGGCCGATAAATAATCAACCGCCTGCGTCACCAATCCATCGATAATTTCCTGAGTTGGCATCTCTTTTTTGATGGTACCGACAATCTGTCCCGCCATGAGGGAGCCTGATTCCACATCCCCGTCAATGACAGCTTTACGTAGAGCCCCGGCCCAATAATGTTCGATTTCAAGCTGGGCGGCTTTCATGTCCAATTCACCGGACTGATGGCGGTCAATAACATCACGTTGGGCCTGCATGAAGGATTCTGAGGCCTTGTTTTTCAGGGCCCGCACCGGAATAACCGGAAAACGCGGGTCAAGCTGCACCGAGATGATGGCATCCCGGCTGTTGCCGCGCATGAAGGCTTTTTTGAATTTTTCATGGGCAATGGATTCAGTAGCACAGACAAACAGGCTGCCGAGCTGAACCCCAGCCGCGCCCATTTCCAGGTAAGAGACCATGGTTTCGCCGCGGCCAATGCCGCCAGCGACAAACACCGGCACATCCTTAATATGAGGCAGAATTTCCTGGGCCAGGACCGACGTCGAGACCGGACCAATATGACCACCGGCTTCCGAGCCTTCGATGACGATCGCATCGGCACCGGAACGGATCATCTTCTTGGCCAGAATCAAGGCCGGCGCAAAACAAATCACCTTGGCCCCGCCGTCTTTCAGACGTTTGATATCAACCGCCGCCGGAATACCACCGGCCAGAACCACATGAGGCATTTCATGCTTCAGGCAGACATCGATCAGATCGCTGATATCAGGGTGCATGGTAATCAGATTGACCGCAAACGGCTTATCCGTCATCGCCTTAGTCGCGGTGATTTCAGCGTCCAGCAGATCCGGGGTCATGCTGCCACAGGCAATCACGCCAAAGCCGCCGGCATTAGAGATGGCCGCCACCAGATTTCTTTCAGAGACCCAACTCATGGCCCCACCGAGAATGGCATGCTCAACACCAAGGAAGTCTTTGCCCCGCTGCCACAGGTCAGTTAACCGTTTCTGAGCGAATTCAGAATCTGATGTCGTCATAGTTTTATCCCTTTGCCGTCTTGTTGTTATTCTGCGTGCTGATCAGAATCAAGGCCAAACACCGTGTGCAATGCCCGGACGGCCAATTCATAATATTCGGCCCTGATCAGGACACTGATTTTAATTTCCGAGGTTGAAATTACCTGGATATTGATGCCTTTTGCCGCCAGCGTCTCAAACATGCGGGCGGCAACCCCGGCGTGGGACCTCATACCGACACCGATCACCGAAATCTTGACCACTTCGGTATCAGACATCAGCTTGGCATATTTCACATGGCCGGTTGCTTTGAGAATTTCCGTGGCTTTATCCACATCATTTTCCGGCACGGTAAAGGTCAGGTCGGTCTTCTTACCGTCTTCGGATATATTCTGAATGATCATATCCACATTGACATGGCCATCGGCCAGTGGGCCGAAGATTTCACCGGCGATACCCGGGGTATTTTCCACACCAACCAGGGTGATCTTGGCTTCATTTTTGGCATAGGCAATGCCACTGACTACTTGTTTTTCCACAATTTCATCCTCATCAACAACCAGAGTTCCCGGCTTGTCTGTAAAACTTGATAACACTTGAAGGCGAACCCCGTGGTTCATGGCCATGGCCACCGACCGGGTTTCCAGCACTTTGGCCCCCAGTGACGCCATTTCAAGCATTTCCTCATAGGTAATTTTATCCAGCTTACGCGCCGCCGGTACAATACGAGGGTCGGTGGTATAGACCCCTTCCACATCGGTATAGATATCACAGCGGTCCGCGTTCAGGGCCGCCGCCAGTGCCACGGCTGTGGTATCCGAGCCGCCCCGGCCCAGGGTGGTGATCCGGTTATCGTCGGAAATACCCTGAAAGCCTGCCAGCACGCAGACGATGTTGTCTTCCAGCCGTTCAATCATCTGGCTCGGGTCAATCGTTTCTATCCGGGCAGAGCCGTGAACATTGTTGGTTTTGATCGGCACCTGCCAGCCCAGCCAGGACCGGGCAGAAATACCCATATTCTGTAACACAAGCGCCAGCAGGCCAGCCGTGACCTGCTCACCGGAGGAGAGGACGGAATCATATTCCCGCGCATCATGGAGGGGGGAGGCTTCCTTGACCCATTTAACCAACTGATCCGTAGTGCCGGCCATGGCCGAAACCACGACCGCGACCTGGTTGCCCGCATCTGTTTCTTTTTTAATACGTTTGGCAACTGCCCGTATCCGGTCTAGATTGGCGACAGAAGTTCCGCCAAATTTCATTACTATTCGTGACATAATTAACTCTTTTTTGCCTTATCTGAAGCGTCTGGACAGACTGAATGCGCGCTATACATATACGTTCAAGGGGGCCTCACGCAAGTGGCCAATGAAATATAATATGGTTTTTGCTGGAATATGATGAAACTTTGACTAAATTAAGGTCATAATGAAGGGTAAAGAAGACAAATGACCAAAACACAAGACAAACCCGCCAGCGAAAAAATTTCCGCCTCTGTTGATCCGGCTGAGGTCGCGCATTTTTCCGCCATGGCCGCCACCTGGTGGGACCCGAACGGCCCCTTCAAGCCTCTGCATAAACTCAACCCGACCCGCATTGGCTATGCCCGGGACAGCCTGTGTCGCTATTTTGACCGTGACCCCAAAGAAGCCCTGCCCCTAAAGGGCCTGCGCCTCCTTGACATTGGCTGTGGCGGCGGCCTGCTGTCCGAACCCCTGGCCCGGCTTGGGGCGACCATGATCGGGGCCGACGCGGCAGAAAAAAACATCCGCACCGCCCAGGCCCACGCCGATGAGATGGGCTTGACCATAGACTATCGTCACATCACCGCCGAGGAACTGGCCGCAGCTGGCGAAAAATTTGACGCCATCCTCAATATGGAGGTGATCGAGCATGTGGCCGATATCCCGTCATTCCTCAACGCCTGTCATAGTCTGCTGAAAGAAGAAGGCTGTATGGTGGTCTCGACCCTGAACCGGACCGCCAAATCCTGGGCCATGGCCATTGCCGGGGCCGAATATATCATGCGCTGGCTGCCCCACGGCACCCATGACTGGCATAAATTCCTTAAACCCTCGGAACTGACCCGGTCCTTAAGCAACAGCGGCTTTGAGACCATCGACCTAAAGGGCATGGTTTATCACCTGCTGTCCGGGGCCTGGTCGCTGGATGACAAGGATTTTTCTGTCAATTATCTGGTGCTGGCCCAAAAAATGCCCCCAACGGGTAAGACAGATCATGGTTAAGGGCACCGGGACCTATCGCCCGCGCATCTGGCGACCCGATAAGTCGTGGGTTGAAGAGCGCACTGTCGCCAGTGAAATCCCCCTCGCCCTGGAATATAACTGTATCAGCCATGCCGTGATGATGGTCTCGCCGATGAATCTCACCGATTTCGCCCGGGGCTTCAGCCTGACCGAAGGCATCATTGATACCCTGGATGATATCCTGGATATCACGATAACACCCGCCGACAAGGGCCTGATTGCCGCCCTGGAAATATCGCCTGACTGCTTCAGTCGCCTGGACCAGTTCAAACGAACCCTGGCTGGACGCACCGGCTGTGGGCTCTGTGGAATCGACCGGCTGGACCATGCCATCCGACCATTGCATCCGGTTATAAGCCAACTTACCGTAAATGCAGAAGTTGTCTATAACAGCATGCAGGCCCTGACCGACCTTCAGGTACAAAATAAAAAAACCGGGGCTCTCCATGCCGCCGCCTTTGTCCGCAAAGACGGTGAAATTCTATGCCTGCGAGAAGATATTGGCCGCCATAATGCCCTGGACAAGCTGATCGGTCATATGATGACGGAAAAGATTGACCCGGCCAGCGGCTTTGCCTTGATCACCAGCCGGTGCAGTTTTGAGATGGTCCATAAATGTGCGACCTTTGGCATTCCGCTGCTGGCGGCGGTCTCCGCGACCACGGACCTGGCCCTGAAACTAGCGGAAGATGCCGACTTAACCCTGATCGCCTTCACCCGGCGCGAAGGCATGAATATCTATTGTGACCCCCGGAACAGGCTGCGCTATGACTGAAGACTTCACCCATCGCCTGACCATCCTGGCCGGGCAACCGCTGTCTAAAGCGGCGGGTTACGCGCCGATAGAGTCCTTCACCGTGAAAACCTCAGACAATATTGAGGTTCCCCTGATCAGAATGGGTAAGTCTATTTAAAGTCAGAACTCAGATACTGCTCCGCCGCTTCCAGGTCTTCGATCCGGTTGATATTAAAGAACGGGTCGGGGTTCTTGTTGTCCCAGACAACTTCCTTATGAGAGTGACGCGCAATCCAGCCCCTGACCCTCCGGTCGCCCTGTTCCAGATAAGCCGCGAGATCTTGCCGTAAGGATACCGCAAACAGGCCCATCACCGGATGAATTTTATCCCCGGAACGGGCGATCGCAATGGGCATATTCTGAACTGCCCTTAACTGGGCGACATAATCACCCGGAAAGAAGGGGCTGTCACTGGAAAAGGTGATAATATGAGCGTATCCCTGGGCCTCAGCTGACGTCATGGTCGCAAGTATTCCGCCGAGTGGTCCGGCATCCGGCACCTCATCTCCGATAATATCCAGGCCATAAGCGGCGACCCGCGCCGGATCACCGTTAACATTGAGCATCAGGTCGGGCAGTTGTTTCCGCGCCCGGTGAATGATATGGCCGAGTAAGGTTGTCCCGCCAAAAGGGGCGAGAAATTTATCAATAGGATAAGAGTGGCTTGAAGGGGAGTCCTGGAATCTGCGCGACTGGCCGCCGGCAATAATGACCCCGAGAGGCCCCGGGCGCATGATCAGCTGTCCAGCTTGCCAAGGCCCGGCACGGGAAGAATATCAACCCCGTCATTGAGCAGTTCTTCGGTTTCTTCCAAAGTAGCTTCGCCGTAAATACCGCGGGTTTCGGCATCACCATCATGAATGGCCCGGGCTTCTTTCGCGAAATTCTCGCCCACATATTCACATTCTTTTTTCACATGATTGCGGTATTTTTTCATGGTGTTATGCATATGCTCCAGGGCGCGTTTCACGTCCTCGGCACTGGCTTCCATGGAATCCGGCACATTGGCACTGGCCGCGACCATATGATCCGCCTTGATAAAATCAGGCCCTGGCCTTGGTCTTCTGTTGCTCTTGGCCGGAATGTTAGGCGACATCAGGGATTTTGAGACGCTGGTGCTGCCACAGAAAGGACATTCCACCTGATCGGACATGGCCTGATCCTCATAGGCCTCGCTATTTCGAAACCATGCTTCAAACACGTGATTTTCTTCACACCTGAGATCAAAAACGATCATAGTCAACTTCCATTCATCACGTCTGTAACCTTGTTGCGGTTACGGTATAATTTTCCGGTCGTGGCTCAGAGACGGAATCCGCGATCTGGCTTTATCCACCAGGGCCGGATCAATTTCCGCAACAATGACACCCACATCCGTGCCGCCATCATCTATTATATCGCCCCATGGGTCAACTAAAAGTGACCGGCCGTAAGTATCACGTCCCTCACCCCGGGCATTGAAATGGCGTCCCGTCTGAGCCGGGGCAAAGACAAAGCTGCCATTTTCAATGGCCCGCGCCCGGAGCAGAATATGCCAATGGGCCTGGCCGGTGACTTTGGTAAAGGCGGCCGGAACCGCGATCATGCCCGCGCCCCCCTGAGCCAGCCGTCGATACAGATGGGGAAAGCGCAGATCATAACAGATGCTCAGACCCAGTGCGCCCCAGGGGGTCGCCACGGTCACCGCCCGGTCACCGGCTTGGTACGACCGGGATTCCCGGTAACTTTCCCCGCCGGGAAGATCCACATCAAACATGTGAATTTTATCATATTGGTCCGCCACATGACCGTCCGGGGAAAGGACAAAACAGCGGTTGGCGATCTTGTCCCCCACCTGAATAGCCATAGAGCCGATCACCAGCCAGATGTTGAGCTCTTTCGCCAGTGCCTGAAAGACCGGCAGGCTCGGGTCTTCATCCTGGCCATATATTTTGCCGAGCAAGGCTGTGCGGTCCAGTTCCAGCAGCGTCGTCATCTCCGGGGTCAGCACAAGGGTTGCCCCCCGGGCCGCTGCCTCACGGATCAGACGTTCGGCTGCCGCCATATTTTCCGCCACCTGATTGGTCGAGGACATCTGGACCAGACCAACGGCGAATTTATCCTGCTTGCTTATATCCGCCATCAGCCGAGCAGAGCGTCCAGCTTGCCAGACCTCTCCAGGGCAAAAAGTTCATCACAGCCGCCCACATGTTTGTCGCCGATAAAAATCTGCGGCACGGTCAGGCCGCCGCGTGACCGGTCAATCATGATCGGGCGCTGGTCCGGGTTTTTACCAATATCAATTTCATCAAATTTCTGGCCTTTTTCCTTCAATAAGGATTTTGCGCCCACACAATAGGGGCAGAGCAATTTGGTATAAATCGTAATTTTTGTCATAATCGCCACTTCAATATCTAATACAGTCGGCCTTATACTTAGGGTGACAGCAAATATTTTCAATAGCCCCCCGCCTTTTCGAGAGCTGTCCTTTTCTCTGGCCCTGATTTTGGCCCCCTCAACAGACCCGGGCCAGGGTCACGACCTCGACCCTTCCGGCCCCGGCCCGTTTGAGAATTTTAGCACAGCCGCCAACGGTCGCCCCGGTGGTATACACATCATCAATCAGAAGGATGGTCCGGTCCCGGATTATCTGATCATAGCCCGCGCGCAACCGGAACGCTCCGGCCACATTGCGTTTGCGGCGACCAAAATTGCCATTCTGAGGCGGGGTATGTTTCGCCCGGGCCAACAGGTCGGGACAATAGTCATAGTTTTTTTTAGCGGCAAAAGCCTGCGCCAGGAGCGCCGCCTGATTATAGCGCCGCTTGCCCAGACGTTTTTTATGCAGCGGCACCGGCACCACGATAACGCCAGATTTGACCTGCTCCAGAGACAGGGACTGAGCCGCCTGGACCAACAACTGACCGAAAAAATCCACATAGTCAGTGCGGTCGCCATGCTTGAAAGAAATGATCATCCGCCGCGAGCCGTCATCATAGCGCAGCGCCGCCCGCGCCCGGTCATAGGGCGGGGACTGGACCTGACATTTACCGCAAAGGCTGGCCGCAACCTGAAAATCAAACGGATAGCCACAACAGAGGCAGGCTGGTCCCTGGAGAAAATCCAGTTTCTGCCAGCAATCAGCACAGATTCGCCCCTTATTCTGCCCCCCAGCCTGAACGCCGGTGCCGCAGGACAGGCAGCGCGGTGGCAGCAACTGGTCCAACAGGCGGTGGCTCCAGTATGTCAGATGGTGGGCCACTTGCTGGCCCATATTCAGGATCAGGCCTTGGCGCAGGTTAGTTTTTTGAGGTACGGTCATATTGTAGCTTTTCCCCCGGCGGCAAAAATGCCATATAAGCAAGTATGACAAAAAAACTGCTTTCTGACAATCCGGCATTTATCTTTGACCGGCAGGCCCTGCGCCGCAACCGGGACCGGGCCGCGAAAACTTTCGCCGACCATGACTTTTTGCTGTGCGAGGTTGCCGACCGGCTGTATGATAAATATCTCGACATCAATCGGGATTTCACCACGATCCTCGATCTGGGCTGTCATGACGGACCGCTGGCCGACCTGCTGAAAGATAAATTTGTCATCCGCCAGGACCTGTCCCGGAAATTCCTCGACCGGACCACCGGCCCCCGGGTCCAGGCCGATGAAGAATACCTGCCTTACCGGCCGGGCTCGCTCGATCTGGTACTGAGCAATCTCAGCCTGCACTGGGTCAATGACCTGCCGGGCTGCCTCGCCCAGATCAAGACGAGCCTGAAACCCGATGGCCTGTTTCTCTCGGCCCTGTTTGGCGGCGAGACCCTAAAAGAATTGCGCGCCTGCCTGATGGAGGCTGAAATGACTGTCCGCGGCGGTGCCAGCCCGCGGATTTCGCCCTTTGTCGGTGTCCGCGATGCCGGCAGCCTGCTCCAGCGCGCCGGGTTTGCCCTGCCGGTGGTTGATACCGACCGGATCACGGTGACCTATGAGAATGCGTTCAAATTGCTGGCGGAACTGAAGGGCATGGGCGAGGCAAATATCCTGCGTAAACGCAGCCGCAGCCTGACGACGGCCCGGATCATGATGGAATGCGCCAGGCTCTATCAGGAAAAATTCGCCGATGACCGGGGCCGGATCACGGTGACCTTTGACATCGTCTACCTGATGGGCTGGTCGCCCCACGAAAGCCAGCAAAAACCCCTAAAGCCCGGCCAAGACAAAGTCAGCATGACCGATTTCCTTGGCAAAGAGAACTAAGGAATAAAGAGTAGCGGCTAAGCCCTCGGCCTACAGAAAATCCCTAATCATGGCGATCAGGGGTTCGTCGGCGGGGGGCATGGGGTATTTACTTAGGTCCTGAATCTTGACCCATTTCAGGCTCTGGCCTTCCTGGGCAGTCAGGATGCCGTCCCAGCGCCGACAGAGGAACATCGGCATCAACAGATGAAAGTCCTCATACATATGTGAGGCGAAGACAAAGGGCGCCAGGCAAGCCTCGGTCACATCAATATTCAGCTCTTCATTGAGCTCGCGGATCAGGGCGCGTTCCGGGGTTTCGCCAGCTTCGACCTTGCCGCCGGGAAATTCCCACAGGCCAGCCATGCTTTTGCCTTCGGGCCGCTGAGCCAGCAAAATCCGGCCATCAATATCAATCATGATCACCGCCGCCACCAGCAGCAGATTTACCGGACCGGTCGGGCGGCCGGGGACATCGGGACAAAGTTGGCTCATACATCTTTCCTTCTAAGGTCTTGGGACCAGTCTGCAATCGGCAGCCGGTAATATTCTGAGCAGCCCTCGTTATGGCCACAGCGGGCATAGGCTGGGGGCGGGGTTCCTGCATGTTTAAAGCCAACTTTTTCCAATATACGCCGGGAGCCGGCATTCTTGGTCGCTGTCTGGGCAACGAAGCGGGTGATGATGCCGCCGTCAAAGCCTGCGCCAATCACAGATTTCAGGATTTCCGTGCCCAGGCCCCGGCCCCAGAAATCAGGATGCAGCCAATAGCCAACTTCGGTTTCTGGCGTCTCGGAAAACACCCGGATGCCACCCACATGACGGCCACTTTCTTTGTCGGTCAGGGCATAGCGGATCGAACTACCGTCCGCAAACTGACGGATCGCCTCGGCAATGGTTTTTTCACCGTCAGCCCGGGTGAAGGGAAAAGGCACATTGGTCGACAGCCACTGGGTCACGTCCCAGTTGGACAGTATCTCCACATGACCGTCCAGGTCCTGCCAACCATAAGGCCGCAGGATCAGTCGTTCTGTCTCAATTAAATCGGGGAAACTCATTCAGTTAACTCCGGTAATCCGCGTTGATGTCAATATAACCGTGGGTCAGATCACAGGTCCAGACCGTCGCCCGGCCCTCTGCAATGCCCACATCGACGCTGAGCTCAATATCCTGGCCCTTGAAATGACGGGTACAGGCATCTTCGTCATAGCCCGGCACCGCCATGCCGTCTTCGGTCACTTTTTGGCCGCCAATGATGATCTCGATCTTATCCCGGTCAGCGGCTTCCCCGGCCTTGCCGACCGCCATCACGATCCGGCCCCAGTTGGCGTCTTCGCCAGCAATGGCGGTCTTGACCAGCGGTGAATTGGCGATGCTGAAGGAAATGACCTTCGCCGCCCGGTCATCCTCGGCCCCGGTGACAGTGACCGAGATAAACTTTGTCGCCCCCTCGCCGTCTTTGACCACCAGATGGGCCAGCTCCAGTGCAAGGTCGGCAAAGGCGGCGCGGAAATCCGCCAGCGCCGGATCGTCCAGACTTGTGATCTTGCCGGTTGCGGCCTTGGCCGTGGCAAAGGCCAGCAGCGTGTCCGAGGTCGAGGTATCGCTGTCGACGGTGATGGCATTAAAGGATCTATCGGCGGTCTCCTTAAGCAGGGCCTGCAGAATATCCTGGGGCAGGTCAGCGTCGGTAAAAATATAAGCCAGCATGGTCGCCATATCAGGCGCAATCATGCCCGAGCCCTTGGCAAAACCATTGATTTTCACCGGCACGCCGTTGATGGTGGCCGTACGGACCGCGCCCTTGATGAAGGTATCCGTGGTCAGGATTGCCCCGGCCGCCGCCGTCCAGTTAGCCGGGGTGAGATTACCAACAACATCCGCCATATGGGCGGTGATTTTTTTATCGTCCAGAACTTCGCCGATAACACCGGTGGATGACACATAGACCTGATTAGTATCGCAGCCAAGTTCAGCGGCAAGGACGGTGACAGTGGCCATCATGGCGTCCTCGCCGGCTTTACCGGTGAAGGCATTGGCATTGCCCGCATTGACCAGCAGACCGCGGGCTTTTTTACCAAGGCTCAGGTTTTGGCGGCACAGACCCACCGGAGCCGACGCGGTGCGGGAGGTAGTCAGCACGCCAGCGGCGGTCGCCCCGTCCGGAAAAGCAACACACAGCAGGTCATCCCGGTCCTGATATTTCATCTTGGTCGCCGCCGTGGCCAGCAGCACACCGTCGATTTCCGGAAAATCGGCAAATTCAGTCGGTGCCAGGGGGGAGATTTTTTCTATTTTAGCCATTTAACCATCAATTCCATTGGGGGATAGGGGTCCATTTTTGAGCCCCTATACATATTCAAAATCAGAGACCGCAACAACCATATTGTCCATTATTTCCCCGTGAACTCGGGAAAACATATAATAAGTGTTAATTTATACAGCTTTATAGTGATCTGTCATTGACAGAATGGCAGGACGCTCTTATCTGTTCTAGGTAATTTTTGTAGGTTTGGGGCAAATGATAAACAATATCAGACGATGACCTCACAACCCTTGATTAAGGAAATGAAATGTTGGGATTGGGCAAACTTGCCAAAAAGATTTTTGGGACCGCCAATGACCGGTATATTAAAACCCTGCGGCCACAGGTCGACGCCATCAATGCGCTGGAAGACGAGATCAAGAAACTGTCCGATGACGAGCTTCGGGCCAAAACCGCAGATTTCCGCGCCCGCCTGAAAGACGGGGCCAGCCTGGACAGTCTGCTGGTCGAGGCCTTTGCCACCGTCCGGGAAGCGGCGATCAGAACCCTGGGCCAGCGTCATTATGATGTCCAGCTGATCGGCGGCATGGTCCTGCATCAGGGCAAGATTTCCGAAATGAAAACCGGCGAGGGCAAGACCCTGGTCTCGACCCTGGCAGGCTACCTCAATGCCCTGCCCGAAGGCGGCGTTCACATCGTCACCGTCAATGATTATCTGGCCAACCGGGATTCCGCCTGGATGGGACAGGTGTTCACCTTCCTCGGCATGACCACGGGATGCATCGTGCCCAACATGGGTGACGAGGACCGCAAGGCTGCCTATGCCGCCGATATCACCTATGCCACCAATAATGAGCTCGGCTTTGATTATCTGCGCGATAACATGAAATTCCATCCCGATGCCATGGTCCAGAGACCCCCGGCCTTTGCCATCGTTGATGAGGTCGACAGTATCCTGATCGATGAAGCCCGGACCCCGCTGGTCATCTCCGGCCCGACCGAGGATAAATCAGACCTCTATACCGCCATCAATGAGCTCATTCCCGAGCTCAATGACGAAGATTACGAGATCGATGAGAAGTCCAAATCCGTCTCCCTGACCGAAGAAGGCATGGAGCATCTGGAACAGATCCTGATCAGCCACGACCTGATCACGGGCGACAACATGTATGACTTTGGCAATGTGGCCGTGGTCCATCATGTGAATCAGGCCATGAAGGCCCATAAGCTGTTCACCAAAGAAAAAGATTATATCGTCAAGGGCAGTGAAGTGATCATCATCGATGAATTCACCGGCCGGATGATGGAAGGCCGCCGCTATTCCGATGGCCTGCATCAGGCACTGGAAGCCAAAGAAGGCGCAGAAATTCAGACCGAAAACCAGACCCTGGCCTCGGTCACCTTCCAGAATTATTTCCGCCTCTATCCCAAATTGTCCGGCATGACCGGGACCGCCGCCACCGAAGCCGCCGAATTTGGCGAGATTTATGGCCTGGACGTGATCGAAATTCCGACCCATGTTGCCGTCAGCCGGGCCGACGATGATGATGAGATCTACCGGACGACAACGGAAAAATTTGAAGCCATCGTCGAACAGATCATCATCTGCCAGAAGGCCGGTCAGCCGATCCTGGTCGGCACGGTCAGCATCGAGCGGTCAGAATATCTGGCCGACATGCTGAAAGATCGCAACATCACCCATAATGTTCTGAACGCCAAATTCCATGAGCAGGAAGCCTTTATCATCGGCCAGGCCGGACGCTATAACGCGGTGACCATCGCCACCAACATGGCCGGTCGCGGTACCGACATTCAGCTCGGTGGTAACCTGGACATGCGCATCGAAGCCGAGGTTGACGACATCGATGAAACATCCCGCAAGGCGTCAGCCGAGAAAATAACCGCCGAAGTCGCCGCCGAAAAACAAAAAGTTCTTGAGGCTGGCGGGCTCTATGTTCTCGGCACCGAACGTCATGAAAGCCGCCGGATAGATAACCAGCTGCGTGGCCGGTCCGGACGTCAGGGCGACCCAGGTCATTCCAAATTCTTCCTGAGCATGGAAGATGACCTGATGCGCATCTTTGGCGGCGAACGCATGGACAGCCTGATGCAGAAATTCGGATTTGAAGAGGGCGAAAGCCTGATCCATCCCTGGCTCAACCGGGCGGTGGAAAAATCTCAGGAAAAAGTCGAAGCCCGCAACTATGAAATCCGCAAAAACCTGCTGAAATTCGACAATGTGATGAATGACCAGCGCAAAGCCATTTATGACCAGCGCCGGGATGTGATGATCACTGACGACCTGTCCGACACCCTGGGTGATATGCGGGCCCAGGTCGCCGAAGACCTGGCCACCAATCATATCCCCGCCCGGGCCTATCCCCAGGATTGGGATACAGAAGCCATGAGCGAAGAAGCCATCCGTATCTTTGGCCGGGATTTCGACCTCAAGGAATGGGTCAAGGAAGAAGGCATCGACGCCGAGGGCTTTGCAGACCGCCTGATTGATGAGGCCGACCGCTTCATGGCCAAGCGCGCCGCCGACATCGGACCAGAGATCATGCGCCAGGTCGAACGCAGTCTGCTGCTGCAGGCCATTGACCGCTACTGGAAGGAACATCTGGCTCAGCTCGACCATCTGCGTCAGGTCATTCAGCTGCGCGCCTACGGTCAGCGGGACCCGCTCAATGAATATAAGACCGAAGCCTTTGCCATGTTTGAAAAGATGCTCGATGAGACCCGCGACAATGTGGTGACCCTGCTGTCCCATATTGAAATCCAGCCGGCAGAACCCCTGCCCGAACTGGAAGAACCGGACATGAGCGGCTTCGACATCACCCATATTGACGCGACCACCGGCCATAATGACGCCAACAGCGGCATTGACCTCCATAATCCCAAGACCTGGAAGAACATGCCGCGCAACAGCCCCTGCCCTTGTGGGAGCGGCAAGAAATACAAACATTGCCACGGCATGGTCCTGCCCAAGGTTGGCCGTAATGACCTCTGCCCGTGCGGCAGCGGCAAGAAATACAAACATTGCCACGGGGTGCTGTAAACCCCTGCAACAGCAAGACACAAAAAAAGCGCTGAGGAGTATCCTTCAGCGCTTTTTTTATTCTTTGGTGTCAGGTGTCAGACTAAAATCTTAAAGCCCGACCTTGCCCATGGACAGGAATTTTTCCCGGCGTAGCTGTTTCAGCTTGTCACCGCTGAGGACGGAGAGTTCGCTAAGAGATGTTTCCAGTACCTTGCGGATCGTGTCCATAGTCAGGCCATGGTCCCGGTGAGCGCCACCAACGGGCTCCGGAATGATCTCATCAATGACGTGTAGTTTGAGCAGGTCCTGGGCCGTAATTTTCAGGGCATTGGCCGCATCCTCGGCTTTGTCAGAGGTCCGCCACAGGATCGAGGCACAGCCTTCCGGTGAAATCACCGAATAGACCGCATGTTCCAGCATCATCACCCGGTTGCCGGCCGCCAGCGCCACCGCACCACCGGACCCGCCCTCGCCGACAATGATCGACACTAACGGTACTTTCAGGCCGAGACAGGCTTCGGTTGAGCGGGCGATGGCTTCGGCCTGGCCGCGCTCCTCAGCGCCGACCCCAGGGTAAGCACCTGTGGTATCGACCAGGGTGATCACCGGAATGTCGAACTGTTCGGCCATTTTTAACAGGCGAATGGTTTTACGGTAGCCTTCCGGCCGCGCCATGCCAAAATTATGTTTGATCCGGCTTTGCGTGTCATCACCCTTTTCATGGCCGATGATCATCACCGACTGGCCCTTGAACCGGCCAAGGCCACCCATGATCGCCACATCGTCAGAAAAAGCCCGGTCGCCGGCCAGCGGCATAAAATCGGTGATCAAATTCTTGACATAATCCTTGAAGTGGGGCCGCTGGGGATGGCGGGCCACCTTGATCTTCTGCCAGGGAGTCAGTCGGCCGTAGGTATCCCGCAGCAGCTTATCCCGCTTGGTTTCCAGGCGCGTAACCTCTTCGGAAATATTGATCTCTTCTCCGCTTTCCAGGTTATTCATATCCCGGATACGGCTTTCCAGCTCGGCAATTGGTTTTTCAAAATCAAGATAAGTCAGCATATATATTTCTCAAAAAATCACAGATATATGGGTTGAAACAAGTACAAGCAGCCCTTATAGCCCTCATTTCACGCCTTGGAAAGAGGGTGTTTCTGCTGAACCAAAATTTTCAGCCTTTCGGTCAGCACATGAGTGTAAATCTGGGTGGTGCTGATGTCAGAATGACCGAGCATTTTCTGCACCGCCCGCAGGTCGGCCCCGTGGGACAACAGATGGGTGGCAAAGGCATGACGCAGCACATGGGGCGACAGTTGGCTGGGCAGAATTCCGGCATCGGCCCCCAGTTGTTTCAACAGTTGGGCAAAGCGGTGACGGGTCAGATGACCCTTGGCCCCGCGTGAGGGAAATAGCCATTTATTTTGGCTTTTTGATCCGGTTTTATCCCCCGGGGCATCCTCCCCATGATCTAAAGCCTCCATATAAGTGTTCAGGGCGCGGATCGCCCGACCGTTCATGGGCACCAGCCGTTCCTTATCGCCCTTGCCACGTACATATATATAGGGCTGGCCCGACTGGACGGCGACCCGGGGCAGGCTAACCAGTTCCGTCACCCGCAGGCCAGTGGCATAGAGCAGCTCAATCAGGGCATGGAGGCGGAAAGGTTTCAGACTACCCTTTTTCTCTGCCTGACGTTCCGCCACCTCCAGCAGCCGGCTGACCTGATCTTCACTAAGCAGTTTGGGCAGGGTCTTGCCCAGGCGCGGGCTGTCAAGGCCAAGCACCGGATTATCGTCCCGAATACCTTCCGCATAGAGGAATTTATAGAACTGCCGCAGAGTCGACAGTTTGCGGGCCTGGGTCCGGGCGGCCAGACCGCTGGCCTGGAGCCCTGCCAAATAGGCCCTCAGATGATCCCGGTTCAGATCTTTCAGGGGGACAGTATTATGGTCTGACAGACGGTCCAGGTCCCGCTCATAGGACTCAAGGGTATTTTGCGCCGCCCCTCGTTCTGCACCGAGCATCTCCAGAAACTGGCTGATAAGGGTGCGATCAGAAACCATTGTTGGCCAATATTTCCAGGGCCAGTTGACGGGCTTCCGCCTCCAGACCCACCGACCTGAGCGCCCGGATCACCGCACTAGCCCCGGTCGGATCAAGAGCTGAACCACCGTCCTCATCAGCCAGCAGGCACAGCAGCACAGTTTCGCCGAGCTTATCGCCGGCCACCGCGCTGATCAGATTGCGCCAGACCGCCACCGGGATCGGATGGTTGTTATCCTGAACCAGGGGGCCGATCAGCTCCTGCCACATGGATTCCGGCACCTTAAAGCCCAGGGCCTCGGTCACGGAATAAAACAGGGCGGCTTTTTCTTTGCGGCGTTCCGGCGACAGAACCATCTGGCCGTTCCACCACAGGTCGAGAATGCCCCTTGACCAAGGGATGTCCTTGGTCTGGTCCGAGACGATCATCAGGGGCCAGATATCGACCAGCGCCCGGGTCGCGTCCACATGACCGTTAAAGGCCGCCGTCCGGACAAAGCCATACCACTCTCGGGCCTTGCGGTCATTGCCGGCCAGCATCAGGGCGCGGGTGAGGTGATGGGCATGAAACAACAGGTCCTCCCCGGGCTCGAGCGAGCGCACAGCGCGGGCATTAAGCAGGGCGGCGCGGGGTAGGTCCCGCTGGGGCAGAGCCCGGTCCCAGATGGCTTTCAGGGTTTCGGCCTTGTGCAGGTCATCAATTTGTTTGGCCGCAGATTGATATAGCAAAACATCGCCCATGATGGTGTCATCCACCCGGGCAATGACAATGGCATTGTCATATTCACTTTCGGTGAAACTTAAATTACCATAGAGCGGGATGATTTTTTTCACCGGATAGGTCGCCGAGCGGTAGCTTTGCGCCGCCGCCATCAGACGGCCTTCCTTCTGCACATTGGCGTTGCCGGACAGGGCATAGAGAACCAGCGCCGGGGCATCGCCAAACATCTGGGCCGCCAGGGGCTGCTCCAATGTCGACAACAGGCTGTAAGTCATGGGGTCCAGCTGGCCAAAGCCCGACGAGAAACTCTGTTGGGTCTCGCCATTTTCCCCCTCCATCGATAATTTATTGATCAGGTCATAAAAAATGAAATCTGTATTTCCCTGCTCCATGAGCAATTCCATGGTCAGGGCGGCCCCCTCACCATTGCCCTCCATGGCCTGGCAATAGGCCAGAAGCTTCAGCCAGTAATGATCGGTTAAGGCCTCTTCGTCTGCCCCGTCCACATCCGCATCCACGGCTTGTCTGGCGATGGTGCAGGCCGCAGAGATATCCCCGGCCATCAACATCAGATCACTGATTTCCTGCGATCCGTCACCGGACTCCCGGGGCAGAAGTTTCAGAAAGGAGACCAGCATGGCCAGGTCACCGGTTTCGCCGATTTTCTTGATTCTGAGGGACAGGAACCGGGACAGGTCGGCCGCGCTGGGGTTTTGAGGGACTAAAATTTCCGGGATTTTAATGACGTCTATGCCAATAGAGGCTGTCTCTGAGGAGCCAGGGCCTG
The DNA here is from genome assembly GCA_002401455.1 of Alphaproteobacteria bacterium. GTDB lineage: Bacteria > Pseudomonadota > Alphaproteobacteria > Sphingomonadales > Emcibacteraceae > Paremcibacter. Next base: position 35,543 of record NVTE01000004.1, read on the forward strand.
AAGCGACCGGTACAGTCTGACCGCCGGGGAGATCAGGTAAAATTTTCTCAACCGGGACGGTCGCCGCCGACAGCAGAAGTTTTCTGGTCAAGGCCGCCATGACCGGCGATCTGGTCGGCACGGGCAGGATGGATAACAACTGTTCAATGCGCGCCCGTTCGGACCCCCGCCACAGGGTCAGGGGAAACCCCCCGTCCTTTTCACCGATCAGTCCCTGTTCCGCCGGGATTGTGGCAATGAGTTCCAGGGTCTCAACCTCAAGACCGTCTGGATCAAGGCCGGTATCAGCCTCCGCATCGGCACCGATTCCCTCATCTTTGTCCTGCAAAACAATCGGGGCGACTTGTTTTGTCGGCGGGATATAGGGGCCGGGCTCGCCTTTGGGAAACAAAATAGACCGGGGCAATTCTGTTGCCGGTTTTTTAGACGGGTGATCCTGTTCCGCCTTCAGTTTGATCTGTTGGAGTTTGACCTCTTGGGGCATGATCTCCAAAGGCCGGATTTGCGTCCCCTCCTCCTGCTGCATCGCCAGAAGAACCGCCGAATCCACCAGAACAAGCCCGGTAGTGGCAAGGATAAGAATGCGTATGAACGGTAAACGGATCATATTATTTCCTGGTCAGCACCCCTTAACCTCTATGTGGTTAACCATTGAGGGGGTGATATTAAGACTTTTCAACGTTATAACTATTGGGGGAACCGATCATCGGACAGGGTTTTTTCCACCTTCTGTTTCGGGGGGGCGATATCGACGGTCATCAGATAAACCGCCCCTGCACCAATTCCCACCAATATAAGGATGATCATCATTAACCAAAATTTGCCCATTTTTCGTCTTATTCCCTCGATCGTAAATATATAATTTCCTGTAAGAGGGCATAGTAACCATCTCTGGCCCAATGGTAAAGTGCCCACTGATATTCCTCATTCCCACCCTCCCGTGAATAAAAAAGAAATATGGTTATTTAATGACTTTCTGTATGTCAAACGCAACTAGCCATGCTAAGAGTAAGCCATAATGAAACGTTATAAAAAAGCCAAAAAAAAATCACCCTCCGCCCGTCTAAGGTATCCTTTAACCAAAAGCATCTCTTTAATTGGTCTGATGGGGTCAGGAAAAACCACGGTCGGAACCCGCCTGGCCCGTAAGCTGGGTATATCTTTTGTCGATTCTGATGCCGAAATTGAAATCGCCGCCGATCATACCGTCAGTGAAATTTTTGAAAAATTTGGCGAGGAAGATTTCCGCAACGGCGAACGCAAAGTTATTAAACGTCTGATTTCCGAAAAACCCAATGTTCTGGGCACCGGCGGCGGTGCTTTCATGGACCGGGTCACCCGCCGGCGGCTGAAAGAAAAAACCATCACCATCTGGCTGAAGGCCGACATTGATCATCTGGTGGAGAGGACCTCCAGGCGGAATACCAGACCCCTGCTCCGGGCAGGCAACCCAGAAGAAATATTGCGAAACCTGGCCAAAAAGCGCTATCCTGTCTATGGTCAGGCGGTCATCACCGTAGAAACCGGCGCCGGCCCCCATGAAAAAGTGGTCAACGATATCATCTGGAAACTCAATCAGTATCTGGCAAAAGAGAAAAAGAAACAAGACAATGTCGAGCCAACACATAACCGTCAGCCTTAAAGATCACAGCTATGACATTCATGTAAGCGACGGCCTTTTGGACCGGGCCGGAGTGATCATTTCCCCGCTGCTGAACCGGCCAAGAACCGTCATCATCACCGATGAAAATGTCGCCCGCCACCAGCTGCCCCGACTGGAAAAATCTTTGCAGAAGGCCAACATTGCCTTTGACACCATCGTCTTGCCCGCCGGAGAAGCCACCAAATCCTTTGCCCAGATGGAAGCACTGCTCGATCAGCTGCTCCGCCTGCGGCTTGAACGGCGGGACAAGATTATCGCCTTTGGCGGCGGGGTCATTGGTGACCTTGTCGGGTTTTGCGCCAGCATTTACCAGCGCGGCATCGGCTTCATCCAGATTCCGACCACTCTGCTATCGCAAGTCGACAGTTCGGTTGGCGGCAAAACCGGCATCAACAGCCCCCGGGGAAAAAACCTGATCGGCAGCTTTCATCAGCCCGACCTGGTCCTGACCGATGTCAGCACCCTGGACAGCCTGCCCAAAAGACAACTTCTGTCCGGCTATGCGGAGGTGGTGAAATATGGCCTGATCAACGATCCGGAGTTTTTCCACTGGCTGGAAATCAATGGCCCTGAGATCATCGCCGGAAATCATAACGTCCAGACCGATGCCATCCTCAGCTGCTGCCGGGCCAAGGCGGCGGTTGTTGCTGAAGATGAAAAAGAACACGGCGCCCGGGCCCTCCTGAATCTCGGCCATACCTTTGGTCATGCCCTGGAAGCGGAAGTTGGCTATTCTGATCATCTGTTCCACGGCGAAGCGGTGGCCATCGGCATGGTCATGGCCTTTGACCTGTCCGTCAAAATGGGCCTGTGCCCGGCCGAAGACGCCAACCAGGTCCGCGACCATCTGGAAAAAATATCTCTACCAACCCGCATCAGCCGGTCGGATCATCCGATCAGTCAGGTTGACATGACCGCCGACAGGTTGCTGGACCATACCCGCCATGATAAAAAAATAGCTGATGGCCGGGTGACTTTTGTGTTAGCCTCTGGCTTAGGAAGGGCTTTCTTAAGCCCGGATGTCGACCCCGAAGACGTTAAACACATCTTTCAATTAGCCCTGGACTGAGACCACCCCTGGACATGCTCATAGAAATTCTCCTTTTTTCCGGTATCATTGTTTTCCTGATTTTCTTATCGGGATTTTTCTCCGGTACCGAAACCGCCCTGACCGCAACCTCGCCGTCACGCATTCACCGCATGGCCAAAAGCGGCAATAAACGGGCCAGCCTTGTCGAACGGCTGATGGATGATTCCGAACGGCTGATCGGGGCTATTCTTCTGGGCAATAATCTGGTTAATATTCTGGCCTCTGCCCTGACAACGGCGTTTTTTATCCGCCTGTTTGGCGAGATCGGCGTGGTCTATGCCACCCTGGTCATGACCATACTGGTCCTGGTCTTTGCTGAGGTGTTACCCAAGACCTATGCCATCACCCACCCGGAACGGGTCGCCCTGAAGGTGGCCCCCTTTGCCCGATTGACGGTTGTACTGTTTTCGCCCTTTGTCGCCCTGGTTCAGGCTGTGGTCCGGCTGACCCTGCGGCTGTTCGGGGTTGATATCAACAACCAGAACACCCTCTCTGCCCATGATGAAATCCGCGGAGCTATCAGCCTTCAGGCCCATGAGGGTGGGCTGATTAAAAACAATAAAGACATGCTCGACAGCATTCTTGACCTGGAGGATATCCAGCTTGAAGATGTCATGAAGCACCGGAAAAATGTTGAAATGGTCAATATGGAGGACAGCTCGGAAGAGATTTTTGCCCAGGTTGTCTCCAGCCCCTATACTCGGTTGCCCCTGTGGCAGGATGATCCGGATAATATTATCGGCATCATTCATGCTAAGGAAGTGCTACGAGCGGTTAATGCCAATGACGGCCGCGCCGCCGGACTGGACTTTTCCCAGATCGCCAGCAAGCCCTGGTTTGTGCCTGAAACCACCAGCCTGCAGGAACAATTGGCAAAATTCCGCTCTGAAAAGGCCCATTTCGCCCTGGTCGTCGATGAATATGGCGCCTTCATGGGCGTGATTACCCTGGAAGATATCCTGGAAGAAATCGTCGGCGAAATCTATGACGAGCATGATACCCTGACCACGGATGCCAAGGTCCTCATTGACGGATCAGTGATGGTCAGTGGTGATAATGCCATCCGTGACCTCAATCGCCAGTTCAACTGGACACTTAATGATGATATTGCCGTCACCATTGCTGGCTATGTCATTGATATTGCCGAGACCATCCCCCTGCCCGGCCAGAAATTCACCCAGGATGGCTTTACCTTTGAAGTGCTGAAAAGACGCCGCAACCAGATCACCTCGGTCCTGATCCTGCCAAAAAAGAAATGACGCTTTTACGTGTCTTCTTTCTGGTCCAGAACCTGTGACAGGTGATTAATACGGGCCGGTGACAGGCTGCGGATTTTCCGCGCCAGTTGATTAACCAGACCGACAGCCTCCGCCGACAGGCCTGAGGTGTCGACGGTAATACGCGGATCAGACAGACGGGCCAGCTGTTCGATTTCCTCCGCATCATCCCAGATCAGGTTAAAATAACCGATCACCTTTTGCACCATGGCCCAGTTCGGCTGACCCCGGTGGCCATGCTCTAGCGCCGACAGATAAGCCGGACTGACCGACAGGTCAGCCGCCATCTGTTTCTGACTGAGGCCCTTATTTTTTCTCAGGTGGCGAATTTTTTGCCCAAAGGGGGTCATGCACCATGCCCCCGCTGACTTTTTAGAATCACATAGAGCGCCCCGTCGCCGCCGTGGGCGGTATTGGCGGCATAATAAGACACGATCCGGGTCGCCAGATGGCCCTGGGATAACCAGCGCGGTACATTGGTTTTCAGGATTCCCCGTTGTCTTTCATAGTCCGAATGACTGCTGGTGCCCAGATCAGATTTCAGGCCGCCCTTGCCGGTGATCACCAGGATAAACCGCTTGCCGCGCCGGTGGGCCTCCTCCACATAATGGCTGAGCGCGGCGAAGGCCCGGTCTTCCGACATGCCGTGAAGGTCAATCCGGCCCTCGGGCCTGATCTTGCCCCGGCGCAGTTTCTGCTGCCAGTGATGATCCGCGTCCCGTAAAGATACCGTCTGTTCGGTCAAAGGCCGGGCCGGCGCTGACGCCAAGGATGAAGACTGGCCAAAATCAAAGCCACAATCCGCCGGGGCCTGTCCCCGGTATAGGGACCGGCGCACCAAAGGGCTTGCCACCCGGTTGCTGTCCATTTTGGCAATGGTCTGGGTCACTTTATTCCAGAGGTTTTTTTCCGCCTCGCTCAGACCATCCCGGGATTTTCTGCGGGTCATTGTTCAGCCTCCTGAGCCGCCAGAACCCGCCGGGCCAGGTCGTTGGGCACCAGGAAATAATAGCGGCCCCGATCCCTCATAGGGCCGGCCAGCAGTCCGGCCTCGGTCCCCATGCCCCAGTAAACATCAGCCCGCACCCGGCCCTTGATGGCCCCGCCGGTATCCTGGGCGATAACCAGCCGCCGGATCGGCTGCGCTGGGTTATTAGAAGTTTCGGAGTCAGACGGTTTCAGGTCCAGCCACACCGGCATGCCCAGCGGCACATAACGCCGGTCCACCGCCAGCGAACGGCCTGCCGTCAGATCCACATTCATGGTACCGACCGGAGCATCCTGGCCCATGGGACGAAAAAACACATAGGACGGATTTTTCCACATCAGCGCACCGGCCTGCAAAGGGTGGGCCGTGATCCAGGCCCTGATCGCCTGCATGGACATATCCTCAAGCGTGATGTCGCCGCTCTCGATCAGGAATTTACCGATGGCATGATAGGCCAGGCCATTTTTCCCGGCATAGCCAAAAGTGCGGCGAACGCCATCCTCATAGCGAATCACCCCAGACCCCTGAATATGGACAAAAAAAGCATCGGCCGGGTCCCGGAGCCAGACCAGTTCCAGGTTCTGGTCCTGCAACGCTCCCTGGTCGATGGTCTGCCGGTCCCGGTACGGCACAAACTCGCCGTCCGTCACCTGGCCGATAATGGATTTCCCCCGGAACTCCTGACGGAACCGACCAAGGTCCAGAACTTTCAAGTCTTCCGGCAGACCATAGAGGGGATAGGTATAGTCGGATGTCCGGATTGCACTGCCGCGATATTCCGGGACAAAATAGCCGGTAAACAGACCTTCGGTCTCGGCGGCATAGGACAGCAGCATAAACTGCTGTTCAAAAAATTTCCGCGACCTGTCATCGGAGAGGTCGGTCAGTTTTTCAGCTACCCGACACGGGGACTGCCAGTCTGCCACCGTACCCCCGAGTGTCGTTGGTATGATTTTTTTGGTCGGGGGTTGGCGCAGGAAGACCGCACAGGATTTTTTAAAAGCGCCGAAGGCCAAGGCCTGTCTGTCCGTGGTCCAATTGCCCAGATCGCCGTAAGACACCGCCACATAGTCAGTGGACCTGGCCGACTGCGGACCAATATTTACCAGGAACGATAGCGAGAACAGGAAAATGAACCCGGCACCGCTAATGATAAAAATTTTTCCCATATTTTTATACCATGACCAGATGATAATTAATCAGTTCTTGTGGCGACCAGGGTCCAATTAGGGTCGGCGCTTTTCACATCACGGCAAAAGGTCCAGATATCCGTGACCTGAATGGTCTTATCCACATTGCCCTCAATGATTTTATCGTCCGCATCCCGGGTCGCCATGATCATATGGCTGGTAAATTCAACAGTAACTTCCGCCAGGGACCCGGTCAGACTGACCTCAACAAGGTCAATTTTTTCGATATCCATCAGTTTATTCTCACTGCGGACCTTGCGGCTAGCCATGCTGTCGATCGCGCCATCAAATTGGTCAAAGACCTGGCGGCTCAACATGCTGCGCAAAGTTTTTCGGTCCTGATCCCAGAAAGCGGATAAAATCAGACCATAGGCATATTCCGCCCCATCATAAAAGCTGCGCACATTAAAGCTGCGATCAAACTGGTTTATTTCCATGATCCGGTCATAAAAGGGTGAAGACTTGCTCAGGCCCAGGTTAACAACCGGATCTGGCTCGTCCATGTCAGGACGGAACTGAACAACATTATCCTCGTCCATCTGGGCATCTTGCCGGGACTTGCCCTCATAGGGATTGCGGTTATGATCCTCATTTTGATCATCGGCCGGATCAAAGCCGGTTTTCTTGCCCAGAGTACGGCGCAATTGAAATAAAATAAAAACGGCAACCAGGGCCAATATTATAATCAGTTCAAAGCTTTCAGAATCTGTTTGCATTTTTTTCCTGTTCTACATCTTGGCGAAAGATATATGATACCCATATTAGCCTTATATATAAGACGTTTTCAGGTAAATTTAAATACACCATTTTATATTGCCCGTAAATAATGTTTAAATCATTTATAAAGAGCCCGAAATAATGCCTTTACTCATATTAGTTGTCCTGCTTGGGGTGCCCTATCTTGAATTTCTGGTATTTCTGGAAGTGGGCAGTGCCATTGGCGGCCTTCAGGCCCTTCTCCTGACCATCCTGACGGCGGTGATCGGGGTTTACCTGATCCGTCAGCAGGGACTTGTTGTCATGAACCGGATGCATCACGCCATGCAGCGGGGGGAAAGCCCCGTGGAAGACATCCTGCACGGGTTCTTTTTATTGATAGCCGGCCTGTTTTTCCTGTTGCCGGGATTTATTACCGATACGGTGGCCCTGCTCTTGGCCATTGAGCCGATCCGGGCAGTGCTCGGCAAAATCATTGTAAAAAATATCAGGGCCACCTTTTACAACGCCGGTTCAGGAGCCAAAAATCAAGCCCCTTTTCAGGAGGGAATCATCATTGACGGCGAATTTGAGGATGATCCGGATGTGCCAAAAAATATTGACCATAAAGAGTAATCCGGAGGCACCGGTCAGGCTTCGACCCGAATATAACACTTACATGGTCAAATATGGCCGATATTTTACCGAATGAGACATGTTCAGCTTGTACAAAAACACAATCCGTGTTAGCCAACATGTTTTTATAATAACCTTCAAAACCATTGGGATATTTATATGTCAGACGAAACTGAAAACACACCTGCTGAAAAAGCAGACGCCACCGAAGCGACGACAGAAACTACTGCGGCCAACGAAGGCGTGCAGATCGGTATCATTGGCCAATATATCAAAGACCTGTCCTTTGAAAACCCAACTCCAGCCCAGACATTGCAGAGACTGTCCAAAGAACAACCTGCCATGGACATCAATGTCAACCTGAACGCCCGCGGCGTCGGCGAAGATGTTTATGAAGTTGATCTGAAAATCACCACAACGGCTAAAGTCGGTGACGACACAGCATTTGTCACTGAGCTGGTTTATTCCGGTCTTTTTGCCGCCAAAAACTTGCCGGAAAATACCCTGCAGCCGTTTCTGATGATCGAAGCCCCCCGCATGTTGTTCCCTTTTGCCCGCCGGATTATTGCCGACGTGACACGGGACGGCGGTTTCCCGCCCCTGATGCTCGAGCCCATTGATTTTGGTGCCCTGTATCAGCAACAGATGCAGGCCGCTCAAGAGCAGGCTACCCCGACCGATGATGTGGTTGTCAACTAGACAGCACAATATCTGGGCAATATCTGCCCAATATTTAAAAGAATTTACAAACCTCCGGTTATCTGACCGGGGGTTTTTTTATGAGCTTTTTTAGGAGGCTGAGTCTTTTTTCACCTTGTGCCACAGGGCGTCCTCGCCCAGGCTGATGATAAATTCCCCGTGGCGGGCCAGTTCTTCGGCTGAGGCTTCATGGGGCCGGGTCGGGCGCAACAGTTTCTCCGCCATTTGGGTCCCGTCCGCATTATCCGCCGCTGCTTTGACCTCGGCCTCCAGGGCAAGGCCCCGTTGCCGGCCACCGCGCAGCTCCAGATAAACCTCGGCCAGAAGTTCCGCATCAAGCAACGCCCCATGCTTGACCCGGTTGGAATTGTCGATGGAGAATCTTTTACACAACGCGTCCAGGGTATTGGGTGAGCCGGGGAATTTCCGGCGGGCCATGTCCAGCGTATCAATCGCCCGGTCTTTGGGATATTCTGCATGTCCGACCTGGGCCAGTTCCCAATTGATAAATTTCATATCAAAGTTGGCATTATGGGCCACCAATTTAGAATCGCCAACAAAATCAATGAATTTAGTATAGACCTCGGCAAAGACCGGATAACCTTTCAGATAGTCCGCGCTCAGCCCATGAATACGAAACGCGCCTTCAGGCATATCCCGTTCAGGATTGATATATTGATGAAAGATCCGGCCGGTAGGCAGAAAATTCTCAACCTCGACACAGCCGATTTCCACCAGTCGGTCACCGTCAAAGGGATTGAATCCCGTTGTTTCCGTATCAAAGACGATTTCCCGCATAACATATTACCCTGATTTTTGTGCCTGAATATTTTCTAGTATTTTTTCAATGAGCTGATGAACCTGATCCTCAGCATACCCGATGCCCTGATCACTTTGAACAATAAAATCTGCCCGCTGACGCTTTTCACTATCGGGCATTTGTTTGGCCAGAATCTGGTCAAATTTTTCGGCACTCATGCCGGGCCGAGCCAGAACCCGCTGACGCTGAACCTCGGGCGCGGCGGACACCACCACCGTGTAATCACATTTACCATCACCGCCGGTTTCAAACAACAAGGGCACATCCATCACTACCATATCATGGCCTTCTGTTGCCGCCTGGTCAAAAAAAGCCTGCCGCCGGTCCGAGACCATGGGATGCAGGATCGATTCCAGCTTTTTTAACGCCGCCCCATCGCCAAAAACCCGGGGGCCGAGCAATTTACGGTCAATGCCCCCCCCACCCCGCACGCCTGGAAAAGCTTGATCCACCAGGTCCACCGCCGCCCCGTCCGGGCCCATGAGCACATGGACCGCCGCATCAGAATCGAACACCGGAATATCCGCGCGCTCAAACATCTTGGCGGTTTCAGATTTTCCCATGCCGATCGAACCGGTCAGGCCGATGATAATGACCTTTTCTGTCATCCGTTGAACCCCTCTAACACATGATCTCGCAGGATTTTATCCACCTCTGGCCGCTGACCGAACCAGGCCTCAAACGCCGGTGCCGCCTGATACAGAAGCATACCCAGACCATCAACAACCGGATTGCCCCGGGCCCGGGCCGCCTGCAACAAATCGGTCTCCAGAGGGTTATAGACAATATCATAAACCACGGCCGACGGGGGCAGGGCCATCAGATCAATATCCAGCGGCGGCTGACCTTTCATGCCCAGGATCGTTGTATTAACCAGAAGAGCCGCCCCCGACAGATTGGCAGAGCGTTTTTCCCAGTCACAAACCACAAGCCGCGGATCATCAAAAACTTCCGCCAATTGATCCGCCCGGGTCCGGGTTCGGTTGATCAGGCGGATTTCAGAAACCCCCTCATCCAGCAGGCTGACAATCGCCGCCCGCGCCGCGCCGCCGGCCCCGATCACCACCACCGGACCGCTGGCCGCCGACCAAGCGGGGGCGTTATCTTTCAGGTTTGTTAAGAAACCGTAACCATCTGTGTTGGTGCCATGAAGCCGCCCATCCCGGAGGCTGACCACATTCACCGCCCCGATCCGCCGGGCGGTCTCATCGACATCATCCAGAAAGGGAAAGACAATTTCCTTATGGGGCACGGTGAGGTTAAGCCCGCTAATACCCTGTTCTGGCATTTTTTTCAGGAACTCACCCAGGTCTTCCGGCTGGACAGCATAGGCCTGATAATCACCGGAAATCCCGTATTTCTTCAGCCAAAACCCGTGCAGGCGGGGCGAGAGCGAATGGCTGATCGGCCAGCCGACAACCCCGGTTTTGATGATTTTTTGGTTTGTATCTGTCATGATTTTAAAATATTCAGTTTTCTTAAATTGTCCATCACCCGTAACAGGGGCAGGCCGAGAATAGAAAAATAATCACCGTTGATTTCAGAAAAAAGCTGCGGCCCCAAGTCTTCCAGCAGATAACAACCGACTGAACTGAGGATTTTATCGCCGGATTTTTCTAAATAGTCCGCTAAAAAGTCGTCGCTGAAATCGCGCATGGTCAAAGCAGGGCGTTCGGTTTCTAAGGTTAGAATTTCTCCCTGCCGAATCAGGGCATAAGAAGTATAAAGCATGTGGCTTTTACCCCTAAAAAAGCGCAGATGATCTTCCGCCTCTGCCCGGTCCCGGGGCTTGTCAAATATCCGGCCCTCACAAACCAGCAGCTGGTCTGCGCCCAGAATAATCGCGTCTGGATATTTTTCACTGAGGACCAAGGCTTTATCCTGGGCCAGCCTTTCAGATATTTCCGCCGGTGTCGCGCCCCTTGCCATCAGGCTGGCTTTCACCGCCGCCTCATCAATATCCGCGGCCTCCGCCAGACAGTCGATGCCGGCATTTTTCAACATAACCCGCCGCGACGTACTGGCCGAGGCCAGAACCAGGGGGGGCTCGGTGTCATTGGTCACGGGCGGCTTTTTCCTTGTCATCGTCATATTTATATTTCAGTTTCATAATCGCGCCGGCGGTTTCCTCGATCGATTTGCGGGTGATATTAATCACTGGCCAGCCACGCCCAGAAATCAGCCGCTGAGCCTGTTGAACTTCTTCCTTGATCGCCTGCTCATCCACATAGGTGGTGGTTTTATTTTCCTTTAGGGACAACAGCCGACTGCGCCGAACATGAACCAGCCGGTCGACGCTGTTGATCAAGCCAACAACAAATTTATCACCAATATTATCCAGTTCCCGGGGCAGGGGCTGATTAGGGATGATCGGCACATTGGCCGTTTTCATGCCTTTATTGGCCAGATAGATACAGGTCGGGGTTTTCGAGGTTCGGGAAATCCCTACCAGAATGATATCGGCATCTTTAAGGCCATCCAGGCATTGACCATCATCATGCATCAAAGTGTATTGCATGGCATCGATACGTTTGAAATATTCATCATTCAATTGATGTTGAAGACCTGGCCGAGCAATACTTTTTTGTCCCAAATGATGGCCAAGCTCCCGAATAATACCATGAAGCACAGAAATATAGGGCCAGCTATGTTTCTCACAGGCCGCAATCAGGACATCCTCAATATCCTGATTAACCAGGGTAAACATGATAATCCCCGGCCGTTCATCAAATTCCGGGATCAACCTTTCCATATGGCGGGCGGTTCTGATCATAGGCCAGTAATGTTTCTGGGCATTAATTTCGGGAAACTGGGCCAGGGCCGCCTTGGCTACCTGTTCCAGCGTATCACCCGTGGCATCAGAAACCAGATGAAGATGAATATTTTTCATAAAAGAAACCAACTTTACATGTAAATTCTGTTTTTATCCAAATAGTGGATTACGGGGATAACTAGCCCTATTTTCCAAAAGCCGGATTTTCATACACCTTATTCTTTTTTTATAACTGGTTTTATCCTTATGGGGATAATTTTTATTTTTTTTATAAATAAGGTGAGTTCTTTTTTCTTAACAAAAGTTATCCCCGTTATCCCCCTTATTATATTCCTTGATTAACACGCTTATCCATAGACTTATTCCCAAAAATCCGCTATGTGATGACGTTCTAATACTATAAACTATTCTGTATAGTGTTCTGGGGATAACTTTTAATCCCCCATATTCACAGGTATCCACTACAACAACTACTTTTTATTTATATAAAAATAATATAGTAGTTTTCTATTCAGTGTATAACTTCGGCCATAAATCATATGACAAACGATAAACTTTTTCTTTCCGCCTTAAAAAGCAACCCTGTTAACAGAATTCCTTTCTGGTATATGCGACAAGCGGGTCGTTATTTACCCGAATATATGGAACGCCGTAAAACTGCGGGCTCTTTTCTTGATCTGTGTTATTCGCCGGATTTTGCCGTCGAAGTGACCCTTCAACCCCTTAAGCGTTATCAGATGGACGCCGCCATTCTGTTCTCAGATATTCTCGTGGTGCCCCAAGCTTTGGGCCAACACCTTGAATTCAGACAGGGTGAAGGACCGGTTCTAACGCCCGTGGATACGGCCAATAAAATAAACGGGCTTAGCATGGAAGGCTTTCATGAGCATCTGGCGCCCGTGTATGAAACGGTTAATAGACTTGGGGCGGCAATCCCGGAGACAACAACCTTAATCGGTTTTGCCGGTGCCCCCTGGACTGTAGCCACTTATATGGTACAGGGCCATGGGTCCCCCGACCAGGCCGCGGCACGGTCATTGGCTTTCCAGGAGGAAGACGTCTTTCAGGGGCTGATGGACCTTCTGGTTAAGGCCACATCGGAATATCTGATAAAACAGATTGAAAAAGGCGCTGAGGTGATCCAGCTTTTTGATACTTGGGCCGGAAATCTGCCTGATGATCAATTTCGTAAGTGGGCCATCGAGCCGGTGAAGAAGATTATCGAGAATATTCGGGTAAATCATCCAGATATTCCGATTATTGGCTTTCCCCGGGGGGCCGGTTGCCGTTATCCGGAATATATTAGGGCTACAGGCGTCACAGCAGTCTCTATTGATACCACGTTACCCTTGGACTGGGTTCGGGACCATATACAGCCTCTGTGCCCCGTACAGGGCAATCTAGATCCTCTGCTGCTGGTTGCTGGCGGCCCGCAAATGGAAAAGCGGGTTCTGGAAATCCTTGATTGTCTGAGTGGTGGACCATTTATCTTTAATCTGGGCCATGGCATTGTGCCGCAAACCCCGCCGGAACATGTGGCGCGAGTTTCTGAAATTGTCCGGGAATATCAGATAAAATAATGGCTGACCTGTCCCCCCAAAAAAAGGTCGCGGTGGTTTTGTTTAATTTAGGCGGGCCGGATTCACTAAAAGCAGTGAAACCTTTTTTGTTTAATTTATTTTATGATCCGGCGATCATTGCCCTGGGAAATCCATTGCGCTGGCTGGCGGCTAAATATCTGTCGGGCAAGCGGGCAGCGGTGGCCCGGGAAATTTATAGCAAAATCGGCGGCAAGTCACCGTTACTGGAATTATCCCAAGACCAGGCGACCGCCCTTGAGCACAGCCTGAATGAGGGGCCGGAGACAGAGTTTAAATGTTTTGTCACCATGCGCTATTGGCATCCTTTTTCTAAGGATGTGGTCAAAAAGGTCCGGGATTTTAACCCGGACCAGATCATCTTACTACCGTTGTATCCGCATTATTCCATCACCACTGTTGGGTCTTCGCTCATTGACTGGGACCGGCGGGCCAAACAGGCCGGGTTAACGATGCCGTTTCGAGTGGTCCGGGATTATCCTGTGGCTGACGGGTTTATTGAGGCCCATGTGAGCCTGCTTCAGGATATCCTGAAAAAAATTGATCGGCCGGAAGATTATCGTATTCTATATTCCGCTCATGGATTACCGGAAAAGATCATCGCGGCAGGGGATCCTTACCGGCAGCAGATTGAACGCAGTTGTCAGGCCATTCAGGAAAGATTATCCCATCCTGATCATGTGATCTGTTTTCAAAGCCGGGTCGGGCCGTTAAAATGGATTGAGCCTTTTACTGATGATGAAATAAACCGGGCTGGTACCGAAGGGAAATCTTTGATTGTTGTGCCGATATCTTTTGTTTCGGAACATTCAGAAACCTTGGTTGAACTGGACATGGACTATAAGGATCTGGCCGAAGAAGCCGGGGTTAAGGACTATATCAGGGTTGCCGCCATTGGCTGTCATGACAGTTATATTTCTGCTCTGGCGAAATTGACGAGAGAAGTTTCACATGATTGATTTTTTTGCAGAATATTATCGTTGGTTTCTCAGTCTTCACATTATGGCCGTGATCAGCTGGATGGCAGGTATGTTTTATATGCCCCGCCTGTTTGTTTATCACACCCGGCTAGAGGTGGGGTCTGAAGCCTTTGAAATGTTTAAAGAAATGGAACGCAAGCTGATCAGGATGATCATCAATCCGGCAATGATAGTTACCTGGATTGCCGGTTTATGTATGGCCTTTGGCCAGGACCTTTGGAGTGAGCATTGGTTTCATGTTAAATTTCTGGCGGTAATAATTATGAGTGGTTTTCACGGGTTCCTCTCGCGTTGGCGGCGGCAATTTGCCCGAGATGAAATTGTTCATAGTGAACGGTTTTATCGCCAGGTTAATGAAATTCCTACCGTATTAATGATCGGCATTGTCCTTCTGGTAATCCTGAAACCTTTTTAACACTTGACAGAGCGGTTTTTCGAAATTAGAAAACAGCCTTTCTTTAAGCTTATTTTTACGCTATTATGTGAAAATTAGTCATATCACGATTTCTTTTCACCATTCGATTTTAAAATCACGACATAATTTTCATTATATTATTCATATTTTTGCAGAGTCATCTGCCTCTATTCCCTTAACACTCCTGTCTGGACATACCTCATGAATCTTCTGGAACTTAAAAAGAAAGCCCCGAGCGATCTGCTGTTGTTAGCAGAAGAACTCAATGTGGAAAACGCGAGTAACCTGCGCAAACAGGATACCATGTTTGCCATATTGAAGGAACTGGCGGAAAAGGGTGACGAAATTACCGGCGGAGGAACCATAGAGATTCTTCAGGATGGATTTGGGTTTTTGCGTTCTCCGGATTCGAATTACCTGCCCGGCCCCGATGATATTTATGTCAGCCCCAGTCAGATCAGGCGCTTTGGTCTGCGCACCGGGGACACGATCGAAGGTCAGATCCGCGGTCCCAAAGAAGGCGAGCGTTATTTTGCCCTGTTGAAAGTGGCGACGATTAATTATGAGGATCCGGAAGCCAGCCGTCACAAAGTTCATTTTGACAGTCTGACACCGTTGCATCCTGATGATAAATTCAAACTCGACCGGGAAGGGGAAGGGGTTAAAGATAACTCTGCCCGTGTGATCGATCTGGTTGCGCCGATTGGTAAAGGCCAGCGCGCGGTTATTGTGGCGCCACCCCGCACTGGTAAAACGGTTCTACTGCAGAATATTGCCCATGCGATTACTGAAAATCACCCGGATGTCTACCTGATTGTCCTGCTGATCGATGAACGGCCGGAAGAAGTGACCGACATGCGCCGGTCAGTGAACGGTGAAGTGATCAGCTCAACCTTTGATGAGCCCGCGACCCGCCATGTCCAGGTAGCTGAAATGGTAATCCAGAAAGCCAAACGTCTGGTGGAACATAAACGAGATGTGGTGATCCTGCTGGATAGTATCACTCGGCTGGCCCGGGCCTATAACACCGTGATCCCAAGTTCCGGTAAGGTTTTGACCGGTGGTGTCGATGCTAACGCGCTGCAAAAACCGAAAAGATTTTTTGGTGCCGCTCGTAATATTGAAGAAGGCGGGTCCCTGACCATCATCGCCACGGCGTTGATTGATACCGGAAGCCGCATGGATGAAGTTATTTTTGAAGAATTTAAAGGCACCGGCAACTCTGAAATCGTCCTTGACCGCAAGGTTAGTGATAAACGCGTGTTCCCGGCCATTGATATCATCAAGTCCGGCACCCGTAAGGAAGAATTGCTGCTGGATAAGAAAACTCTGGCCAAAATGTATATGCTGCGCCGTATTCTGATGCCTATGGGATCTGTGGACGCCATGGAATTCCTGCTCGGCAAGATCAAGGAAACCAAGAATAACGATGAATTCTATAATTCAATGAACAACTAAGGCTTATCTCTTAGGACAACACCGCCCTGAATTGCCAGGGCGGTGTTTTTTTATGTCCGTTTAAGGCACTATACTTTTGCATTAGGCATGCTTATAGTTTCTCCCATAAAAATAGAAAAAAATATAATATTGGGATCGTAAAATATGTCACAGGATCAAGGGGCACCCTCGCCAAAATCAATTCTAAAGGTCAGCTTGCTGGAATCCCTGATTCCGGTGGTTGTTCTCATATCTCTTTTAGGGTTATCGGTATATCTTTACGGTGATGATGCCCAGGGAGGGGCCACTCAGATGTCGTTACTGATCAGTGGCGGTGTGGCGTTGCTTATTGGTTGGAAAAATAACCATCAGTGGCGGGATATTGAAAAAGCTATTTCCCACGGCGTCGGCAATACGGTCAATGCCTTGCTGATCCTGCTGATGGTTGGGTCGTTGATCGGCAGCTGGATCTTGTCGGGCACGGTGCCGGCGATGATTTATTACGGCCTGCAGGTGATTAATCCTGATTTCTTTTATGTCACGGCCTGTATTCTCTGTGCGGTGACCGCCATTAGCATCGGCAGCAGTTGGTCGACCGCTGGCACGGTCGGTGTTGGCCTGATCGGCATATCTGCCGGGCTGGGCATGTCACCGGAAATTACCGCCGGGGCGATCATCTCCGGGGCTTATTTTGGCGATAAAATGTCGCCGCTGTCCGATACCACTAATTTGGCTCCGGCCGTTGCAGATACAGATTTATTCAGTCATATCCGGCATATGGTTTGGACCACCTTTCCGGCGATCACCCTGTCCCTGATCCTTTATCTGATTATTGGTCTGTCGGGTGAGGGTAGTGTGGCTGAGATCAACATTCAGGGACGCCTGGACCTGCTGGATCAGAATTTTAATATCGGCCTGCATCTGTTGATTCCCATGGCTGTGGTCTTTTATATGGCGTTCAAGAAAATGCCGGCATTTCCAACCATAATGATTGGCTCTCTGGTGGGGGGAATCTTTGCTGTTATCTTCCAGCAGGAGGCAATTTTAAGGTTTATCGCGGCGGACCAGGCTACAGTGATTAATATGTTTGACGGGGTGTGGCGGGCGTTGTTTGGCGGTTTTGTCTCTGACACCGGAAATGCGGAGCTTGACGGCCTGCTGACCCGGGGCGGCATGAGCAGCATGATGAGCACTATTTGGTTAATGATCTGTGCCATTACTTTTGGGTCTATCATTGAAAATCTGGGCATGCTTAAACGGCTAGTTGATAGCATCATTCATCTGGCCCAGTCCACCGGCTCGCTGATCCTGACCACGGCGTTGACCTGTATTGGTGTTAATATCCTGGCGGCTGATCAGTATATTTCCATCGTTTTGCCCGGACGCATGTACCGGCTGGAATTTAAGCGCCGGAACCTGGCAGCTAAAAACCTGTCTCGAGTGTTGGAAGATTCAGGCACCGTAACCTCGGTGTTGATACCGTGGAATACCTGTGGGGCCTTCATGGCAGGTACTCTGGGGGTCGCGACCTTTGCCTATATGCCCTATTGTTTTTTTAATATTCTGAGCCCGATGGTCACCGTGCTTTATGGGTATCTGAATTTCAAGATTGAAAAGCAGGACGTTTCCGATGTCGCCATGGCCGAGTAGGGGGCGGAATAATCTATTTTAGAAAGTGAAGGCAATAACCTTATAGGGTTGCTTTCTCTAACTCGAGCAGGAATTTCTTGGTTTCGACCCCTTCGCCACCGGAATATCCGGTTAGTTTTCCGTCTTTTCCCATCACTCGGTGGCAGGGGATGATCACCGGGATCGGATTCATGCCGCATGCGGTGCCGACGGCGCGGGCGTGAGAGCCTATATTATCGGCTATTTCACCATAAGTCATTGTTTTACCATAAGGAATTAACGTCATAGCCTGCCAGACCTTCTTCTGGAAGTCGGTACCATCGGCGTCGAGTGCCAAGTGGAAATCAGGGTTTAGGCCATCAAAATAATCGTCAAGTTGACCCTTTGCCCGGGCTAGAAAAGGGGTTGGTTCGGAGAAGGGCGACCAGCCCCAGTCTAGGGCGACGATTTTACCGTCGGCTTCACTGAGGGTCAAGTCACCGATAGGGCTGTGAAAAGAAAGTTGGGTCATGTTATTCCTGATGTATAAGAGACACATATGATATAGGATAGGCGCAGAGGTGACAAATTTTAATATGGGAAGACGTGATGAAAATAACCGTAAATGTCGATTGTACACCCGATGAAGCTCGGGCCTTTCTCGGGTTGCTGGATATTAAGCCGTTGCGGGAGGCCTTCATGGTCAAGATGATGAAGAAAATGTCCTCCGACTTGTCGTCCGAAGATATGGAAAAGATGTTTTCTCTCTGGGTGACCCCAGGCGTTAAAACCCCGGATTTTAATCTTATGGGTAAAAATATGGAAGCCTTTCAGAATATGTTCTGGGCCGCCGCTAAATCAGGCGATAAATAAAACACTTAAGGTAAGTCAGGGTATAGGCGTGGTGCAATTGGAAACTATATTTGCTTTGTCCAGCGGCAAGGGCCGGGCAGGGGTTTCGGTCATTCGTTTGTCAGGGCCGGAAACAGATGCTGCTGTCCTGAAGCTTATTGGAAAAGATACGCTGCCGACGCCGCGGGTTGCTCATCTGTGCTGGTTCAGCGATCCAGTGACTGATCAACGGCTCGATCATGGTCTTTTGCTTCACTTTCCTGGGCCGAAAAGCTTCACTGGTGAGGATGTGGCTGAGTTTCATATCCACGGTGGCCGGGCTGTCGTCATCGGCTTTCTGGAAGCCTTGGCCAAGATTCCAGGCCTGCGCACCGCCTTACCCGGAGAATTTACCCGCCGGGCGTTTGATAATGGCAAGATGGACCTGACCGCGGCCGAGGGACTAGCCGACCTGATCAATGCCGAGACCGAGGCCCAGAGACGGCAGGCCCTCCGATTGATGGACGGTCAGTTGGCAGCGCTCTATGAGGGCTGGCGCAAAGAAATAATTACCGCCCAGGCCTACCTTGAAGCTGATATTGATTTTGCCGATGAGGAAATTCCCGATGATGTCACCGCCTCGGTGGCGCCAATCGTCGATCGTCTGCGCACGACGATCCTCCAGCATATGGGCGATGGCTTTAAGGGCGAGCGCATCCGCGACGGCCTGCAGGTGGTGATCCTCGGTGAACCCAATATTGGCAAGTCGACCCTGCTCAATTTTCTGTCGAAGCGGGACGTGGCGATCGTCACCGATATTGCCGGCACCACCCGGGATCTGCTGGAGGTTCATCTGGATATTGACGGTTTTCCGGTAACCATTGTCGATACCGCTGGCCTGCGCGATAGTTCTGATGTGGTTGAGGTTGAGGGCATACGCCGGGCGGAAGTCAGGGCGCGGGCGGCCGATATTAAGATCATTTTGGTGGCGGCAGCTGACTGGCCCAATGTCCCTAGTCGTTTGGTGGATCAGATCGATGAGAATTGCATTATCCTGCTCAACAAAACAGATCTCCATAGTGTGGAGCCTGATACATTGGTGCAGCCGGATATACCTTGCCTGGCAGTATTGCCGATCTCAGCCAAGCATGAAAATGGCATGGCCGACTTTCTTAGGTGTCTTTCCCGTGAAGTTGAAAAGCGCATGGAACTGTCCGATACCCCGAACCTGACCCGCCTGCGTCACCGGGAAGCGCTCGGCGTTTGCCTGGAACATCTGGACCGGTTCAGCGATTCTCGGGACAAGGAACTGGTGTTGCTGGCCGAGGATCTACGCATGGCGGCACGAAATCTGGGTTCGATCACCGGTCTGATTGATGTTGAAGACATTCTGGATGTGATCTTTTCAGAATTCTGTATCGGCAAATAACCGGCTGTAACGCCTGGTTTCTCAGGTATATTTAACCGTTGACCCTCCGCTTCGAGCCTATGTTTCACGTGAAACATGCCCGGACCGGGGCAGGGGCCAAAACAGCCTTTGACTTTGTTTTGCGAAAAAACTAGAGTCCTCTTCTTGAGCTATGGTGCAATCAACAGGTTTTTTCAGAGTATACACTTCTATGATCCATTATGATGTCATTGTAATTGGCGGCGGTCATGCCGGATGTGAGGCCGCGGCCGCATCAGCGCGCTTTGGCGCCCGGACCCTGCTTATCAGTCATAAAATCGAAACCATCGGCGAAATGTCCTGTAATCCGGCCATCGGTGGCTTGGGCAAGGGTCATCTGGTGCGGGAAATCGACGCCCTTGATGGGGTCATGGGCCGGGTGATTGATGATGCTGGCATCCAGTTCCGCATGCTCAATAAACGTAAAGGTCCGGCGGTACGCGGTCCCCGGGCCCAGGCTGATCGGAAACTGTACCGGGGGGCCATGCAGGACCTAATACTCAACTATCCCAACCTTGATGTTAAAGGCGCGGCTGTGGAAGACCTGATGCTGGAGCCTGATGGTGAGCGCCAGCGGGTAACCGGGGTGATCACCGCTGATGGCACAGAGGTTCAGGCTGGCCGGGTGATCCTGACTACGGGTACTTTCTTACGCGGTATGATCCACATCGGCGACAAACAAATTCCGGCCGGCCGGGTCGGCGAGGCACCGTCTTTGGGCCTATCAGAAACCTTGATGAAGGCTGGCTTTACCCTGGACCGGCTGAAGACCGGTACCCCGGCGCGGCTCGACGGCACGACCATTGACTGGTCGGTGTGCACGGTCCAGCCCGGCGACAATCCGCCGGTGCCTTTCTCCTTTATGACCAAGCAGATAACCGTGCCGCAGATCGCCTGTCATATCACCCATACAACAGATAAAACCCATGACCTGATCCGGGCCAACTTGTCAAAATCCGCCATGTACAGTGGTAATATCGAGGGGGTGGGCCCGCGCTATTGCCCATCGATTGAGGATAAGGTGGTCCGCTTTGCCGATAAATCCTCGCACCAGATATTCCTGGAGCCCGAGGGGCTGGATGATGATACGGTCTATCCCAACGGCATCTCGACTTCGTTGCCGGAAGAGGTTCAATATGACTATATCCGGACCATTCCCGGCCTGGAAAATGTCACCATCAAGCAATATGGCTATGCCATCGAATATGATTTTGTCGATCCGCGGGAGCTGTCGGTAACCTTGGAGACCCGGCGGATTTCCGGCCTGTATTTTGCCGGTCAGATCAATGGCACCACAGGTTACGAGGAGGCCGCAGCCCAGGGCTTGATGGCCGGCTTCAATGCCGCGCGTTCGGCTGCTGGTAATACAGCCTTTATCCTTGACCGGGCCGATGCCTATATCGGGGTGATGATTGATGATCTGGTGACCAAGGGCACGCGGGAGCCTTACCGCATGTTCACCAGCCGGGCGGAATATCGCCTGAAGCTGCGGTCGGATAATGCCGATCAGCGTCTGACTCAACTTGGCCTGAAAGCTGGTGTCGTTGGTCAGGGCCGAGAAAAGCTGTTTCAGAGCAAGATGGATGACATGATCAAATACGGCGACATGGTCGAGAATTTAAGCATTACTCCCAATAAGGCCGCGACCTTTGGCATGAAGATAAATCAGGACGGGGTCAGGCGGTCAGCTAAAACCCTATTGTCCTATGCCAACATCACCATGGTTGATGTGGTAAAAATCTGGCCTGAACTCAGTGAAATCCCGAGCGACATCGTCGAACAGATTGAGATTGATGCCACCTATAGTGCGTATCTTGAACGGCAAGATGCCGATATCCTGGCTTTTCGTAAGGATGAAAACCTGCTGTTGCCCCAGGATATTGACTATGCGGCCATCGGCGGGTTGTCTAATGAGGTCCGGGAAAAGTTGGCTCAATCCCGTCCGGCGACCCTTGGCTCTGCGGCCCGCCTGTCCGGGGTAACCCCTGTTGCACTCAATAGTCTGCTCAGATATGTTAAAAAGAAGGTTATTTAGACAACTATGCCACAGATACTTTCCGAGAAAAAGTTTTTTGATATCATCAATGTTTCACGTGAAACACAGGAAAACATTCGTCTTTATGCGGGGTTGCTGACAAAATGGCAGAAAAAAATCAATTTGGTCAGCGAGACGACTTTGCCTGATCTATGGTCCCGCCACTTCTATGACAGTTACCAGCTTAAAAAGTTGTTTGATGTGTCTCGGGCTGAAAATTCCGGACAAAAGCTACAAATTCTTGATATTGGCAGTGGTGCCGGCTTTCCAGGTCTGTTACTGTCGATGCTTGACCTTGGCACCTTCCACATGGTGGAAAGTAACGGCAAAAAAAGCACCTTCATGCGGCAGGTGATCCGGCAGACCAACTGCAAGGCCATTGTCCACACGGCGCGGGCGGAAGAACTTACAGCCTTCCCTGTAGACTATATTATTTCGCGAGCCTGTGCGTCTCTGAATAAGCTGTTTGATCTGGGGCGAAACTTCATTCGGGAAGACACGATTTGTCTGTTTTTAAAGGGCCAGATTGCAGATCAGGAAATTGAAGAAGCCAGAGCCAATTGGTCATTCGAAGTTGAAAAGTTCACAAGTGTCAGCGCCGAATCCGGCGTGATACTGAAACTCAGTCATATAAAGGCTTTGAGGTAGTTTTTAAAAGGGAAGGGTACTGAATATGTCCACAAAGTTATCCACAGGCGCTAAAAAGACAGAAATCATTGCCATCGCTAACCAAAAGGGCGGTGTCGGTAAAACCACAACGACAATTAATCTTGCCACGGCGCTAGCCGCAGCGGGACGGAAAGTCCTGCTGATCGACATGGACCCCCAAGGGAATGCCAGTACCGGGCTTGGCCTGGAACGGGACAAGCGCGACAATAGTATTTATGAAATTATTATGGGTGAGCTCACCTTGGCAGAGGCGGTGGTCCCGTCCATGGTGCCCGGATTATCTTTGGTCCCCTCGACGGTGGATCTTGTGGGTGCGGAACTCGAACTTGTCAATGATAGCCAGCGGACCTATCGTCTGCGCAAAGCTCTGCAGGACCCGATCATTGATGAATTTGACTATGTATTGATTGATTGTCCACCCTCTTTAAGCCTGTTGACCCTTAACTCTTTGGCGGCCGCTGGTTCGGTAATTGTCCCGTTGCAATGTGAATTCTTCGCGCTTGAGGGCCTGAGCTTACTTTTGCGGACCATAGAAACAGTGAAAGCCAACTTTAATCCATCCTTGATTATGGAAGGGGTGGTGCTGACCATGTATGATGGTCGTAACAACCTCTCTAGCCAAGTGGCCAATGATGTGCGGAGTTATTTGGGACAAAAGGTGTTCAAGACCGTGATCCCTCGTAATGTGCGGGTGTCAGAGGCGCCGTCCCACGGTAAACCGGTTTTACTTTATGATTACAAATGCACCGGCAGTCAGGCCTATATCCGACTGGCCCAGGAATTATTGCGGCGCAAAACCACCAAAGCGGCTTAAACACTACCAGCGGCAGAGACATCAGAAAATCAAGGAATAGTCCAAAAATGGCAGTTAAGACACAAGTTAAAAAGGCCCCTGCAAAACATAAGAAAACCATGGGTTTAGGTCGAGGTCTCTCCGCATTGATGAGCTCGACAGATAAGGAATATGCCAATATAGCGGGTCCTGAATCGGCCCGGGACAGGGACTTACCCATTGAATTTCTGGTACCCAACCCCTATCAGCCCCGGGTTTATTTTGATGAACAGAAGTCAGCAGACTTGATTCAGTCCATTAAAGAGCGGGGTATCTTACAGCCCCTTCTTGTGCGGCGGCGCGGAAACCTGGATGAATATGAAATCATTGCCGGTGAGAGACGGTGGCGGGCAGCACAGGCCGCGGGCCTGCATAATGTTCCGGTTCTGATCCGGGAAATGACCGATGCGGAAGCGCTTGAGATTGCTCTGATTGAAAATATTCAGCGCCACGACCTGAGCCCCATAGAGGAAGCCATGGGCTATAAGCGACTAATGGACGAATTTCACCATACCCAGGAACAATTGAGCCATGTGGTCGGCAAAAGCCGGAGTCATATTGCTAATATGCTGCGGCTTCTGGCCCTGCCGGAACCCGTTCGTCAATTGGTGTCTGAGGGAAAATTGAGTATGGGCCATGCCCGCGCCCTGGTGACGGTGGAGAATGCCGAAAGTCTGGCCCAGAGAATCCTCAAAGAAGGTCTCAGTGTCCGTCAGGTGGAGGCTATTGCCAAGAAAGGTAAGGCCCCCTCTCGGGTGGCCTCAAAAAGGGCCGCAAAATCATACAAGCTTGAAAAAGATGCCGATACCGTCGCGCTGGAAAATGACCTGTCTTTGGCCCTAGGCGTTACGGTGTCCATTGATTTTAACAGTGATGAAAGCGGGGAATTGCGGTTGTGCTATAAAAGTCTGGAACAACTGGACGATATTTGCCAACGCTTGAACGGCTAAGGGGTTTAGGGTTCCGGCAGGGCTAAACCCTGCCCACAGATCATAATTTCCTTTGATAAAGTAAAAATATACCCGAAAACCTAGGTATTTTAAGCTTAAAACGACCATTTTACTCTGAATTATATTGACAAGGGGTCAAATAAACCCCATTTAATATAGTACCATTATGGTATGGATTGCTGGCTCCGAAATTTATTCAGGAGGGAGTTGAAATGATCAAGCTATCAAATCTGGCCGATTATGCCGTTGAACTGATGTGTTGTATTGCCCTGAAACCGGCGGATGTGCATTCCTCTGTCGGGCTGGCGGATTTTACCCAAATTCATCTGCCGACGGTCAGTAAGATTTTAGGTACGTTGGTGCGGGCGGGTCTGCTCACTTCTCACCGGGGCCTTAATGGCGGCTTTACCCTTAGGCGTCCGGCTGATGAAATAACGATCACGAATATAATCGAGGCTGTGGATGGCCCGGTTCAGCTGACCAATTGCCTGGGCGAGGGCGAGTCCGACTGTGGCCGGATCAGCAGCTGTGGCACCCGCAGCCAGTGGTACAGGATTAATGAGGCGGTGAAGGATGCTCTGGGGAGTGTTCTGTTATGTCATATGATCGAAAGCGTGCCCGACTTTATCGGTGACGGCACGGCGGACGATCTGCCTCTGATAAGTAAGTTAATTAACTAGGTTTTAAGAAAATGGTAGCAACAAAAGAAGCTCAGCAAACCGTAGAAGAGGTCAGTGGCGAATATAAATATGGTTTCGTCACCGAAATTGAGACGGAAAAAGCCCCTAAAGGCTTGAACGAAGATGTTATCCGTTTCATCTCCGCCAAAAAGAAGGAACCAGAGTGGCTGCTGGCCTGGCGTCTGAAAGCCTATGCCAAGTGGCTGACCATGGAAGAGCCGACCTGGGCGATGGTTGATTATCCAAAAATTGATTTTCAGGACATCTATTATTATGCCGCGCCCAAATCGGCGGAAGACGGGCCAAAAAGCCTGGAAGACGTTGATCCGGAACTGTTGCGCACCTATGAAAAACTAGGTATTTCCCTGAAAGAACAAGAGGTTCTGTCCGGTGTTGCGGTTGATATCGTCTTTGATAGTGTCTCTGTGGCGACCACCTTCCGCAAGAAGCTGAAGGAAGCAGGTATTATCTTCTGTTCCATATCAGAAGCGGCCCATGATTATCCGGAGATGATGAAGAAATACCTCGGCTCCGTGGTGCCGGTGGCCGATAACTATTATTCTGCTCTCAACAGCGCGGTCTTCACCGACGGCACTTTTGTTTATATCCCCAAGGGCGTGCGCTGCCCCATGGAACTCAGCACCTATTTCCGGATCAATGAGGCCAATACCGGTCAGTTTGAACGGACGATCATCATTGCCGATGAGGGGTCTTATGTCTCTTATCTTGAGGGCTGCACAGCGCCTCAGCGCGATGAGAATCAGCTTCACGCGGCGGTGGTTGAACTGGTCACCCATGACGATGCCGAAATTAAATATTCTACGGTCCAGAACTGGTATCCGGGCGATAAGGACGGCAAGGGCGGCATTTATAACTTCGTTACCAAGCGCGGGGCCTGCCGGGGCAAAAATTCAAAGATTTCCTGGACCCAGGTTGAAACCGGCTCTGCCATTACCTGGAAATACCCCAGTTGCCTGCTGATCGGGGATAATTCGGTCGGGGAATTCTATTCCGTTGCCATCACCAATAATTATCAGCAGGCCGATACGGGCACCAAGATGATCCATATCGGGAAAAATACCTCGAGCACGATCATCTCCAAAGGCATTAGCGCCGGTAAGTCCCAGGCCACCTACCGGGGTCTGGTCAAGGTCCTGCCCGGGGCGGAAAATGCCCGCAACTTCACCCAGTGTGACAGCCTGCTGATCGGCGACCTCTGCGGTGCTCATACGGTGCCCTATATTGAAATTAAAAACCCCACCGCTCAGGTCGAGCATGAAGCCACCACCTCCAAGATCAGTGATGAGCAGTTATTTTACTGTCTGCAGCGCGGCCTTGAAGTGGAAGATGCCGTTGCCTTGATTGTCAACGGTTTCTGTAAGGACGTGATGCAGAACCTGCCCATGGAATTCGCCGTGGAAGCCCAGAAATTACTCGGCATCAGCCTCGAAGGCAGTGTTGGTTAAGACAACTTAAAGAGATTAAAAGAAATGTTGGAAATTAAGAATTTACATGTATCTGTCGGCGGCAAGGAAATCCTCAAAGGGGTCAACCTGACCATGAAATCGGGTGAAGTTCACGCGATCATGGGGCCCAATGGTGCCGGTAAAAGTACCCTGTCCTATGCCATCTGTGGCAAAGACGGTTATGAGATCACAGAAGGCACTGTCACCTATAACGGTAAGGACTTACTGGATATGGAACCCGATCAGCGGGCCGGCGAAGGCTTGTTCCTGGGCTTTCAGTATCCGGTGGAAATCCCCGGTGTCTCAAACATGAATTTCCTACGTTCGGCCCTCAACAGCCAGCGCCGTTATCGGGGTGGTAAGGATATGCCGGCGGTGGAATTTTTGAAACTTGTTCGGGCCAAGGCCAAAGAACTGGATATGGATGCTGAAATGCTGAAGCGTCCGGTCAATGTTGGCTTTTCCGGCGGCGAAAAGAAACGCAACGAAATGGTTCAGATGGCGGTGCTCAACCCGAGCCTGGCGGTGCTGGATGAGACCGATTCCGGGCTCGATATTGATGCCTTGAAAGTTGTTTCCGATGGTATCAATCGCCTGCGTAGTCCGGAAAACTCCATCCTGATGATCACCCACTACCAGCGGCTTCTGGACTATGTGGTGCCGGACTTTGTTCATATCATGGCCGATGGCAAGATCGTCAGAACCGGGGACAAGACCCTGGCGATTGACCTGGAAGAAAAGGGCTATGTCGGTCTGGGTATCACGGAAAACGCGGCGTAATTGATATGGTAAAAATCTTACATTTGCATAACCCTGAGATAGGGAAACATTTTGAAGGTATTCGGTCATCACTTACCGGGGCCGACCAGGCGTGGCTGGGCGCTGTGCGAGAGGAGGCCATGACTCGCTTCACCAATACCGGTATTCCCGGCCCTAAGGTGGAAGAATGGAAATATACCAATCTGGGGTTTTTGGCCAATGAGAATTTCGCGGTCGGAACAAAGGCTGACCAGACTTCGGAAATCAAGGCGTTTTATGACGCGGCCTATCTGGCGGACATCGCTGGTCCGGTAGTGGTCTTTGTTAATGGCCATATCTATCCGGCGCTGTCGTCTTATCCAGATGAAGAGGGGGTAGAGTTCAGTGTCTTCTCCGAAAATACATCTGCTTTCCGGGATACATTGGAAAGCTCAGATCAGGCTAGTTCCCTTAATGATTTGAACCGGGCGATGGTCACGGACGGTTATCGTCTGGATATTGCGGCGGGGGTTCAGGTCAGACAGCCGATTCAGATAATCCATATTGTCACCTCAGCCACGGATATGAAACTGATTCCGGTCCGTTCCCAGGTCACGGCCAGCAAAGGGGCGAAAGCCCGGATCATTGAAACCTTCATTGGCGCAGAAAATGAGCGCTATTGGGGTCATATGATCAGCGAGACAACTTTGCACGACGCGGCGGACATTTCCCTGATTCAGTTCCAGCTCCAGGGTAAGCAGGCCATCCATATGACCGAGCTCCATACCACAGTGGCGGAAAAAGCCAACTTTAGCCATATGAGTTTACAGCTCGGGGCTGAGATCAGCCGGACCGAGCTGATCAACAGCTTCACCGGTGAATATGCTCATATTGACCTGCGCGGGGCCTATCTTGGCCGGGTCAAGCAATCCCATGATATCTATACCCGCATCAATCATGACCAGCCCAACTGTCAGAGCAATCAGCTCTACCGGGGGGTTCTGGATGAGGGCGGAAAGTCGGCTTTTCAGGGTAAAGTCGTGGTCGCCCGCGATGCCCAGAAAACCAATGCCGATCAGTCAAACAAAAACTTGCTGCTCAGCCGCAAGGCCGAGGCCAATGCCAAGCCGGAACTGCTGATCTATGCCGATGATGTCAAATGCTCCCATGGGGCGACGGTCGGCGAGATGGATGCGAACCAGCTGTTTTACCTGCGGTCCCGGGGTCTGGATGAGGTCGCGGCAAAGGGGCTTCTGGTTGAAGCCTTTGTGGCGGAAGTCTTTGATGACATGGATGACGAAATCCTGCGCGATGCCTTCAAGGCCAAAGCCGCTGGCTGGCTCAGCAGGGAGGAGAGGGCATGACGACACAAACTGCAACCCTCGACCGGCTAAATGCTTATGATGTGGAGGCGATCCGCAAGGAATTTCCGATCTTTGAGCAGAAGATTTATGGCAAACCGCTGACCTTTCTCGACAGCGGTGCCAGTGCCCAGAAGCCCCGGCAAGTGCTCGACGTGATGCAGACCTATTATACTACGGAATATGCCAATATTCACCGCGGGGTTTATTACCTGTCTCAGGTTGGCACTCAGAAATATGAAGATGCCCGGGTCAAGGTTCAGAAATTCATTAATGCCAAAAGCCCCAACGAAATCATTTTTGTCCGCGGCGCGACCGAAGCCATCAACCTGGTGGCCGCAAGCTGGGGCCGTAAATTTCTGGGTGCTGGCGACGAAGTTGTCCTGAGCCGCATGGAGCATCATTCCAATATTGTGCCGTGGCAGATGTTGCGCGATGAAAAAGATATCGTGCTGACCGTAGCGCCGATCGATGATAAAGCCAACTTTCTGTTCGAGGAGTATGAAAAACTTCTCACCGAAAATGTCAAGCTGGTGGCGATCACCCATATTTCCAATGCCCTGGGCACGATAACCCCGATCAAAAAAATCATTGAGGCCGCCCATAAAGTTGGGGCAAAGGTTCTGGTCGATGGTTGTCAAGCCGTCCCTCATATGCGGGTCGACATGCAGGATCTGGGCGCGGACTTTTATGTTTTTTCCAGCCATAAGCTCTATGGCCCGACCGGCGTTGGGGTGCTGTATGCCAAGGAAGACCTGCTCAATGCCATGCCGCCGTATCAGGGCGGTGGCGACATGATCCGCTCCGTGACCTTTGAGAAGACGGTCTATAATGACCTGCCCCATAAATTTGAGGCCGGCACGCCGCATATCGTCGGCGGTATTGGTCTGGGCGCGGCAATTGATTACGTGGAAAATATCGGCTTTGATCAGATATCGGCTCATGAAGATCACCTGCTGGCCTATACCCTGGATAAAATTCAGGCGGTTAAGGGCCTTCGGCTGATCAGCCGGGCGGACACTATGGCGGGAATCGTGTCCTTTACCATGGATCTCGCCCACCCTCATGACATTGGCACGATCCTTGATCAAGATGGCATTGCCATTCGTACGGGCCACCATTGTGCCCAGCCGGTGATGGATTTCTTTGATGTCTCGTCAACGGCCCGCCTGTCGCTGGCCTTATATAATACTGAACTGGATATAGACCGTCTGGTTGAGGGCCTGCACAAGGTTAACCGGATTTTTTCCTGAAAGTGAGAAACAGATGAGCTTTCTGGATAGATTTTTAACGAACGAACAGGATGTAGAAGTGAACAGCAGCGAACAACAGCCCGTTACACCAGCCGCCCCGGCGCAGGATTTTTCGACTCCGTTATCTGAGGACACCCGTAAGGTCCTGCAGGAACAGATCATCGAGCGCCTGCGACTTATCTTTGACCCGGAAATTCCGGTGAATATTTATGAGATGGGCCTGATTTATGAGGTTAATGTGGCCGAGGATGCCAATGTTGAAATTATTATGACCCTGACCACGCCCAATTGTCCAGTCGCCGAATCCATGCCTGGCGATGTCCAGTTGCAGGCCGGTGATGTGGACGGCGTTCGGGACGTCAATGTGGAACTGGTTTGGGACCCACCGTGGAGCATCTATATGATGGGTGAAGCCGCGCGTCTTGAAATGGGATTTATGTAGGATTTTAAGGGTATGACTATGCAAGCAGCGATCACCATCACCGATGCGGCCGCGGACCGGATCAAGACTATTGTCGACGGCCGCGGTTCCGCCTGCCATGGGGTGCGCTTGGGCACCTCGACCAAGGGCTGCAATGGCCTGTCCTATACGGTCGACTATGTGGACGAGATTGATCCGTCCGATGAGAAAATTGAGGATAAAGGCGTGACGCTGTTTGTCGATGCCATGTCCCTGATTTACTTGATCGGCAGCGAGATGGATTATAAGGACGAGCGATTCCAGAGCGGATTCACCTTCTCCAATCCCAACGAAAAGGGCCGCTGCGGCTGCGGGGAAAGTTTTACTGTTTAGAGTTTTGCCACTTTTTCCCGAAGCTCTGCCAGCAGGACGGGGACCTCTTGTAGGTATTCCTCCTCTACATCCAGGATGGCGGTGAAGGCGCGTTTCTTCAGGGCGACCACATCCAGCTTATGGCTGAGCCCGGATATTTCAGCCTGATTATACAGCAGATCAATTAGCCGTTCGGCGCTGTTGAACCGTCCCCAGAGATAATCATTCTCTCGGTCCTTGCGGCTGAAGAAAGCCCCGAAGCCAGCCATGGCCGTGCCGTGCAGCGGCATCTCATCATCATCATCGCGCAGAACAGAGGTATCTTTGGGGCTGATCCTGTTGACTTTTATCTCATTGAATTCGCCCAGCTCCTTGGAGCCCATAATTGAAAAGGTCGTCACATCCCAAAAGGAAAAGCCGATATAGCTGATGGCCAGGCTGCGGGTCAGGTCGCTTTCCCAGGTGATGGCATATTGATCAGCAATCAGTTGGTCGGCCGCAGATTTATAATGATCAAGATGCAGGGTATCTGCCAGGTAGTTCAGGGCCAGTTTGAGGGCCGGCAAGTGATCTGTCAGCATGTGGTCGACAAGCTGTTCCGGCATATCATCATCAATGTCCAGAGTGATCACCGGGGTAAAGGCGTCTCGAAGAACTTTCTGGACCTTTTCCGGTATGGCCTCGGGGTTGGCGCAATTACCGATGTCTTCAAGGATATCATAGAGTGATCGTTTAAGGTTATCGAGTTTCCGGGCATCACGGGGGTGGTGGGAATAATGGGTGTTGAGGTCCTTGATGACAAACAGAAGCCGTCGGCGCTGATATTTAATATCAAATTTGGTCAGAAAATAACCCCAGGACGGCAAGGGGTCGATGTTGGCTTCTTTCTGAACCAGCGTCTGGACCCAGGTTATCAGACGGGATTGTTTATGTTTTTCCAGCCGCTGGGAATAAGACGAGAAATCGAATTTATCCCTGAAAGCCATGTTATGCAGGACGGTGAACAGCCGCCGCCGCCGACGAGACCCAGCACTAAAACCACAGATGTCACCGATAAGGTTGGTCAGGTTGGCCACCGTGTTCCGTACCTTCAGGCGGGCATAACCGCCGTAAGAAAATCCGGCCCCGGTGACGGTCTTGATATTAGCGATGATCCGTAGGTAGGTGATTTGTCCGGCATCGGTAATATTATCCAGCGAGTTGCCGGAGATTTCAGCCACCAGCTCTTCAATCTCCGGCTTGGCATGGTCGATGACCGTCCGGATGGTTCTGATCTGTTGGTTATAGACCTGAATATCGGTCAGGTCATCATGCATAGGCTCATTCATGGGAATATTGGACATGGCCCCCCGGATGGTATTAAGCAGTGAGGGCGGGGCACCGGTCGGGGGGATCGTTAATCGTTCTGGATTGGGATCAATATAGATAATCCGCCGGTCAACCTCCCGGAAGGCCGGCCGTCCCTGAATGGCGGATATGGCTTGATCAAAGGGTTTGTTGTTGAGGATACTGCCGTCCAGGAACGACGTCAGATGGGGGTCCAGGCCAGCTTTGGTATAGTCGGCGAAATTAGACTTAAGAAAGTCGTCTTTTTTAACCCAACTTTTGTCCAGGCTTTTAAGGAAGCTGTCTACTTCGCGCAGTTGTGCCGGGGGGAAGGCACCGGGATAACTGGCGGTGGCCCGGGCGGCAAAGCTTAACGCCGGGATATCGAGCACCTGAAAATCAGACATGATGGTACTCTGTGGCGATGGAGTATCATTTCCGTTATGGGCCCCATTATGGCCGTTTTTCTTGTTCAGATAAGAGAAATGAAAATTATGCCGATGTTCCTGTTCCCGAATGAACGGCGGATCATTAAGCGGGATCACCCGCTGAAAACCGTAATAGTCGGTGACAGTGACATAGAGGTCGAGCCGGTGGCCGTAAGGCATCAGGGAATGATCATTGGCCCGGCCCATCTGATCGAGGCCCTTATACATCAGGCTGAGAAAATGTTTGCCGTCAAAAGGTGGCTTCAATTTCCAGATATTCATCAGGGCGGGCAGCTTCTGCTGAACCTGGGCCGCCAGGGCGGTATCACCGAGATATTTCCGGCTTAGGTATTTGACGATCGGCTTTGAAAATACTTTATCCAGGGTTCCAGGCGGCTTTTTATCCCCGACCAGGCGGCTGACATCGGCCTCTTCCAGCCAGTGATGGCGCAGGTGGTCCATGCTCAGGTCGTGGGCCAGTGCCCGGCCCAGGAAGATGCTGTTCATACCGCCGGCAGAGGCCCCGGCGATGACATCGACAATCACACGAAGCTCAAGTTCCGGGGACAGGGCTTTGAGGATATCAAAATACACCAGTTCGGTATCGGGCTTATCCAGCAGGTGTTCATTGGGATAGATATAGTTTGTGCGGCTGGGGGCATTGATATCGGGGTCACTGTGAAAGGCCTTGGACGCCCGGACCAGCTTCAGGATTTCCTTGGAGGTGCCATGGATATAGACAGCGAGGGAAACCCCGCCAAAACACACCAGTGCTAATCTTAACTCTTTTTCCTGCATGGAGGTCTGTCCGTTCCTGTAACTGCGATTAATGAAGTGTCGGTAATAAAAAATAAAGAGGTGGTAAGAATGAAGTATTGCCAATTATTTAGGCTATTTTTAGGCAAAGCGGTTCGTCTGGGCGGCGGTTTTATTTGTCTAAGGACATGATCATATCAAAAAGTTGTCCGGTGTGACTTTTCAGCTGAGACCAGTCGGTGATGTCAAAGTCCATGATGGTCATCATACCGGGCGGATATTTCAGGCTGCGCTCGTCCTGGGGCGGATTATGGACCAGATCCTGGAAGAGTTGGCATATGCCGGGATTATGGCCAACGATCATCGGGGCAGTGATCGTGGTGTCTAAATTTTGCAGCATTCGCATCATATGGCGGGATGGGGCCAGGTATAAGTCGGCCTGGAAGCTGGTGGCGGGGCTGGATTCAGCGGCGCTTAAAAGATGGTCCAGAGTTTCCCGGGTCCGGGTGGCGGTCGAACATAAAATATGGTCAGGCAGCAGGTCGCGGTCTTTCAGGATCCGGCCAAGCCAAAAGGCATCTTGATGGCCGCGGGGGGGCCAGGGGCCGCACCTGATCCCTGGTGGCAAAGCCTGCCTTGGCATGCCGGAGGAGGAATAGTCTTTTCATAAACCCCTTTTTGGTTTTCGGTTAAGTCATCGATTAAAAGTCGGAAGCGATACCATTATTTTCCCAGTCACCATATCTGGTCGGTTCCGGTCCTTTGCGTCCGCCGACCTCAAGAGGCCGTACCGGGGCTTTTTTGGGGACTTCTGGGGCAGTTGAGTTCGCCGGGGCGTCTTCTGCGGTGTTTTTTTTGTCGGTCATGGAACATAGCCTTGCTAATCTGTCTGGTTAATTACATATATAGCAGTATTAGGGGCCCGCTGGCCAGTGGTGATAACGTATAGATAAACCGCCGGCGAGCTTATGCAGGAATAAGGATACAGACAACGATGGCAAATGATTTGATAGGGCGCTGGGCGGCGCTGGCTTTTCTGGAAAAGATTCTCGACGATCATTTGCCCTTGGATCAGGCCTTTGACCAGACTTGTCGCCAGTTCGGCGATAAATTAACGGCCCAGGACCGAGGCTTTGTTCGTCATCTGGGCACGACCTGTCTGCGTCACCTGGGCCAGCTTGATGCCATGATCAATCACTGCACCGAGAAAAAGATCACCGGCAAGCAGAAAGTCGTGCGCAATATCCTGCGCCTCGGCATCACCCAATTGCTTCATATGCAGGTGCCGGCCCATGCGGCAGTAAATTCGGCGGTCAAAATGACCGATAAACAGAAAGACTCCACCGATCGTCATGCCAAGGGTATGGTCAATGCCATCCTGCGCCGCATCGACCGGGAGCATGAAAAATTCTCGACCCGTTTTTCGCCGAACCTGAATATCCCAAAATGGCTACAGGAAAACTGGAAAGCCCGCTTCGGGGCCGAGGAATGTGAAAAAATTGCCATCGCCCTGTTGGATGAACCGCCGCTGGATTTCAGCCTGAAGCCCGACTGTGATGGCGCGGAGTGGGCCGACAAGCTCGGCGGTATTTTGCTGGCCAATGGCTCGGTCCGGGTCCAGAAGACCGGTATCGTGAAAAATCTGGCCGGCTATGATGAAGGTGTCTGGTGGGTTCAGGATATGGCGGCCAGCCTGCCGGCGACCCTGCTCGGGGCCAAGCCCGGCGACCGGGTATTGGAGCTCTGCGCGGCCCCCGGTGGCAAGACCGCCCAGACCGCAGCCAAGGGCTGCCTGGTGACAGCGGTTGATCGTTCAGAAAGACGCCAGCGGCGCTTGCAGGAGAATATGGCGAGGCTGAATCTTGAGTGCGATGTCGTGACGTCAGATGCCGTTACCTATCAATCGGAACAAGCCTTTAACTATATCCTGCTGGACGCACCCTGTTCATCGACCGGCACCCTGCGCCGTCATCCGGACGTCAGCCGGGCCCGGGGTCCAAAGGATATTGCGTCTCTGGCTGAAATTCAGACCCGACTGCTGGATGCGGCGGTGGCCTTGCTGCCGGTGGGCGGCATATTGGTCTATTGTGTCTGCTCGATGCAGAGCCAGGAAGGCCCGGAGCAGATAAAGGCTTTACTGGACCGCAATGGAACGGTAAAAAGACAAGAGATAACCCTTGGGGAATTACCCGGATTTGAACGCGCCTGCCTTGACACTGGCGATGTTCAGACGTTGCCCCATCATAGTGCCGGCGGTATGGATGGATTTTTTATCAGTCGCCTGAAAAAAGTATCAGCTTAAAACGTTTCAGCTTAAAGTTAATTCAAGGACTTCCATGCAACAGAAAACCAGAATAGCCCCGTCCATCCTGTCCGCCGACTTTGCCCGTTTGGGTGAAGAAATTGCCGCCATTGATGCGGCCGGGGCGGATTATATTCATGTGGATGTGATGGATGGCCATTTTGTCCCCAACATCAGCATTGGCCCGGCGGTGGTCAAGGCGATCCGGCCCTTCAGCAAAAAAATCTTTGATGTTCATCTGATGATTTCTCCGGTCGACCAATATATCGCCGACTTTGCCGCGGCCGGCAGTGACATTATCACCATCCACGCCGAAGCCACGCCGCATTTTCACCGGACCATCCAGCTGATCAAGTCCCTGGGTAAGAAGGCAGGCATTTCCCTCAACCCCGGTACCCCGGTCGAGATGCTTGATAATGTTATGGATATGGTCGACCTGATTTTGGTGATGAGTGTCAACCCGGGCTTTGGCGGTCAGAAATTTATCACAAGTCAGTTGGATAAAATTAGCCGTATCCGCAAGATGATTGACGCAACCGGCCGGACCATCGACCTGCAGGTTGATGGCGGCGTCACCACGGAGACCGCCAAACTGGTGGTTGCCGCTGGGGCCGACCTTCTGGTGGCCGGCACCGCGACCTTCACCGGCGGGCCGTCCCAGTATGAGACTAATATTCGCAACCTGCGTGGTGATTAAATATGTCGCAGATTCGCCGTCAGTCCGTCCCGCCCCTGTCCGAGAAGGTGCAAAAACGACTGAAACAAATGGTGAAGAAGGCGCGCTATGGCAGTCGCCTCCATGAATATCGCCTGAAAGGCAAACATCCTCTGCGCCTTCTGGGCACGCCGAAAGACCCCTGGGCCGGATCGGTGGCGGCGGGATCCCATATCCTGGCCAACCGGTTTTATTGTGAGGGTCATATTCTGCGGAATCCTGGCCCCGATTCTGGTGATGAAAAAGGCGACTGGCCGGACGGATCGGTGTGGCAGGCAACAGACCTGAGTCTGCATTGGCAAAGGCATCTGCAGTCCTTCAGCTGGCTGCGCGACCTGAACCGGGCCGTTGACCGCAAGGCAGCCCGCGATAAGGCTATGGCCCTGACCGGTGGCTGGCTGGAGAAGTTTGATACCTGGCAGGAGCTGGCCTGGGCCCCGGATATTCTTGGCCAGCGTCTGGTCCACTGGATGGCCTATGCGCCGCTGATCCTGGACAGTACAGATCTGGTTTATCGTAGCACATTGCTGAACTGTCTGGCCCGTCAGGCCCGTCATCTGTATCAGGCGGCAGATGATCCCCTGCGTGGCCTGGCCCGCTTTCAGGCCATTGGTGGCCTGGTTATGGCCGGACTATATGTGCCCTACGGTGAAAGTTGGCTTAAAAAAGGGACAACTTTACTGAAGGCGGCCCTGGCCCAGGAAATATTGGCCGATGGAGGCCTGCGCAGTCGTAATCCGGAAGACCTGTACCAGGTGTTGCGGGTTTTGTTGCTGGTCCGGGCGTCTTATCGCCGCATGGGCCACGCTATTCCAGACCCGTTGGCGGCGGCGTTGCCCCGGATGATAGCCCTGCTGAAAAGCCTGCTTCTCGGCGATGGCCGGTTGGCGTCCTTTAATGGCAGCCGTCCCCAAAGCGCCCGGGATATGGCGGACTTGCTGGATTTTGCTACTGACATAAATGAAACTCCCCCCCAACTGGACGCTGAGAAAAGTGGTTTCAGACGGCTTCATCAGGGAACAACGGTGGTGATTCTGGACAGTGGTCCGCCCGCAGACCGGGATTTCAGTCCGGCCTGCCATGCGGGAACCCTGTCCTTTGAAATGAGTTCCGGTAAACAGAGGCTCATTGTCAATTGCGGCAGCGCCGGCCCCCTGGGGGGCGGGGCTGAGGCAGATATCGTCCGCCTGTCCCGATCCACAGCAGCCCATTCCACCCTGATCCTCAATGATAAAAATTCTAGTGAGATCTGCCCCGATGGTCTGATCGGTTACGGCCCGTCCCTGGTCAGCAGCCTGCGGACGGTGACCGACGGTCATAGTTTATTGGAAACCAGTCATGATGGCTACCTTGGCCGTTTTGGCCTAATGCATTACCGGACCCTCTATATGAATGAGGCCGGGGATGACATTCGCGGCGAAGATGTTGTGGAACGGCAGAAAAATTCCGGAAAATTTGCCGCTATGACGCCAAAATTTGATCTGCGGTTTCATCTACATCCCGGGGTTACGGTGACCCGCCAGGGGACGGCAGAGGGGGCGGCAGACCGATTGTTGTTATCCTTGTCTGGATTTGGATCTGGGCCTGGATCTGAACTCGGATCTGGAAGACAGTCCGAATTTTGGCAGTTTCACTGTTCAGGGGCTGAGCTTGCGGTTGAGGAAAGTCTTTATCTGGGGCAGGGCGCTCGTCGCCAGAGCAGCCGTCAAATTGTGCTGTCGGGCCGGGTTCGTGATATAAAAACCGTCATAAAATGGTCCCTGCACAGAATAGATCATCAATAGATTATAATTACGGGGCTTAGGACTAATTTTTCCTTGCGCCCAAATTTTCCTTGCGAAAGCCGGCCTGATCCATTAGGTCGTAGACCTATCAATTCACCCAATAGGATAGCGTTATGAGCGATACCAGCATGGCACCCATCAAACGGGCATTATTGTCCGTCTCAGACAAGACCGGACTAATAGAATTTGGCCAGTTTCTGGCCGGGCAGGGCGTTGAAATCCTGTCCACCGGCGGCACGGCAAAGGCCCTTGCGGACGCCGGGGTTGCGGTGACGGAAGTTTCCGACCATACCGGTTTCCCGGAAATGATGGACGGTCGGGTGAAAACCCTACATCCGAAAATCCACGGCGGCCTACTGGCCCTGCGCGATAATGACGCCCACCTCGCCGCCATGGCCGACCATGACATTGCCCCGATCGACCTGCTGGTGGTCAACCTCTACCCGTTTGAGGAAACTGTAGCCAAGGGTGCTGATTTCGCCACCTGTATTGAGAATATCGACATTGGCGGCCCGGCGATGATCCGCTCGGCCTCAAAGAACCACACATTTGTTACCGTTGTTGTCGACGCGGTTGATTATGACGCGGTCAAGGCCTCTATGCTGGACAACAACGGCGCAACCTCACCGGAACTGCGCCGTCGTCTGGCCGCCACGGCCTTTGGCCGCACCGGTGCCTATGACGCCGCCATCGGCGCCTGGTTTGCCGCGCAACAGGGCGAAACCTATCCGGAACGCCTGACCATCACCGCCACCCGTCAGGAAACTCTGCGCTACGGCGAAAACCCCCATCAGGACGCGGCCTTCTATGTCAGTGGCACCAAACGCCCCGGCATCGCTACCGCCCGTCAGGTTCAGGGTAAGGCGTTGAGCTATAATAACCTCAATGACACCGATGCCGCTTTTGAGCTGGTTAGTGAATTTGATCCGGCCCAGGGGGCGGCGGTGGCCATTATCAAACATGCCAATCCGTGCGGGGTTGCCCAGGGCGCGACCATGGTTGAGGCCTATAAGCAGGCGTTGATCTGTGATCCTACCAGTGCTTTTGGTGGCATCATTGCCCTGAATGGCACTCTGGACGGCGCAACGGCGGCCGAAATTACCAAGGTCTTCACCGAAGTTGTTATTGCCCCGGACGCCGATGAACAGGCGCTGGAAATTATGGCAGCCAAGAAAAACCTGCGCCTGCTGCTGACCGGCGGCCTGGCTGACCCCAGCACCGTGGGTCAGACCATCAAGTCGGTGGCCGGCGGCTATCTGCTGCAGGGCCGGGACAATGGTAAAGTCACCCTCGACGATCTGACCGTGGTCACCGAACGCCAGCCGACGGAACAGGAATTGCAGGACCTGTTGTTTGCCTTCACGGTCTGTAAGCATGTGAAATCAAACGCGATCATCTATGTCAAAGACGGCCGGACGGTCGGTATCGGCGCTGGACAGATGAGCCGGCTCGACAGTGCCCGGGTCGCGGTGCGTAAAGCCGAAGATGCCAGCGCGACTGCGGGCCTGACCGAGAATATGACCATAGGATCTGTGGTTGCTTCTGACGCCTTTTTCCCCTTCGCTGATGGCCTGATCAGTGCGGCGGAAGCCGGGGTCACCGCCGTGATCCAGCCTGGTGGGTCAATTCGGGATGACGAAGTGATCGCCGCTGCCAACGAGCGTGGCCTGGCCATGGTCATGACCGGCATGCGCCACTTCCGTCACTAAGTCCCCATCACCTGAAAATGTAAAATCCCTGGAGGGTTTCTCCAGGGATTTTTTAGTTGGGCCAGGGGGAAGATTAACCCCCTTAATAAAAACATCAGTCGATGATCACATTCCTGATCTGACGGGCGGCGAAGCCAAGCTTGGTTACATTGACCCGGCCGGAAGTCTGGAAATCATGGATCAGTTTCTGGATGCGGTTGGTGGAGCTTTCCACCTTGCCGAGCCAGCTTTTCGCCGCATCAATACTGTCACCGCCATTGAGGTCTGTGAGCGCGGAGCGGGTCAGGTTCTTCTGCTGATCCAGAAGGTCGGCGACCACGCTGTTGACCGCTAGACGGTCCCAGTGATCGGCCGGTCCCACCAGTTCGGCCTCTGACCGCAGCCAGTCAAAGCCGATCTTGTCGCCGAGCATAAAGTAGGCCTGGGCAACGTCTTTGACGTCGATCTTCATTTCATCGGCGACCATGACAATATCACAGGCGGCAACTTTAAGTTCCAGATTGGAGATATGGGTGGCCAGTTCTTCGCCTACATTCTGCTCGCAGTACATGGCAACCTTGAATTTCAGGCTGTCATCATAATGTTCCTGAACGGCGGCATCTTCGCTGAACAACTTCTGGATGCCAGGCTTGAATTGGTCAATGACGTCCTGGATCGGCCGGTTGGCATCGGTGTTATTGAGGAACCAGATGGTCTGGCGGTGGGCAAAGGCTTCTACATCCATCAGCATCAGGATCTGAATGGTCGCTGGTACCTTATAGTCAAGATTCTCAATCCGTTCATTAAGATTATTGAGGCCAAAGACCTCGGCCGCGAGCAGGGAAGCGCGGGCGATTTCTGCGGCCATGGCCCCGGTTTCTTCCTTGATGGCCTGAATGCCGCCGCGGTTGACGATTTCATTACAGACTTCCTTGGCAATGATGTCGCGCTTCAGTTGGTGATTGCAGATATCTTGAGCATAGTTTTCTCGAAGCTGGGCCGGGAAAGCCCGGATGAGATATTTATCCATATAGGGATCATCAAGAATATCACTTTTCATCAATTCGTCATACAGGCCCATTTTGGAATAGGCGATCAACACAGCGATTTCCGGCCGGGTCAGGCCCAGCTCTTCTTCGGCCCGGTCGATAAGTTCTTCATCGGAGGGCAGGAATTCAAGTTCCCGGTCCAGATGGGCGGTTTTTTCAAGATCCGCCATGAAGCGCACGAAGCTGTCAAGTTCGCGAATGCTGCTGGAGCGGGCCAGGCTGATGGCCTGAGTCTGTAGGTAATTGTCATTGAGCACAATCTTGCTGACCTCTTCGGTCATGTCGACCAGCAGGGCATCGCGCTGCTGAGGCGTCAGCTTACCTTCCTGAACCAGGGCATTGAGCAGGATCTTGATATTGACCTCATTGTCGGAGCAATCAACCCCGGCGGAATTATCGACCGCGTCGGTGTTGATCAGCCCGCCGTTCAGGCAATATTCGATCCGGCCCGTCTGGGTGCAGGCCAGGTTACCGCCTTCGGCCACAACCTGACATTTCAGGTCCCGGCCATTGATCCGGATGGCGTCATTGGCCCGGTCGCCGACCTGGGAATTGCTTTCCCGGGACGATTTGACATAAGTGCCGATGCCGCCAAACCACAGCAGGTCGGTTGGCGAGGTCAGGATCGCTTTCATGACCTCGTTCGGGGTGGCGGTGTCTTCGGACCCGTCAAATCCAAGCAGGTCTTTCATTTCCGGGCTCAGCTTAATAGCCTTGGATCTGCGGCTGAAAATACCGCCGCCCTTGGACATTAGTTTCTGGTTATAATCCTGCCAGCTGGAGCGGGGCAGGTCGAACAGGCGCTGGCGCTCATCAAAGCTTGTGGCCGAATCCGGGTCCGGGTCGATGAAGATATCCCGGTGGTCAAAGGCGGCGACCAGTTTCACCGCTTTGGAGCACAGCAGGCCATTGCCGAATACATCGCCTGACATGTCCCCGATGCCGGCGATAGTGATGGAGTCGGTTTGGACATTAATGTCCTTCTCGCGGAAGTGACGTTGAACAGACACCCAGGCCCCTTTGGCGGTGATGCCCATTTTCTTATGATCATAGCCGTTGGAGCCGCCAGAGGCAAAGGCATCATCAAGCCAAAACCCATACTCCCGGGCCAGGCCATTGGCAATATCGGAGAAAGTGGCAGTGCCTTTATCGGCGGCCACCACCAGGTAAGGATCATCGCCGTCCAGGCGGGCCACACCCTTGGGCGGAATAACCTCATTGTCCTTCAGGTTGTCGGTGATGTCGAGCAAGCCGCAAATAAAGATTTTATAACAGGCGATACCTTCGGCCAGCACCTCTTCGCGGTCAGCTCCGGCGGGGATTTTTTTCGGCACAAAACCGCCCTTGGCCCCGACGGGCACGATGACGGTGTTTTTAACCTGTTGGGCTTTGACCAGGCCGAGGACTTCGGTCCGGTAATCTTCGCGCCGGTCGGACCAGCGCAAGCCCCCACGAGCCACAGGGCCAGAGCGCAGATGAACCCCTTCAATGCGGGGAGAATAGACAAATATTTCGGCGTAGGGCCGGGGCTTTGGTGCTTCCTTGACATCGCGGCTTTTAATCTTGATCGAGACATAGGGCTTGTTGCTGCCATCGGCCTGCATCTGGTAAAAGTTGGTTCTCAGTGAGCTTGAGACCACGTTGAGATAACTTCTCAGCATGCGGTCCTGGTCCAGGCTATCGACTTTTTCCAGCTGTTTTCGGATGCCTTTTTC
The DNA here is from genome assembly GCA_002401455.1 of Alphaproteobacteria bacterium. Lineage (GTDB taxonomy): Bacteria > Pseudomonadota > Alphaproteobacteria > Sphingomonadales > Emcibacteraceae > Paremcibacter. Next base: position 78,210 of record NVTE01000004.1, read on the forward strand.
CAGTGCGGCGGCTTCTTTTTTAGTGTCGGTTTCTTTGGGCAGCCTCAGACAGAAGTTCATCTCGAACAAAGCCACCAGGTCCCGTGAAATTTCCCAATATTGGGTCAGGGTATCCTGCATATAAATTTCACTGTAGGACAGGTCCAGTTGACGCAGGTATTTGCTGTAGATCCTCAAAATAAGGACCTGGCGGTAATTCAGGCCGGCGCGGAGCACCAGTTTGTTGAAGCCATCATTGTCAATATTCTCAACCCAGACCTCGCGCAGGGTGTCTTCCAGGCGCCGTTTCATGACCGAAAGGTCCAAAGAAGCCTCTGTCGCATCCTCCATGTAGAAATCATGGATGGCATGGGTGACGGTCTCATCGCCTTCTTCTGTGATGACAGAGAAGGCAAATTCCTCAATCACCCGCAGGCCGAGATTTTCCAGCATGGGCAGGCAGTCGCTGAGGGCGATGGTCTGGCGGCTGGTATATATCTTCAGGCGGATGGCATGATCGGAATCTTCGGCCAGCCGATAGAAATTAAACTGGATATTCTGGCTTTCCGGCAGTTTCTCCAGTTTTTCCACATCGGTTACCGCAAAGCGGGCGTCAAAATGTTCCCGGTAGGAGGTGGAAAAGGATCGGTTATATTTCCGGAACAGGGTAGTGCCAATCTCTTCGCCCCAGCGGTCATTGAGCACTTCCTGCAAATGATCATTCCAGCGCTGGGCCACTTCGGCCAGACGCTTGTTGATGCTGGAGGAATCGGGGTTTGGCACATTACCGGGGGTGGTGCGAATAATGAAATGCCAGCGGGCGATGCGCTCGTTGCTTAGTTGAGCATAATGGGAAGAAATTTCGCCATTATAGGCCTCGCACAGGATTCTTTCCACTTTGGTGCGCAGGGTCGAATCATACATGTCACGGGGGACAAAAACCAGGGCCGAGACATAGCGTTCAAAGCGGTCTTTGCGGACAAAAGCCTTGCAGCGGGGCATGACTTTCAGATGGAGGATGCCCATGGCGGTGTCGAGCAGCTGCTCTTCTTCTATCTGGAACAATTCGTCCCGGGGCAGGGTTTCCAGGATATGCATCAGAGCCCGGCCATCATGGCTGTCGGCGGCAAAACCGGACGCCTCGACCACATGGCGAACTTTACGGTCCAGGAAGGGCACGGTTTCAGCCCGCTGATTATAAGACTGGGCGGTGAACAGGCCTATGAACCGGACTTCGCTGATCACTTTGCCTTTTTTGTCATATTTCTTGAAGCCGATATAGTCCATATGAACCACCCGGTGGACCAGGGATTTCACATTGGCCTTTGTGATCAGCATCACCTGGGGTTGTTCCATGAAATATTCAATTTCCGGCGAGATTGGAACCAATCCGCTCGGGCCTTTCAGGATATAAACATTCGGGTCCCGCAGAATACCGTATCCATCGGCCTGGGTGATTTTATTATCCTGCCCATCGTGGAAATATTCCCGCTGGCCGAGAATGGTGAAATTATCATCTTTCAGCCAGGCGAGAAATTTTATCGCTTCTTCGGTCTGTTTCGGGTCGACAGCGGATTTCGACACCGCTGCCAAATTTTTGCTCACATCATCCATTTTGCCGAGCATTATTTTCCAATCGTCAATGGCGGCGCTGATAAAGTCCAGAACCGTATTGAGTTTGGCGGTTAGGGCGGCAATCTGTTTCGGGTCCGTCATGGCGGTAATTTCAATATGCATGATGGATTCGGTGAGCTTCAGACCCTTGGTATCTGTGGTTAGACGGCCGTTCTTATCCCGTCGGTTTTTGATGATCGGATGAACCAGCATATGCAGGTCATTGCCATCCTCCAGCAGGTTTGACGTGATGCTGTCCAGAAGAAACGGCATATCGTCAATGATGATCTGAATGATGGTATGGGCGGCGGGCCAGCCATGTTCTTCGAGGGTGGGATTAAACACCCTGATTTTGCAGGTCCCAGCCTCGCGTTTTTCACTATATTTCCACAGGGAAAGCGCGGCGGCATAGAGCTCATCAAGCGGCCGGTTGGCTAAATCTTCGGGCGAGGCATATTTATACATCTCCCGTATAAATCCGGTGAATTCGGTGTCTTTGGCTGATTTTAGTCTTTCAGCGGCAAAATCGGTGATGGCGTCAATTCTTAATTTCTTTTGCGTCCAACTTGTCACAATACTGTCCTTTAAGTCACATTATGCCTGTCAGGTTTCCCCTGTTAAGCGGTGTTATTTTTCGCATGTGTTATTTTTCAGGGATCATTGGAAATGTCTTGCAGAATTGGTCCCAAGACCGACTCATCCTGTTTTAATATTTTAATGACTTCTATGCGCGACCCGTTTCGACGGGCAAGAAGCAGGCATATTTGATCATCATTGTCATGATTTTCATCTATCTCAAAGCCGGCAAGGGCCGTCATGTTTTCTATGGCTTCCCGACAATCTTCCAGGGTAATTTTTACCTTCTTTACCGCCGGCGTGTCTTGGCTATTCTGGCTGGCGCGTTCAGCCTTCACACAGCCCTTTATCCCACCGGGGTAGCTGTCCAGAAAGTCCGGTAAGCTTGTTCCATTCTGGTGGTTTTTACGGGCAAAAGACAAGGCGGCGGCATATTCGGTCAGTCGTGTTTTGTCATAGTCCCGGCCAAAACATAATTTTAATGTGGGAGTGAAAGGGGCGCGTTTCTGGGCTTTTAATCCTTCCGTCTGTAACAGATCACCATAACTGTCGGGGCTGGCCAGACACAGGACGTGAAAATCAAGGACTGCGCCCAGGGTTTCATATAAGGATTTTCGGGATCGGTTATCTGAGGGACTTTGCCCCTGGACCAGTTGGCGGCAGTCTTCGAGAGACTCCATCAGGCGATCCGGGTCGGCGGTGTCTGCTTCCGGTACAGGGAGTTCTTCAGCCGTGATGTCGTTAATGGCGCTCTCTGTAATTTCAGAAATCTCTAGGGGTGTTGTGACATCCTCAGCCATAACCGGGGTTTCCTGGGGCGATTTTTTGGCTGTAGCCAGGTCTTCCTCACTGATCCAGCGGATAGCCCCCAGAATGAAATTGATCTTGTCCCCATCATCACTGAAGGGCAGAAGAATGCCCCGGTAGAGAATTTTCTGCCGCTCTTTGTTGTTAAACTCCGCATCAAAGGAGATCGGGCTCTTGTTGCCCAGAACCTCCATATAATGATCGGTAATCCGGCTGAGCAGGGTGCGGCGGGGAATATCACTGATGGCTTTAAAGCTCAGATCCTGGTCCAGGTCTTCGGCGAGAAGTTGTCCGATAACCTGTAAAGTTGGCTCGTTGTCCGGGTCGCGCAGGTCGATGAGCACCATATTGCCTTTATAGGGCGCGATATCTTCAGGGGTGAGGGATTTTAGGGGCGGTATGTCACAGTCATGGGTTAACCCAAACCAATAGTTATACAATTGGAAGGTTATTCTTTGTTCCTGGCCTGTGTAGTCGACAGGATTCATGATCTCGCTACATCTCTGTGAGATGCATCCCTCTTTTATTTCTTTGATTCACGGCTGAGACGATGTTCCGACTCAAGCTGTTAAAAAATACTCCTACCAGACAACTTTATCCAGCTAATAGTTAACGGTAAATCGTAAATAACCTGTAAAGATGTGCTTTGTGGCCTGGGGAAGGAAAAATTTTTGCTTGGCAAAGACCCGGGAATTGTTTTATAGTGCATTTTTATAAGTAATATACATTTAAAAGCATTGAACTTTAAAAAGCATTGAACTTTTGGGGGCACAACAAAGATCCCGGGTATATTATTCCCAATAAATGCAACACACCAGACTTTAAGGGCTCACGGTATGACAAATGAAACATTGACTAATCTTGCAAGCGGAATGGCCAGTGGTGCTATTCGGGTGGTAGACCTGACAGTGCCGCTCAATGAAGACACGCCGGTAATTGGACTGCCGGAAGAATTTGCTCAGTCGCCATCTTTCAAGATGGAAAAGATTTCCCATTTCGATGAGAAGGGTCCGGCCTGGTACTGGAACAGTTTTTCCTGTGGTGAACATACGGGGACTCATTTTGATGCGCCGGGTCATTGGATCACCGGTAAGGGTTATGCCGATGGCTGTACCGATACTATTCCGCCGGAAAAGCTGGTCGCCCCGGCAAACGTCATTGATGTCAGTGCCGAGTCGGCGGAAAATGCCGATTACCTGCTGACCCCGGAAAAACTCCTGGAGTGGGAAGCAGAGCACGGCAAGATTGAAGCCGGCACCTGGGTTTTGATGCGCACCGACTGGAGCAAGCGGTCGGTTGAAGATTTTCTGAATTATGCCGAAGATGGCCCTCATACCCCTGGACCCTCCGCGGCCTGTATGGAATTTCTGGCCAAAGAGCGGGACATCCTGGGCTTTGGTGTTGAAACCATTGGCACCGATGCCGGACAGGCCTTTGCCTTTGAACCGGCGTATCCGGCCCATTCCCTGATGCACGGTAATAACAAGCTTGGCCTGGCGTCACTGACCAATCTGGATCAGCTGCCGCCAAAGGGTGCGATCATTGTTGCGGCCCCCCTGAAAATCGTTAATGGCTCCGGCAGTCCTCTGCGGGTCATCGCGCTGGCTCCCTAATATTCAGAGCCCGACAAGATTTATGTAATCTGTGTTATAATATCCGCCCGGGCGCTGTCCGGGTCGGGTTGGACCATGTGCCGATAGCGGCACTCAAGAGAAGAGTATGAGATATGGCTGAGCGTTCCTTCGCCAAAGAAGTGAAAAAACTGCGTCTTGGGGATGGGGAGACTTTTCATGGGGAGGGCATTCTCGCCGTCACCAAGGGTCTTCTACAATCCGGGGTCGCCTATGTGGGCGGCTATCAGGGCTCGCCGGTGTCCCATCTGATGGATGTTCTGGCCGATTCCCATGAAATCCTATCCGAACTTGGCGTCCATTTTGAAGCCAATGGCTCTGAAGCCACAGCGGCGGCCATGTTATCGGCCTCGATCAGTTATCCCCTGCGGGCGGCGGTGACCTGGAAATCCACGGTCGGGACCAATGTGGCCTCCGATGCCCTCTCAAACCTGGCCTCGGCCGGTGTCATTGGCGGTACGGTGATCATCCTCGGCGAAGATTACGGCGAGGGGGCCAGCATCATGCAGGAACGCTCCCATGCCTTTGCCATGAAATCGCAGATGTGGCTGATCAATCCCCGGCCCAATCTGCCGAAAATGGTCGATATGCTGGAAAAAAGCTTCCAGCTGTCTGAGGCCAGTAACACGCCGCTGTTCTTCCAGCTGCGCATACGGGCCTGTCATCTTCATGGCCAGTTTGTGGCCAAGGACAATCTGAAACCGGCCTTCACGGTCCGTGATGCCCTGGAAAACCCGAAACGGGAAGCCGACAAGATCATTCTGCCGCCGTTTACTTTCCTCCATGAAAAGCAAAAAATTGAACAGCGTTGGCCGGCAGCGGTCAAATTTATTAAAGACCATGAGCTCAATGAAATCTTTGACGGAGCCGAAGGCGATGTGGGTATCATCTTCGAAGGCGGGCTTTATAATGTGGTGATTCGCGCCCTGCAGATGCTTGGCCTGGCTGATAGTCTGGGTGAAACTGATATTCCGCTTTATGTGATGAATGTGACCTATCCGCTGGTCGATGACCATCTGGTCGAATTTGCCAAGGACAAAAAAGCCGTTCTGATGGTCGAGGAAGGCCAGCCCAACTATATTGAGCAGGCCCTGAACAAGGTCTTCAATGATGCGGAGCTCACCTGCAAGATTTCGGGCAAGGATGTGCTGCCGGTCTCGGGCGAATATACCGGTCAGGTCATGAAAGAGGGTATCAAGGGATTTCTGGAAAAATTTAAACCGGACCTGGTTAAATTTGATGATCAGGCAGCCTCTATCGCCAGCCTGTCTCAGGTGACGGTGACGGCGGAAGCCCTAGATGTCGCCATTCCGGCCCGGCCTCCTGGATTATGTACCGGTTGCCCCGAACGGCCATTTTTCGCCGCCATGAAGATGCTGGAAAAAGACTATGGTGAGATCCATATTTCGGCTGACATCGGCTGTAATTCCTTCGGTACCCTACCGCCGTTCCAGATCGGTAATACCATCATGGGCTACGGCCTGAGCGCGGCCAGCTCCTCGGCCTTCAGTTCCGTGCGCGGCAAGCGGGCGATTTCGATCATGGGTGACGGGGGGTTTTGGCATAATGGCCTGACTAGCGGCATCGGCAGTGCGGTCTATAACAACAGTGATAATGTTTTTATCATCGTCGACAATGGCTACGCGGCGGCGACCGGCGGTCAGTATATCCAGTCCTCGGCCCGGACCCTGAAAGAGGATGAACGTAAAGCCCGGATTCAGGAAGCGGTTCAGGGCGTCGGCGTCAAATGGGTGCGGACCATAAATTCCTATGACATTGCCGATGTCAAAGCGCTGGTTCGTGAAGCCATGACGTCACATTTTATCGGACCGAAAGTGATCGTGATCGAGGGCGAGTGTATGCTCAACCGTCAGCGTCGGGAAAAACCGATCAAGGCGAAAAGGATCAAGGCTGGCAAGCGCGAGGTCAAGGAGCGCTTCTATGTGGAAAGCGAAACCTGTACCGGCGACCATGCCTGTATCCGCCTGTCGGGCTGTCCGTCCCTGACGATCAAGCCGTCACCGGATATCCTGCGCGAGGACCCGGTGGCCTATGTGGATAACAGCTGTGTTGGCTGTGGTGTCTGCGGCGAAAATGTCCATGCCGCCGTCTTATGTCCGTCCTTCTCCCGGGCGGAACTGATTTTCAACCCCTCAGGCTGGGACCGCCTGAAACATGTTGTCCGTCAGGGGGCCATCGGCTTCCTGCAAAGACGTTCAGATAACAAACGGGCGAGGGTATCCCTATGAGTAACACGCGTATCAAGCCAACCACAATCGTCATTTCCGCCCTCGGCGGCCAAGGCGGCGGCGTGCTGACCAACTGGCTGGTCAATATGGCCGAGCAGAATGACTATTTCGCTCAGTCGACGTCGGTTCCCGGGGTCGCCCAGCGGACTGGCGCGACGATCTATTATCTGGAAATGTTCCCAAAATCAGAGGTCAAGGACCTGACGGTCCCACCGGTTATGGCGCTGATGCCCATGGCGGGTGATGTGGATCTGGTGGTGGCAGCCGAACTGATGGAGGCCGGACGCGCCGTCCAGCGGCAATTTGTCACCCCGTTAAAAACCACCCTGATCGCCTCGACCCACCGGGTGTTCTCCATTGCGGAGAAAATGGTCCTGGGCGACGGTACCGGCGATTCCGACACCGTGCTCAAGGCGGCGCATCAGGCGGCAAAGACTTTTGTCGCTTTTGATATGGAAAGCCTGGCCGCTGAGATGAGCTGCGTGATCAGCTCGATTATGTTTGGCGCCATTGCTGGCTCCAAGAAATTGCCGTTTTCCCGGGAGAAATTTGAAGACGCTATCCGGGCCGAGGGCAAGATGGTCGAGGCCAATCTGCGTGGCTTTAACGCCGGCTACCAGGCGGCGGAGACCCCTTACGTTCCGGAACAGGCCAGCGATACGGATGTGCCTTTTGGCAAGATTGAAGGCACAGCCAATACCCCGGCGGCCCAGGCGCTGATTGACCGCATCAACGGCCTGCCGGACCCGGCCCGTGAATTTGCCTATGCCGGTGCGACGAAGTTGCTCGACTATCAGGACCTGGACTATGCCGAGGCCTATATCGCCGAACTGGAAGCCTTTGCCGCCACCGACAAAGCGCCGTTCGACCTGACCCATGAGTTGGCGCGCTATCTGGCGCTATGGATGGCCTTTGACGACACGATCAAGGTCGCGGATATCAAGACCCGGTCCGAACGGGTGAAAAAATATCGCCAAGAAGTCCGCGCCGGAAAAGACCAGATTGTCCATATGGTCGAATTCATGCACCCGCGCCTGGAAGAGATTGTCGGCACTATGCCGGTGGGTATGGCTAGATTTGTTCTGAAGTCACCTTTCCTGACCCGGTTCTTCGAGAAATTCACCGGCCCCCGGCTGTCAGACACGACAAAGGTTTCGTCGTTCCTGATGCTGTATTTTATGGCCTCCCTGCGCTTCATGCGCCGCAAGACCCTGCGCTATGCCGAGGAACATGCCGAGATTAAAAGCTGGCTCGACCGGGTACGGACGACCGTGGCCACGGATTATGACCTGGCGGTGGAGATTGTTCGTTGTCAGCGCTTGATCAAAGGCTACGGCGAGACTCACGAGCGGGGACTGGGCAATTTCAAGACCATCATGGCAGCCCTTGATAACGGCTCTGTCACACCAGCTAAAGTCAGCGAGCTGCGCACCGCGGCCCTGGAAGATGAAGACGGTAAAGCCTTTAAAAAGGCCCTTGCTGCCTAATTATAGAAGATACTAAATGAAAAAGCCCCCCTGCTATGATCAATAGCAGGGGGGCTTTATTTCTGTCTGATAACCTTAGGCGAGGAAGGCCGTCGTAATCTTGTTGACGCCGTACGCCGCCACATAGGCCAGGATAAAAAGATACCCGGTCATGAAGCTGGTCCAGCCCCAGCTGTTGGTTTCCCGGCGCACGGTGGCGATGGTGGCAAAACACTGGGGCGCAAAGACATACCAGGCCAGGAAAGCAAAGGCCGTCGGCAGTGACCAGCTGTTCTGGATCACGGCGCGCATACCCTGTTCAATCTGGTCCTCATTACCCTGCAGGGCGTAGACCGTGCCGAGTGCGCCAATGGCGACCTCACGGGCGGCCATGCCCGGGATCAGGGCGATGGACATTTCCCAGTTAAAGCCAAGGGGCTCAAAGATATACTGCAGATAGCGACCCAGGGTGCCGGCGAAGCTGTAATAAATATCGGGCTCGGTCGCGCCAATGGGTTTCTTGGGATATTGCGCCAGGGCCCACAGCGCGATGGAGGAATAAAGAATGATTGTGCCTGCGCGTTTCAGGAAGGCCCGGGCTCGTTCCCACAGGTTGATCAGCAGATGTTTCAGTACCGGCAGTTGATATTTGGGCAGTTCCATCATGAACGGCTGGGCGACCCCCTTGGTCAGGGTCTTCTTGAGCACCGCCGCGACAATCAACGCGCTGACAATACCGACCAGATACAAGCCAAACAGCACTAGGCCCTGGAGGCCGAACAGGCCAAAAAATACTGATTTATTAGGCACCACGGCACCGATCAGCAGGGCATAGACCGGAATCCGTGCGGAACAGGTCATCAGGGGCGCGATCATGATCGTCGTGATTCGGTCCCGGTGATGTTCGATGGTCCGGGTGGCCATGATGCCGGGAATGGCGCAGGCAAAACTGGACATCAGGGGGATGAAGGCCCGGCCATTGAGGCCAACCATGGCCATTAGCCGGTCCATGATAAAGGCGGCCCGGGCCATATATCCGGTGGCCTCGAGCAGCAGGATGAAGGTAAAGAGAATGACAATCTGCGGCAGGAAGACCAGCACACTGCCGACCCCCGCAATGATGCCATGGATCAACAGGCTGCGGAACCAGTTGTCAGGCAGGTAGGTGCTGATCAGCCCCTGAAGGGCGCGAAAGCCGTCCTCGATCAGGGTCATCGGCGCTTCGGCCCAGAAATAAACCAGCTGGAACATGCCGAACAGGGTAATGAAAAAGATGATAATGCCGAGCACAGGGTGCAAGAGGACTCTGTCCAACTGGCGGGTGATCTTATGGTGGGTGCCCTCAGAGATAATGGCGACATCGGCAATCTTACGGGCGCGTCTCTGCAGTTCCCGGGTGCCCGGGGCCGCGACCGCATCCTGGGCCGGGGCTAAATTGGTGATCGATTTAGCCAGTTGGGTTTTCAGGGCATCAAGGCTACCTTTACGCACCGCAATCGTGGTGACCACCGGAATGCCCAGCTCCCGGGACAGAACTTTCGGGTCAATGGTGATACCGTCCCGTTTAGCCAGGTCCTGCATGTTCAGGGCCAGAATAACCGGCAGGCCCAGATGTTTCATTTCCAGCACCAGCCGCAGATGAACCCTAAGGTTGGTGCTGTCGGCAACACAGAGCAGGATGTCAGGCCGGCTTTCACTTTGATGGACGCCGGTAATCACTTCCCGGCTGACCCGCTCGTCCAGGGTCCGGTCTTTCAGGCTGTAAATGCCCGGCAGGTCAATGAGTAGGATATTCTGGTTATCTTCGGTGACATATTTACCGCTGCGTCGCTCGACGGTGACACCGGGATAATTGGCCACTTTCTGGCTGCTGCCGGTCAGGCTGTTAAACAGGGAGCTTTTGCCACAATTGGGACTGCCGACCAGGGCAACTTTAATTTCCCGGGGCGTGGCGGTTGTGGTATTGAGGGGGGCTGAAGTATTCATTCTGTTCCGGAACTGATTTTCACGGCGGCGGCTTCCATGCGGCGTAGGGCCACGGTCATTTGACCGATACGGACGGCGATGGGATCGCGGGAGATGGGACCTTCATGTAGGATTGTGACCTCAAGGCCTTCTTCAAAGCCAATTTCAAGCAGGCGATCTTCCAGGTCACGGGCAAACTCACTATCTTTGCAGCGTGCTGCTTCGAACCCGAGGATGGTGGCCTGGTCCCCTTTGGCTAAATCATTTAAATACCGTGTGCTCATAAATCTAACTAATAATAATTATCAATAACAATGATTACCTGATAATGGTACTTTTGTAAATGGTCAATACGCGAAAATAATACTTATTACAATTTAATTGATTTGTGTTAAGAATTACGGAGTTAAAACGATCGTATGAATTTTAATCGCCCAATGAATACCACAAAATGAAAAGGAATAAACAGATGCCCTATGATTTTACCGGACAGGTTGCCATTATTACCGGATCAGGCGGGGGACTTGGCCGCGCCCATGCGTTGGCGTTTGCCCGGCGGGGCGCGATGGTGGTGATTAATGACCTGGGCGGTGCCCGGGACGGGGCCTCAGCCGATGGCAGCTCTCTCAGCCCGGCCCAGAAAGTCGTTCAGGAAATCACGGATCTGGGCGGCAAGGCGATCGCCAATGGTGGCAATGTGACCTCGGAAACCGATATGCAGGCCATGGTGGAGCAGACCCTGTCCGCCTTTGGCCGCATCGATATTCTGGTCAATAATGCCGGTATTCTGCGCGACAAGACCTTCAGCAAGATGACGGTTGAGGATTTCAAGATGGTGATGGACGTGCATCTGATGGGTAGCGTCATTGCCACCCGGGCGGTGTTGCCGACCATGAAGGATCAGGGTTACGGCCGGATTGTCATGACCACGTCGTCCAGCGGCCTTTACGGCAATTTCGGCCAGAGTAATTACGGGGCGGCCAAGCTGGGCCTGATCGGCCTGACCAATACCCTGAAGTTGGAGCTGTTTAAGTCGGGCATCCGGGTCAATGCCTTGGCACCGGTGGCCGCGACCCGCATGACCGACGATATCATGCCGCCGCAGATGCTCGACCTGCTGACCCCGGACAGTGTTTCGCCGGCGGTACTTTATCTTTGTGGCAAGGACGCCCCGACCGGGGAGATCATCACCGCCGGGGCTGGTACCTTTGCCCGGGCACAGATATTGGAAAGTGAAGGGGTATTTCTCGGGCCTGACGCGACCCCGGAAATGATCGCCGACCAGTGGGACAGCCTGTCCGACATGTCGACGGCCAAACCGTACCGGCAGGGCTCGGACCAGAGCCAGAAATTCGTTGCCAACGCCTTCGAGGATAAAGCGTAGTATCGGGAAAATTACATTATTTTAAAGGAATATTAAAAATTTATACCTCAAATAGGTGCTTATTTGTAGTTTAATTGCTATTTAAGCTTGTAAAGGTATTTTTTTATTGTATCGAGAATCCAAATCTGATTCAATAGAACAAAATATGCTTGTCTTTTGGGCTGGGAAGAGAAAAATAATGGAATTGCCAAGACCACATTTTGAAAACCCTCCTATCAATGAGGTGGCGGTTTGTGTAGTTTTTAAAAAAATTGATGGGTTTCAAGCTGTACATTTTGGAGAGTTTTGGACAAAAATTAGAAGACACTTTCCCAAAACCCAGGATGTTGCGCCTTTGGATCATGTCAGTACAGCAGGTGGTAATGGTGTTGAAATTCAAATTTCAGCAAAACCACCGCTACCCCGAGTTTGGTTTGAAGGCATTTCGCGTCATGAGCTTATCCAATTACAAGATGATCGGTTTATATTTAATTGGAGAAAACTTGAAGATGGCCTTTACCCTAGGTTTGAAGAAGTTTTTAATAATTTCAAAAAATATTGGGACTTATTTGTACAATATATAAGTGAAAGTGGGTTGGGAAATATTTCAATCACTCAATATGAGTTAACGTATATTAATATTATTAATTTGAAAAAAACCCCCTTAACAGTAATTGATCTTGCGAATGTTTTTAATGGCAATGCCTTGATAGGGCATAAGGATTGTTTTTTGCCCAGTCCTTCGGGGTTTAATTGGCAAACATTTTATCCATTTCCTGATAATCAAGGTTCATTAAACATTAATGCGATCAGTGGGCTCTCTCAGGAGAATAAATCTATAGTAGCGCGTTTAGACATGGTTGCCAGAGGTACTCCGCAAGAGAAAGAGAATATTGAAGCGGGGCTTGAAGAGTGGTTTAATATGGCTCATTTATGGATTGTGAATGGGTTTGTGGCCATTACGACTGAAAATGCTCAACGTGAATTATGGGGAAGAGTGGAATGAAAATGCAAAGAGAAAGTAGTATTTCAGACAATAGGTTCATACCTATCAAAGAGATGAATATAATAGCTTCATCTTCTGTGGGATATTTTCCACAGACAACTCCTGAAATAAATTCTTTAAAAAGGCGAACTAAAGATACGCCGAAGTATTATTCTGATGATATTACAGGTACAGGTTGGACCCCTTTAGAAATGAAGACTTTAACTCCACATGATTTGGACCATTATCGTACAAAAAGTAAACTTACAGACTTGATTCAAAAATTTAAAAGAGTGCCCTTTTTTCATGATTCTGATCAATGTGCAAATAAAGGGGCTGCTGATAACGCGCTTAAATTACTTTGTCAGATGGATGAAAAATTGTTACCGAAAGTGGCGGTTGATGAAGATGGTGAAATCATTTTTGCTTGGAATGTGGAAGAGCGCAATATAGTTCTTACTTTTGAAGAAAATTTGTGGCATTTTTTTGAGAAAGAAGGGTCTAACCCCCCAAATTATTATGATGAGGAGTCTTATGTGAATGGTGAAATTCCAAATTTTGTATGGGAAAAAATACCAACAAAATAGGGGGTAACTAGTGAGCGAAGATGAACAATCTATACCTGCTTCACATCATATAAGCCGACACATATTCTTTCCAATTATGTATGATAGTGATCAGAATTTAGTTTGGGGTAATATTTTTATGTTCCAGCAAAAATATGATTATTGTGAATCTGTTGTTTGGCGAAAGTATGCGACATTAGAAGAAGTGCATGAATTAGGTTGTGCCAAAGCCGAACGTGACAGAAATATAAATAATAAGGATAGAAAATACGGGGGTGCTTCCACAGCTAAAGTAGGTTCTGCACGAGAGATTGTTGTTCTTGATAGTAATGCTTCAATTGAAGTAGAGCATGATCCTAGTGAAAACCAAGGTATACATCATGCCCATATTAGATTGCTGTTGCCAGTTGGAGTCAGAAAATTAAAACCAAGCGAGAAAACAGAGTTAAGGTTGATATTATCTGATGTTTTTTCAGATTTTGATCCATACCCTTTGTGATTTGACACCTCATTACTGCCACAGTATTTCTATTATCTGAATCTTCCCCGATATAAATAAAATTAAACGTTTGTTTAAATACAAATTAGAGTTAAGCTTTTTCTCAGTGTAAAAGGGGTCAAAGGGTGGGGCTTCTTTCCGTGTAACAGAATATTGGGAGTATAGTTCAGTGAAAAAGAATATCGGTTTATGGGGCGCGAGCCTGTTGGTGGTGGCGGGGCTGCTCGGCTCCTGTGCGGAACAGAAAGCACCGGAAGATACCTACCGGGCCGAGGTGGTGCGCACCAGCTTTGGCATTCCCCATATCACGGCCGATGATTTTGGCAGTCTGGGATTTGGCGAAGGCTTTGTGGCGGCGGAGGATCATGTCTGCAATATCGCCCACAGCATCGTTGTTGCCCGGGGCGAACGGGCGCTGTATCACGGCGTGGGGGAAAAAAACAAACATCTGATGAGCGATATGGTCATTCGGGCCCTGGGTATTCCGGCCAACGCGGCCGAGGATTTTGCCGCTCAGTCGAAGGAAAACCAGCAATGGATCACCGGCTATACCGAAGGCTATAACAAATATATCCGCGAGGTCGGGGTCGATAACATCACCTCATGGTGCAAAGGCGCCGACTGGGTCCGGGAAATCACGCCGGAAGATCTCTTTTCCCGCTTTCAGGTGCTGGCCCAGACTGCGCCCCGGGTCGCCGGCATGATTGTCTCAGCCAAACCGCCGGCAGATAAAGCTGACGCAGCGGCTCTTGAAGTACCCGTTCAGACCTTTGCCGAAATGGCTGATGACCTGCGCGCCAGCCAGATGGGCTCTAACGGCTGGGCCTTTGGCAAGGACCGGACCGAGAATGGCCGGGGCATGCTGTTGGGCAACCCCCATTACCCCTGGACCGGCACCAGCCGTTTCTGGGAAAAACATCTGATCATTCCGGGCAAGATGAATATTTACGGGGCCCATTTGATCGGTGCGCCGGGGGTGGCCATTGGCTTTAACGAGAATATTGGCTGGACCCATACGGTGTCCAATAGTGAGCGGGTGGTGTTCTACAAGCTGGACCTGGTGCCCGGCGACCCGACCAGCTATTATTATGACGGCGAGCCACGCAAGATGACCGCCCGCAAGATGACAATTTCCGTCAAGGGCGAGGACGGCACCGTGACCGAGCAGGAGCAGAGTGTCTGGTTCAGTCATTATGGCCCCATGGTCAGCCTGCCCAATGCGCCCTGGACTGAAAAACAGGCGTTGACCATGCGCGATGCCAATGCCGGCAACCAGAATCTGCTCGACCAGTGGAAAGCCATGGATCTGGCGCAGGATATGGACGCCTTTAAAGACGCCCACCGTAAATGGAATGCCCTGCCCTGGGTTAATACCATGGCCACCAGCAAGGACGGCCGGGCAGTGTTTATCGACGGCTCCAATGTGGGACGCCTGAGTGCTGAGGCCATTGCTCTGTGGCAGGAGAGGACCAAAAGCGACCCGCTGACAGGGGAATTTTTCAACGGCATGGGTCTGATCCTGCTCGACGGCAGCGATAGCCAGTTCGAATGGCAGGCGCATCCGGAGGCCCGGGTTCCTGGTATCGTGCCCTATGTGGAACAGCCAAAATATGACCGCAGTGACTATATCTTCAACGCCAACGACAGCCATTGGCTGACCCATGTTGAAGAACCCCTGAACGGCTATTCCCCGCTGTTTGGCTCGGAACAGGCGGCCCGAAGCCTGCGGACCCGGATCAATGCCAAGCTGGTCAGTGATACTTCACCGGACGGCCCGGCGGGGGTTGACGGTAAATTCTCCCTGAAGGAAATGCAGCAGGCGCTGTTTTCCAACCGCAGCCTGACGGCGGAATTGCTGCTCGATGAGGTGGTCGCTGCCTGTACAAAGGTAACGTCGGTAATTGTTGACGGTGAAGAGGTTGACCTTGCAGGAGCCTGCACGGCTCTGAAGGGCTATAACAAACACCTTGATCTGGATAGCACGGGTGCGGTTCTGTTCCGGGAATGGATCACTCAGTATAAATATACCGAAACCTTTAAAAACGATAAGCTGTTCAAGTTGGCGTTTGATCCGGCCGATCCGGTCAATACCCCCCGGGGTCTGGCGGACGAGGGTCTGGCTCTGAAAAATCTGGCCAAAGCGGTTCAGGTGATGACCCGGGCGGGTCTGGCGCTTGACAGCAGTCTTGGTGAGGCTCAGTTTGTCTACCGGGGGGCAGACCGAATTGCGGTTCATGGTGGGGAAAATGCCGAGGGCATTGCCAATATTATGGCTCAACGGATTTATGACACCCAGGCTCATCAGCAGAGGGGAGCCAAGGTTGAGGGCAGTAAAATGCTCACCGACAAGGGCTATCTGGTCACCCATGGTGCCAGCTTCTTGCTGAGCCTGAGCTATACCGATGATGGTCCGGTGGCGGAAGCTTTCCTGACCTACGGCCAGTCCGGCGACCCGACGTCTGTCCATTATACCGACCAGACCAAATTGTTTTCCCAGAAGCAATGGCGTCCGGTGCGCTTTACAAAACAGGATATCGCCAAGGATATGAAATCATCCCGGGTTCTGACCGGCCCCCGGAAATAACCGGGGCCTGATCAGGGTAATTTAAGATCAGAAGAACTTAAAGTCCGGAGGGGTCAGGTTTGGTTACCTGACCCCGCCGGACTATGTTTAGGGTTATATTAGTCTGTCTTAAAGGCTACTGATGTTGGTCAGGAAGCCATTGATCACAGTTGATATTTTTTTGACATTAGTGTTCACTTCATTGGCGGCACCATTGATACCCTCCGCGATGGTTTTGGTTTCTGAAGCTCCGGTGGAGACGTCAACAATAACTACGGTGACTTCCTGCGACCCTTTTGCCGCTTCCTGAACGTTTCTGGCGATCTCTGCGGTGGCGGCACTCTGTTCTTCGACGGCGGCGGCAATAGTTGTGGCAACCTCATTGGTTTCATCAATGATATTACGGATATTTTCAACGGCGTCGACGGCCTCCTGTGACGAGGCCTGTACCGCTGCCACATGACCACTGATTTCTTCGGTGGCTTTGGAGGTCTGGGTGGCCAGGGCTTTGACTTCACTGGCAACAACCGCAAACCCTTTCCCCGCATCGCCGGCTCTGGCGGCTTCAATAGTCGCGTTAAGGGCCAGAAGGTTGGTTTGCTCGGCAATATCATTGATCAGATTGACAACGTCGGCGATCAGGGAGGTGGTCTGGGACAGGGAGGTCATTTTGTCTTTGGTCTCTCCCGCCTGACTGACGGCGCGTCGGGTAATTTCGGTCGAATGGCTCAGTTGACGGTTAATTTCACCGACCGAGGCCGACATTTCTTCGGAGGCCGAAGCCACCGTATTGATATTTGAGGTTGCCTGTTCAGCGGCCGCGGCGGCGGTTGTACTCGAGATTCCTGTCTGTTCGGCAATCCCGGCCATGCGGCCAGATGAACTCAGAAGCTGGGTCGAGGTGGCCGACATATTTTGTAGGGCGGATGAAATATCTGTTTCGAAGTTTAAGATTAGGGCTTGCATTTGTTCCCCACGGGCGGCCTGCTGTTCCATCTCAGCCCGCTCTCTGGCCATTTTTTCTTGGCGCATGCGGTTTTGTCTTTCTTCGGCTTCTTGCTCCATTTCCCGTTGACGGACTTCCGCTTCCCGGGCGTCGGCTTCAAGTTTTTTATGGCGGATGGCCCCTTGCTGAAAGCTCAGCACATTATTGGCCATGATACCAATTTCACTACCGTAATCAGAATAGCGGACTTCGACGTCCAGATTTCCTTCTGACAATTGGCCCATGGTTTCCTGAATGTCCTGAAGTGGGTCCGTAATGGAATGGGAAATTTTTAAAGATAACAGGCCCAGGCCCAGGCCAGCGATGGCGGTTAGGATCAGAAGTTGCCAGAAACTTGCGTTAGCATCGGTGGCTAAATCTTTGGCCTGGTCCCCAATATCTTGTGAAAATTTATTTTCGACCCTGTGGTAAAGATCTATTTTCCTGGTGATGGTATCGAACCATTGGCTGCCAGAGACTCCACTGGCGGAGACATCTCGATAATCCTTAAAGACAAGGGCGCGCATGCGATTGACATCGTCCATAACAGGGCCGGTCATGGTCTTGGTAAAATAGGCTTTGATATCCCCATTGACATTGGCCTGAAAAGTGGTGAGGAAAGCTTCCTGTTGGGCAATCAGACCGACAAATTTTTTGTAGATCACATCGCGGAAACTGCCGGCGGCAAAGCCATTAGCACCCATGGCCCGTTCCTGACCGGCCCGCTCCTTGGCTTCCAGCAGCGCAATATAGCCGGTAATTTCCCGCAACAGATCGGGGTTGTCCGTAATATTGCCGACGACCTTGATCATATCAAGCATCTTGGAGATGGTGCCGGTATAATATTTTGCCATTTCGCTTACGGTTAGGGTCATTGCCATGACGTCTGTGCGACTCTGCTCCAATTGGTTCAGGGCGGTCATGGCCAGAGCGGTTTTTTTGACCAGGTCATCATTGATCGCAGCCAGGTCAATGGCAGAGACGGCGGTGTTGAAGGTTGCCTGCTTTTTATCGCTTTCGTTATGCTGACCTAAAATCTTAGTGGTAAAAGCCTGTGAGGCCTGTGAGCCGATAAAACCGGCCGATGTTCCACGTTCTTTTTGCAGTTCATGAATCAGGTTACCAATCTTTGGCGTGAATTCGGTGAGTTTCTGCAGGGTATTCATTTGTCCGGACATCTGATAATAACCGATCATTTTATCGGCAGAGAACATCAGGAACAAGATAAAGGTTAGCGAAATTGCGGTCAGAATCCTCAGGCTGATCCCGTAATTATTAAGCCATTTAAGCATGGTGAGGTCCTATTTGTTGGTGAATAATATATTTCCAGAGCATAAGGATTATGCCAAATGGGGTATTTGATCTGTATCAATAAAAAAAATCTTTATTTATCAGTAAGTTAACTAAAAATTAAGTTTTTTCAGAAACCGGTTTTGATTGTGAGGGTTTTGTAATTACTGTTGTGGAGGGGGTCGTCGGGGCAGGGGCAGATGTTTTTTCGTCCCCCCGGGAGCCACCGCTCAACGGGCGCGGTGGCCCTAAAGAGTTGACGTAACCCTGAAAGGGTTTTATCAAGGCCACCTAATTAAAGGAAAAAAATATGTCATCATCTTCGGACCTTACCCAACTGGCACTGGACAGCAAAGCCTGGCCCTTTCAGGAAGCCCGTAATCTGCTCAAACGGCTGGAGAAGTCTGGGAATGATAAAGGCTATGTGCTGTTTGAAACCGGCTATGGCCCCAGCGGTCTTCCTCATATCGGCACCTTTGGGGAAGTGGCGCGGACCACTATGGTGCGTCAGGCTTTTCAGCGCCTCAGTGAGATACCGACAAAATTGATCGCTTTTTCCGATGATATGGATGGCCTGCGCAAAGTGCCGACCAATCTGCCAAATCAGGATATGCTGGCCAAATATATTGGCCAGCCCCTGACCAAGGTCCCTGACCCCTTTGGCACCCATGAGAGCTTTGCCCATCATAATAATGCCAGGTTGTGTAATTTTCTGGACAGCTTTGGTTTTGATTATGAATTCAAAAGCGCTACTGAGGTCTATACCAGCGGCGAAATGGACGCGACCCTGCTGCGTATGCTCGGGGCTTATGACAAGATTATGAAAGTGATTCTGCCCACATTGGGCGCTGAGCGTCAGGCCACCTACAGTCCGTTTCTACCCTTGTGCCCGCGCACCGGTATGGTGTTGCAGGTGCCGATTGTTGACCGGGACCTTTCCGCAGGCACGGTGACTTACCGGGATGAGGAAACCAGCAAGCTTGTCGAGGTTCCCGTCACTGGCGGTGGCTGTAAAATGCAGTGGAAAGCCGACTGGGCCATGCGTTGGGTCGGGCTGGGCGTTGATTATGAAATGGCCGGCAAAGACCTGATGGAATCGGTCAAGCTGTCCAGTGCCATCACCCGTATTTTGGGCAGTGTGCCGCCGGAAGGCTTCAGCTATGAATTGTTTCTGGATGAAAATGGCGAAAAAATCTCTAAATCCAAAGGCAATGGCCTGACCATGGAAGACTGGCTGAAATACGGGACACCGGAAAGCCTGTCGATGTATATGTTCCAGTCTCCGCGCAAAGCGAAAAAGCTGTTTTTTGATGTCATTCCGAAAACCGTCGATGAGTATATCACTCATCTGGCCAAATTCAGTGATCAGGAAGACAAGCTGAAACTGACCAATCCGGTTTGGCATGTTCATAACGGCACCCCGCCGGAGCAGACCCTGCCGGTCACCTTTGCCCTGTTGTTAAACCTGGTCAGTGCCAGTGACGCCCATGACAAGGCCACCCTGTGGGGCTTTATCAGCAATTATGCCGATGGGACCACGGCGGAAAAATTTCCCCTGCTGGATCAGCTTGTGGGCTATGCCTTGGTCTATTATGAAAATTTTGTCAAACCCCATAAAAATTATCGCGTCCCGACGACTAAAGAAGTTGTCGCGCTGGAAAGTCTGGTCGAGAAGTTGGAAAACCTGGACGATATGCTGCCGGCATCTGACTATCAGAATGTGGTTTTTGCCGTGGGCAATGACCAGGGATATGACAATCTCCGCGATTGGTTCGGGGCCCTGTATGAAATTCTACTGGGTCAGAAACAGGGGCCGCGCATGGGATCGTTCATTGCTCTTTATGGACGTCAGAAAACCATAGATCTCATTCGGTCCACCCTCTCGGGAAGCTGACAACCATGCTGAGTTGAGCACGGGGGGGTATGACAAAATTATTAATCTTTAAGGATTGATTAATTTTTCATTTGATTCTTCTGATGTAAAATGTTACTTCAGGTTGCAGGCTTAAGTGTATGAATTGTAATTAGATTTATGGTGCTTGACTTTGAACTTTTTGGGGGCCGTCGTGGCAGAGTGTTGCCGCCTTTCAAACAATTTTTGATTTAGATTAATCTTGCATTAACCTTAAGGGGTTAAAACAAGAAAAAACGACTATGACGAGGAAGTGCATGTTAGGGATTACATATAAAGCAGTCTGGAAACGGCTTCTGGACATTGTGGGTTCACTGCTCCTTATTATATTACTGTCTCCTCTACTGCTGGGTGTGGTGGTGCTGGTACGTCTGAAATTAGGCAGCCCCATATTTTTTACTCAGGAGAGGCTGGGCCTGAACGGAAAGTCTTTCACCATCTGGAAATTCCGCAGTATGACCAATTGTCGGGATGAGAATGGGGATTTTCTGGCCGATGAATATCGGTTAACAAGATTTGGCAAATTGCTCCGTGACATTAGCGTCGACGAACTGCCCCAGCTGTGGAATGTTCTGATCGGCGATATGAGCCTGATTGGCCCCCGGCCATTCATCGCTGAATATGGGGCCCGTTATACCACGGAACAAATGCGCCGTCATGAAGTGCGGCCGGGCATTAGTGGCTGGGCTCAGGTGATGGGTCGTAATTCCATCAGCTGGAATCAGAAGTTTATTCTGGATGTCTGGTATGTGGATAATTGTGGTCTGCTGACAGATATAAGGATTTTATTGCGCACTATCCCTATTGTCCTCGGCCGGGCCGGGGTTTCAGCAGAAAATCATGTGACCATGCCAGAATGGGCAAATTCAGAAGTGCCCGTCGAAAAGATTCCTTCCGAATAGGTCGAGAGTGTTAAATAATATAAAAAAATATAAAGATTGATTAGGTCTGAGGTTAAAAAGCTTCAGGCTTTTTTTGTCTTTACCGGGGGTGAAACTCAGCCTTTCTGTCAAGAGAGGTCAGGGACAGGTAGAAAGTATTTATTCATATTAATAAAATATAAAGGTTTCTTTATATAAATGATATGTTATATATTAATCAAGATACTTGAATTTAACTGCCGGAGCGTTATCCATGTCGAGAAAAAATTATTTATTTACCAGTGAGTCCGTATCCGAAGGTCACCCAGATAAAGTTTCCGATTGTATTTCTGATGCGATTGTTGATTTGTTTCTGGCTGCGGAGCCCGAGGCTCGGGTTGCAGTTGAAACCCTGACCACGACAAATCGTGTGGTTCTTGCCGGTGAGGTCAGAGGCCCCGCCTCTGTAGGTGCAGAGCAAATGGAGGCTGCCGCCCGCCGGGTGGTCCGGCAAATTGGTTATGAGCAGGATGGGTTTCACTGGAAAGATATGGCGGTTGAAATCTATGTTCATGGGCAGTCTGCGGACATTGCCATGGGTGTGGATAGTGGGGCTAATAAAGAAGAAGGGGCCGGCGACCAGGGCATTATGTTTGGCTATGCCACCGATGAAACCGATGTTTATATGCCGGCACCGCTGCATTATTCTCATTTGATCTTGAAATCCCTGGCGGCGGCTCGTCACGGGGGGGTGACGGAGCTTGGTCCGGATTCAAAAAGCCAGGTGACCCTGCAATATGAAGATGGGGTTCCGGTTCGGGCCGCTTCAGTTGTGGTCTCGACCCAGCATGGGGCCGATGTCACTCAGGAGCAGGTCCGGGAAATTGTCCTTGGCCATATTGAAAAAAGCCTGCCCAGTGGCTGGATGTGCCCTGAAGAAGAACTCTATATCAATCCGACCGGAAATTTCGTCATTGGCGGTCCGGACGGCGATGCCGGGTTGACCGGACGCAAAATTATTGTCGATACTTACGGCGGTGCGGCCCCGCATGGCGGCGGCGCTTTCTCGGGCAAGGATCCGACAAAGGTGGATCGGTCAGCGGCCTATGCTTCCCGTTATCTGGCTAAAAATGTGGTGGCGGCTGGTTTGGCCCGTCGTTGTACGATACAGCTGGCCTATGCTATCGGCGTGTCTCATCCATTGTCCCTCTATGTGGACTTCCATAACACCGGTGAAGTTGATCCGGCGGTTCTGGAAAAAGTCCTGTTTGAAATTATGAATTTAAGTCCCCGAGGTATCCGCGAGCACTTGGACCTGAACCGGCCGATCTATGAGCGGACGGCAGCTTATGGTCACTTTGGCCGCGCACCTGAGGCCGATGGCGGCTTCTCATGGGAAAAACTGGATCTGGTGGATAGCCTTAAGGGTCATTTCTAAGTCTGATGCGTAATCTTGAAGATATCAAAGGTAGCCGGGTGTATGGTCGGCGACAGGGCCAGGCCCTGTCCGCCGCCCGTCAGGCCCGGTTGGATAAGTGGCTGCCGAATATTGAAATTCCTTTGGACGGGCTGGTGCCTACAGGTCCTTCGGGACATTTTGACAGCGCCCTGGCGGATCATTGGCTCGAGATTGGTTTTGGCAAGGGCGAGCATCTGGCGGCCCAGGCAAAATCCCATCCTGATATTGGTGTTATCGGCTGCGAACCTTTTCTCAACGGCGTGTCCGGTCTGGTCGACATCGTGGATCAGGAAAACCTGACCAACGTTCGCATCTTCATGGATGATGCCAGATTGTTGATGGACAGTCTGCCGGACCAGTCCATTGGCCGGGCTTTTATCCTGTTTCCAGACCCCTGGCCCAAGGCGCGCCACCATAAGCGCCGCATCGTCAGCGCTGGCAATATAAAGGTCCTGTCCCGGATTCTGAAAGACGGGGCTGAATTGCGCATTGGCACGGACCATATGGAGTATTGCCGCTGGATAATGGCTCATATGCTGGAAAATCCCGATTTTAACTGGCTGTCGGATAGCCCGGAAAACTGGCGGAATCGTCCCGATGACTGGCCGGCCAGTCGTTATGAAATAAAGTCCAGGGAACAAGGCCGAATAAGCAGTTATCTGCGCTTTATCCGTTGTCAAAGGTAGGCTTCGGGCATGCTCTAGACAAGCTATATTCAGGCTTCAGCAGAGCCTTAGTATTAAACGGCGTACTATTCGCTTGAAGTTCTCATCTTTTCGACTATATATAGAGCAACCGAATCACTTGAAAAAATTAAAAGTGCGGGCAAGTGTTTCACTGGCCTGCTTTTTTATTTGGTGAAAGCCGGAGCTAAAACTTAAGTGGAATTAATGTGTCGTCACAGTTAAAAACATTGCATGATATTATCGACCCTGTTGCTGAGGCATTGGGCTATGAAATCATCCGCATTGCTCTGCAAAATTCAGCCAGGGGCGGGGCGGTGACGCTGCAGATCATGGCCGAGAGGCCTGATGGCACCATGTTGGTTGAGGATTGTGCCGCACTCAGCCGAGAGGTTTCTGTTATCCTGGATGTTGATGACCCGATCTCGGGGGAATATGTCCTGGAAGTCAGTACAGCGGGCATTGATCGGCCGTTGACCCGGCGCAAGGATTTTGCCAATTATGCCGGAAATGTTGCTAAGATAGAATTGTCGGTTCCTGACAATGGCCGGCGGCGTTATCGCGGAAAATTGCTGGGCATCGAGGGTGATGTGGTAAAGATTGAAGTGGATGGTGAGGTTTTTGACGTGGACTTCGATAACATCAACCGGTCCAAACTTGTCTTGACCGATGAATTATTGGCGGCGGCGACTAAGCAGTAAAAGATGGGTCAGAAATTTTGGCCAGATTGAGTGACTTGAGACTATAAAATTGAATTGAGAATAGAATGCTTAAACGGGCATGGATGGAGTTCAAGGTATGACAACGGCGGTAAGTGCGAACAGGATTGAATTGCTGCAAATTGCAGATGCGGTTGCACGGGAAAAGAATATTGACAAGGAAATCGTCCTAGAAGCTTTGGAAGAAGCCATTCAGAAGGCGGCCCGGTCACGCTATGGCGCAGAAAATGAAATCAAGGCCCATATTGACCGTAAAAATGGCGATATCAAACTGTACCGGGTTCTGGAAGTGGTGGAGCATGTGGAAAATCATGCGACCGAACTGACCTTGAAAGATGCGACAAAGCTCAAGAAGGAAGCCGTGATCGGCGACCTGCTGGCTGACGAACTGCCGCCAATAGATTTTGGCCGGGTTGCTGCCCAGACCGCCAAGCAGGTCATTGTTCAGAAAGTACGTGACGCCGAACGTCAACGCCAGTTTGATGAATATCAGGATCGCATTGGTGAGATCATTAATGGGGTTGTTAAGCGGATCGAATACGGTAATGTGATCGTTGATGTGGGTCAGGCTGAAGCTGTGATCCGCCGCGATCAGATGATCCCGCGGGAGCATATGCGCAACGGTGACCGGATCCGGGCCTATATCGCTGATGTGCGGCGGGAAGTCAGGGGGCCTCAGATCTTCCTGTCCCGGTCTCACCCGGACTTCATGTCCAAGCTGTTCACCCAGGAAGTGCCGGAAATCTATGACGGTGTTATCGAGATTATTGGTGTCGCTCGCGATCCGGGCAGCCGGGCAAAAATCGCCGTGGTGAGTTCCGATGGTTCCATTGATCCAGTTGGCGCTTGTGTTGGTATGCGCGGTAGCCGGGTTCAGGCGGTGGTTAATGAACTGGCCGGAGAGAAAATTGATATCATTCAGTGGTCTGCGGACCCGGCAACGCTGATCATCAGCGCCCTGGCCCCGGCCGAGGTGTCCAAGGTGGTTCTGGATGAAGACAGAAAACGCATTGATGTTGTTGTCGCCGAAGACCAGCTCAGTCTGGCTATTGGCCGGCGCGGACAGAATGTGCGTCTGGCGTCACAGTTGAGTGGCTGGCAGGTGGACATCATGACCGAAGCCGCTGAATCTGAAAAACGTCAGGCTGAATATAAAGTCCGCACAGACTTGTTTGTCAGTCAGCTGGATGTGGATGAAACCCTGGCCCTGTTGCTGGTGGCTGAAGGCTTCCGCAATATGGAAGAAGTGGCCTATGTGGCGCCAGAGGAATTTGCCGGAATCGAAGGCTTTGACACGGATCTGGTGGCTGAACTGCAAAACCGGGCCCGTGAGTCCCTGGACCGCCAGGCGGTGAAGTCTGAGAAAGCCCGGGTTAAACTTGGTGTTTCTGATGAGGTTGCTGCCATTGATGGCCTGACATCGGCCATGCTGGTGTTGTTGGGTGATGCGGAGATCAAGACACTGGATGATCTGGGTGACTTGGCGGCAGATGAGCTGACCAGCCGGGAAGATGGCATTCTGCGGACCACTGGCTTGACGGAAGAAAAAGCCAATGAGATTATCATGGCTGCTCGGGCACATTGGTTTGAAGACGAAGAAACAGAAGAAACAGAAGAAACGACTGAAGAGGCTGTTGCAGAACAGGCGGAAGCGGAATAATATACCGTGGTGCTGGCTGTGCCTGAAGTGAATGGAAAGTGAGTGTCCCAGAACCCTGGTTTAAAGGATCGCAGACCCAAGAAAGCCCGGACAGCAAAGTCCAGGACCAAAAAGGTCAACAAAAAGGCCCGGGAAAGAAAGTGCCTGGTGACCGGCGAGACATATGCGGCCCATAAGCTGATTCGGTTTGTGCTTGATCCCGAGGGCAATGTAATCCCGGATGTGGCGGCAAAGCTGCCTGGACGCGGGGGCTGGATTTTGGCAGAAGGCAAGGTGCTGGATAGCGCCATGAAGAAAAAGATATTTGTCCGGTTTGGGCATAAGGTTTTGGCTTCATCAGGCCGTAAAATGGTTGATGTGGCAACGCTGGAGGATCAGGACGCAAGTCCAGACGCGGCGACAGGTAAACAACAGCGGGTCAGGGTGGATGAAAATCTGCCGGATCTGGTGGCCCAGTTGCTTCGGCAAAGATGCCTAAATTATCTGGGCCTTGTCAATCGGGCCGGACTTTTGGTGTCAGGGTTTGAAAAGGTTCGAGCCGCTTTAAAGGCGGGGAAGGGCCGGGCTCTGGTGACAGCGGAAGATGCCGCAGAGGGTGGGCGTAGTAAAATATGCTCTGGTCTGGGGATTGTTCTTGAAAAACTGCCGGTGATTGATATGTTCACCCGCGAAGAGTTGGGACAAACCTTGGGTTTGTTTAATGCAGTCCATGTGACAATATTGTCGGGTGGTATGACGGAAAGCTTTCTGAAAGAGTTTTCCCGGTACGAAGGTGTTGTTATGCGCTGATAAAATGCATGACGGGCCTTATTATTTAAGTGGCTGAAGGCGAATATAGAATGAGTGACGATAAGGACACAAAAAAACCATTGTCGGTTTCCGGCAGAAAAACGTTGCAACTGAAGCCATCGACGGCAGCACCTGCTGTCGTGCGGGCCCCAGGCGGCGTGGTTGTCCAGCGCAAGAAAAAACTTATGCTGAAACCGGGGGAAAAACCCGCTGCAGCACCAACGGCTCCCGCACCCTCTGCTGGATTTGCCAAAAAGAAAAGCTTGTCGTCGGGTCCGACCCGAAAGAGATCGGTCGTTTCTGATGGACGTCAGTTGACCGACAGTGAAATGAAGGCCCGGCTCCAGGCATTGGAGATGGCCAAGATTGAGACTGAAAAGCGGGCGGCCGTCGAAGCCGAAGCCGCCAAGAGACGGGCTGTGGAAGAGGCTGCCCGGGCAGAGTCCGATAAAGAACAGGCCGTCAAGGATGCCGAGAGTGCTAAAAAAGCGGCGACGGACGATGCTAAATTCAAAGCCGATATGGAAACTAAGAAGAAGGTCGAGTCGGAGCTGAAGGCGCAGTCTGATCTGGAAGAAGAACAGGTAGCCGCCAAGGCAAAAGCCAAGACTGCCGCCGCACCGGCCCCGAAAAAACATGGGCCAGCCGCCAAACCGGCAGAAGTCAAGCGCCCTGCTGTCAAGCCAACCCGCCGCGGTGAACCTGCCCGTCGTACCGGTCGTCTGACCGTGACCCAGGCTCTGTCTGGTGGGGGGCAAGAGCGTCAACGCAGCTTTGCGGCCCTGAAACGGGCCCGGGCCAAGGAAAAGCGTAAAGGCGGTAAAGGCATTCAGGAAAAAGTTTTCCGTGAAGTTATTATTCCTGACATGATTACGGTGGCGGAACTGTCCAACCGGATGACGGAAAAAACCGTTGATGTGATCCGCTCCCTGATGAAAATGGATGTGATGGCAACCGCCGCTGAGGAAATCGATCAGGATACAGCAGAACTGATTGTTGAAGAATTTGGTCATACGGTCAGACGGATCAGCGCCGCTGATGTGGAAATTGACCTGTCCGGACCAGAGGATCTTGAAGCAGATATGACCACCCGGGCACCCGTTGTCACGGTCATGGGTCATGTCGATCATGGTAAAACATCGATCCTTGATGCCTTCCGAAAATCTTCTGTGGTCACCGGTGAAGCCGGCGGCATTACCCAGCATATCGGCTCCTATCAGGTGCGGATGAAAAGTGGCGACAAGGTCACCTTCCTCGATACACCAGGCCATGCGGCCTTCTCCGCCATGCGGTCCCGTGGGGCCAAGGCGACGGATATCGTGATCCTTGTGGTTGCCGCTGATGACAGCATCATGCCCCAGACTATTGAGGCCATCAGCCATGCCAAGGCGGCCGAAGTGCCGATCATTGTGGCGATCAATAAAATCGACAAGCCGGGCGCTAATGCGGACAAGGTTCGTCAGGACCTGCTGCAGCATGAAGTCTTTGTCGAAAGCATGGGCGGTGAAATTCTTGATGTGGAAGTTTCCGCACTCAAAGGCACCAACCTGGACAAATTGGCCGAGGCCATCCAGCTTCAGTCCGAAATGCTTGACCTGAAAGTCAATAAAAACCGTAACGCCGATGGTGTTGTCGTCGAATCCCGCCTCGATAAAGGACAGGGCTCTGTGGCCACTATCCTGATTCAGCGCGGGACATTGAAAGTCGGTGATATCTTTGTCTGTGGTAACGAATGGGGCCGGGCTCGGGCCCTGCTCAATGACCGGGGCAAGAATGTGAAAAAAGCCGGTCCATCGGTTCCTGTGGAAGTTCTGGGCCTCAATGGCATGCCACGGTCCGGTGACAGTTTCATCGTGGTCGATACCGAAGCCAAGGCCCGTGAGGTTTCCGAATTCCGTAAAAACCGCGAACGTCTGGAGAAAGAGGCAGCACCTAAAGCAACTCTTGAAGCCATGTTCGAGAAGCTGAGCACCAAACAGGCCGAGATTGTGCCGCTGGTGATCAAGTCTGATGTTCAGGGCTCTTCCGAAGCCATTACCGGCGCGTTGGAAGCCATGAATACTGATGAAGTCCGGGCTAAGATCCTGCATTCAGCGGTCGGTGGTATTTCCGAATCCGATGTGACCCTGGCGGTCGCCTCCGGGGCGCCAATTCTGGGCTTCAATGTTCGGGCCAGCCGTAAGGCGGACGAGCTTGCCCGTCAGGAAGGCGTGGAAATCCGGTATTATTCCGTGATCTATGACCTGGTGGATGACATCAAAGCGGTCATGTCCGGCAAACTGGCACCTGAACTCAGAGAAACCATTCTTGGCTCTGCGGAAATCCGCGATATCTTCTCTGCGGGTAAAACCGGTAAGGCTGCCGGGTGTCTGGTGCTCAACGGGGTTATGCGCAAAGGCGCTAAAGCCCGCTTGCTCCGGGATGACGTGGTGGTCTTTGAAGGCGACCTCGGCTCTCTGCGCCGGTTCAAGGATGATGTTGAAGAAGTTATATCCGGCACTGAGTGCGGCATGAACTTTGCCAGCTATAACGACCTTAAAAAGGGTGATGTCATTGAATGTTACGAGGTTGAGTCAATTGAACGGGCCTTGGCGTAACGCCAGGACCGCTTCGATATTAATCTCTCTCATTAGGTAGGATACAGGTATGTCCAGATTACATGGTGATGACTTAGAAAATGATGACCGCGGCCCTAGTCACCGGTTGCTCAGGGTCGGCGAAAACCTTCGCCATGCCCTGTCAGAAATTTTCACCCGTGGTGAAATCCGTGACCCGTCCCTGGACGGGGTATCGGTCACCGTGACCGAGGTCCGCTGTAGCCCGGACCTACGCAATGCAACTATCTTTGTCATGCCGCTGGGCGGCACCAATGCCCGGGATGTTGTTGACGCGCTAACCCGGAACAGTAAATATATCCGCGGCCAGTTGTCGCGCATGGTCACCATGAAATATCTGCCCAACCTGAAATTCACCAGTGACAGCAGCTTTGGTGAGGCCGGCCATATCGAGAAACTGCTCCGTAGCCCCCATGTGGCCCAGGACCTGGGGCCCGACACCGATGATGATCCTGATCTGAAGGACGACTGACCCTTGGGCCGAAAGCGTAAAGGGATCAAGCTCGACGGGTGGCTGGTGATCGACAAGCCACTGGGCATGGGATCAACTCAAGTGGTCGGGAAATGCCGCTGGCTGACCAAGGCTCAGAAGGTCGGCCATGGCGGAACTCTTGATCCGCTGGCGACCGGCATTCTGCCCATTGCCTTTGGTGAGGCGACAAAAACCATTCCTTTCATCATGGATGCCCGTAAAACATACGAATTCACCGTGACCTTTGGCGAAAGCCGGTCGACAGATGACGGCGAGGGCGAAGTGACCGCCACCAGTGACCATCGTCCGTCCGAGGCTGAAATATTGGCGATACTGCCCGACTTTATGGGTCATATCACTCAAATTCCGCCCAAATACAGCGCCCTGAAGATTGATGGAAAACGGGCTTATGACCTGGCGCGAGCTGGCGAAGAAGTGGTGATGAAATCCCGCGAAGTTGACATTTTTAGCCTCGAGCTTATGTCTTATGACGGGACGCTGGCAAGCCTGCGTACCAGTTGCGGAAAGGGCACTTATATCCGGTCTCTGGCCCGTGATATGGCGCTGAAATTGGGCACGGTTGGCTATGTATCAACCCTGCGGCGAACCCGGGTTGGTTCATTTGATTTAAAAGCGTCGATTTCACTGGAAAAGCTAGAGGAATTAAGCCATAGTGCGCCGCCTGAGGATTGGATTCTCCCCGTGGTGACCGTGCTGGACGACATCTTGGCACTGGCCGTTACGGAAGAGCAAGCAAAGCTTCTGTCCCATGGACAACAGCTGAGCATCCCGGAGCAGATTGCACCGGGGATCGTCAGGGCCATGGCTGGCACACGCTTAGTCGCATTGTGTCAGGTCGAAGATGGCCCGGAACAGACGATCCTGAAACCGGTGCGGGTGTTTAATATTTAATTTTTTTTAAAGGAGACTACGATGTCGATTACAGCTGAAAAGAAACAGGAACTGATTAAAGAATTCGCTACAGGCGAAGGCGATACAGGTTCCCCCGAAGTACAGGTTGCCATTCTGACCACCAGAATTCTGAACCTGACAGAACATTTCAAAACTCATAAAAAAGATAACCATTCACGTCGCGGTCTGTTGATGCTTGTCAACAAACGTCGCAGCCTGTTGAGCTATCTGAGCACTACAAACCAAGCCCGTTATCAGACTCTGATCAAGCGTCTTGGTTTGCGTAAGTAATAAAAAATACCGCATAGCCATAGGGGTTATGCACAAGGTTTTCGATAAGCTCTGGTTTGGGATGGGCCCAGATCAGAGCTCGGAATCCGTAGGTTAAGGATAAGATATATATGTTTGAAATACATAGAAAAGAAATTAACTGGGGCGGTCGTACGCTGGTTCTTGAAACCGGCCGGATTGCACGCCAGGCAAATGGGGCCGTTATGGTCACTTACGGCGAAACATCCTGCTTGACGGCAGTGACCGCTGCTAAGACCCCAAAAGTCGGTATCGACTTTTTCCCCCTCACCGTAAATTATCAAGAACGCGCTTATTCCGCCGGTAAAATACCAGGCGGTTTTTTTAAACGCGAAGGCCGTCCAGGCGAAGCTGAGACATTAACCTGTCGCCTGATTGACCGTCCAATCCGTCCTTTGTTCGTCAAAGGCTTTAAGAATGAAACCCAGGTTGTCTGTACGGTCATGTCCCATGACCTGGAAAACAACCCGGATATCACGGCCCTGATCGGCACATCAGCGGCGCTGACCATTTCCGGTCTGCCGTTCATGGGTCCCATTGGTGCGGCGCGTGTCGGTTACATCGACGGCGAATATATTCTGAACCCAACATTTGAAGAGCTGGAAACATCCGATCTTGATCTGGTTGTTGCCGGTACCCGCGATGCGGTTCTGATGGTTGAATCAGAAGCCAATGAGCTGACTGAAGAAGTCATGCTTGGCGCGGTTATGTTCGGTCATGAGCAGATGCAGGTGGTCATTGATATGATTATCGAACTGGCTGAACTGGCGGCAAAAGAGCCAATGGAAATGCCTGAGCCGGAAGATCATTCCGAGCTGGCTGCCAAGATTACCAAAATGGCTGAAGCTGACCTGCGGGCCGCTTATGGCGAAATCGTCAAACAGGTTCGGTCCACTCAGCTGTCTGCTGTAAAGGCCCGTGTTTTGGCTGACCTGATCGAAGCTGATGAAAATGTCGACACCGGTGTTGTTGCTGATCTGTTGAAAAACCTCGAAAAGAACATTGTTCGTGGCGATATCATCAAAACCGGCAAGCGGATTGATGGTCGTGCCCTTGATAAGGTCCGGGCGATTGATTCCCAGGTTAATATCCTGCCCCGGACCCATGGTTCTGCGCTGTTCACCCGCGGTGAAACACAGGCAACTGTCGTGACCACATTGGGTACTGGCGATGATGAGCAGTTCATTGATGCCCTGACCGGCACCTATAAAGAACGCTTCATGCTGCATTATAACTTCCCGCCCTATTCTGTTGGTGAAACGGGTCGCATGATGGGTACAAGCCGTCGGGAAACCGGCCATGGTAAATTGGCCTGGCGCGCTCTGCGGGCTGTTCTGCCAAGCAAAGAAGAATTCCCTTACACCATTCGTCTGGTGTCTGAGATCACTGAATCCAACGGTTCCTCCTCCATGGCGTCTGTCTGTGGTGGCTCTCTGTCGTTGATGGATGCTGGTGTACCTCTGAAGCGTCCGGTTTCTGGTATTGCCATGGGCCTGATCAAAGAAGGCGACGACTATGCGGTTCTGTCCGACATTCTGGGTGATGAAGATCATCTGGGCGACATGGACTTTAAAGTGGCCGGGACCTCCAAGGGTCTGACTTCTTTGCAGATGGACATCAAGATCACTGGCATTACCCAGGAGATCATGGAAATTGCCCTGAAGCAGGCTTCTGCTGGCCGGGCTTATATCCTTGCCGAAATGGAAAAAGCCCTGTCCGGTGCCCGTGAAGAAATGAGTGATCATGCACCGCGCATCGAAACCATCAAGATCAACCGCGAAAAAATCCGCGAAGTGATCGGGACCGGTGGTAAGGTTATTCGGGAAATCTGTGAAGTGACTGGTGCCAAGGTTGACATCGAAGACGACGGAACCATCAAGGTTTCCTCTTCTGACCTGTCTGCCATTGAAGCCGCTCTGAAATGGATTGAAGGTATTGTCGCCGAACCTGAAGTTGGCAAGATCTACGAAGGCAAGGTTGTTAAAACTGTTGACTTCGGCGCTTTTGTTAACTTCCTGGGTAGCCGTGATGGTCTGGTTCACATCAGTGAATTGGAAGATTACCGGGTGAAACAGGTTACCGATGTGATCAAAGAAGGTGACATCATCAAGGTCAAAGTTCTTGGTATTGATGACCGCGGTAAGGTTCGCCTGAGCCGCCGGGTGGTTGACCAGGAAACTGGTGAAGACATTCAGGAAAAAAAGACTGAAGAGGAATAATTTCCGCTTCATAATTTATCGGCCGGATGGCCTTGTGTTCCTTGTAATAGGGGGTTCAGACCCCATATAAGGGACACATCCATCCGGCCTCATTTTTATAGATGCCGGCAAAGGGGTCTGGCTGTTTTGTAGGGTAAGAACCGTTATGAGTTTACTTGAACCGTTGATGATGTCAGGAAAAGAAGTCCTGCCACTTGTGGAGGGCGGCAAGGGGATTTCTGCCACTAATGGCATCAGTGCTGGCGCGTGGGCTGCGGCCGGAGGGGTCGGTACCGTCAGCTGTGTCAATGCGGACAGTTTTGATGGCCAGGGAAATGTCATTCCCCAGATTTATCACGGTAAAACAAGAATTGAACGCCATCAGGAACTGATAGAATACGCCATCAATGGCGGTCTTACCCAGGTTCGGGATGCTCATGACCTGGCCGGCGGCCAGGGCCGTATTCATATCAATGTCCTGTGGGAAATGGGTGGCGCAGAAGCCATTCTTGAAGGCGTGCTGACCAAAGCCAAGGGCCTTGTACATGGTGTGACCTGTGGCGCAGGCATGCCCTATAAGCTCAGCGAAATTGCCGCCAAACATGAAGTTTTTTATCATCCGATTATTTCATCGGCCCGGGCTTTCGGCATTCTGTGGAAACGGGCCTACAAAAAACATGGTGATTGGCTGGGCAGTGTGGTCTATGAAGATCCGTGGCTTGCCGGTGGCCATAATGGCCTGACCAATGCTGAAGACCCCCGCGAGCCTCAGGACCCCTACCCCCGGGTAGCCGCGCTGCGGACCATGATGAATAAATTTGGCCTGCAGCATGTTCCGATCATCATGGCCGGTGGAGTCTGGTACTTACGGGACTGGACCAACTGGCTCAATAACCCGGAAATTGGCCTGATCGCCTTTCAGTATGGCACTCGGCCTTTGCTGACCAAGGAAAGCCCGATTCCAAAAATCTGGAAAGATGCCCTGACCACCTTGAAGGAAGGCGATATTCTTCTTCATCGCTTCAGCCCGACCGGATTTTATTCGTCAGCGGTCAAGACCCGGTTCCTGCGCGAGCTGCAAGGCCGTTCTGACCGTCAGGTGACCTTCAGTGGCAAGCAGACCGAGGAATTTTCCGCTGAAATTCAGGCGGGAAAAAGAAAATATTTTGTTCAGCCTGAAGATAAACCAAAAGCAGACCTGTGGATTGCCGACGGATTTTCCGAGGCTCTGAAGACACCCGACGGGACCTTGGTCTTTGATACCCCGGCCCAGGCCCTGGACATCCGCAAGGATCAGAAAGACTGCATGGGTTGTCTCAGCCAGTGTAAATTTTCCAATTGGTCCCAGAATGAGGACGCAAATTATTCCACCGGACGGGGCGCAGATCCGCGCAGCTTCTGTATTCAGAAAACCCTGATGGACATTTCTCATGGCGGCGCATTGGAAGATAATCTGATGTTTGCCGGCCATGCAGCGTTTAATTTCTCGACCGACCCTTTCTTCAGCAACGGCTTTGTGCCAACGGTGAAAGAATTGTTTGAACGTATTTTAACCGGGGATTAAAGGCAGTTTTTAGCAAAATTGTCCCATCGCCCCCAGAGATTATTTCATTATTTCGTCATTATGGAGTATTGTCGGGGGAGCGAATGGAGTTGATGGACATCCCATGTCAGACCAAGTCAAAACGAACCATAAAACAACAGCCAAAGAAAGGCCTTTTGCCCGGGCCATTCAGACCCTACGGAATGTGGGTTTGCGGCCTACCCGTCAGCGTATGGCTTTGGCAAAAATCCTCTTTGATGGGGCCAATCGCCATGTGACGGCCGACAGTCTTCATGAGGAAATTGACAAAGCCAATATTACCATCTCCCGGGCGACCATCTATAACACCCTGCATCAATTCACCGATGTGGGCCTCCTGCGGGAAGTGGTGGTGGATTCTGGCCGGACCTATTTTGATACCAACGTTACGGATCACCATCATTATTTTCTCGAAGAGGAAGGCTGTCTGCAGGATATCCCTGACGGGGCGTTAACAATTGGCCTGCTGCCGGAAGTGCCCCCGGGAAAGAAATTCTCCCGGGTTGAGGTGATCATTCATGTGGCGAAAGACAGTTAATCAAGATTTTCTTCGTCGAGAGTACCCCAGAAACTGCCCTGTTTCAGCCAGCCTTTGAAACCATTGAGGTCCAGCTCGCACCATCCCCCGGCACAGCGGCGTATTTTCCCAATCACGCCGGCTTCAGCAATCACAGCCACCGACTGATCCGGGTCTGGGCCTTTCAATAGATTTTGCTGTTCTGCAATGATCAGGGCGGTACGTTTGCTGGATAACAACGGCCCCCAGATCCAACCAGTGGCTCCCTCGGAGTCAACTATTTTGCGCCAGTTTTCATATTCGGCAATGATCTTTACCGGCAGGTGTCTTTTTTTGAAGACCCAGGTAATGGGATATTTTCCGTCTGGACCGGTTCTGACATTGACGGTCTTTTTGGCCAGAGAGACATATCT
Organism: Alphaproteobacteria bacterium; assembly: GCA_002401455.1. Taxonomy (GTDB): domain Bacteria; phylum Pseudomonadota; class Alphaproteobacteria; order Sphingomonadales; family Emcibacteraceae; genus Paremcibacter. Next base: position 113,848 of record NVTE01000004.1, read on the forward strand.
GGGCACCAGTAGCCCGCTCTTACCCACGATGGTCCGTTCCTGTGCCGCATCTGAAAGGTCTGGCAGGGCCAAAAGCATGAGGCTGGTTATGAGGCATATCAAGCGACGGGAGGCCATTGTGTTTTTTCCTCTGGCTGGGGGTGATTTTTTTGGATTATGTGCCGAATATTGACTGAGATGTTTGAATACGGTCGTGCTTTCTGCTAGACATGATAAAGAATGGAAAGGCGACCACAAGCCTTTTTATGTGCCCAATGATAATAAAAACCGGAATTCTGAATGACGTCAAAGAAACCACTGGTAATCGTTACAAGAAAATTGCCTGACATTATTGAAACGCGGATGATGGAATTATTTAATGTCCGCCTTAATCTGGATGATCATGCCTTTGGCGCCGCCGAAATGGCCGCTGCCGTTAAAGAGGCGGATGTTCTGGTGCCGACAGTGACCGACCGGCTGGATGCCAGAATTCTGGCCCAGGCCGGACCTAATTTGAAGTTGATTGCCAATTTTGGCGCCGGCGTCGATCATATTGACCTGGCCTCTGCCCGACAGCGCAGTATTACCGTTACCAATACGCCGGGTGTCCTGACCGAGGATACCGCCGATATGACCTTGGCCCTGATTCTGGCGGTGCCGCGTCGCCTGCTCGAAGGGGAAAGACTGCTGCAAAGCGGTGAATGGACCGGATGGTCCCCGACCGGCATGACCGGCTCCCGCATTTGGGGCAAGCGGCTGGGCATCATTGGTATGGGCCGCATTGGCCAGGCCGTCGCCCGTCGGGCCAAAGCCTTTGGTATGTCCATTCATTATCATAACCGCCACCGGGCAGGCGCGGATGTTGAGGAAGAGCTTGAGGCAACCTATTGGGAAAGCCTGGATCAGATGTTGGCGCGGATGGATATTATTTCCGTCAATTGCCCCCATACACCGGCGACCTACCATCTGTTGTCAGCCCGTCGTCTGAAACTGATGCAAAAACATGCCTTTGTCATTAACACCTCTCGCGGAGAAGTTATTGACGAAAATGCTCTGATCAGGATGCTGGTGGCTGGCGAACTGGCCGGGGCCGGACTGGACGTGTTTGAAAATGAACCGGCGGTCAATCCAAAACTTCTGGAAATGCCTAACGTGGTGGCTCTGCCTCATATGGGGTCCGCGACCAAGGAAGGCCGTAATGACATGGGTGAGAAAGTCCTGATCAATATCAAGACCTTTGCCGATGGTCATAATCCGCCAGACCGGGTATTGGAAGACTGGGTATAAGATTTTTCAGGATCTGACCCTGAACACTGGTATCCTTAATATCCAGAGTGGTACCGGTATTTATCTCCGGTAATTATTTAACCGATCCACAGGCTGGGCACCCCGGATCTTTGGGCAGTCGGATGGTCCGACTGGTGGCGCTGAGCGCATCATAGAGCACCAGCTTTCCGGCCAGGCTGTCCCCGAGCTCAAGCAGTTCCTTCAGAACCTCAACCGCCTGCATGGTGCCGAGCACGCCGGCGACCGCGCCCAATATGCCGGCCTCAGCACAATTACCCACCGCCCCCGGATGGTTTGGGATGAAACAGCGGTAACAGGGTTTATCGCTAAGATAGCCCTTAAAGGTGCTGATCTGGCCGTCAAACTGACTAAGGGCCGCAGAGACCAGAGGCTTTTTCAGCTTCAGGCAGACATCATTGATCAGAAACCGGGTGTCAAAATTATCACAGCCATCAGCGACAATGTCATAGTCCGCAACCAGACTTTCAGCATTGGCCGCCGTTAGTCGTTCCGGTACCTCAATGATCTTCACGTCCGGGTTAATCTGCTGGATCATATGCCGGGCGCTATGGGTTTTCAGGTTACCGATCTGCTCTGTGGTATGCAGGACTTGGCGCTGAAGGTTGCTGAGATCAACCACATCATCATCGATGACGCCGATGGTCCCGACCCCGGCGGCGGCAAGATAGAGAATCAGGGGGCTGCCCAATCCTCCGGCCCCGACCACCAGAACCCGAGAGGCCAGCAGTTTTTGCTGTCCAGCCCCGCCGACCTGCTTCAGGATGATATGGCGGGCATAACGGTCCAGCTGTTGGTCATTAAGCATCATGGTTGCCGTTGTTGTCCGGGGCGTCTTCGGGGTCGTCATCGGAATCGTTGGCCACATCAACAGTAATTTCCACATCCTCATAATCGGCTGGCAGGATCACGAAGACATCATTCTCCTGAACGACCAGCTCGTCGGGATTGATCACTTCCTCGCCATTACGCATGACGGCAAATTCCTTCAGGCCGACCGCCCGGGCCTCGGCCAGGATGCGGTCAATGGTAAGCTCTGTCACCAGAAGAGTGGATTCGGCGCCCTGCACCCTGAGAAGCACTGTTGCCATAATCTTATAGCCCGTCAAACATAGGGGTGGACAGATAGCGTTCGGCGAAAGACGGGATGATGACAACAATTACTTTGCCTTTCATGTCATCCCGTTCTGCCAGCTCAAGCGCGGCGGCGACGGCGGCTCCTGATGAAATACCCACCGGAATACCTTCTTTTCTTGCGATAAGACGGGCGGTTTCGAAGGAGGTTTCATTGCCGATGGTCAGCACTTCGTCAATAAATTGGGTGTCGAGGATTTCCGGGATGAAACCGGCGCCAATGCCTTGAATTTTGTGAGGGCCGGGTTGGCCACCGGACAGGATCGGGCTGTCTTCCGGCTCGACGGCAACAATATAGAGGCTGCCCTTCTTGGGTTTTAGGGCGCGGGCGATGCCGGTGATGGTGCCGCCGGTGCCGACGCCTGACACAATGACATCGACCTTACCATTGGTATCATTCCAGATTTCATTGGCAGTGGTAATCTCGTGAATCGCAGGGTTGGCAGGGTTGGCGAATTGTTGGGGCATGACCGCATTATCGGACGCATCGACCATTTCCTGGGCCCGGGCGATAGCGCCCTTCATGCCCAGTTCCGCCGGGGACAGCTCAAGCTTGGCCCCGAGGATCAGCAGCATTTTGCGCCGTTCCATGGACATGCTTTCGGGCATCACCAGGGTCAGGTCATAGCCTTTGGCCGCACAGACAAAGGCCAGGGAAATCCCGGTATTACCTGACGTTGGCTCAATGATCATGGTGCCGGGCTTGATTTTTCCCTGCTTTTCCAGGGCGGCAATCATGGCGGCGCCGATGCGATCCTTGACCGAGGCCAGGGGGTTGAAGAATTCCAGTTTCAGCAGAATCTCTGCGCCAAGGTCACGCCCCATGCGGTTCATGCGGACCAGGGGGGTATTGCCCATGGTTTCAATGATCGTGTCGTAAATTCTGCCGCGGCCTTGGGTACCAGTGTCAGTAACAGTATCGGTCATATGATATCTCCTGCGGTTATATGGTAAATGTGAAATCTTTAGCGGAATTTGTCTCGACGCCTTCACTCATGGCCTGCTGACATAAATCCTGTAAAGTAATTGTGTTAAGTTGTTCGACAATACTGGCGTTTAAATTTTCAATCAGGGGATTGATTACTTTTATGCCCAGGGGCGATTGGGACAGGGCGTCTTTTTGGTCTTTTTTATTATCCATATTATTGACCACCTGCACAATCTCACCCACGGAAACCCGACGTCTTTCCCGGGCCAGATTATAGCCGCCTTTGGGACCTCTGACGCCTTTTAATATGCCGGCCCGGACCAATTGCTGCATGACCTGTTCCAGATAACGCTGGGGAATGCCTTGCCGATGGGTGATATCCCGGGACTGGACGGGCCCTGTGCGGCCATTATAGGCCACATCGACCACGGCTTCCAAGGCATATATCATTTTCTTTGTCAGTCGAAACATGTCAGTTCTCTTTAAAATTAGCTTTGGGTTCCTGTGGAGCCGAATCCGCCGGCCCCGCGTACGGTCTCATCAAGATTTTCGCGCACATCCCAGGTGATCTGGGTGACGGGCGCGATGATCATCTGGGCGATGCGCATGCCCCGGGTGAGGGTAAAATCCTCCGTCCCGTGATTGATCAGGATCACTTTTACTTCGCCCCGGTAGTCGGCATCAATGGTGCCCGGGCTGTTAAGTACGGTGACGCCGTTTTTCCAGGCCAGACCGGACCGGGGCCGCACCTGGGCCTCGAACCCATGGGGCAGGGCCATGGCAAATCCGGTCGGCACCAGTAGCCGCTCACCGACCTTGAGGGTTAGCTCCGTGCCTTCGCCCAGGGCCGCCATAAGGTCCATACCGGCCGAATGGATGGTTTCAAATTCCGGGCGTTTAAGTCCCGCGCCGTGGGGCAGTTGTTGAAAGCCGACGTGTGTCATAAAATAATCCAGAAGTTTAGGTAAAAAATTGGGGGTTAAGTAAAATACTGTTCAATTTTGTCGGCCAGCCGTTTGGCGACCTGGTCTTTTGGGGCACTGTCCCAGTCTTCTGTGCCGGTGGCGGTCAGCAGGCTGACCTGATTATGATCACCGCCCATGACCGATTGCCCGTTCTTTAACGAGACATCATTGGCGACAATCCAGTCACAGCCTTTGCGGTCCAGCTTGGCCTGGGCATGGGCCGCCACAGTCTCGGTTTCGGCGGCAAAGCCGATCACCAGGGCCGGACGATTGTCGCCTGGGGTCGCCAGCATTTTCAGAATGTCCGGATTTTCCACCAGGTCCAGCGGCGGCAGGGCACCGTTTTGTTTCTTTATCTTCTGGTCCATTTCCTGGGAGGTCCGCCAGTCGGCGACGGCAGCAACACAGAGCACCACATCGGCGGGCAGGGCCTTCTCGCAGGCGGCCAGCATTTCCCGCGCTGATTCGATCTGGATGGTCTCAATACCCGCAGGCTCCGGCAGATTTGTCGGTCCGGAAACCAGGCTGACCCGGGCCCCCAGATCCCGCAGTGCCCGGGCGAGGGCATAGCCCTGTTTGCCTGACGAGCGGTTGGCGATATAGCGCACCGGATCTATCGCTTCATAGGTCGGTCCGGCGGTGATCAGCACATGTTTGCCCGCCAAGGGTCCGCTGGGCCGGAAAAAAGTCTCCAGCGCCGCGACCATATCGTCCACTTCCGCCAGTCGACCGGCCCCGACTTCACCGCAGGCCAGCTGACCGCTGCCGGGGGGAATCATCAGAATGCCGTCTTGTTTAAGCTGGGCAATATTGCGCTGGGTCGCCGCATGGTGCCACATCTGGCTGTTCATGCTCGGGGCTAGCATCACCGGCTTGTCGGTGGCCAGCAGGGCGGTGGTTGCCAGATTGTCAGCGATCCCGGCGGCCATCTTGGCCATCATGTCGGCGGTGGCCGGGGCAACCAGAACCAGGTCGGCTTCCCGGGATAGGCGGATATGGCCCATTTCTACTTCATCGGTCAGGGAGAAGAGGTCAGTATAGGTTTTTTCACCGCTCAGACCGCTGATCGACAGGGGGGTGACAAATTGTTCGCCGCTGCGGGTCAGGATCACCCGCACGGTCATGCCGCGCTCACGCAGCCGCCGGATCAGGTCCAGGCATTTATAGGCCGCAATGCCGCCGCCAATAATCAACAATAAGCGTTTACCGTCCAGGGGACTGATCGAATCTAAGGTCATGAAACTAATGTAGGAATAAAAACTGGTAAAATCAATAGAACTACGGATAAATACTGTTATTTATTTTATTGTGCCAAAAAATACAGCAGCAGACTGCCACTGATGCCGCCGGCGAGGCCATAGAGGAAAAGCTTCAGGGAACTGCGCCGCCGGTTTTGTCCCAGGTCCTGCTGGGCCTTCTGGGCGGCGGCGGTCAGGGTCTCCATATGGTCGAGCAGCCGGGGCAATCGGGCCATGGTATCGAGGGCGGTTTCGGCAAAATCGCGGATTTTGGCCTGGGGTCCCAGATTATCGCGCATCCATTTCTCGATGATCGGCCGCGAGGCCTCCCACATATTGATCTCGGGATAGAGATTGAGCGCGACGCCCTCCACGGTGACCATGGTTTTCTGCAGCAGAATCAGCTGGGGCTGGGTCGGCATATTAAAGGTGTCGGTGGTTTCGAACAGCTGGGACAGCAATTTGCCGACGGAAATTTCACTGACCGGTTTGCCGGCGATCGGGGCACCGATGGCGCGAATCGCCTGCTTGAATTTTTCCAACGACTGATCACTGGGCACATAGCCGATGTCGAAATGGGCCTTGGCGATCAGGTCATAATCCTGGGTGATAAAGCCATAAAGAATTTCGGCCAGGCAGCGCCGGGTCTTCTGGTCAATGCGGCCCATGATGCCAAAATCGATGGCGGTAATTTTATTGTCGGCACAGGCAAACAGATTGCCCTGATGCAAGTCGGCATGGAAAAATCCATCATTGAGCGCTTGGGTCAGGAAGCTATGGACCAGACCCTCGGCGAGGATTTTCAGGTCATAGCCGGCGTCGATCATCTTATCTTTTTGTGCGAAGGGGATGCCGTCAACCAGAGAGGTACAGAGTACCCGGCGGCTGGTCAGGTCCCAGTCGACATCGGGCACAGCATAATCGGCGTTGCCGGCACAATTGTCTTTCAGTTCGGAGGCGGCGGCGGCTTCATAGCGCAGGTCCAGCTCCAGAGCGATACTTTCGGAAATGGTCTCGACCACCGAGGTTGGTTTCAGGCGCCGGGCCTTGGCCGAAAAGCGCTCGGCAATCCGGGCCAACCACAGGAAACTTTCCAGATCGCGGGCAAAGGCCTTTTCAATGCCCGGACGCAGCACTTTTATGGCCACTGCCCGGCCATCCTTGGTGGTGGCAAAATGGACCTGGGCAATGGAGGCTGCGGCCACCGGTGTGCTGTCAAAGTCGGTGAACAGCTCACTGAGCGGTGCGCCCAGCTCCTGCTCAATGATGCGGACGGCTTCTTCGCCTTCAAAGGCCGGGACTTTATCCTGTAATCGGATCAGTTCCTGGGCCATGTCGGGGCCGACGATGTCGGGCCGGGTGGCCATGGCTTGGCCGATCTTGATGAAGCTGGGGCCCAAGGACTGAAAGGCCTCGACCAGATTATGATGGCTCGTGGACGTTTCAGGATTTTTTCTTCCCATGCGGCGAAGATTTCTCAAGCGGGTCAGGGCTTTGGGCTGGGGGCCAAACAGGGACAGAAGGTCCATCAGGGCATCATGGCGCGTGAGGACAAAGCCAACCCGGATCAGGTGACCCATATGACGCAGGCTTTTCAGCATATTAGATTTTCCACCCGGAGTGCAGGGCGACAACGCCGCCGGTCATATTACGGTAGGTGACGCGGCTGAAGCCGGCCTCACTGATCATGGACTTGAATTTATCCTGGGTCGGGAACTGGCGAATACTTTCCACCAGATATTGATAGGATTTCCGGTCGCCGGTGATCATCTCGCCAAAGCGCGGCAAAATATGGAAGCTGTAGCTGTCATAGATTTTGCGCAGGAGCGGTGTATTGACCTTGCTGAATTCCAGGCACAGGAACCGTCCGCCCGGTTTCAGCACCCGGTAGGCTTCGGCCAGGGCCTTGTCAATATTGGTCACATTACGAATGCCAAAGGCGATGGTATAGACATCAAAGCTGTTGTCGGGAAAGGAAAGGCCTTCGGCATTACCGCACACCCAGTCGATATTCCTCAGGATGCCCCGGTCGATGGCCCGGTCGCGGCCAACCTCGAGCATGCTGGCATTGATATCACAGACGGTGACCTCGGCGGCGGGGCTGTCGGCCCTTTCGCGTTTTTTGGCCGCGTCGAGAAAGCGAAAGGCAATATCGCCAGTTCCCCCCGCCACATCGAGCAGGGTCATGCCGGGCTCCGGCCGCATCACCCGGATCATGTCATTCTTCCACAACCGGTGCAAGCCGCCGCTCATAACATCATTCATGATGTCATATTTCTCGGCGACACTATCGAAGACATTGCGTACCAGCGCCTGTTTCGACTGCTTGTCGACGGTCTTAAAACCAAAATGGGTGGTGTCTGCGGTGTCTTTTTGTTTAATTTCGTCTATCATGTGCGGCAACATAAACCACTGGGCCCTGCTGTGCCAGTATTTTATTGAAAGTATGAGAGAAGTTATGCCCGAATTACCCGAAGTCGAAACCGTTAAAAAGGGCATCATCCCCCTGCTGGAAGGCCGCCAGCTTTTTCGGGTCATTCAACGGCGGGATACCCTGCGAATCCCGCTGCCGGATAATTTTGCCGCCAGGCTCACCGGCCGGACGGTGGAGCGCATCACAAGACGGGCGAAATATCTGCTGCTGCATCTGGACGGCGGTGAAAGCCTGATCTGTCACCTGGGCATGTCGGGCAAGATGACCCTGAAGGCGGCGGCGGACCGGACGGTGCCTGATGTCTTTGAGAAACATGATCATATCATCCTGGAGACCGACGCCCATGACCTGGTGATTTATAATGATCCGCGCCGCTTTGGCCTGATGACCCTGTGCCCGACCGATGAGCTGGACCAGCACCGCCTGTTCCGGGATATGGGGCCGGAGCCTCTGGGCAATGAATTTAATGGTGAATATCTGCTGAAAAAGCTCGAAAAACGCCGTTCTCCGATCAAAAATGTCCTGCTGGATCAGCGAGTCGTTGTCGGTTTGGGCAATATTTATGTCTGTGAAGCCTTGTTTGTCGCGGGAATGTCACCGGAAAAAAAGGCCTGTGACCTGGACGCCGAAGAGGCCGAGAAAATGGTACCGATCATCCGGGATATCCTGTTGCGTGCCATTGAGGCGGGCGGCTCAACCCTAAAGGATTATGCGCGTGTTGACGGGGAGCTGGGCTATTTCCAGCATGAGTTCAAAGTCTATGGCCGGGAGGGGGAACCCTGTGTAAATGCCACCTGTGACAGCAAAATTAAGCGCCTCATTCAAAGCAACCGGTCGACATTCTATTGTCCATCCTGTCAGGATTAGCTATTCTTCCCCCATGTTAGAGAAATCACGCCCCTATATGAAAATGCTTTTGGCATTGATGGCCCTGCTTTTGTTAAGTGGCAGGCTGGTGGCCCAGTCCGATCCGGCCCCGTTGCTGGTGGATCTGGATATTCCGCTGATGCCGGGGTTTGTGGAAGTTGAAGGCGACCGGGTGGTGTTTGATACCCCTGAAGGCCGGATCGTCGAGGCCCGGGCCACCGGCCCCCACGGTCGGGATCGGGCGGTGGAGTATTATAAGTTGGTCCTGCCGTCTTTGTCCTGGGCTGCGATCCCGGAACAGCCCGATGCCTGTAAGGACCAGGCTATGGTCTGCCTTGTGGCTCAGCGGGACGGGGAAATACTGACCCTGAAAATCAGCAAAATAAAAACAGCAAAAGGCGGGACCCTGATTCTTTTTTCAGTTAGTCCTGAATAAACCCCGTGTATACCCTGAAAAAACACTGGCTTGTAAAGTGGCCGCAGACCATATATATCCGGGTAAATTTGGTTACTCTAGAGTAAATTATTTAGTACTATTTAAGGAGAAGACATATGTCCTATAAGATGATTCTGGTTGATTGCAAAGAGCCTGTAGGCCTGATCACACTGAACCGCCCAGAAGCCATGAATGCTTTGAACGGTGCGCTTATGGACGAAATCACCCAGGCGCTCCGGGCCTTTGAGGCTGATGAAAAAATCCGCGCCATCGTGATTACCGGCAGCTCCAAGGCCTTTGCCGCCGGGGCCGATATCAAGGAAATGCAGTCCATGAACTATATGGACGCCTATATGAATGACTTTATCACCGCCAACTGGGAAGAGGCGTCGCGTTGTCGTAAGCCGCTCATTGCGGCGGTGGCCGGTTATGCGCTTGGCGGTGGCTGCGAACTGGCCATGATGTGTGATTTCATTCTGGCGGCGGATAATGCCAAATTCGGTCAGCCGGAAATTAAGCTCGGGGTGATTCCCGGTGCTGGCGGCACTCAACGCCTGACCCGCTTTGTCGGTAAGTCAAAAGCCATGGAAATGGTGCTGACGGGCCGGATGATGGACGCGGAAGAAGCCGAACGGTCTGGCCTGGTCAGTCGGGTGATCCCTGTGGATGACTTGGTGGACGAGGCTCTGAAAGTGGCGCGCAAGATCGCCGACCTGTCCCTGCCGTCCGTGATGATCGCCAAGGAATGCGTCAATAAGGCTTACGAAACCACGCTGCGGGAAGGGGTTATGTTTGAACGTCGGGTGTTCCATTCCCTGTTCGCGACAGAGGATCAAAAAGAAGGCATGGCGGCCTTTGCCGAGAAAAGAACCGCTAAATTTAAGCATAAATAAGCCCCGGTCACGGCGAAGATCGCTTTTTAGGGAACTATCTTGAAAAGCGAGCTTGACCAATGGGTCGGGCATGGTTATAAGCCTGCTCGTGAAATTAGATCAAAATAATTCAAAGTCCCTGATTCTCCTGAGCCAATATATTCAGTTAGAGAGCAGGGGTTTTTACAAAGAAAGATAGGCTCCCCTGATGGCTAATACGTTACAGGCTAAAAAAAGAATTCGCGCTAATGCTCGGCGCGCAGAAGTAAACAAATCCCGCAAAAGCCGGATTCGGACATTTGTCAAAAATGTTGAAATAGCTCTGGAAAGCGGTAACGCTGAAGAAGCCCGTGTCGCTTTGAAGGCAGCCCAGCCCGAAATGATGCGCGGTGTGACCAAAGGCGTGATGCATAAGAAAACCGCATCTCGTAAAGTTTCTCGTCTGGCGAAACGGGTTAAGGCGCTTGCGGCGACTGCCTAATCGTCGAGTCGCCTGAACAAATCCGGCGAGTCCCCCGATAAAATAATTTTGAGAAAGCTGAATCCTCACCGGTTCGGCTTTTTTATTATCCGGAATTACCTTTGGTCGACAAGATTCAGGTTCTCGTTCGACGTGTGCTTATGTGGCAATATTACAACATACCAGATGTAGTATGAACCCGACCAGTCAAGCCATATACTGTCCATAAATTGTGATTTTTTTCCGATGAATCGGTTGCCAGAATTTAACATGGGTAGTAGGCTGTCTTCGTCCATGAGGGGATGAACCGATAATAAAACGAGTGAGAAGTTTCAGGCTGTCTATTCTTTGAGCCTGAGTGTCTCCTTCTTTGTGTTCGGGCCGTTTCCGGGATGCGATATTTTCGATAATTTAAATTGAAATCTGTGATGTGGTGATTGCGGGCAAGAGAATTTTGCTGTGTAACCAAAGACGTTATATCAGACCAAAAAATTATCATCCAAGAACCAGCAAAGAAGAAAAACAGGAAAAGAAAAATATGAGTTATACGGGTGATGTGACGGTCGAGGACGTCTGGAAAGCACTTTCGCAAGATGAGAAAGCGCTTCTGGTTGATGTGCGTACCCAGGCGGAGTGGGCTTTTGTTGGCACCTGTGACCTGTCCGGCATCGACAAGGCTCCCCTGTTGGTCAGTTGGCAGAATTTTCCTCATATGGATATCAATAGTGCTTTTGCCGATGCGATTGTCGACCAGGGTATTTCCAAGGACAGCCCGCTTTATTTCCTGTGTCGGTCCGGGGTGCGGTCCAAGGCGGCCGCCTCGGCAATGATCGCGGCGGGTTATGAAAATTGTTACAATATTCTGGAGGGATTTGAAGGGAATCCGGACGCGTCGGGGCATCGGGGAACCTGTGGCGGCTGGAAAGCCTCTGGTCTGCCCTGGACGCAGAACTAAGCGGGTACAAGGATAAAGCACGGGGGTTAAGCGGCTAAATATTTATATTTAGGGGATGATAAAGATAATGACTATGGTGACAGCGTCACAGGAAGAGGCAATGGGAACGGGAATGGAAGCGGAGTGGTCAAGAGTTTTGGACCGACTGAGGTCGGAATTTGACGGCAGCGTTTTCAATAGTTGGTTCAAGCCATTGGCTTTGGTGAATATTGAGGATGGTTGCGCGGTCATCGCGGCGCCAACGCGATTTATGCGCACCTGGCTGGAATCCAATTATGCCGATCGTATCAGAAGCGCCTGGAAGTCTGAAAACCCCTCTGTCTCTGACATCAGTTTTATTGTCCTGTCCGGTTTCTCTACCGCTAATCAGAATTCTGGATCGGAAGTCCTGACGGAGGGTGGCGGGGCTTCATTGGCCGGCCCGGGCGGAAAGGCGCATCATCCAGCCACGAAAAATCAACCTCAAGCCCAGAAACGGGCCATTGAGGTCAGATCCGGACCAGAAAATACCAGTAAAAGCACGAGTGAATTTGGCGCGCCGCTGGACCCGCGCTTCACCTTTGACAGCTTTGTGGTGGGCAAGTCCAATGAACTGGCCTATGCCGCAGCCCGCCGGGTGGCGGAAAACAAGGAAGTGCATTTTAACCCGCTGTTCCTCCATAGTGGGGTGGGGCTTGGCAAGACTCACCTGATGCACGCCATTGCCTGCGCTCATCTGGAAAAATTTCCGGAACGCCGGGTGGTGTATCTGTCCGCTGAACAATTCATGTATCAGTTCATCACTTCCATTCGTTATAAGGACACCATGTCCTTCAAGCAGAAGTTCCGGTCAGTGGACCTGTTGATGATTGATGACTTGCAGTTCATTGCCAATAAACAATCAACTCAGGAAGAATTTTTCCATACTTTCAATGCCCTGATTGACCATTCCCGACAGGTGATTATCTCTGCTGATCGATCCCCGACGGATATGGAAGGTATTGAGGAGCGCATCCGGTCCCGTCTGGGCTGGGGCCTAGTGGCAGATATTTACCCCACTGATTATGAGCTGCGTTTGGGCATTCTTCAGCAGAAAGCCAACAAGGTGCCCGAAGTGGATATCAGCCTGGCAGTGCTGGAATTTCTTGCTCGGCGGGTTACCTCCAATGTGCGCGAACTGGAAGGGGCCCTTAACCGGATGATCGCCCATGCGACCCTCATTGGCCGCCCGATCACCCTGGAGATGACCCAGGAGGTCCTCAAGGACCTACTGCGGGCTAATGTGCGTCGGGTCAGCATTGATGAAATTCAGCGCCGAGTGGCGGATTATTTTAATATCCGCCTGTCTGACCTCTTGTCGTCTCGCCGGGCCCGTCAGGTGGCGCGGCCCCGTCAGGTGGCCATGTATCTGGCCAAGAAATTGACGGCAAAATCCCTGCCGGTCATTGGCCGGGAATTTGGCGGGCGGGATCACACCACCGTCATGCACGCGGTTAAAAGAATTGATGAACTGCGGCTGTCGGACAGTGGTCTGGAAGAAGATATTCAGCATCTGGAACGGATTTTCGGCACCTGAGACGGGGCAATTTCCGGTCGCCTTATTTCTGCGGGATGCTGTGTTGCCGACACTTCTTCGGTACTTGATCGACACTTGATCGACTCGGGGCGAATCACCTAAAAAAACCTTTGAACCAGCCAGTCAATATGCTAGTCTCTACCCTAGGATTTGGCCCCATTATCGTGGGGCTTTGCTGCCTTGATGTTAGCCCTTGTTCGGGCTGGGATTTTAGCCCGGATTCTACCCCGGAGTCTATTCAGATTTTTGCCGGGGTTCCAGAAGGGGAAAAGGGTCATTCGGGCCTGAAAGTAAGTAATAAAAACAATAGTTAAACATGTAGATGAGAAGCGCGAAAAAATATGAAACTTAATATTGAACGAAGTGCGTTATTAAAATCACTGGGCCACATCCAGAGTGTGGTGGAAAAGCGTAATACGATCCCTATTTTATCCAATGTTTTACTGGAATGTGACGGCAGTCAGCTGAATATGGCGGCCACAGACCTTGATTTGGCCATTTCAGAGGCGGTTACAGCGGAAATTGGTGTGCCAGGTGGCATTACAGCCCCGGCCCATACCCTCTATGATATCGTCCGGAAATTACCCGATGGGGCCCAGGTTGAACTGTCCTATGACGGGGATAGCGAGCGGTTGATGATCAGCTCCGGCCGGTCCCGCTTTACCCTATCCTGCCTACCCCGGGAAGATTTCCCGGTCATGTCCGAAGGCGACCTGCCCCATGTCTTTGATGTACCGGCCGAAAATCTGAAACGGCTGATTGATAAAACGCGTTTTGCGGTATCGACCGAAGAAACCCGCTATTACCTCAATGGTATTTATCTGCATGTGGCTAATGATGATGCCGGTAAGGCCGTCCTGCGCGGCGTGGCGACCGATGGTCACCGTCTGGCCCGCTTTGATATGGAGCGGCCCGAGGGGCTGGAAGATATGCCCGGCGTGATCGTTCCCCGCAAGGCGGTGGGCGAATTGCGCAAATTGGTCGATGAATTTGACGGTGATATCAAGGTCTCCCTGTCGGAAACCAAGATCCGCTTTACCTTTGCCGATATTGTTCTGACGTCGAAATTGATTGACGGAACCTTCCCGGACTATAGCCGGGTGATCCCAGAGGGTAATGACAAGATTATGGAAATCGACAGCCGGCAGTTTGCCGAAGCTGTTGACCGGGTGTCGACCATTTCCACGGAAAAAACCCGCTCCATCAAATTGTCCATGAGCGAAGGTAATCTGAAGCTTTCCGTTAATAGCCCCGAACATGGTACAGCCAAGGAAGAATTGGTCGCCTCCTATCGGGCGGATGACATGGAGATCGGCTTTAACTCCCGCTATTTGCTGGACATTCTGAGCCAAATTGAAGGCGACCTTGTCCAGGTAGTGCTGGCGGATTCCACAGCACCGACCATCCTGCGGGATTTGACCGATGAGGGTGCGCTTTATGTTCTGATGCCCATGCGTGTTTAAGGGCGGGGAATGATGAAAAGTGTGATTGCAAAGTAAGGACCGGCTCTGGCACAGCTTAAAAAAATACCGTCAGCTAATCTGGAGAAGGGTCATCTGGCGTCCGTATCGATTCTGGATCCCAAGTTAGACCGGCGGCCATTTCGGGTGCCTGACCTTTATGTCGGGCGTCTGCATCTGACTAATTTCAGGTCCTATGAGCGGGTGACAGTAGTGCCGGAGGCCCGGTCGGTGGTTTTGACCGGACCAAATGGCGCGGGTAAGACTAATATTCTCGAAGCTCTGTCGTTTTTATCCACGGGCCGAGGTCTGCGCAGCTGCAAGCTGTCGGAGGTGAGCCGTCTTGGGGATAATTCCGCCAATAATCTTAATGATAATAGGGGGGCTTGGGCGGTAGCCGCCCGGCTGGAAACCCCCGACGGTAGCCGTGATCTGGGCACCGGCCTGATGGGCAGTTCGGAGTCTGAGAGCGGGGAGAGAGAGTTTAGCCAGCGAGAAAAACGCGTGGTGCGTATCGATGGTGAAAGTGGTTCCAGCCCAACTGCTTTTGATGATATTCTGCAGGTGGCGTGGCTGACCCCGCAGATGGACCGGCTGTTCATTGAGGCCCCCTCGGGCCGGCGGCGGTTTCTGGACCGGATTGTCGCCAATTTTCACTCCAGCCACATGCGGGAGGTTAATGCCTACGAGCGGGTAATGCGCGAGCGAAACCGGCTGTTGATTGAAGGTCATGGCCCGTCATCTTGGGATGGTTCCTGGCTGGATGCGCTGGAAAGCCGCATGGCAGAACATGGGGTCGCGGTGGCGGCGGCCCGGCTGGATGCCCTGGAGCGGTTAACGGTGGCGATTGCTGAGACGACGTCCTGCTTTCCCCGGGCCCATCTGGCGGTTGAAGGGTTATTGGAGCAGGGGCTGGGGTCCGGACCGGCCCTGGCGGTGGAAGATGATTTTCGCCGGATTTTAAACGACAACCGGCTACAGGATAGCCGAAGCGGCCGGGCCAGTGTCGGGCCGCACAAGGCGGATCTGTTGGTGACCCATCAGGACAAGGCCATGCCGGCGGCACTCTGTTCCACCGGCGAACAGAAGGCCCTGCTGATCGGTATCACGCTGGCCAGTGCGCGGATCACCGCCACGGCCTTTGGCGCGGCGCCGATTTTGCTGCTTGACGAAGTGGTGGCGCATCTGGACAAGACCCGGCGCTCGTCCCTGTTTGATGAGCTGGCGGCCCTGGGTTCCCAGGTCTGGATGACGGGCACGGACCGGATATTATTTGACGATCTCGGGGCCCGCGTGGGTTATTTCCGGGTAGAACACAACAGAGTAACTGAAGAATAATTTAGGCCGGATAAGACCGGTATCATTATAATAAGGGACAGAAGTTTATGTCTGACGAAACAAAACTGAAAGACGCCACCCTTGGCGCGGAAGAGTATGGCGCAGATTCGATCAAGGTCCTCAAGGGCCTGGACGCGGTGCGTAAACGCCCGGGCATGTATATCGGTGATACGGAGGATGGTTCCGGCCTGCATCATATGGTGTTTGAGGTTTCGGACAATGCCATTGACGAATCTCTGGCGGGATATTGTGACCTGGTCCTGGTGTCCATGAACCCGGATGGTTCAATCTCCGTCACCGATAACGGTCGCGGCATTCCGGTGGGTATCCACGAGGAAGAGGGCATGTCAGCGGCTCAGGTGATCATGACCCAGCTCCATGCGGGCGGTAAATTTGACAGCAACAGCTATAAAATATCCGGCGGTCTGCATGGGGTAGGTGTTTCAGTGGTGAACGCCCTGTCCGATTATCTTGAACTGGTCATCTGGCGAAATGGTAAAGAGCATTTCATGCGCTTTGAAAATGGCGACGCGGTGGAAGACCTGGTTGTGGTCGGCGATGCGGTCGGCAAAACCGGCACTAAGGTTACTTTCTTGCCGGCAACCTCGACCTTTGGCACGATTGAATTTGATTATGAGAAGCTGGTTCACCGCTTCCGGGAACTGGCGTTCCTGAACTCCGGGGTTCGCATCCAGATTAAGGATGATCGTCATGCGGAGAAACAGGAAATTGAACTCTATTACGAAGGCGGAATCACCGCTTATGTCAATTATCTCGACCGCAGCAAGACAGCCCTGATCCCCAATGCCATTACCATCAGTGGTGAAAAGAACGAGATTATTTTTGAATGCGCCCTGCAGTGGAATGACAGCTACCATGAAAATGTCATGTGTTTCACCAATAATATTCCGCAAAGAGATGGCGGCTCCCATCTGGCGGGCTTCCGCGCTTCGCTGACCCGGACCATCAATAACTATGCCAATGAAACCGGTATTGCCAAGCGGGAAAAAGTCTCGATCAGCGGCGATGACAGCCGGGAAGGCCTGACCTGTGTGTTGTCGGTGAAAGTGCCGGACCCGAAATTCTCGTCTCAGACCAAAGACAAGCTGGTGTCGTCGGAAGTACGGCCGGTGGTCGAAAGCCTGCTCAATGAAAAACTCAGCGCCTGGTTTGAAGAGCATCCCCAGGAAGCCAGAATCATCATCGGTAAGATCGTCGAAGCCGCCGCCGCCCGGGAAGCCGCGCGTAAGGCCCGCGAGTTGACCCGGCGCAAGGGGGCGCTGGATATTTCCTCGCTGCCGGGCAAGCTGGCCGATTGTCAGGAACGTGATCCGGCGAAGTCCGAACTGTTCCTGGTGGAAGGGGACTCTGCGGGCGGCTCGGCCAAACAGGGCCGGTCCCGGAAAAATCAGGCGATTCTGCCCCTGAAGGGTAAAATTCTCAATGTAGAACGGGCGCGGTTTGACCGCATGCTCGGCTCCCAGGAGATCGGCACCCTGATCACCGCCATGGGCACCAGCATCGGCCGCGAGGATTTTAATTTAGACAAGCTGCGCTATCACAAGATTATCATCATGACCGATGCGGATGTCGACGGGGCCCATATCCGAACCCTGCTGCTGACCTTCTTCTATCGCCAGATGCCCGAACTGATCGAACGGGGCCATCTGTATATCGCCCAGCCACCGCTGTATAAAGTCAGCCGCGGTAAATCGGAAGTTTATCTGAAAGATGATCCGTCCCTGGAAGATTATCTGGTCCATCAGACGTTGGACGAAATGGTCCTGCGGCTTAATGATGGCACTCAGATTGCCGGAAATGACTTGGTTGACCTGGTGGAAACCGTCCGCAAAACCTCCAAGATCATGGCCCATGTGCCTGCGCGCTATAACCAGGAACTGATCGAGGAACTGGCTCTGGCCCGGGCGCTTAACCCCGCCACTCTGCGGGATGAAACCACAGCCAAAGCGGCGATGGACGCCGTGATTTCCCGCATGAATCTGCGGGCCACCGAAGGCGAGGACAACTGGTCCGGCCATCTGGACGAAGAGGGCGACGGCGTGGTCTTCACCCAGGAAATCCGCGGCATTGAGGATATCTATCACATTGACAGCGCTTTCATCAACTCGGTTGAAGCCCGGGCCTTGAATGAGGTGGTTCCCGTCCGTGGTGAGGTATTTTCCAAGACCTCGACCATCAGCCGCAAGGATGATATTCATGACATCAACTTGCCCAGCGACCTGATGAAGCTGGTGTTGTCTTACGGACGTAAGGGCCTGTCGATCCAGCGTTATAAGGGACTGGGTGAAATGAATCCGGAACAACTGTGGGAAACCACCCTTGATCCGGAAGCTCGGACCCTGCTTCAGGTGAAGATTGACCATGCGGATACTGCCGATGAAATTTTCACCAAACTGATGGGCGACGTGGTTGAGCCGCGCCGTAAATTCATTCAGGACAACGCGCTTAATGTGAGCAATCTGGACACCTAATATAAAAAGGGATTTGGGGATGCACGGACTTAAACATATCGTGTTGTTATTTCTGGTCGGGATGGGGATGGGAACATCCCCAACCGGGGCGGCAGATAGGGAAATTCTGGTTGGTGAAATAACTCCCCAGGACCTGCGTGAAGTGCCTTATGGCGGTTGGTATAGGGAGCATTACGAGGACTATGAGGTCCAGACGGCCCCTGTTTCTGAGCTGCCGGCATTGCTGGAAGGCGTTGATGTTATTATCGTCATGGGCACCTGGTGCCCCGACAGTCAACGGCAGGTGCCGCCTTTTTACAAGATCTTAACCGCGGCCGGGGTCGCTATGTCGCGGGTCGATTTGTGGGCGGTGGATATGGATTTTGCTGCACCGGACCTGGATGTGGCGGCTCTCGGTATCACCAATACCCCGACTTTTATCTTCAGCCGCAATGGCAAGGAATTAAACCGTATCGTCGAAAGCCCGGTGGAAAGTCTGGAGCAGGACATGCTGGCGATTCTGAAAGGCGCGGCTTATCGTCACGCCAAACTGGCGGCGGATTAACCGAGGCCGTTCAGTTTCTGATACTTGCGGGTTTTCCTGAGCAGCATCTTGCGTTTTACCGGTGACAGGTGGTCGAGAAAAATCCGGCCGTCAAGATAATCAATCTCATGCTGGAGCACGGTGGCGAGATAATCCACCGCCGTTAGGCTCTGCACCCGTCCCTCACCATCCTGATAGCTCAGGCTGATCCGGCGTGGCCGGGTAATTTTGGCGCTGATGCCAGGAAAACAGATTGAGGCTTCCTCATGGCTTTGCATGTCATCTGAGCTGTCCGTGATGTGGGGATTAAGGAAGACCTGGGGGCTGCGCTCGTCCCCGTCCTGAAGGTCAATAACCACGATTCGTTGCAGAACCCCAACCATATTCGCCCCGATTCCGACCGCCTTTTCTGTGTATAGGGTCTCGATCATATCCTCAACTAAAGTCCGCAAATCACCATCAAAGATGGTCACTGGCTCAGCGGTCTTCGAAAAGATTGGGTCTGGGCCATAGGTCAGGGAGAGAGAGGGCATGTACAGATCCTGATAAAAGTAAAGTCCGCTACGTACTATAGCGGACTTTATAATTTTGACAGCGATAAATGGTCAGCTCCAGAAGCTTACGTGTCTTTATCTTTGCTGAACTCTTCTTCATGGAGCCAGGCGGCATGCTTCTGGGTTTTTTTGCTCTTGGTCCAGTCGATCAGCATCTGAGGTGCGATGTCGTGGAGCTTTTTCATTTCTTCCTCGGTCGCGGTGTCATAGGCCAGTTCCAGGCGGTGACCATCGGGGTCGCGGAAATAGATCGACTGGAAGATATGGTGGTTGGTGGGGCCGACAACTTCATGGCCGTCCGCTTCCAGCTTGGCCTTAACTTTGAGAGCGACCTCTTCGTTTTCCACTTTGAAGGCAATATGCTGAACCCAGTCCGGCGTGTTCGGGTCCCAGCCCATATCGGGTGAATTGGGAATTTCAAAGAATGCCAGAACATTGCCAGCCCCGGCATCGAGGAATAGATGCATATAGGGATCAGGTTCACCGGTGGAGGGCACTTTGTCTTCGGAAATCGCCAGGACAAAATCCATATCGAGATATTTCTGGTAAAACTCAACGGTTGTTTTGGCATCCATACAGCGATAGGCCACATGGTGAATTCTCTGTAAAGTCATGGTCAGGCTCCTTAGTCCATGGGGTTGTTTAAGCTATGAAAGGATAATAGTTACAAATGAAACTAATGTCAAGCCTGAAGTTGAGGTTGTCTTCTGGTGGCGGGTCTTTTATGAAAGTGGAGAAGAGGGTTGAGGAACAGATATGGTCGAAAGATCCACGGGCGGAAAAGGCGGGGCAAAAAGTCCCCCAAAAAAACCAGCGACCAAGCCGGGTAAAAAGGCCTATGGCAAAAAAAAACCAGCCGCTACGGCCCGGAAAAAATCAGCCACCCCGAAAAAAATTATAGTTCAGAATAAGAATGTCAGCCGCCGAAAGAGCATTGCCAAGGTTAGCGCGACGAGGGCCCCGCGCACTGGCCTGAGCAAATGGCTGTACCGGGCGACCCTGTCGGTTATCTGGCTGTTCATTCTGTTGGTGCCTGTGGTGATTTATTATGCCCACGACCTGCCGGATATTTCGAAAATACAGGCCGCAAGTGGTCGGTCAACGGTGATGGTCATGGACCGGGACGGTGGCCTGCTGGCAACCTACGGCGATGTCTATGGTGATTGGCTGGACTATGAGGACATCCCCGGTGACCTGATCAAAGCCGTCATCGCCACGGAAGACCGGCGCTTTTTTGAGCATGGCGGTATTGACCTGCGCGGACTGGCTCGGGCGATGGTGAGAAATATCACCAGTGGCAGGTTGGTCCAGGGCGGCAGCACCATCAGCCAGCAACTGGCGAAAAATTTATTTTTGAGTGCTGATAAAACCCTGAAGCGGAAAATTCAGGAACTTCTGCTGTCCAATTGGCTGGAGATTAATCTCTCCAAGAAAGAAATTCTGACCTATTATTTTAACCGGGTTTATTTTGGGGCCGGGGCCTTCGGCATTGATGCTGCGGCCCGGACAATTTTTGGCCATAGCGCCCGCCAGCTTACTTTAAGCGAGGCGGCAATCATGGCTGGTATGCTGAAAGGACCGGCACTCTATTCACCGCTGCGGGATGTGGAACGGTCTTTCCGGCGCATGGAAGAGGTCCTGGCCAATATGGTCGATGCCGGCTTTATTGACCCGGTGACAGCAGAGATAGCCGGCCGCAGCAATGTGACAATAGTCGAGAAACGAAGTGGCGGCGATGAGCGTTATTTCACCGATTGGACCGTGGAGCAGGCGGCGGCATTGCTCGGCCCGGTGACGGACCCGATCATCATTTACACTACCCTGATGCCGGATATCCAGCAACGGGCCAATAAAGGCCTGCAACAGGTCATGGACCGGGAGGGCGGGAAATATCAGGCCGGACAGGCGGCGCTGGTGTCGCTGGATATGGATGGGGCGGTACGGGCCATGGTCGGCGGTAAGGACTATGCCACCAGCCAGTTCAACCGGGCAACCCAGGCCCGCCGGCAACCGGGGTCCGCTTTCAAGCTGTTCATTTACCTGGCGGCACTGGAGGCTGGCCTGACCCCCGATGATGTGATGCGGGACAGCCCGGTGATCCTCAATGGCTGGCAGCCGAAAAACTATTCTGGCAAATACCGCGGAGACGTGACATTGCGCGAAGCCTTTGCCAATTCCCTTAATACGGTGGCGGTCAAGCTGGCCGAACGGGTCAATCGCGGATCGGTCATCGCCATGGCCCGGCGGCTTGGCCTGACAACACCGATCGTGGAGGAACCCTCAATGTCACTGGGCACCTCGGAAGTGTCCCTTCTGGAACTGACGGCGGCTTACGGGGTGGTGGCCAATGGTGGCTACCGGGTTAAGCCCTATGGAATCGTGGAAATTCAGAATAGCGCCGGGGAGATTCTCTACCGTCACATGCCGGGACTGCGGGAAAAAATATTATCCGATGACGTGGTGACGGTGATGGATAGCATGCTGCGTTCCGTGGTGGCCTGGGGCTCGGCCCGGCAGGCCCAGATGCCCTTTCCCGTGGCTGGCAAGACCGGAACGACTCAGAATTACAAGGATGCCCTGTTCATGGGCTATGGCCTGAATATGGTCAATGGCGTCTGGGTCGGCAATGATGATGCCAGCCCCATGAAGCGGGTGACCGGCGGCGGTATGCCGGCCAGAATTTGGCGCAATTTCATGTACCGGGTCCATCTGGGCCGGGATGATGCGACCCTGAGCACACCCAACATTAATTTGCGGGACAAACCGGCCCGGCCCTAAGTTTCAAACTTTAGTAAAAGCTTATCAAACTTTGACCTTTGGGTAACAGGACGGTGCTAGACTGGTGCCCTCTTTATTATCCGGAAAAGTGTATGGCTAAATCTACGATTGATATCACATCTCTTAACCAGCATATGGGGCAGCCCCTGGGCACGTCCCGATGGCTGGAGATTAATCAAAGCAGGGTGACAAAATTTGCCGAGGCCACCGGGGATTTTAACTGGATACATGTGGATCAGGAACGGGCCAGAACGGAGCTGGCCTCGGGCAGGACTCTGGTGCAGAATTTTCTTCTTTTGTCGCTCATACCCCAGTTGTTCGACCAGACAGTGGCTTTCTCGGGCTTGCGGTACGGGCAGAACAAAGGTGCTAGAAAGTTAAATTTTCTGGCCCCGTTGGCTACGGGTAGTCGGGTTAGGCTCCGGGTGAGTTTGGCAAAAATTGACCAGGATGAGACCGGGGGTCAGTTGGTAACCTTCCCCCTGATCTTGGAAGAAGACGGCAGTGATTGTCCTGTCCTGAATCTGGATCTTCGGCTGTTGTTGGTGGCGGAACAGCGGGTGAGGCTGCGGATTTCCTCAGCCGATCAACATCAGGCCGTTGCCCTCTGATTTAAGCCAGCGGCGGCAGGTTTTCCAGTCAGGATAGAGCTTTTCAACGATTTTCCAGAAGGCCGGACTATGGTTCATTTCTACCAGGTGGGCCATCTCATGGGCGACCACATAGTGCAGGATATCGGGTGAGGCCATGATCAGGCGCCAGGAAAAGGACAGGGTTTTCCGACTGGAACAGCTTCCCCAGCGGCTTGTGGTATCGCGGACCACGACCTTGTGAGGTTTATGACCCAGCAGGGGGGTAAATGTATCCACCGCATCATGGAGGGCCTGGCGGGCCTGTTTCTTCAGCCAGTTCTCGAGCCGGGTCTCAAAACCTTCCGCAGGGCCACCGACAATCAGGGATTTTTCTGTAACCTCGATGGTCGCCGCTGTATCAGGCGCGTGAAGGATCCGCACTGTTCGGCCAAGGTAGGGGATTTTCTCGCCGGCGTGGAGCGGGGTGGAATCCGGGGATTTGTCATATTGGTCCCTGATCCAGTCATGGTGTTTCTGGGCAAATTGGATGGCTTTGCGGTCCGAGATTCCAGGCGGCATGGTTAGCAGGGCCGATCCGGTCCGGGCCTCAAAGCGCAGTTTCAGATTTTTGGCCCGGGGATGGCGGCGCAGGATCAGGGGAAAATCGCCAATATGATAATCCGGATCAGAAATTACTCATCCTCCTCATCTGGCTCTTGGTCTTCGCCCCATTTGACCACATGATCCTCAAGGTCACCGGCGTCACGTTCAGAGACGGCACGTCCCTGTACCGATATTCCTGCCTCATGAACCGTGGTCGGGGACCCCGAAACCAGCGGATGCCAGGAAAAAAGATCTTTGCCTTCACTGACCAGTCGGTAGGCACAGGTCCTGGGCAGCCAGTGAAATTCTGACACCTGGTCCGGGGTAAGCACCACACAGTCGGGCACCAGTTTTTTGCGGATTTTGTAATTTTTACAGCGGCAACTGGTGGTGTCCAGCAGGCGACAGGCGACATTGGTATAGGATATCTGGCCGCTGTCGGCATCCTCCAGCTTGTGCAGACAGCACAGGCCACAGCCATCGCAGAGGGATTCCCATTCCTTGTGTGTCATCTCAGTCAGCGTTTTGTGGCGCCAGAATTTAGCCTGCTCTGTCATTTCCCGATGATTTCCCTATTATTTCGCCACGATCTCTTCCAGGCGCCTGGCCATCATTTCCGGATCGGTCTGGCTTTTGAAATGGGTAACATACTCGCCGGTGCGGTCCATCAGATAGATATAGGACGTATGGCTGACCAGATAGCTGTCTGGATCAGCCCCCTCTTCGGTTTTTTCCTTGGCGGCATAGACCCGCCAGGTTTTCTTGACCGCCTTGATCTGGTCCGTGGTGCCCGTGAGCCCGACCATTTTTTCATGAAAGGCGGGGACATACTGGGACAGAACTTCTACCGTATCCCGGTCCGGGTCGACGGAGATAAAAACCGGCACGATGTCTTTCAGCACATGCCCCGGCACCCGGTCAAGGGCATCGGACATGATTTGCAATTCCATGGGACAGATGTCCGGGCAATAGGTATAGCCAAAATAAATCAGCATATATTTACCACGAAAGTCTTTCTCGGTCACATTTTTGCCATGGTGATCGACCAGAGAGAAGGGGCCGCCGATAAGGGCTTTGGTATTCTGTTCGGCAGTCCGGGTTGTGGTTTTGTTTCTATCCGGGCCATAAAACATGAGGAAGACAGCGCACAGGCCTGCCAGGATCACAAGCAGGACCAGAATGAATTTGTATTTGGACATGGGATCTTTCCTGAAATTTAAAAAATAATATCTTTGTCGCCGGGCGAATGTCCCTTATATATAAAGGGCATTTTGCGGGATTGCGACTTAAAAACTGGAGTTTTACATGGGGTTTATTAAATTCATCGGCCTTTTAATGATCGGGACAGCTTTTGGCCTGGCATCAGGGATGACAATGGGGATTCCGGCAGCGCAGGCCCAGAGTTTCTCTGCGTCCTATAAGTTTCTGAAATCCATCAAGGAAGTCAACTACCGGGAAATTAAAATCGCTGTTGAAAAGGGTGTCAATGTTAATACCCGGGATTATGATGATAAAACCACCCCGTTAATCATTGCCACCCGGATGAAAGAAGGTCCGCTGGCCCAGTATCTGCTTAAGAGTGGGGCTAAACCTGATCTTTTTGGTAAGGATGGCCGGACCCCCCTGGTCATTGCGGCGGGCAATGGAGACCGCACTATTGTCGCGCTCCTGATAAAGTTTAGGGCCAATCTGGATATGGCGGATAAAAATGGCACGACCCCATTGATTGCCGCCGTTCTGGCCCGTAAGAACCAGATTGTCAAGTTGCTGCTGGAACAGGGTGCTGATCATACGCTGGAAGATTATTCCGGTAGGTCTCCTTTGCAGCATGCCCGTGATAATCGGCGTCGCCGAGCTGTGAAATTATTAGAAGAGGCCGGGGCAACTTTCTAATCCTTTTTAAGATGCATGCCTGCGACCAAGAGGCCCCCCTTAGCTTTTATCAGCCGAATTTTCTGTCAATCAGGAAGCCCTGATACATGTGAATGCCAACAGCCTTGCCAAATTTGAGGGCACTTTCCGTATCACAATGGCATAAGATGATCCGCATGTTGCCCTGGGCGGCGATGGCATCGGTAATTTTTTTCTGCTTCGGCCCGCCGAGTAATTTCTTATAATGGGGTTTCCAGTTTATTTTGAGGAAATCCACCGCCAACAGCTCTCGGTCCAATATGGCCAGCGATTCGACGTCCATGGCATCCAAAGATATCCGGCAGCCCAGTTGGGTCAGTTTAGCCCGGGCTTCATAATATTTCTGAAGGTCAGAAATCACATCAAACAGGCTCATTTCCAGAATCAGCGGCTGAGTGCTTTTTTCCCTGAATTGGGGGATGAACTTATCAAATTCCGGGGTAAAAACTGTTTCCACATTGATGTTAATACTGACAACCTGACCCTGGATCAAACTGGTTTGGGGTAGGGTCTGGAGCAATTTTTTGTCAAATGTCCGGGTCAGCCGCTGGAACAACCATTTGTCCGCAAGCATGTCATAAGTAGGCAGAAGCCTTTTCTTGATCATATTAACAGAAATATAATGTTCGACAAAGATCGGCTGGGGGGGGGAATCACCGACAATCACATAGGCGGTTTGATTGGCCAACATCTGAAAAATTTCCATGTTGACCAGATTGCGTTCCAGTTGATCCAGTTGTATGGGCCCCATGGGGGCGGTCGTGTTTTTTGTGGCAAGGGGGTCATAAAGCGGTATGGTTGTTTCGGTGGGTTTTGCATCCTGGGCCGTATCTACATTTATCAGACGCTGGTTCAGGTTGGTGATCATGGATTTTAAACTGGGCGTTGGGGCCTGGTCTTTTGGGACCAGATTCTTGAGGCCCTCAACCATTTTCAGGAATCGGTCCATTTCCTCAGTCAGATCATACCAGTCACACAGGTCATCGTCCCGGCCCGCAGCGATATATTCCTTAATCAGCGGGCTGTCCTCTACCGCTCGGCGGGCACCAATAATGGCGGTGTCCATCTCTGAAATGCTGCAGTCCTTACATATGAAGACCAGATCAAAATGACTGGTCCAGTACAGCTGACCACTTTTGCTGTGAATAAGTTTGTTAAATGCGGTGGCAATAGACCGGCGATGGTAGGGTTGTTTATGCTCCCGCTCCAGCAGGGAAAAATGCAAATGAATCCCGCGGAATCCTTCTGGGTGCCGCTTGACCGAGCGCAATTCAGATAAGAGTTCATCCATCTGACAGGGCGGGGCAGAACTTTCCATACGTGCGGTATTTTCCATGGTTTGCTTAACTCTGTATACTTAGTTTAAACTCTAAAAATAATGACCTGAAGCACCTAGGCTTTCAGCAGGCAACCATTTTAGCTCAAATTAGGTTAAAATTTGGTGTGTTCCCGGATTTCAGATCTACATCCTGTGAAGCCACCAGGCATTTTCATTGATCGAATAAAACGGCCGGTAGTGTAGAACGGCCTTCTCCTTGACCACATATGAAATCTGATTATCCAGTATCAGGCGAGTACCGTTCAGCGAGACCACCAAAATCGCATGGGGAACATCAAGGTTGGTATCCTGGACCACGACAATGCGCATGAGGTCGGCGTCAAAGCCCAATTCTTTAAGGGAGATATATTTGGCGATGGCATAATCTTCACAATCGCCGTCTTTCTTGAAAAACTGTCGCAATGAGGCCCAGTAATCCGGCACCCCCCAATTGATGATATCTGTGATATAGGGGGCTTTGTTTATGAGGATATTAATTTCGGCAATTTGCCTGTCAGCGGGCTTATCCTTGAGAAATGCCAGCAAATCCTGCCAGGCTTGCTGATAACATTTTTGATCCCGGGTCTTACGGCAGACCGCCGTGGGGACGGGATCTTTTTCAAGATCCTCTTTAATCCGGTTCAGGGCAGAATTCCATTTTTTGAAGGCATAAAGTTGCCGGCTCATGGTTTCATGGGAGCCAAACAAGCCAGGTTGTTCGCTTGTGGTTGATAGGGCGGTGGCCTGCGGGGCGGCCATAACCAGCATGCTTAAAAATAGACCTATGAAACTGAAATACTTCACTGTTTTATCATTCATACATTTTGACATAATAAGATACGTCGTCACATTAAAGGGTTTACGCCTTTACTATATAGGGAGTATGGTTACCCAAAGCTTAAGAATTAGACCTGCTTATGGAAAATTAAGGGCGGAAGGGCCTCAATAGATGAGTTTGCAACCTAAATCAGCTGGGGTGGTTCTGGCTTGCCTGGTGATGGCCGGGGCGGCAATTGCCCTGTTTCTGACGTTGAGATTCGCCCAGTCAGAGGCCGACCGGGACAGCCTGGTCTGGCAGCGTCAGATGTCAGTTGTGATTAACAGCCGGGATGCGGCGGTGGAGGAATGGCTGTCGGCTCAGAAAAAAATTATTTACCGACTGGCGGATAACCCGTCTTTAAGAATTTATCTGGGCAATATAGCGGCGGCGGTCCCGTCTATGGGG
Organism: Alphaproteobacteria bacterium; assembly: GCA_002401455.1. Classification (GTDB taxonomy): domain Bacteria; phylum Pseudomonadota; class Alphaproteobacteria; order Sphingomonadales; family Emcibacteraceae; genus Paremcibacter. Next base: position 141,750 of record NVTE01000004.1, read on the forward strand.
GGAAGCCAGTCTCAGGAAGATTTAGCCCAGGCCGCCTATCTGGAAAACCAGATGAAGGCGGTGGCCCAACAAAATGGCTATATGCCCCAGATTAATAAGGATTTCAGGCTTAAGGCTAATCTGGAACTTCCCCGGATTTCCGGCCTGGCCCTGACCAATCCCCAAGGGCAGATCATCGTCTCGACCCCGGCCATGCCGACGGTTATCCGGCCCGTGGCCGATTTTCTTTCCCGGGGGGCCGGTCGTGATGTGATAAGCTATGGTCCTTATCTTGGGCAACAGAATCAGCCTGTCATTGCCTTTATCGCCCCGATTTTTGGGGTCCAGGATGATCAGAGCAGTCCGGCGATTGGCTTTGCCGTCGGGATCAAACTTGTGCCGCAAGAATTGTATCAGAAGTTGACCCAGCCGGGGGAGATAAGTCAGACGGCCAAAAGTTATCTGGTGCGGGTCCGGGGTTCAGTTCTGGAATATCTGTCACCGCTCAGATCGGGAAATGGCGATGTTAATGCCCCCCTGACCATGGTTCTGGATGCGGGTAATTCGGCTCTTGCTGCCGCCTTTGCTGTGGAAACAGCCAAGGATACGGTGGGCGGGTTTGCCGAACGGACAAATTATGACGGGCAGACGGTCCTGGTCACCGGTCGTGCAATCAAGGATACCGACTGGGTTCTGGTCCGCACCGTGAATTCACAGGAAGTTATGGCGGCGATTCAGGCCCGGAAAAGAACCATTATCTGGATTGCCGGCCTGATCATTCTGGCGGTCAGTATATCCATAGCGTTGATTTGGCGCCACGGCGTGTCTGTGCGCCTGACCCGGGCGGCGGAGCGTCAACTAATTCTGACCCGCAAGTATGAGAAGCTTAGTCACTTCCTGCAGGTTGTCACCGACAGCCAGCCGACAGTGATCACTGCCGTTGATGATCAGGGCCGTTATACCTTTGCCAATGCCCAGGCGACAAAGGATAATGCTCTTTATGGTCAGGATATGATCGGTGAAAAAGCCGCGATCTTTTCCGGTGTTCTTAAATCACCACAAATGGAAAGCCATTATCGGCAGGTCCTGAACACGGTAGAACCCCTGTCCCTTGTTGAGCAGTTGCCGGATAGTGATGTGACCATCAAATCTGATTATATCCCGCTGTCTGTGGAGCAGGAAAACGGTGTTCTGATTGTTACCGAGGATATTTCTGAACTGGTCCGGGAACGGCAACTTAAAGAAACCGCCCTGAAGAATCTGGTCAGTACCCTGACCATGGTGATTGACAGCCGTGATCCCTATAGCGCCAGACATTCTGAACGGGTGGCTTTGGTGACCGAGGCCATTAGTCGGGAAATGAATGTGGATTCGGTGGTCCGGGATACGGCCAATATTGCGGGCGCGTTGATGAACCTGGGTAAGATTCTGGTGCCTCGCGAGTTACTGACCCGACCCAAGGGCCTGTCAGAAGATGAACTGCATACCATACGGTCAAGTATTATGAAAACTGCCGATATGCTGGAAACCGTAGACTTTGATGGCCCGGTGGTCAAGACCCTGCGCCAGATCAGAGCCCATTGGGATGGTACCGGCAGCCCGGAAGGACTGAAGGGCCAGGAAATTCTGTTGTCTGCGCGGATTGTGGCGGTGGCCAATGCCTTTGTCGGCATGGCCAGCGCCCGGGCCCACCGGCCGGGCATGGATATGGAAAAAGCGGCCTTTTTGTTGTTGACGGATGCGGAACGGATTTATGACCGGAAACCGGTGGCTGCTCTGATGAATTATCTTGATAATAAAGGCGGTCTGGAGGAATGGCAGGACTTCGGCCAGCCTCTACCGGAGTCCAATAATGAAAGTTAGAGTATAATCAGAGCTTATAGGTTCATTTGACCGGGATGATGATGCCCTAGGGAGAAGACTTAACGATTCTGGCCCTAAGGCTTGGTGTGTTCTTCAATAATTTCCTGCAGACGGGCAATGATTTCATTGCCGGTTTCGCCGCCAGACCCTTCGATTTCTTTTGATATTACCACATCCATAGCGGTGACATGGGCGACAATGACATCCATCTTCATATCCGCAATATTTTCCACATTACGCACATAGTCGCAGAGGGATGCGGCAATGTCTGTCATCAGGAAATAACCGAAACTACCCCCTAACCCTTTGATGTTATGGGCCAGGTCAAAAATTTCCGTCATCAGGGTGCCCGGTTTGTTCAGGCCTTGTCGTTCCAGAAGATGAATATGGGTATGTAATTTTTTAAGTTGGGTCCTGGTCCAATGCAGATAGGTATCTTTTAATTTATCAATTCCTTGACGGCTCTCGGATATGGGGTCATTTTCGATCTTCATAGACGATACCTGATGTTGATTACAGTAATATCAGCCTGTCGGTCCCCGTCCATTAAGCGTAAAAACGCCATTGGGCGTTGGGGAATATATAAATGAGATTACAACCTGATAATATATACGTATATCAATAATATTAGCAAATAGTAAATTATTGCAGAGGGGCAAAAAAAAAGCCTCGCCAATTAAGGCAAGGCTTAGTGTTAAGTACTTATCAGGGCTAAAGTACTCAGGGTATCTCAAAAAAAGGAGATTAAAAGTCTAGAAAAATATCTGCTTTTGCAGGACTTACTCTTTCCAGTCTTTCATGATTTCTGTGCGCCGTTGGATCATTCCACCCGCGATATAGACACAAAAACCACCAACAAGAACAACAACGATCATAAAGGTTGCTGGAAGAAGCAAGTGTGGCCCTGCCAGCATGATGGACATCAATAATAAGAGTGAGACGATGCCGCATCCAACGAACGTAATTGCATTTGCCATGTGTTATCCTTTTCAATTACCAAAGTACTATAACAGCCCCTAGAAACTGTTATCATTGATATAAGTCAATTTGCAGGATGATTCAATAACATTTTGATATTACAGATCTTCCCGGTAAAAAATGTGGCTGCCAACCTGAATTGTCGGTTGCAGGTATTTGGCCCACCGGGGCTGGACATATTTGGCGTGATAATGGGTTGAGTGGGCCGTGATATCGCTGGCTGAGTTCTTTAACGCCCCGCCGGCAACCCGCCGGGCGACATTCCAGGCGGCCATCTCATGGGGATTGTCCGACAGGCCGTCACAGGCAAAGGAGAACTGGCACTGATGGCGGCGTTGTTCATTCTGGAACACAACACCGCAGATGTTATCGGGATAGCGCCGGTCCTTGACCCGGTTAAGGATCACATAGGCTACCGCAACCTGGCCTTCGAAAGGCTCGCTTCTGGCTTCAAAATAAACTGCCTGGGCCAGACAACGGAAGGATTTTTGTGAAATATCCAGCGGCAACTGACTCAGCAGAACATCTATGTCCGCATCATAAATGCTGGATGGGTGACTGGGGACCAGAGGGCTTGTATTCAGTCTGGTCACGGAATCAATAGAGGCTTCAACTTCTGTCTGCGGCAGAAGATACAGACCCAGAAGAAACACACAGAGGGCACTAGATATTATCTTTACGACGGGCTTATCATATTTCATAAGTCACGCTCCTATTTTACCGGCCTGTTAAAACCGGATGGTGTAAGCCTGCTGAATTCTCATACAGCAGAAATGTCTCGACAGAAGATACTCTCTCGAAACCCCCTTACGGTCTTACGCTTTCAGATAGCGTTTTTTTATGAAAATAGACGGAATACTGGTTCTGTACTTGACCGGTTATTCCGTTTTTTCTGCAACATCATGAAATGGCGATTTTTTGTTGCAGCGCAGCATTTTCTGCGATTCGGAGCGATTTATATCAAATTTTAACGAATTGTCAACTTTTTGTCAATTGTCCGGCCCGATATTCGCGCATCTGGTGTCCTCAGTTGGCCCTCCTCCTGTCTGGTTTTGGACCGGGAAAAAAGCCCGTGCATTGTGCTGTCGTTCGGGGTATTCTCCGGCCATGAAGAAAAAAACACTTAAACTCAACCCGTTACAGGGCCGAACATTGGCGTTGTTTCAAGTTCTGGCCAGCAGTCCGGAAAGTTCAACCCTGAATAAGGAGACCGGCGAGGTGACAGTATCCTACCTGCCTCAGGCCCACGGCGATCATGTTCATATTGGGGGTTTCGTGATTTCGGGCCAGGAGGCCAGCGGCTTTTCCAATGAGGCGGTGTGGCGGGCCTTGGACCGGAAAGGATTGATCACCTCACATTTCCCCGTCCAGGCGACCCTGAGTAAAGAGGGGTTGGCCTATGATACGGGATTTCGGGATCAATTTGAACAGTCTGACCATTAGGCCAGATTATTAAAGCAGGCCATGGAAAAAGACCCTAAACAAGACAAATTGGTCAATTCACTAGGAGAGAAAAATGTTACGAGACTTTAATTTACCGACAGCTTTTAATACCATTTCGGTGTTCTGTGCCGTCTCCATTATGGCGGTGACCATGGGATCAAGTGCCCTGGCCCATTCTGATCATGAAAAGATGGCCCCGGGTAAAACCTTGGCTCAGGTGATCGCCGGCACCCACCGTTCAGACAAGAACAAGTCCCGGGACCAGTATCGTCATCCTAAAGCGACTCTTGAGTTCTTCGGCCTGAAGTCGGACATGTCCGTGGTTGAAATTTGGCCCGGTGGCGGCGGCTGGTACCAGGAAATTATCGCCCCTTATCTGAATGCCAAGGGCACTTATTACAGTGCTGGAAACGACCTTGCCGCGACGGGTGATTATACCAAGAAGACCAATGCTAAAATTGCCGCCCGACTGGCCAGCGACAAGACGCTTTATGGTAACGCGGTTGTCACTGAACTGGCGCCGCCGGCTAAGGTCGAAATTGCCCCGGCCGGATCAGTGGATATGGTCGTGTCTTTCCGCAATTTCCATAACTGGCAGATGGCCGGCTCGGAGAAAACCGTTGTCAAAGCGGCTTATGATGCCCTGAAACCGGGCGGAATTTTTGGTATCACCGACCATAGAAGCGACAACCCTAAAGAGCGCGACGGCTATATCAAACCGTCTTATCTGCTGAAAGTGGCCAAGGAAGCCGGCTTTGTCCTGGTGGCCAAGAGTGAGATCAATGCCAATCCCAAAGACAGTCATGACCATGTTAAGGGTGTCTGGACTCTGCTGCCGCGTTTGGCGGGCGATAAGGCCGACCATGATAAAATGCGCGCCATCGGCGAAAGCGACCGTCTGACCTTTAAATTCATGAAGCCTGCCAAGTAAGGTTTAAAATTGGAAACAGCCCCGTCATCAGTTTGAATGATGGGGCTGTTTTTTATTATGGTGTATGAGAAGCCAATGTACCGGATTTAGAATCCGCAATCAGGGAAGCAATAAAGGTTGCTATATTTTTCTGAATTGCGCCTTCATTGGCCAGTTTCAATCTTTTTACACCTAAGAAGGCATCCCCAAAAGCGGCGGTATATACTTCATTAATCAGTTCAGAATATATAATTTTTTGGGTTTTAAATTTGGTCTAGTTAAATAAATCTGCCACACGGATTGTGAGGAACTGTAATGCATATTAAAAAAAATTATTTTTCTGTACAACAGCTTGGATTAGTTAGAGATAATATAATTAGGAAACATCGCCGTTTATGCAATTCTTCTGATAGATCTGGAATGGCAAAGAGTTTATTTGTTGAATTTATTCAACCTATTATGAATACTTACCCACCAATTATTTCGACTTTAGGTAGTCATAATGGAGATAATCTTTACAGAGCCCGAAAATGCCTTGATAATAATCCATTCGGAAATATATTGGATCTGTACAATCCCCCAACTCCTTCTGGTCGGGCATCTGCAGATGACCAAGTATTATATGCATCCTCTTCTATGCAGACTTGCCTAGTAGAAGTAGGACCTAAAATAGGTGATTTAGTATGTGTTGCCCATTTTGATTATACAGATATTAAAGAGGGGGACTTTTGGTTTATTGGACAAATTGGCCCTTATTATAGTTCAAAAGAAGTTTCTCGTTATTTGCATAATTCGGATGAAATAAAAAAGTATAATTATCTAGATCCACAAGTATTGAGTTCTCTAGTATTTTTAGATAACCTAATTAACGAAATATTTTCGACTCTGTCTTCTGAACTTGATAATTATGAGTTAAATTATTTTCTGATCAATGCAATTAAGACAAAAAGACCGGACCAACAAAACTTTAATGGCATGGTTTTTTTGAGCACAAAAGATGCACCGGGTTTAAATTTTGCTATTTCTGGAAAAGCAATAACAAAGCTAAAACCTACAATGGTTAATTTATTGAGAATTACTGATATAGATGATTACGGAAGTATAGGGTTCCATTTATTAAAGAATGTAAATCCAAATAATTCCGATTCTGGTCAGCTTGAATGGCCTGACCATGAACTTCCATTATATTAAACTACTATCCGATTCTCAACGGCCTGTCAGCTTAATGCTGTTCGGTGCCCTTCATGCCCATGGACCACATGAAACCGACCACGGCACCTTTGAGCACCGGCAGCAGGCTCAGGGACATGGCCATGGCCACGGTTGGCCAGAGGATCATCTGGAACAGGGTTGAGGGGTGGTAGGTCACTTCGACAAACAGCAGCGCCGGCAGAATGATATGGCCGACAATGATGATGGTCAGGTAGGGCGGGAAGTCATCGGCCCGGATTTCGCCGATCGGGGCGTCACAATGAGAACATTTCTCGGCAAGTTTCAGGTAGCCGGCAAAAATACGACCCTGTTCACAGCTCGGGCATTTTCTTTTGAAACCGGCTTTGATGGAACGGCCCTGACTGATACGGGGGTACTCTTGTGTCATACTCTACTTCCTTAAACGTGTGATCAGGCTGGAGGTGTCAAAACGCCCTCCGCCATTCTCCTGGATGTCACCATAAAACTGGTTGACCAACGTGGTAATGGGTAAGTCTGCGCCGTTGTTCTGGGCTTCGGCAAGAACAATGTCAAGGTCTTTCCGCATCCAGTCAACGGCAAATCCGAAGTCAAATTCATTTGCGATCATGGTCTGAAAACGGTTTTCCATCTGCCAGGATTGGGCGGCGCCTTTGGAGATAACGTCGATGACGTCATGGCCATTCAGGCCCGCGGCTTCGGCAAAATTGATCGCTTCGGACAGGGCCTGGACCAGGCCGCCGATGCAGATCTGGTTGACCATCTTAGTCAGCTGGCCGCTGCCGGCCATGCCGAGCAATTTGGTTTTCTGGGCATAAGACTGCAGGACCGGGTCGACTTTGGCGAAACTGTCAGCCGCGCCGCCGACCATGATGGTCAGGCGGCCATTCTCAGCCCCAGCCTGACCACCGGAGACCGGCGCGTCGAGGAAATGCAGGCCCAGGTCCCGTGCCTTATCATCCAGTTCTCGGGCGAGGGTCGCGCTGGCGGTGGTATGGTCAACGAAGAYGGCSCCGYCTTTCATKCCGGCAAARRCMCCGTCRTCMCCGCCGGTGATKGMSCGGACATCGTYATCATTACCRACRCAGGCAAAGACAATRTCGGCCCCCTCGGCGGCKARSCGGGGGCTGGCTGCTGASCGGCCGCCRWATTCTGTGACCCAGTCSSTGGCCCGGGYSYKGGTCCGGTTATAGACGGTGACATCATATCCRGCCTTYTGCAGRTGGCCGGCCATGGGRTAGCMCATKACACCCAGGCCYARAAAGGCGAGTTTTTCTTTATGCATATCTTYKGCCYTTAATAATGMGGTGGTTTYTCRTCGGCRATGGARRGASCYTCGGWCGGATTTTCCAGRTTYCCMAGTCTTTCAGCKGCYTGGGAAAGRTGTTTYTTCAGGCGGTCAATYTCYTGCCAYTGCTGGCTGACCATATCACTCAAATCCTGAATCTGCTGTTCCTGATAGGTGAGGGTGCTTTCGATTTCGAGAAATCTCTCTGACTGCGTCGTCATAATAGTGCCCTATGTATTTTACTTGTCCCCTGTGGGGGATGACTTTAACGGGTATAGCCTAAAGCGGGCGTTATTGGCAATGGTCCTTCAAGGGTAAAAACCCCGGACGATGCCGGGGTTTGGTAATTGAGGTAACTTTGGGGTCTCAGGCGGTGATCAGGGTATAAATTTCATCTTTCAGGACCAGACGTTTTTTCTTCAGGTCTTCCAGAAAGATGTCCGATGTGGGCTCCAGGCCAGATTCGATCTGGTTGATTTCTTCATTGGCCTTGTCATATTTCTCATGGAGATTGACAAAATACTGGTTGGTGAGTTTCATGTTGTGCATTTTATCCAGATGTTCGCTAAATTCTTCTGCCAGAGTGTGATGGATGTGAGTCATATATGTTCCTTTTCAATATGTTAGTTCTTTTTTACGCTTCGGAACAATGATAGGTCACTGGCACAAAAGACCCTTGATCTACCTCAAGAAAAAACACCAACCTGGGGACAGGTCGGGGTTTTGGATCTGAATATAAATTGTTTGACCAGTTCTCTGGCCAATTATCTAGGAAGCCGGGACTCACCCATCAGAAACTGATCGACAGCGCGGGCGGATTGGCGGCCCTCGCGAATGGCCCAGACCACCAGAGACTGGCCCCGGCGCATATCACCGGCGGCAAAAATCTTGGACGTGGATGTCGTGTAATCAGTGGTGTCCGCCGCGACATTGCCCCGGCCATCAAGAGCCACGCCTAATTGCTCCAACAGACCTTCCTTGACCGGATTGGTGAAGCCCATGGCCAGCAGCACCAGCTGGGCCTCAATCTCGAACTCACTGCCGTCAATTTTCTGGAAATTTTTATCAACTTGGTAACAGCGCAGCGCCGCAAGTTTGCCATCCTCACCGGCGACAAATTCACCGGTGGCCACACTCCAGTCCCGGTCTGCGCCCTCTTCCTGAGAGGTCGAGGTTCTCAGCTTCATGGGCCAATTGGGCCAGGTCAGATCTTTATTCTCATGGGCWGGYGGTTTGGGCATGATYTCGATCTGRGTCACAGAWACCGCGCCCTGACGGAARGAGGTRCCGACACRRTCRGAACCGGTRTCGCCRCCGCCRATGACAACGACTTTTTTACCSGCCGCCAGAATATCTTTTTCATTGGGCAGGGGTTCACCGGCATTGCGYTGATTCTGYTGRATCAGGAAATCCATGGCGAAATGCACYCCGTCCARRTCSCGGCCGGGGATYGSCAGGTCGCGGGGCTGTTCAGAGCCSCCRGYGAGCACGATCGCGTCATAATGTTCCACCAGCCGCTGGGCYGGGATATCCTTGCCCACTTCCATGCTGGTCCAGAAGGTCACGCCTTCCTGTTCCATCTGCTGAACCCGGCGGTCGATCAGGGTTTTGGCCATCTTGAAGTCAGGAATACCGTAGCGCAGCAGGCCACCGGCCCGGCGTCCTTTCTCATAGACCGCAACATCATGTCCGGCCCGAGCCAATTGCTGGGCAGCGGCGAGACCGGCCGGTCCGGAGCCGACGACGGCAACTTTCTTGCCGGTTTTCTTCGGGGCCAGCAGCGGCGTGATCCAGCCGTTTTCCCAGCCCTTGTCGACGATGGCACATTCGATGGTCTTGATGGTCACGGGTTGATCATCAAGGTTCAGCGTACAGGCCGCCTCGCAGGGGGCAGGGCAGATGCGTCCGGTAAATTCCGGGAAGTTATTGGTCGAATGCAGGGTATCGAGCGCGCCCTGCCAGTCTTCCTTCCAGACCAGGTCGTTCCAGTCGGGAATCATATTATTGACCGGGCAGCCGGTGTGACAGAAAGGAATGCCACAGTCCATGCAGCGGCCGCCCTGCTCTGAGACCCGGGCATCGCGCAGGGGATTGGTAAATTCATCATAATGACGCACCCGGTCGCCCGCAGGGGCATAGGTCCGTTCCTGACGGGTAAATTCCATAAATCCAGTAGGTTTTCCCATTTTCAGTTCCTTTTAATTAACTTTGCACTGGTCGTGGCTTAATTCAACGTTTGACCGGTATAGGCGGACAGTACAGTTTGGGTCGGGGCCATTTCCTGTAACGCCCGGCGATATTCCACCGGCATGACCTTGACGAATTTCGGCAGGTAATGCTCCTGATCATCCAGAATGGCCTGGGCGCGGACACTGCCGGTAAGACGCACATGGTTTTCCAGCAGAGTCACCAGCCGTTCCACATCATTGCCGGACATATTATTGCGCAGCACATCAACCCGGCCATGACTTTCCAGCTCACCGGATTGGTGTTTGCGGGCCATGGCATCTTCTTCGGGCATGGGCTCAAGCTCGACCATGGCCAGATTACAGCGTTTTTCAAAATCACCGGCCTCATCCAGGACGTAGGCGATGCCACCGCTCATGCCAGCGGCAAAATTGCGGCCGGTTTCGCCGATGACCACGACACAGCCGCCGGTCATATATTCACAGCCGTGATCGCCGACACCCTCGACAACCGCGATGGCACCTGAATTTCGAACCGCAAAGCGTTCGCCAGCGACACCGCGGAAATAACATTCGCCGCTGATGGCACCGTAGAGCACGGTATTGCCGACGATGATGCTGTTTTCCGGGTCGATCTTGCTGTCGGCCGGGGGATAGATCACCAGACGGCCGCCGCTCAGGCCCTTGCCCACATAATCATTGCCTTCACCGGACAGCTCCAGGGTGATGCCTTTGGAGACAAAGGTCCCAAAGCTCTGACCGGCGGTGCCGCTCAGTTTCACATGGATGGTGCCCTCAGGCAGACCGGCATAGCCGTATTTCTCCGCCACACGACCGGACAACATCGCGCCGCAGGAGCGGTTGGTGCTGTTGATTTTTTCCTCAATGATCACCGGAGTTTTGTTCTCCAGCGCCTCAGAGGCCTGATCCAGAAGTTTGCGGTCGAGAATCTCGTCCAGGTCATGCTGTTGGCTGGTGGTGTTGTAGATATCACAGCCTTCGCCCGGGTCCGGCATATGGAACAGGTTGCTGAAATCCAGGCCATCGGCTTTCCAGTGGCGGATCGCGGTATTCTTGCTGAGCCGGTCCGACTGGCCGATGATCTCGTTCATGTTACGCACCCCCATGTCGGCCATGATCTTCCGGACTTCTTCGGCGACAAAGAAGAAATAATTGACCACATGTTCGGGCTTGCCCTTGAATTTACGGCGCAGGACCGGGTCCTGTGTAGCCACACCCACGGGGCAGGTATTGAGATGGCATTTGCGCATCATGATACAGCCGCTGGCGATCAGCGGGGCGGTGGCAAAGCCAAACTCATCGGCCCCGAGCAGGGCGCCAATGATCACGTCCCGGCCGGTCTTCAGGCCGCCGTCAACCTGCAGGCTGATCCGGTCGCGCAGTTTATTGAGCACCAGGGTCTGCTGGGTTTCGGCCAGGCCCATTTCCCAGGGTGAGCCGGCATTCTTGATGCTGGTCAGCGGGCTGGCGCCGGTGCCGCCGTCATACCCGGAGATGGTCACATGGTCGGCCTTGGCCTTGGAAACCCCGGCGGCGACGGTGCCGACACCGATTTCCGAGACCAGCTTGACGCTGATCCGGGCTTTTGGCTGAACATTCTTCAGGTCATAGATCAGCTGGGCCAGATCCTCGATCGAATAGATGTCATGATGAGGCGGCGGTGAAATCAGCGCCACACCGGGGGTGGAGTGACGCACCTTGGCAATCACCGCATCAACCTTATGGCCGGGCAGCTGGCCGCCTTCACCGGGTTTCGCGCCCTGAGCCATCTTGATCTGAATCTCGTCCGCATTGACCAGATATTCCGTGGTCACGCCAAAGCGGCCCGAGGCCACCTGTTTGATGGCACTGCGGCGCAGGTCGCCGTTGCGGTCCGGGGTGAAACGATCGGGTTCTTCGCCGCCTTCACCAGTGTTGGACTTGCCGCCGATGCGGTTCATGGCGATGGCAAGGTTGGTATGGGCTTCACGGCTGATGGAGCCAAAAGACATGGCGCCGGTGACGAAACGTTTGACGATCTCGGTGGCGGGTTCCACTTCATCCAGGGAGATCGGGCTGTCAGCCAGTTTAATCTCAAACATGCCCCGGGGGGTCAGCAGACGTTCTGACTGTTCATTGATCTCGCGGGCAAAGATATCATATTGCTCCTGGCTGTTGCCGCGTACGGCATGCTGGAGGCTGGTGACCGTTTCAGCGGTCCACATATGATCTTCCCCGCGCAGGCGGATGGCATATTCGCCGCCCACATCAAGGGCGTTGTTATAGACCAGGCTGTCAGTGAAGGCCTGGTCGTGGCGCATGATGGTTTCCCGGGAAATTTCCTTCAGGCCAACACCCTCAATAGAACTTTGGGTATTGGTGAAATATTTCTCGATGAAGGCGCTGTTCAGGCCAACCGCGTCAAAAATCTGGGCCCCACAATAGGACTGATAGGTGGAGATGCCCATCTTGGACATGACCTTCAGGATGCCTTTGTCGATGGCTTTGGTATAGCGCATGCGGGCGACCAGCGGGGTGACGTCTTCGTCCATATCCGGGGCCAGAGCCGAGATGGTCTCAAACGCCAGATAGGGGTTGATTGCTTCGGCACCATAACCGGCAAGCACACAGAAATGATGGACCTCGCGGGCCTCCCCGGTTTCAACCACCAGCCCGACAGAGGTCCGAAGCCCCTTGCGGATCAGGTAATGATGGACCGCAGAGGTGGCCAGCAGGGCCGGAATGGCGATCCGCTCGTCACTGACGCCCCGRTCSGACAGGATGATGATATTRTCSCCCTCGATCACGGCAACCTCGGCCAGCAGGCAGATGCTGTCAATGGCATTGTCCATGCCCTTGATGCCCTGGGCCGCGTCATAGGTCACATCGATGGTGACGGTTCTGAAATTATTGTCCGGAATATCACCAATGGTTCGGATTTTTTCCAGATCTTCATTGCTCAGGATCGGCTGACGGACTTCGAGTCGTTTATGGGTGCCAACCCCTTCCAGGTCCAGCAGGTTGGGCCGGGGACCAATGAAGGACACCAGTGACATCACCGCTTCTTCCCGGATCGGGTCGATGGGCGGGTTGGTCACCTGAGCAAAATTCTGCTTGAAATAGCTATAGAGCAGCTTTGACTTATTGGACAGGGCCGAGATCGGGGTATCGGTGCCCATGGAGCCTAGCGCTTCCTGACCACTGGTGGTCATGGGCGGGAACAGCAGCTTGATGTCTTCCTGGGTATACCCAAAGGCCTGCTGACGTTTCAGCAGGGGCACATCGGTGTCATGGTGCGGGGCAAATTCCGCCGGCAGGTCTTCCAGTTTGATCTGGGTTCGGGCGAGAATAGCTTCATAGTCATGGGCACCGGTCAGTTCCGCCTTGATTTCATCATCACTGATGATCCGGCCTTGTTTAGTGTCGATCAGCAGCATCTTGCCGGGCTGCAGACGCCATTTCTGGACAATCTTGTTTTCCGGGATCGGCAGCACACCCATTTCGGAGGCTAGAACCACCATGTCATCATCGGTCACCAGATACCGCGCCGGACGCAGGCCGTTACGGTCAAGGGTCGCGCCGATCAGGGTGCCGTCGGTGAAGGCCATGGCGGCCGGACCGTCCCAAGGCTCCATCAGGGCGGCGTGATATTCATAAAAGGCCCGGCGTTTCTCATCCATCAGCGGATTGCCGGCCCAGGCTTCGGGGATCAGCATCATCATGGCATGGACAATGCTATAGCCGCCGGCGACCAGCAGTTCGAGCGCATTGTCAAAGCTTGCGGTGTCAGAAATGCCTTCGGGGATCAGCGGCCATAGTTTTTCCAGATCCTGGCCAATGACCGAGGATTCCATGCTGAAGCGGCGGGCGGCCATCCAGTTGACGTTGCCGCGGACGGTGTTGATCTCGCCGTTGTGGCAGACCATGCGGAACGGCTGGGCCAGGCTCCAGGTCGGGAACGTATTGGTGGAGAAGCGCTGATGGACCAGGGCGAGGGCCGAGACCATGCGCTCATCGGTCAGGTCGGTATAATAGATGCCGACTTGGGTGGCGAGCAGCATACCTTTATAAAGCAGGGTTCGGCTTGAGCAGCTACAGCCATAATAATAGCTGGTGTCTTCGGCCATATCAAAGGTGATGTTGGACAGCTGTTTGCGGATCAAATACAGCTTCAGTTCAAAGTCGGCATTGGTTTTGCAATTGTCCCCGATGGCGACAAAGCCCTGAATCACATCCGGTTCCGTGGCTTTGACCCCGTCGCTGA
>NVTE01000014.1:0-35000 GCA_002401455.1 Alphaproteobacteria bacterium
GTCATCGGTGAAGAAATAGGTATCATCGTCAGTTGCCAGATCGCCCTGGAAGTTGACCGTTATACTGCCGACAGAACCACTGTTGCCATTATCCACCACATCCTCAATACGGATCGTCCAGACGCCCTGGCTGTTTTCGCCCCAGAACTGACGCGATAAAACCGTCCAGATGAGTTCGCCATTCATTTCATTAGAATTTGTATTACCGGCGGTCAAACCCGGGGTGTCAAAGACGATCGATTCTGTGCCATCCGGTGAAATGAGGGTAATGACCAATTCACTCCAATTGTCATGGGTGAAAGCAAGATCGAGCGTGACAACATCCAGTTCAAGATCAGGATTGCCCGTCATATCGACACTTAGTTCAACCGCCGTACCATAAGTAATCACGTCAGCGGTGCTAACGGTTATATCTTCAATAATCAGGTTAGTTGAAGTATGTTGGAGTGTCCATGTTTCTGCCAAACGCACGGCGGCATGAACATCCAACATACCAAAGCCGTAATCTGGTGAAAAATGCATTCCGCCGCCATTAAAATTATCGGCACCATTAACTGACCAGCCATGATGCTCATCAGAAAATAGTTGTTCAGCACCAATATCACTCCCTATGTGCCGAGCAGATAAAGCTAATATTTCCTGAACGTCACGCCAGCCCAAGCCTGTGGAGTCGAAAATATTATTGCCGCTGGCTTCAAGGACCAGAGCGACGGCTCCCGCAACCACTGGGGTAGATCCGGATGACCCGCCAAGTGTTGTAAAATCGCCAGTATCCAAACCCAGGTCACTAAGTTTAAAACCCAAATCTTCAAAATGTGGAAAAAAATCAACGGGATCAAAGGATCTATGTTCCGGTACATTTCCTGCTATTGATACAAGTCCTAAATCACCCACCCTATCTAACGTTATTGCACGAGAACCTTGTTCAAGGGTGGACACGGGTGCTGAGATATGCACACCTGAACCAAAGTCTGTGAAACCAGTGGACCCACCTGAGTCTATTAAGCCAACAGGCATGAGTTCAAATAAATTATTGAAAGCTGATGCTTCTGTTGAATGGTCATTAGCAGCCCCATTTCCCACTGAAATCACATGAATAGTTCCCAACTCCTCACGTCCTGTATTGGCTGCAAGTGCATAAATATTTGCTGTCGTTATATAGCCTTCGTGGAAAAAACTATAAGCAGCAGTTCCGGTAGAGTTGGTAATAACATCGAACAAATCATCATGTTCATAATCGGGCAAAGATGTTATGGTTGCACCATAGGCAATGCCTACAAGACCAATTCCATTATCGGCAACCGCTGAAATAATCCCCGCTGTGGCTGTGCCATGATAATTAGTATCCGAATATACTATATTTGGATCATAGGATGAATATAATTCCTGCAAATATGTGCCCGCAAGATCAGGGTGCAGAGTATCAATCGATTCCGGACTGCCAATCCTGACACCCAACCCCGAGTATTCCTGCCAAACAGGGATAATGTTGATATGGGGAACACTCATAACACCATCAACATAACCACCAGTATTCCGATTCATAAAGCCCAGTATATTCGATTGGAACGGCAACAGCGGATCGTTGAAATGCAGCACAGTTCCTTCAAAGTCACCATAAGGAATGGTGTAGGTGATTTCATCAATCGTCAGGTCTGTCGAAGCCGCTGCGGTTTGGGTGCCGTCAGATACGTCATAAGACAGAGACACAGTGCCATATGAATTGGCAACGGGCGTATAGGTCCAGCTATTGTCACCATTCTCCACCAGGCTGCCCTCACCGGTCAGGATAAGATTCTGGATTGTCAGGACATCCCCTTCGATCCCTGTTGCCCGAGCAAGCAGATCATCCACAGTAATGATCAGCGGGGCGTTTTCTAATGTACTCAGCGCTGCCGGTATAATGTTTAGCTGGTCCCCCAGATCCAGGGTGTTCAGCATATCTGACGCCTCGATTGAACCAAGGGGGTTAACCTCGCCGCTGCCGGTAATGCTGGTGAGGTCAACTGATATGATAGCCTCGGCAGTTTCAACATTTAACGTCACCTGATCCCCAAGGTCGATCGTATCCACCTGCGCGAATGATTCTGCAATATCCTGAAGCCTGATGGTGGTTGGCGTGTCAGAACCACTGACCACGAGCTTAAGCGATCCGCTATCATTGACGGTAATCTGGGCAATGCCTGCAACATCCTCAAGTGTGTTGATCCGAATGGTAATATTGCCCTGAATGTTGATGGCGCCAATGTCACTGACATCAATAGCACTCAGGTCGAGGATCACTTCACCGGACCCCTCAGGCACAACAATGTTGATCACCGAATTCCCGTCGCCGTCGATGCTGGTGAACTGGATGATCTGAGCCGCAGTCAGGGTGACGTCGGAATTAACGATCAACCTCGTCACATTGGTCAGCGTCACGCCGGTCAGATCAACTGTGCCGTAAATATAAAGCGTATTATTACCCGCGCCGCCGTCAATAGTCTCACCGCTGACCACTTCACTGATCGTCCGGTCATTGAGGTCCGCCAATGTGATCAGACTGCTCAGATCCACACCTGAACTAGCCGGATTGGTAATTGCAGCATCGGTATATTGACCGGCAGTCGTGGTGCCGACCACGACGATAACATCGTCGCCGTCGCCAGCTGTAATGGTATCATTACCTTCGCCGCCCCGGATCATGTCAGCACCGTCGCCAGAGGTGATCGTGTCATTGCCTGCGCCACCCAGTATCGTATCGGCACCGGAACCGGTTGTGATGCTATCATTGCCCGCTTTACCAGTCACCGTCAGGTCAGCGGTCGCCGTAGCCTGGTCCAGCGTCCGGTCATTATCATCCCGTGCGATAAAGACATTGGTCGGGTCTTCGGTAAAATCCGGTGTTGGAGGTGGGGGAGGTGTCGTCGACCCCGTTGGGCTGCTGCTACCGCCACCGCCACAGGCAGACAGGGGTAACAGCGCCAGAGCAATCCCCCCAAAGCGCAGTGAGCCGCGCTTATGAGAGCGGTCCTTTATCGTATTCTTAATGTCTGATTGATCTTGTTCATGCTGAGACAAGGCTTCTGATGATTTTCCGACCTTTAGCATCCGTATAATATCCCCCAATTATTATGACCAGTTCTTAAAGCGACTTTACTACACGCATTGTTAATTAAAAGTTACGACATGAAATCATAAGTAGTAATCACAATGCTGCATGACTGTAAGCGGGGGTATGTCACTCATTTCTGCCGAGGCGATGATCCGGATGATTGGGAGGGGAAAGGTTCCGTAATATCATTATCGAAAGGCAGCTAACGAAACCAGCAACAGACAAAAATCATTAATCCCTCTATGGGGCGCATCTGCTGCATCGATTTCTTCACCGTGCTACCTAGCGGAAAATACGCATAAATACACGGGTCTGATTTATCAGGCTAACTATCTGTTATGTGAGGAAAAAGTAGTGGTGCCCGGGGGCGGATTTGAACCACCGACACGCGGATTTTCAATCCGCTGCTCTACCCCTGAGCTACCCGGGCATCGGGGTCTGTATAGGGGGCCACCTGAATGGCTGGGTGGGTTATAGAAAAAAAGTCGGGGTCTGTCCAGCACTCGTTTAAAAAAAATACGGTCGGGCTGAAAACCGCTGTTTTCTACCACTAATCAAGTGTTTACTCTATCTCGTCCTGGCCTTGCTCCGGCACATCCGCTTTCTCGCCGGGAATCACGTAATTCCCTTTGAGCCACCGGCCCAGATCTACATCAGCACAGCGGGCAGAACAGAAGGGCCGATATTTGGCCGCTTCCGGTTTTTTCTCACAAATTGGGCAAAGGGACGTGGGGGAGGTCGCTGTCATGGCTCAGGTCTCTTTCAGGTCGAGTTTGCTGCCCGTGCGCCGGGTAAAGGCGGTCAACAGCTGGGGCTGGGTCTTCAGCCAGGTGGTGACCTGGGGAGACGCACTCACGATCAGCGGGATGCCGGGTTTCGCCGCTGCGTCCCGTTCCGCCTGACGCAATAGGGCCAGGGCCGCGGTCTCAATGGTCGCTTGGGGGGCCGTGGCGGCCAGCATCTGCCGACCCAGGGGACGGGGCCCACCCTTGCGCGCCAGTTCCAGCAGGCCAAAGGCCGACAGGTTACTGCGCTGGACCTGAACCGGGTCCTCCTGAATCAGGTTGTCGATCACCGCCAGCAGGTTGGTGACGATTGATTTGCCAGAAATATTGATGAAGTCGATGACGATCAGGCCGCTGATGCCGCGCAGGCGAATCTGGCGGAAAATCTCCCGGGCGGCGGAGAAATTTATGTTCAGCCGCTGTTTCATGGGGTCATTGCTCAGCCGGGCATTGCCCATATTGACATCAACGGTGACCATGGCTTCGGTCTGTTCGATGGTGATCCAGGCGCCAGAGGGCAGGGGGATCTTTTTGTCAAACAGGCGGTCCAGGTCTTCCTCAACCCCGTAATGCTCAAACAGGGGCGTTTTGCCCGGATGCAGTTCCATGCGGCTGAGCAGGTCGGGGGCAAATTCCCGGGCCCAGCCTTGGGCGTTCTTCAGGGCGGCGGGCCGGTCAAAAATCATCTTGTCATGTTTGGTGCTGCCAAATTCCCTGAGGATCTGCAGCAGGCTCTCCGGCCCCTGAGACAGCAGGAAGGGAACCTTCTTCCGGTCCCGGTTGTCCACCGCCTGAAGCCAGTGACGGATCAGGTGCTGGGCGGTCTTTTTAATCTCATCATTGGTCAGGCTCTGGGCTTCTGTCCGCAGCGTCAGGCCCATGCCTCTCAGGTTAAGGGTGCTGGCAAAGCTTTTTAACGCTTCACGGCGATCCGGGTTTTTGATTCGGCTGGATATAAAGGCGCCTTCGCGGAAGGGATGCAGGATCAGGGCGGAACTGACCACTTCGATCCGGCCGGTCAGTTTCACCGATTTGTCGCCGGTGGCATCGGCGGTCACCTGAACGATGATCTTCTGGCCTTCAGTCAGCAGGCCGGTCAGGTCCTTCGGTTTACCACCGGGACGTTTGGGCAGCAGGTTCAGCGGCAGAAATCCGGTCAGGCCATTGCCCAGATCAATGAAGGCCGCTTGAAATTCAGAGCTCAGGGAGGTAACGCGGCCATAATAGATCGCGCCGGTCAGGCTGGGCTCATGGTCCCGGAACAGGCGGATTTCAACCGGTTGTCCCTGTTCCATATGGGCGAGGCGGGTTTCGCCGATGGCCGAATTAATCAGAATCTCAGATGACATAGCCATTTCCTTGCAGCATGTTGGTGGTTTCGAACAAAGGCAGGCCGACCACATTGCTGTAGGAGCCGTTGATGCCCTTGATAAAGCGGGCCGCAAAGCCCTGGATGGCATAGGCCCCGGCCTTGCCCTGCCATTCATCATGGCTGAGATAGCTCTCAAGATCGGCCGCGGACAATCGTTTGAAGATGACGGTGGTGGCGACAACCCGGGAGACCTGCTTGCCGTCGGGGGTGATCAGGGCGATGCCGGTGTAGACCCGGTGCCGGCGTCCGGACAGCAGGCTGAGGTATGTATGAGCCTCGGCCGGTGTTGCGGCCTTGCCGAGGATTCGTTTACCCAACGCGACAATGGTGTCGGAGGCCAGGATATAACTTTGCCCATGGGTCCGGCGAACGGCAGCGGCTTTTTCCACAGCTAGACGTTCGGCTAATGGGCGGGGCAACTCATGGGCCAGCGGGGTTTCATCGATATCCGCCGGAATGATTTGATCCGGGGTGATTCCCACCTGGGCCAGAAGCTCCTGCCGGCGGGGCGATGCCGAGGCCAGGATCAGGTCGCGCTTATGAAGCTTGGTAGCTGTCATCGGGGCAACACCAATGATCCCGAGCCGGCCGGAGCCGTCGGAATCAGTATCTGATAAAAAAAGCGCGTCACTTATTTAAAGCGGTATGTAATGCGGCCTTTTGACAGGTCGTAAGGGGTCATTTCGACCAATACTTCATCACCAACCAGGACCCGGATGCGGTTTTTGCGCATCTTGCCAGCAGTGTGACCAAGAATTTCATGATCATTTTCGAGTTTGACACGGAACATGGCGTTGGGCAGCAATTCAGTAACCGTGCCCCGCATTTCCAGCAGTTCTTCTTTCGCCATGATGGCTCCTTATTAAAAATTCTATCGGCAGATAAATAGCCAAAATTGCAGACTTTTCAAGTGTTTTTTACTTTTATACACAGGGATTGATTGAGGACTGTCTAAACGGTTGGGAAATAACCCACATCAAAACGGCGTTTGATCCGCTCTGTCAGCATATCGCGGGTCTGGCGAAAGGCCGCGATAATATTCTCCCGGTTGCCTGAAACGGCGGTCGGATCCAGGGTGGGCCAATATTCAATCTGACAATCCAGTGTCCGGGTCAGGTCAATGGCTTTATGCTGGGCTTCCGGACTTAAGGTCACCACCAGGTCAAAGGAATTGTCCATCAGGTCTTCAAATTTTTTCGGGGTATGAGGGGATATATCCAGGCCGACTTCTTCCAAGACGGCGATGGCAAAGGGGTTGGCGTGATCGTCTTCGGCCCGGATGCCGACGCTGTCGGTGAAAATCTGGTGGCCGCAGTAAAATTTGGTCAGGGCTTCCGCCATGGGCGAGCGGATGGCATTGAAATTACACATGAACAAGACGCTGTGAGGCATCTCAAGGGCACCTGGCGGAGCGTCGCTGTCAAAGGGGGCAGGGATGATGATATTGGCCATATCAAGATCACCTGATCTGGAGGACGCATATGAGGGTGAACAGGCGGCGGGCGGTCTGAAAATCCATTTTTACCTTGTCGCCAAGTTTATCCTGCAATATTTCGGAGCCTTCATCATGCAGGCTGCGCCGGGCCATGTCGATGGTTTCAATCTGCCGAGGGCTGGCACTTTTGATGGCGGTAAAATAGCTGTCACAGATATGGAAATAGTCTTTTATGGTTCTGCGCAGCAGGGTCAGGGGCATGACAATGATGCTGAGTTTGCTGTCCTGGCTCAGGTCTTCAGCGGAATAGATATCCATGGCCAGGCGGTTGTCTTCCATGCGGAGAACAAGCCGGAAAGGCCCCGGATAATTACCTGGCAGGTTGCCCAGAGGCTGATAGCTGTTGTCTTCCAAAAGGTCAAAGATAGCGACACGGCGTTCGTGATCAATATCCGCATTACGGCGGATGATGGATTTTTCATCCAGTTCGATATTGCAGATCCGGTAGGTGCTGGCTGCGTCGCTCATTGTTTCCCCGTTCGTTGGTTTATAATGTGCACTTCCTTATAATACAGTCTTATTCTTCAGGATCATTATCCAGTCTGATCCCAATGGCACTTTATTTTATCTGATCCATTGGGATTAGAATACAGTCCTATTTCTCAGGATCATTATCCAGTCTGATCCCAATGGATCGGGCATGGGCCTGTAGGCCTTCCTCTTCGGCCAGGATCATGGCTGCCGGACCAATTGCGGCCAGGCTGTCCCTGCTGCATTCTATCAGGGTATTCCTTTTCATAAAATTAAGAACACTTAAACCAGATGAAAAACGGGCACTTCTGGCGGTCGGCAGCACATGGTTAGGCCCGGCCACATAATCGCCGATGGCCTCAGGGGTATGACGCCCGAGAAAGATCGAGCCGGCATTGCGGATGTGCTTGGCATAGTCCCGGGGCGCGTCAATGGCCAGCTCCAGGTGCTCTGGGGCCAGGTGATTGACCAGCGGGATGCCTTGCGCAAGATCATCGACCAGGATCACGGCGCCATGGTCCTGCCAGCTGGTGCGGGCAATGTCCGTCCGGGGCAGGGTCTTCAGGTGGTCTTCCACCGCCTGACAGGTTGCGGTGGCAAATGCCGCGTCATCGGTAATCAGGATGGCCTGGGCAACTTCGTCATGCTCGGCCTGGGACAACAGATCCATGGCGATCCAGCGCGGATTGTTCTGGCCATCGGCGACCACGAGAATTTCTGAAGGGCCAGCGATCATGTCAATGCCGACGGTGCCGTAAACTTCGCGTTTGGCGGCAGCGACATAGGCATTGCCGGGGCCGGTGATCACGTCAACGGGGACGATTGTTGCTGTGCCGTAGGCCAAGGCGGCGATGGCCTGGGCCCCGCCGATTTTATATATTTCGGTGATGCCGGACAGTTCAGCGGCGGCCAGAACCAGCGGATTGAGGATGCCGTCCGGAGCCGGAACCACCATGACGATTCGCTCAACGCCGGCGCATTTGGCCGGAATGGCATTCATCAGGACAGAGGACGGGTAAACCGCCTTGCCGCCGGGGACATAGAGTCCAGCCGAGGAAACCGCTGTCCAGCGCGCGTCCAACGTGACTCCCTGGTCGTCGGTATAGCTGTCATCTTGGGGCAGGTGACGGCGGTGAAAGCTTTCGATACGGTCAGCGGCAAATTTTAACGCCTGAAGCACATCGGGGGCACAGTGGGATTTGGCAGCGGCCAGTTCCTGGTCACTGACCCGCATGGTGTCCGCCGTCAGGTCAAGTCGGTCAAAACGGCTGGTATAGTCGATAATGGCGTCATCACCGCGCTCACGCACATCCTTCAGAATGTCGCGCACCACGTGGGACACATCACTATCCGACTGCTCACGGGCGGCAAGAAAGGTTTTAAAGTCCCGGTCAAATTCAGGGTCAGTAAAATTTAAGGTTGTTACCATGAAAACATCACTTCACGTTTTTACTTCAAGTCATTACTTCAGATCTTCACTTCAAGTTTTCACTTCAAGTCTTTGCGGGCGCCGATATTGTGCAATATCTCGCTGATTTCATCGTTACGGGTTTTAAAGGCCGTACGGTTGACGATGAAGCGTGAGGTAATATCTATGATTTTCTCAATCTCCACCAGACCATTGGCCTTGAGGGTGGCCCCGGTGCTGACCAGGTCGACAATACGGCGGCACAGGCCGAGGCTCGGGGCCAGTTCCATGGCGCCATTCAGCTTGATGCATTCCGCCTGCACGCCGCGCTTGGCAAAATGCTTGCGGGTTAGGTTCGGGTATTTGGTGGCAACCCGAACGTGGCTCCAGCGGCTGGGGTCGTCGCCAATGCTTAAAGATTTTAATTCGGCCACAGAGACCCGGCAATGGCCAATATCCAGGTCCAGAGGGGCATATATTTCCGGATAATCGAATTCCAGCAACACGTCATTGCCAGCGACACCCAGATGGGCCGCCCCAAAGGCGACAAAGGTCGCCACATCAAAACTCCTGACCCGGATAATCTTGAGAAGGGGATGATTGGTGTCGAAGGTTAGCTTGCGGGATTTGGGATCGTCAAAATCCGGTTCCGGGATAATTCCGGCCCCGCGAATGATGGGCATGACCTCTTTAAGGATACGGCCCTTGGGCAGTGCCATGATCATGGGTTCGATGGAAGACACCTTACTACACTCCTGCTATTCACAAAATCGCCCCGTTGTACGGGATTGTGGGGGAACTATCCAGTACTATCCGACTGAAGAGCGTTAAGAATTTCATGTTTAGGGTGGCATTTAGCGGGCCAGGCCGCGCCAATGTCCTCCATATGGACCGAAATCATTTCGCATTCGAGGCGGATCACACCCTCACCGGAGAAGATGAAGTCGGTATGGAAGGTCTCGTCATCCCGTTGCCAGGATTCGATGGCCAGTAGTTCCAGGGGGTGTTCCTTCAGGGAGGTTGAAATATTCTGGCTGGTGATTCTGAGCACATCATCAAAATAAAGGCCGGTGCGGATTCGGCTGCAGGGGGCGCCCATGTTCGGGAGAACGGTACCGGTTTCCGGGCAGCGGTTTTCCCAGACATAGCGATTCAGCATCATGACAAAGCGGCGGCTTTCGCTTTGGTAGACGATGTCGCCCATCATGGTGATCGCATCCTGAAGATAGGCGGACAGGATGGTAAGGTCTTCGATGTCTTCGGCCCTGAGCTTCAACTTTTCCACGATATGTCCTTTGACGTTAAATGAGGTCTGCTTTCTGGCGGGATATTTTCGCGCCGCATGACTCCAGCTTTTGTACCAGACGTTCATAGCCCCGGTCCAGATGATAAATCCGGTTAACCTCGGTAATGCCGTCTGCGGTCAGGCCGGCCAGCACCAGCGACATGGAGGCCCTAAGGTCGGTGGCCATCACCGGTGCTCCCAACAACCGGCCGATGCCCCGGACGGTGGCGGTGGAGCCATTGACGGTAATATCCGCGCCCATGCGGCACAGTTCCGGCACATGCATGAACCGGTTTTCAAAAATGGTTTCTGTGATCACCGAGGCCCCGTCGCAGAGAGTCATCATGGCCATCAACTGGGCCTGCATGTCGGTAGGAAAGCCCGGGAAGGGCTGGGTCACGGCATTTATGCCCTTGATCTTCGGGCTGCCCAGGCGGGCGAGTAGGCCCCGGTCGGTCTCAGTGAACACCAGGCCGGCTTCTTTCAGGATATCCAGGGTGCCGGTCATGACAGCAGGCAGGTTGCCACCCAGAAGTTCCAGTTCGCCGCCGGTCATGGCGGCGGCAATGGCATAGCTGCCGGCTTCGATTCTATCAGGCATGACGGTATATTCGGCCGCGTGCAGCTCGGGCACCCCAGTGACAGTCAGGTGTGAGGTGCCAATGCCGGAGATTTGTGCCCCCATGGCCACCAGGCAGTTGGCCAGGTCGCCGATTTCCGGTTCCTTGGCCGCATTCTCAATATGGGTGGTGCCGTCGGCCAGGCAGGCGGCCATCAGAATATTTTCCGTCGCCCCGACCGAGACGATGGGAAAATGCACCGTGCCGCCGATGAGTTTGCCCGCGGCCCTGACATAACCGTCTTTCAGTTCAATGGTCGCGCCGATGGCTTCAAAGGCCTTCAGGTGCAGGTCGATGGGCCGGTTGCCAATGGCACAGCCGCCGGGCAGGGAGACAATCGCCTCGCCTTCACGCGCCAACAGTGGCCCGAGAACCAGAATTGAGGCCCGCATTTTACGGACCATGTCATAGGGCGCTGTCGTGCTGGTGATGCTGTCGACGGCAATGGTCACGGTCTGGCCGCTGCCGATGTCCCAGCCTTCGTCCTGATAGCTGAGGCTGCCGCCGAGCTCTGTCAGCAGGCTGGCCAGGGTCTTGATATCGGCCAGGTGGGGCAGGTTATGAAGGGTCAGGCCACCGCTTGTCAGCAGCCCGGCACACATCAGGGGCAGGGCTGCATTCTTGGCCCCGCTGATGGGCAACTGGCCTTCCAGCTTATAGCCGCCTTCGATGACAATTTTTTCCATAGGTCTTGGTTTCTTTATAGGTTGGTCTTGGCTCTCCCCCCTCAAGGGGGACGGGATGTTATAGCTTGGGCAGGGTGACGCCGGTTTGATGCATATATTTGCCGGCCCGGGCATTATAAGGCACTTCGCAGGGTTCATTTCCTTCAAAAAACAGGAACTGGCACGCGCCTTCGTTGGCATAGATTTTAGCAGGCAGGGGCGTGGTATTGGAAAATTCCAGGGTCACATGACCTTCCCAGCCCGGCTCCAGTGGCGTGACATTGACGATGATGCCGCAGCGGGCATAGGTCGATTTTCCGAGACAGATTACCAGCACATCTTCGGGGATGCGGAAGTATTCCACGGTTCGGGCCAGGGCAAAAGAGTTGGGCGGAATGATGCAAACATCTCCCGGCCGGTCGACAAAACTCTGGGGCGCGAAGTTTTTCGGATCAACGGTCACCGAATCCACATCGGTAAAGATTTTGAATTCCCCGGACACCCGGGCGTCATAGCCATAGGAGGACAGGCCATAGGAGATCACCCCGTCCCGGTGCTGGCGATCTTCAAAGGGCTCGATCATTCTGTTTTCCAAGGCTTGTTCCCTAATCCATTTATCCGACATGATGGCCATATAACTATAGATCCTTTTTTATGCGGTTTTTAGTGTGTTTTTCGCTCTGTGTTTTTGTACCCCAGAATGCGGTGGGCCACAAGTCTTGACTGGGGCGTTCGGGGTCATGGGGCTATTCCTTGTCCTGGTCAGTGGCCTCGTCCGGCGGGCTGGTCGTTTTAGCCGGGGCGGGAGTTTGTTGCTTGCGCCGGCGTAAATTATCCCTGAGGGCCTGTGCCAGCCGGTCCTGTTTTTCTTTATGGTTGTCTTTTTTGTTCATGATGCCCTCGATTTATAACCTGAATTATGGTCAATTTAGGGGCAAATTTATTAAATCGCAAATAAAACCGGAATAGGACTTGCCAGTTGTGAAAAGCTGTGGCATCTTCCGCGCCAATTCAGGAGATGATTTGCCGTTGATTAAAAATGGTTTCTCCTGCAGGTCCTCCAACAGGGCCGCTGTAGCTCAGTGGTAGAGCGCGTCATTGGTAATGACGAGGTCGGAAGTTCAATTCTTCCCAGCGGCACCATTCTCTCATATTTAATCTATGTTAACTTCACCGGGTATCGGTGGGGATACGATGTTGTTTTCAGATTCAGGGGTGACTATACTGGGTCAGCAGGAGCAGGGCCTTTATGGTTCAGGTGTCATCTGTCACCGCCTCAGAGGACAAAGACCTAATGCAGAACGACGTGAATACTCTTATTGTTGATTTTATCGGCGGAGCCGTTGGCCACCGGTACCGGTCTGGCGGTGGCCGCAAGCAGGCTTTGCCTAAAGCCATTGGCCTGAAGGCGGGTAAGGTGACCCGGGTGGTCGATGCCACGGCGGGGCTGGGCCGGGATGCGTTTCTGCTGGCGTCCCTGGGGGCCGAGGTGACGTTAATTGAACGGTCTGCCCGCATGCACCAGTTGCTGGCGGAGGGTATGGCCCGGGCTTCTGCTGCCGGCGGAGAGTTGGCTGAAGTTATCAGCCGGATGACTCTGTTGCCGGGGGATTCTGCCGAGTTACTGCCGACGTTGTCGCCTGAGGTTGTCCTGATCGACCCCATGCATCCGCCGCGGAAGAATTCTGCCCTGGTCAAAAAAGAGATGCGCTTGATTCGCGAAATCGTCGGTACAGATGACGATGCGACTGAACTGATGCAAGTCGCTTTGCAGTGCGCGAGCAACCGGGTTGTCCTGAAATGGCCCCAGAAAGCCGATGCCATGGCCGGCATCCGGGCCCCGTCCCATCAAATTCTGGGCAAGTCGACGCGCTATGATGTCTTCATGGCTCTATAAAAGGTCGTTTTCAAAAGTTAAATGATCTAGATCGGGAGGAAAAAAACCTGCCCCCTATTCCCTATAGACAACTTTATATCGTCTTTCAGAACAGTTTTATATTTTATGCCGGGACAGTGTTTCGATTTTTTATAATATAAAATTTTATCGAAATGCTCGTAATAAATGTGAGTTTCTAAGATTATAATCTTATTAAGTGTGCTTTGGTGGAAAAACTATGGGTGTTATCTAATTATATTGACATAGGTCAATGTTCCTAGGTTGGGTTGTATTATTAGATTGTAATAATAGTTCTCAAAATCAGGCTTAGCTTAATAAAACTGTCATTTTTAAACGTTTTTTTTTACTTTATATTAATTAAATATCATTAGGACTAATCCTAACGGCCTATGTACTTTGAATTATTAATTTTGATCATAAGGTAAATTATGGTGGTCAATAAAATTTATAGCGACATTCAACATATACACTGGACTTATCTTAAAAATTGAGTCGATTAATCCAGGGCAAATTTTAAAAAGGGAATTTTTATAATGACACTCCATTCTATCACGCCCGTCAATGAAGAGATCTTGTTTGGACAAGATGAAATCATTGTCTCGAAAACGGACCTGCAGGGAAGGTTGACTTACGTTAACGATGTTTTCTGCCGGGTAGCAGAAATGTCAACACAGGATGTCATTGATCAGCCTCAGAGTATCATTCGTCATCCCGATATGCCCCGGGCTATTTTTAAATTGCTCTGGGATACCATTCAGGCGGGGGAAGAAATCTTTGCCTATGTAAAAAATATGTCCAAATCGGGGAAGTTTTACTGGGTTTTTGCCCATGTCACCCCAAGTTTTGATGAACAAGGAAAAATCATTGGCTATCATTCAAACCGACGGTCCCCGGATAAAGGTGAAATCACCGCCATTTCGTCAATATACCGGTCTTTGATCACCGAGGAGAACAGGCACCCTAATTCCAAAACGGGTATGGCCGCCAGTTTTACCTTTCTTCAGGATATGCTGGAAGAAAAAGGACAAACATATTCGGAATTTGTCTGGGCCCTGCGGAGCGAAAATAATGCAGATTTCTGAAAAAACGGACACTAACGGGTCGCTGGATTATTCATTTCTGGTTAACAAGCTGGAGCAACTGAGCCGGGAAAATTCACTTTATAGAAAGGCTTTTGTCCAGATAGAGGATGTAGCCAATAAAGTTGCCGGTGGTGATCTGTCGGCAAGGATAAAACATATGGATGACTTTGATAAAATTTCTCCGGCACTATTCGCGGTCAACAAAGCCTATGAAATTACGGATAGTTTTATCCGGACCTCAGAAGTCACTCAACAAACGGCTTTAAGGGAACAGGATGAGTTCAGGAAAGAACAATTGCGAGAGCTGGCAAACTACTTCAAGGAGGAAATAGCTCCTGTTTTAACGTGAGTTAAACCATCGCTTATCTTGTTATGTCATCCTATTCTCAGAAATAATTTGGTCTTAAAAAAGGGACAATCATGTTTAAAATGCTTAGAAAATCACAAAACAATCCTGCCTCAAATGAAGCATCGTTCGAGGGCGAACTGGAAGAGCTGCGGCGGGAGAACGATCTTTACAAATTGGCCTTTGCCGAGATTAAGGACGTGGCGAGTAAAGTTGCCAAGGGTGATTTGACAGCACGTGTCATTCACTGGGATCAGTTTGGCGACCTGTCGCCTACCATCGCTGCGGTAAACCATGCTTATGACCTGACCGATGCATTTATTCGGGAATCAAGTGCCACTCTGGAACACACCGCCGATGGAAAATTTTACCGCGTCTTCATTGAACGGGGGATGATGGGTGACTTCAGAAGAGGAGCTAAAGCGATCAGTGTTGTGCAACAGCATATGGCTGACCTTGAGGTTAACCGGAAGGATGAAATGATTGCCCTGGCCGATAACCTGGAACGGGAGGTCAAGTCTGCCGTGGATATAGTACAGGAAAGCAGTGAAGGCATGCGTACTAAATCAGAAGAGATGGCGGTTAACCTGAAGGCCGTGACCGATCAGGCGAGAGAGGTGGTTGTGCTGTCCAATGATGCCACCAATAATGTGGAATCCTGTGCGGCGGCGGTCGAAGAAATGTCCGCCTCGGCCCAGGAAATTTACCGTCAGGTTGATTCCTCCCGGAATGCGGCCATTAAAGCCGAAGAAGAGGTCGCTAAAACAAATACAATTGTCAAAGGGCTGGCGACCGCAGCGGAAGAGATCGGCGATATTGCCAATATGATTAAGGACATCGCCTCACGGACCAACCTCCTGGCCCTGAATGCAACCATTGAGGCGGCCCGGGCCGGGGAAGCGGGCAAGGGCTTTGCGGTTGTGGCCTCAGAGGTTAAAAACCTGGCCAGCCAGACCGCCGAAGCGACGGATCAGGTTAATAGCCAAATCACCACTATTCAGGAAATGGCCGCTCAAACGGCCGAGGCTGTGGAACGTATCGGTGCCGTCATTCTTGAATCCGGTGAGATATCAAAAGCTGTCGCGGCAACGGCGGAAGAACAGCTGACCGCCACCCGGGAAATCAGTAATAATGTTCAGGAAGCCGCACAGGCGACACGGACATCTTCGACCAAGGTCTCAGAAGTTGCTGAAAGAACGAACAGCAGTACTTCTACGGCGCGAGAGGTCGCCAACGAGTCAGTTGGTGTGTCGGAGGCGACGGTTTCGCTGTCCGGAAAAGTCATTGAAATTATGGGGGGGCTGCGTGGGTATGAAGCTTTTAACCGGCGGACTGCGAAACGCCATGAACCGGAAGCCGCTCTTGAATGCAAGGTTGAATGTGATGACTGGGTCCGGTCCGGAAAAGTAACCAACGTCAGCCAGACAGGCGCCGCTCTTGCCATTAATGCCGATGTGGCCGCGGGGGCTGAATTAGTCTTTACACCGAAAGACTGGACATCGGGGATCAGGGCTATCGTCCAGGGTAACCAGAATGGAAATTTACGCATCAAATTTAATATTGGTCAGAGAGATAGTATTGCTGACCTGATGCAGCTTGTGACTAGTTAAGCAGGTACAGGCCCCGTTGAGGTAACCGGATTTTTTAGTAACGCGTTTATTTTGTTTTTTATATTTTTGTGAGTGTAAAGATAATGGACACTATACCAACCCCCAGTATGACAAGCATCATTAATATTAATGATGCGCTGAATAATCATGCAATTGTCGCCCATACGGATGCCAAAGGTATCATCGTTAAAGTAAATTCAAAATTTTGCGAAATAACCGGATATTCTGAAAAAGAGTTGCTGGGTAAAACCCACGCCATTGTAAATTCTAGCGCTCATTCAGAAGAATTCTTCATTGATATGTGGAAAATAATTGGTGCCGGTAGAATATGGCAGGGTGAAATTTGCAACCGAAAAAAAGATGGCTCCCTTTATTGGCTCTATACGACCATAACTCCCGAATGGGATGCATGGGGCAAATTATCGGGTTATGTTGCCATAAGAACCGATGTGACCTCTGTTAAGTATGAGGGTGTCCTCAATGAGGCCCAGCAAGAGGCCACTCTTGCGATCCTGCAGGGAAAAAGTTTGTCAGAGGCTGTCCATAGTACCTTGAAAATACTTACTTATCTGGACCCTAAGCTGAAATTATCCGTGCTACAGTTGAAGAAGGGTAAATATTTACATCATTTATCTGCCATGGGGATACCTGAACCTTACCTTAAGGCCATAAATGGTATCGAAATTGGCCCCTCGGTCGGGTCCTGCGGGACGGCGGCTCACCAGAAAACATTCGTCGGGGTCGATGACATCAATACCCATCCCCATTGGGTTAATTTTAAAGATCTGGCGGCAGAGTCCGGATTAGGGTCCTGTTGGTCGTTACCCATATTATCGGGGACGGGAAGAGTCTTCGGAACAATCGCGGTTTATTCCGAGACCGCCCAGTCCGTGAATCGGTGTGTTTTGGGTCTCCTTGAAAGAGCTGCGCGGGCTTTGGCGGTGTTGTTTCTTTTTTCCGAAGAGCGTAATCAATATCTTGACCAGAATATCAAGCTCAATAATATCATTCAGGCGTCTCCTCTTTGCATCCATGAAATTGACCTGGATGGAAAATTATTGTCGATGAATTCCGCCGGGTTAAAAATGATGTCGGTCTCATCCGAAGATGATATCAAGGGCATCTATTACCCGGACTTGTCTTGCAAGGCACAAGAAAGAAAAAATACTGAAGAATTATTGCAAAAATCTCTTCAGGGTAGCTCTGAACATTTTGATTATGAAATGAAGGTTAAGGGCGAGAGCGTATACTATTCATCCTCCTTCTCCCCGATACGTAATTCAGATGGCGAGATTTATCGAATTTTAGGCATAACAGAGGATATCACAGCCCGGCAAAACAATTACCTCGCCCTGGAAAAGGCTAAGAACTTGGCACAACAGGCCGATGACGCCAAAACTAGTTTTCTGTCCAACATGTCCCATGAATTACGCACCCCGCTCAATCATATTATCGGTTTTTCTGAAGTGCTTGAAATGACGGCACAGGACCCGGATTTGCTCGAAAGTGTCGGTTATATCAAACAGGGGGGGCATGATCTTCTGGATAAGATAAATAGCATTCTGGAATTGGTTGGGGAGAATGACAATAAGGGGTCCCCCCATGAGGTGATCAACATTGTTGATCTGGTTAACGGGGATTTTGTTGAATATTTTCACTCCCTGGCAAACAGGTCGAACAGAAAATTCACTAAAAATATACCAGAGCAGGAAATTTATATCACTGCCGATGGTCTGGAGATAGTTTCTGCTTTCCATAAAATAGCAGAGAATGCGATCCGGTTTTCTTTCGATGAAGATATTGTCGGCGTTAGTATCGTTGCTAATGAAGAGACGGTGACCATTGAAATTTTTGATACGGGGCCTGGCTTGCCGGATCATATATTATCAAGTAAACTTGACCCCTTCACCATTGGCGAGCAGATAACCACTAAAGTGACAGGGGGCATGGGTCTGGGGTTGCCGATTGCCAAAAAACTGTGTGTTCGAAATGGCGGTCATATTGAGCTAGAGTCCGAGATGGCTGTTGGGACAAAAGTTTCCTTTGTCTTTCCCCTCGTTCAACCCATGGCGGCTTAACGGCCCTGCAAGGACAAGCCAGATCCAAAGATAGTGTCTTAAAGACATAAATATCCTTGCCTAGTGGCCCTAAATCTCCTTAGACTGTTTTCTTAAAAACAAAAGAGGGGTCTATCTGTGTCCGGGAGTTTGTTTCATCTGCTGAAAACCAGGCGGTTTGCACCGTTGTTTGTCACCCAATTCCTGGGGGCGTTCAATGACAATGTGTTCAAGAATGCCCTGGTCTTCCTGATCACCTATAAAATTGCCATTGATCAGGGCTGGGATAATGTACAGGTGATCGTACCGCTAGCGGGCGGCATATTCATCGCGCCGTTCTTTATTTTCTCGTCCCTGGCCGGGCAATTGTCGGACAAGCTGGAGAAATCCCGCCTGATCAGGATAATTAAATTTGCCGAAATCCTGCTGATGGGGCTGGCCTCTTACGGGTTCTATAGTGAGAATGTCACCGTCATGATGGCGACGCTTTTCCTGATGGGTACCCAGTCGACGTTCTTCGGCCCCCTGAAATACAGCATCCTGCCCGAACATCTTCACCGTGATGAACTGATCGGCGGCAATGCCCTGATTGAGATGGGCACCTTTCTGTCGATCATTCTGGGGCTGATTGTCGGCGGAGTCCTGATCCTGACGGACAGTGGTCCGGTGATCATATCGGTAACCGTGCTGACGGTGGCCATCGGCGGTTTTGTCGCCAGCTTCTCAATTCCGAAAACCATTCCTGTGGCCCGGGACCTGAAAATCAATTTCAATATTATCCAGGAAACCCTGCATATCGTTGGAGAATCGCGCAAGGACTGGCGGATATTCATGTCGATCATGGGCATTTCCTGGTTCTGGTTTTTTGGCCTGACCTTTCTGGCCCAGTTTCCAACCTTCAGCCGGGAGGTTATCGGCGCGGACGAGGGGGTCGGGACCCTGTTCAACTGCGCCTTCTCCATCGGTATTGGCCTGGGGTCTTACCTCTGTGACCGGCTGCTCAAGGGCCAGATTCACGCGGTTTATGTGCCGGGGGCGGCGATCCTGATGACCCTGTTCAGTGTCGACATCTATTTTGCCAGTCAGAACTTCGTCGGGGCCAATGGCGCTGAGCTGATGAATGTCGGTCAGTTCCTGTCCCACCTGGGCAATATCCGGATTCTGCTGGATATGGTGCTGATCGCGGTTTGTGGCGGGGTTTATATCGTGCCGCTCTATGCCATTGTCCAGTCGCGCAGCGCCCCGGCCGAACGCTCGCGCATGATCGCCAGTACCAACATCATCAATTCCCTGTTCATGACGGTATCCGCCGGCGGCAGTGCGTTTCTGATCAGCAGCGGCTTTACCATCCCCGAGGTCTTCCTGACCGTGGCGATCATGAATGCTTTTGTCGCGATCTATATCTGCAAACTGCTGCCGGAGGAACTTGTGAGGTCCATTACCCGGACCCTGTTCCGTCTGCTGTATCGGGTCGAGGTTCATGGGCTAGAGCATTATCGTGCGGTCGGGAAAAAGACCGTGATTGTTGCCAACCATACCTCTTATCTGGATGGGGCTTTGCTGGGGGCTTTCCTGCCCCATAAAATGACCTTTGCCATTAATACCTATATTGCCCAGAAATGGTGGGTGAAGCCAGCCTATGCCTTCATCAATCTGCTGCCCCTTGATCCCAGCAATCCCATGGCGGCGAAAAGTATGATTGATGAGGTGAAAAAAGGCCGCAAAGTTGTCATCTTCCCCGAGGGACGGGTGACGGTCACAGGCTCGCTGATGAAAATCTATGAGGGGCCGGGGGCGATCGCCAACCTGTCGGGGGCGCCGATCCTGCCGATCAAGATTGAGGGGGCGCAGTTCTCGCCCTTCTCGCGGCTGAAGGGCAAGTTACGCATTCGCCTGTTCCCGAAAATCACCATCACCATTCTGCCACCGGTGGATATGACCCTGTCGTCCACCTTCACCGGCAAGGAAAAGCGGCGCATTCTCGGCGAAAAGCTCTATACCGTGATGTCAGACATGATGTTCCAGACCAGTGACCGGCAAAAGACCCTGTTTCAGTCCCTGCTCGATTGCCGGATGACCCACGGCGGCAATGACGGCATTCTCGAGGATGTGGAACGCAATCCCATGTCCTATAACAAACTGATCTTAAGCTGTTTTGTTCTCGGCCGTCATCTGGCCCGGCGATCGGTGGCCCGGGAAACCCTCGGCGTGATGTTGCCCAATACCAACGGCTGTGTCGTCACCTTCTTTGCCCTGCAGCTTTATGGCCGGGTGCCGGCGATGCTGAATTATTCGGCTGGGCTGGCCAATATCAAAGTTGCCTGTACGGCGGCGCAAGTTACAAAAGTTCTGACCAGCCGCCGCTTCATCGCGGTCGCCGGCCTGCAAGAGATAATTGACGGACTGGAGGCCCAGGTGGAGGTTGTCTATCTGGAGGACTTGAGGCAGGAAATTGGCCTGGTCTCCAAGGTATATGGCATGATAGCCAGCCGGTTCCCGGGATTTTTCTATGGCCAGCTGGTGCCGGACAGAAATCCAGACGATACCGCAGTGGTGTTGTTCACTTCAGGCTCCGAAGGGGCGCCCAAAGGGGTGGCGCTCAGTCATGTCAACCTGCAGGCTAACCGGTATCAGATTGCGGCCCGGGTCGATTTTAATCCGTCGGATATTGTCTTTAACGCCCTGCCGATCTTTCATTGTTTTGGCCTGACCGGCGGCCTTCTGCTGCCGCTGCTGGCGGGACTGAAGACTTTTCTCTATCCCTCGCCCCTGCATTATAAAATTGTGCCGGAGCTGGTCTATGACAGCAACGCCACCATCATGTTTGGCACCGATACCTTCCTGACCGGCTATGCCCGCTTTGCCAATGCTTATGATTTCTACAGCATGCGCTATATCTTTGCCGGGGCTGAGCGGCTGAAGCCTGAAACCAAGCTGGCTTGGGCCGAGAAATTTGGCGTCCGGGTATTTGAAGGCTACGGCGCCACGGAAACAGCCCCGGTGATTGCGGTCAATACCCCGATGCATAACCGGCAGGGCTCGGTCGGCAAGTTCCTGCCGGATATTGACCACCGCCTGATACCGGTGCCGGGCATCGCGGCTGGCGGCCGGCTGGTGGTGCGCGGCCCCAATGTGATGAAGGGCTATCTGCTGCAGGATAATCCGGGGGTGCTGATCCCGCCGCCCGATGGCTGGTATGACACCGGTGATATTGTTGAGGTCGATGATGAGGGCTATGTCACCATTACCGGCCGGGCGAAACGCTTTGCCAAGATCGCTGGCGAGATGGTGTCGCTGACAGCGGTGGAGGCGGTGACCGCCAGCCTATGGCCGGATAACCTCCATGCGGCGGTGTCGGTCCCCGATGAGAAGAAGGGCGAGCAGGTGATCCTGGTTACCGACTGCAAGCAGGCCGAGCGGACGGATATATCCCAACAGATCAAGAGCCAGGGCCTGCCTGACCTGATGCTGCCGAAAGTGATTCTGAAAGTGGACCAGATGCCGGTCCTGGCCACGGGCAAGATCGACCATATGGGCGTCAGCCGCCTGGTGGACGGTAAACTGTTGTGATTATTTCACGGTGACGGTGCCGAGCATTTTGGGGTGGGGGCCGCAGCGGTAGGGGAAGGTGCCCGTTCCGTCAAATGTCTGGGTGAAGCTTTCGCCGGGGAAGAAATAATCGGATTCGACCCCGCCGCTGTCCTCAAACCAGACACTGTGATACTGGCGTTTTTCCTTGTTGACCCAGATGATACTGTCGCCCTTGTTGAGGGTGACCTCGGCCGGGATGAATGTGAACTTTACAA
Source organism: Alphaproteobacteria bacterium (assembly GCA_002401455.1). Taxonomy (GTDB): domain Bacteria; phylum Pseudomonadota; class Alphaproteobacteria; order Sphingomonadales; family Emcibacteraceae; genus Paremcibacter. Next base: position 21,994 of record NVTE01000014.1, read on the forward strand.
TCTCAACCTGGATGGTCTTCGGCTGCACCGTCGCTGTGCAGCCGCCAATTATAAAGATGCTCAAGGCAATCAGGAGATAGTGTGCTTTCATCCTATTGCTTTTTGGCATTCACTTCTGCCTCCTCATTGTCAAATCCAAGCTTGTAGCCCAGGGACACATGATGGAAACGGGAGTTGCTGTAATCATCATGAATGGCAAAGCCGAAGTTATAGACCTGATCCAGGGCGAGGGAGAGATCACCGGGCTGGTCAGAGCTGAGCTTGCGTTTCAGGATCAGGGACCAGGTTCCGGCCTTCAGGCTGGCTTCAAATTCGGTCCCCTGGCCGCCGGTCATGACCCGCTCGGCAAAGATATAACCATCTTCCGATAGCTGCTCGCCGGATTTATAGCGGATCAGATCAATAAATTTACCAGCCTCCATCTCAGCTTTCAACGCATCCTCGTCTTTCAGCTTGTCCCAGCCGCCGCGCTTCTTGCCGCGCCGACCCCTGACTTCAATCTTGGAGCGGCTTTCCTTCAGGTATTTAGTTACTCCGCCGCTGAAATCCAGGCGGGCCGCAAAGGGGCTGGCGCTCAGGGTGTCGGCATTCGGGCTGTGGGGCATATTTTTGGCGTCATGATGGCAACTGCTCCAACAGCCGGCGCGGTCAGCATATTCAACGTCATCGGTCGACAGCATGATCGCCAGCTTCATGGGGTTGTTGGGGTCCATCTTACCGCCGTCGACAAAGGGTACCGGCGCATGCTCGCCCTCGGCCCAGCTAAAGCGCATATAGAGATAGTCGCTATCGTGGGTCGCTTCGACGGTTACGGGAATGCTGCCGCGTTTGCCGGGGATCGGGCTGCTTTCAGCCTTCTCACCGGTGACCATTTTCTGGCCCATTTCGGCGGTTTCCTTGTCATGACAGGTGACGCAGCGGTCATTGCCCTTGTCGAACGGCCGTGAGCCGCCGTGGTCCCGGCCATTAAGCACCCATTCGATGGAGGTTTCGCCCGGATAAAACAGGGTGATCTGACGGCTGGAGGCCTTGGCCCAGTCCACATTAATGGCGCTGGCTTTGGTGTCGCTGCCTTTGCCTTTCGTCCCAGATTTCTGGGCAGCTTGCTGGGCGAGGGCTTCTTCAACCGCAGCTGCGATGTGTTTGGCTTCGGTGGCTTTGGCTTCTGCTAGGGCGATTTTATCAGCTTCGGCGTCGGCGGCTTCTTTCAGGGTAACTCTCTTGAGGCCGGCGGCAAACATTTCCGGAATTTCCCGGATGAAATCAGGATTGGGTTTTTCCAGCTCTTCCAGCTCCTCATCGGTCAGCAGGTGGCGGACATTGTTATGGGCGATGCCTTTATGACAATCGATGCAGGTCTGACCGGTGGTGAAGGCGTTGAGATGCTGTTTCCGGGCGCGGGGCCGCTGAAATTCAGGGTTCATGGATTCAAAGTTATGGCAGTTGCGGCATTCCCGTGAGTCGGTCTTTTTCATGGTTGCCCAGACCCGTTTGGCCATGGACAGGCGGTGTGTGTCAAATTTCTCCGGGGTATCTATGGTGCCCAGGGCTTTGTGCAGCAGCTCATTGGAGGCCTGAATTTTACGGACCATCTTGTGAATCCAGGGGTCGGGTACATGGCAGTCAGGACAGCCGGCCCGAACGCCGGTCCGGTTGGCATAGTGAATGGTCGGTTTATATTCTTCATAGACATTTTCTTCCATCTCATGGCAGCCGATACAGAATTCCATTGTATTGGTGGCTTCCATGGCCGTATTGAACCCGCCCCAGAAAATAATGCCGAAGACAAAGAAGGCAAAGGCACCGGCAATGGTGGTGCCAAGGATTAACTTGCGGCTAAAAAAACTTTTCTTATTCAATGGGGCTTGGGTCATTTTCAGGATGCTCTCAGAACGGGGATAAGAGATAATAATAAATAAATAATTTTAAAAAAACATGCGGGCAGGACTAGTATTATGTCCCGCCCGCTTGTTGGTTACAGTATGTCTTAGGTTACGTGGTTTACCCGGATAAAGACATTGAACTTACCAGTTGGTGTGGTCAGGCCTTTGATGCGTTTGATCTCTTTCAGAGTCTTGGCATCATAGACAACGATCTCACCGGTTGGGTTGCTGGCATCTTTACGGTTCCAGACAGAAACCCATACTTCAGTACCATCCTGGTTGAATTCCATGTGCAGAGCGACTTTGCCGGGTTCTGTGGTCACACGGATAGTCTTGATGATTTCACGAGTTTCCTTGTCGATTACCTGAACAGATTGCTGAATTTCTGGTTCTGGGTGTTTCAACTGATCGGCCCAGACATATTTGCTGTTTGGGTGGGTCCGGATGAAGGCACCGGCACCATCAGTTTCAACTTCATAACACAGTTTCCAGGCCTGGTCAGGATGGCCCACTGGGTCATTGCCCCAGACAGAAACCATGCCTTCGCCAAGGTGGGTTGTGCCGCCCACAGGGCCACATTTTGAATCAATCCAGTTGGCACCAGGCCCAGGATGCGGCTTGGAGGCGGTGTTGATGATTTTTTCAAGTTTGCGGGTCTTAGTATCAATGATTACCATCTTGTTTTCGGCATTCGCTGCAATCTGGAAATACCGACCAGTTTTGTCGAAGAAGCCATCGTGGAGGTATTTGGCAGTATCCATGGTATCAATACGAAGGTTATCAATATCGCTATAGTCCACCTGCCACATCTGGCCCAGTTCCTTCACGGCAACCAGGAAGGTTGGCTCATGTGGTGTGGTATAGATGGCGGCCACACGGGCTTCGTTGACAAATTCACCGTCCACATTAACACCACGTGTTGAAACCACTTTCAGGGGCTCCATGGTTTCCGCATCTATAATCACGAAATGGGGCGGCCAGTATCCACCACCGATGACATATTTGCCATCGCCGGAAACCGCAACATCGCGGGCGTCATAAGCCATCTGTACTTCCGCAACCAGCATTTTATCCGGTGTTTGCCACAGGTCGATTTTGGTCATTTTACCATCACGGCCCTGAGTATACCAGAAGCGGCCAGGGACATCTTTGGGTTTATCTGTACTGTGATGCTCTGTTGTTTTGAGCACATGCACCGCATAACCGGTATCGATGTGAGTGATGATTTCTTTGGTGTCACCGTCAATGATCGCCACTTTGCCGGCATCACGTTCAATCACGATGAAGAAGTTTTGCCAATTGCGGTCATGCATCGGTTTTGTCGGATAATCCTTGGGTTCCACAAAGACTTTGTGACGTTCTTTCATCAGGGCCAGGGACATTTCCGGGGGAATTGGGGGCTCAAGCTGGATATAGGTGGCCAGCAGGGAGATTTCTTCCTTGGAGAAGATATCATCAAAGTTGTTCATCCCGCCTTCGGTTCCGAAGGTCAGAATTTTTTCCAGGCGGACCTGGCCCAGTTTTTTAGTGGCATCAGGCAACAGGCTTTTACCGGTTGCGCCTTTACGCAGGACACCATGACAGCCAGCGCACCGCTGAAAGTACATGGACTTTGCTTTATCGAAGTCTGCTTCTGACAGGCTTGGCTCAGCTGCTGAAGAATTCACACTGAACCCTGCTGTTAATAGCCCGACCGCAAGCCCTAAAGCTGGGAGGGTTAATTTAGATAATTTCATTTTCCGTTTCCTCTTTTTGGCATGTGAAACCTAATATGGACCGTCTTAAAATCTAATGACTTTAATGATGTATCCAAAATGAATATTATGCCGCCGAAGGAGAAAAACTTTGATACATATCAAGGATTTATGATTATCAGAGAAAGGGTGGGGGTCTTAAACCTGTTAACGAATTTTGGGGGGAGAAGGCAAGAGTGTGATGCTTGATCAAGGTCAAGGAGCTCTGGGAAAAACAGGATAAAACTCAGGAAAATTTGCAGGCGGCGGCCTAAAACCGTGCCTGGCTTTATATCATATGTTAAATATTTTGAGAGTTCATAACATGATTTTGGAAAAGACTGTATTGTCTGTCTTATGGGGTTCGTTCCTTGTGCTGCCAGCGTATAATGCCCATGCTGCTGCTGAAATAGCCTATACTGATCCAGAGATTGCCATGGATGAGATCGTGGTTTTTGCTCGGAAACGGCGCGAGAAAATACAGGAAATTCCGGCTTCGGTGGGTGTTCTGTCAGCGTCCCTGATCGAAGACGCGGCCTTAACTGGCCTGAAGGATATCGCCTCTGTAACGTCAAATTTTTCCTATGATGAAGCCTTTGGCCGTAATAACGTCCAGCGGCCCGTGATCCGCGGGATGTCCAATGTGCTCGGTGCTGCCAATGTGGCGTTTTTCATTGATGGTGTTTTTGTACCCGGGGGCATGGCCTCAACTTCCCTGTTTGATCTTGAGCGGGTAGAAATCCTGAAGGGGCCCGGCAGTGCGCTCTATGGCCGGTCAACACTGGCAGGAGCGGTCAATTATATTACCAAACGGCCGTCAGACACTCTGGAAGGGCAAATGTTAGCCCGGGTCGCCAGTCATGATGAATTTGACTTTACCGGACGGATTTCCGGCCCTCTGATAGAGGATAAACTCGCCTTCTCTCTCTCCGCACGTCATTATGAATATGGCGGGGAATATGAAAATACCGGCCCTGGAGGTGGCACAGTTGGTCAGGAAAAAAGCCAGAGCCTGACCGGGGGCCTGCTCTTTACCCCTAATGATCGTTTCGGCGCTTACTTGCGGGTGATGTATCAGGAAGACGATGACGGTCATACGGCCAATGCCCTCCAGCCCGCCGCCCAGAATAACTGTTTTACGGGTACCGGAGGCTATTATTGTGGCGAGATAGTGTCACCTGAGTCGGTGGCGCTCAATCTGGATATTTTTGATAACCCGGGGCTGGAGCGCGAAACACTCCGCACCAGCCTGATCATGGACATGGAACGGGGTAATTACCGGTTCACGTCCATTTCCGCCTATAGCCACGATCAATTGGCCGATCAGCGGGATAATGACTTCCTGCCCATCGCCGCCCTGGGCGGGGCCTTTCATGTGATCTCCGATACCGAGATTGAGAGCTATTCCCAGGAGCTCAGGGTCAATTTTGATGAGGGCGGGCCTTTCCGCTGGCTGGTGGGTAGCTATTATTATCATTCGCGTACAGATGACCTGCTGTCGACGCCCTTTTCTACCCGGCCTTCAGTGACGGTCTCTCCTGTCGAGGTGGTTAAAAACTATGCCATTTTTGGCTCCCTGGAATATGACCTGTCGGACAAGATGAGTGCGACGGTGGAAGTGCGCCGGAACTGGGATAAGATCTCCCTCGAACCAACATCCGTAGTTTACACGCAAACCTTTGAAAGCACCACTCCACGCTTTGCCTTGAGTTATCAAATCACGCCCCAGGCCAATCTGTACCTTACCGTAGCCAAAGGGACAAAACCCGGCGGCTTTAATGGCGACCTGTTCGGCAGTCGTGTGCCGGAGTCTGAACGGGAACGGTTGGCTGATTTCCTGACTTATGCCGAGGAGAAGGTCTGGAATTATGAGGTTGGAGCAAAAACCATCTGGATGGACGGCAAGGTAACGCTCAATGTTGCGGGTTTCTATATGGATTGGTCCGACCAGCAGTTGACCACCTCTTTCCCCGTGATCGGACATCGCCGGGCGCGGCCGCTGATCCATAATGCCGGCAAGACAGAAATATGGGGGTTTGAGGCGGAACTTCAGGCGCGACCCAATGACTATTTCAGGTTTTCGGCCAGTTATGGCTTTGCCCATGCCGAGTTTAAGGTATTTGAGGATGAGACACACGAAAAGCTGACCGGGGATGCTTCTGTGGCGGGCAATCGCACACCCCGGGCGCCGAAACATACCTTTAACCTGTCCTCGCGCTTTACCTATCCCGTGGCAGAGGGCATGGATTTCTTCTTGCGCGGCGACCTTAATTATAAATCAAGCCGCTTTGTTCAGGTCCATAACCTGGCGATCATCGGGGCGGCCACCAAGGTTAATATCCATACGGGCCTTGAATGGGAAGACCTGCGCCTGACCATCTTTGTTAAAAACCTGTTTAATGATGATACAGCAGCGGATGTGACCCGGTTTTTTGATGCCTCCCTGCCGACAATGCCCCGGGCCTTCCTGATCAGTCTGCCCAAAAGTCGGCAGGTTGGAGCCAGTATAAGTTACAGCTTTTAACGGTCAGACCACTATAAGCTTTACAAAGTAAAAGATGCATAATATTTATATCTTTTACATATGAACACGTGAGGTAGAGTTTCCCTATGACGCAACATGCAGATAAAAAAATCATACTTTTCTCCGCCGGTTTCAGGGTGTTTTTCCCGCTGGCAGCCCTGTCTGCAGTGGTGATGCTGTGTTATTGGGTGCTGTTGGTTACCGGTTTTGCCGATTACCTGCCTTCCCGCTTTTCGCCCGTGGGTTGGCACCAGCATGAAATGATATTTGGCACGGTTGTCGCCGTGATCATTGGGTTTCTCTATACTGCCGTGCCCAACTGGACCGGTCAGCCCACGCCCACAGGGCTTCCCCTTGCCGGGCTGGGTCTGATCTGGATTCTCGGGCGGCTGAGTGTGTTTTTCAGTGATCTTCTGCCGATCTGGCTGCCGGTGGTCATCGACGGTATTTTCCTGCCGCTGGCCATCGTCGGCATCATCGGCGCGTTGATTAAAGCTGGTAACAAGCGCAATTATTTTCTGCCCGCTATATTGAGCCTCTTCGCGGTTCTGAATATCACCAGCCATCTGGCGGTCCTTGGCGTGATTGATTTTGAGACCCGGCAGTTGTTCCTGCCGGCGATGCTGTTCATTGTCTTCCTGATGAATGTGATCGGCGGGCGCATTATCCCAAGTTTCACCAAGAATAAATATCATTCTATTGAGATGTCGACTCCCGCCATTCTGTTGCCCCTGTCGGCCTTGTCCATCGCCGGTCTGGCGCTGGCCTTCCTGACCAATGCCGGGGACGCAGTGGTCGGGGGCCTGGCGACGGTTGCCGGACTGACGACCTTGGCCCGGTCCCTGAGCTGGAAGGGCTGGAAGGTGGCCCGTGATCCGCTGCTGTTCATCCTGCATGTGGGGTATTTCTGGTTGCCCGTGGGCTTTCTGCTGATTGCTTATGGCAGTTTTACCGGGGATGTGTTGATCAGCCATGCTCTGCATGCCTTCACGGTCGGGGCCGTGGGGTCATTAACCCTAGGGGTCATGTCCCGAGCGACGCTGGGCCATTCAGGCTTGGCACTGAACAACGAAAAGATTCTGACGGTGATGTTTGTCTGTATCAACCTTGCTGCCCTCAGCCGGGCCATATTACCCCTGGTAACGGACGCCAGTTATATGGGCATCCTTCATGGTGCCGGCGGCTTGTGGGTTCTGGCGTACGGATTGTTTCTGGTCCGGTTCCTGACCACCTTCTTCTCCCCGAGAAAGTTATTCTGACCCGGGGACGCTGTTGTATTCAGCTGTGTTCAGTCGGTGAATTTATAATCCTTATAGATTTCCCGCAGGTCGCGTTTCTGGATTTTTCCGGTGGCGGTATGGGGCATCTCGTCGATGAACAGCACGTCATCCGGAGTCCACCATTTGGCAATCTTGCCGTCCAGATAGGCGAGGATATCAGCCTTGGTTGGGCTGGTTCCAGGGATGGGGAGGATGATCAGCAGGGGCCTTTCCTGCCATTTGGGATGGGCGATGCCGATCACCGCGGCTTCGGCGACTTGAGGTTGGCCCAAGGCAACATTTTCCAGATCAATAGAGGAAATCCATTCGCCGCCTGATTTGATCACATCCTTAGATCGGTCGACAATGGTCATATAGCCGTCCGTGTCCAGCGTGGACACATCGCCAGTATCAAAATAGCCGTCATCATCCAGGATATTTAGCTCAGGCTGTTTGAAATAGGCTTTGATCACCCAAGGTCCACGCACCATAAGGCGGCCAAAGGCCACCCCATCGCGGGCCATCTCAATGCCATCGTCATCGACAATTTTCATTTCAATGCCGAAAGGCGGGCGGCCCTGTTTGATTTTGAGGGCCATTTTTTCAGCCTCCGACAAGCTGGCATGTTTGGCCATGGGTCGATTGACAGAGCCCAGAGGGCTGGTTTCCGTCATGCCCCATGCGTGCAGGACGGTGGCGTCGAATGTTTTCTCTAAATCTTCAATCAGACTTGGGGCGGCAGCAGAGCCACCGATGACAAAACTCTCAATGGCAAGGTCAGTAAAATCATTCCCGTCCAGACTATTTGCATATTGCAGAAGCGCCAGCCAGATAGTGGGAACGCCCAGCGATATGGTGCACTCCTCATTCTTCAGCAGGTTAAAGAAATTTTCCCCGGTCATATCAGCCCCTGGCAGGACTAGTTTACAGCCCGTCATGATCGCCGCAAAGGGCGTGCCCCAGGCATTGACATGAAACATGGGGACAATGGGCAGAATAGTATCGCGATTACTGATCCCCAGACTATCCTTGGAACAGGTGCTGAAACAATGGAGGACGGTGCTGCGGTGGCTGTAGAGAGCCCCCTTTGGTTCGCCAGTTGTGCCCGATGTGTAACAGATGATGGCGGCCGTATTTTCATCCAGGTCCGGCCAGTCATACTGGTCCTCCTCCGGGGCGATCAGCTCTTCATAACACAGGATGTTATCAAGGGTGGTTTCCGGCATATGGGCGCGGTCGGTCATAATGACAAATTTTTCCACACCGGTAATTTTATCAGCTAGCTTCTCCAGCAGAGGGACAAAGGTCAAGTCCAGAAACAGGATTTTGGCTTCCGAATGGGCTAGAATATAGAGGATCTGGTCCGGAAAAAGCCGGGGATTTATGGTATTTAGCAGGGAGCCCTTGCAGGGAACCGCCAGATAGAGTTCCAGATGGCGATAGCTGTTCCAGGCCATGGTGCTGACACAATCCCCCTGGTTAATCCCCAGTTTCGTCAGAGCGTGGGCGAGTTTGGCAGACCTTCGGCTGACCTCGCCGTAGGTCGTCCTGTGCAGGCCGCCCTCGACAGCCTTGGTGACAACTTCACCCTCCCGATGATAAAGCGCCGCATAATTCATTATAGTGGTGATCAGCAGTGGCTGATCCTGCATGAGTCCAAGCATCTATTCTGTCCCCTGTTATGTTGTGGCTATATTTTGTTTTTGAAGTGTGACACAAAGTTGACTAAAAAGAAACTTAAAACGATCGTTTTAATTATTTGTCAGGGGAGGGTTAAATCATTTCTGCCAGAACCCGCTCTGGTGGAAATGTAAGGGTGACCCGGGTGCCAACGTCAAGGGTACTTTGGATGTCCATTGTCCCCTGATGCAGTTCGACAAACGCCTTTGAAATGGCAAGCCCCAGTCCGGTTCCCTGATGGCTACGGATTTTGTGGTCTTGATCCTGTTGGTAGGGTTCTGTGATCAGGTCAATTTTTGCCGGTGATATGCCGATGCCATTGTCCTCGACAAAAATTTCCATGCCGCCCTTGTCTGTTACAGAACAGCCAATAATAATCTGTCCCCCCTCAAGGGTAAATTTGATGGCGTTGCTGAGCAGGTTCAGGATGAGCTGGCGCAGGACCTTTTCATCGCCGACGAATTCGTTCAGGATTTCGGGGATTTGTTTGACCAAAGTAATATTTTTGTCGTCAGCCTCTTTTTGGAGGTAAATTATCGACTGATGAAGGGTATGGCGCAGATTTATTTCCACCTCGTAAAGTTCATATTTCCCGGCCTCAATTTTGGACATATCAAGAATTTCATTGATGATGGTCAGCAAATGTTTGCCGCTTGACTGAATATGGCCGATATATTCATTTTGTTTATCGCTCAGGGTTTCCGTGGCACCTGATATCAAAATATCAGAAAAGCCGATAATGGAATTGAGCGGGGTTCTGAGCTCGTGACTCATGGTGGCTAAAAAATCGGATTTGATCTGGTGGCCGGTTTCGGCATGTTTCCGGGCATGGTCCAGTTCCCTGATCAAATCAAAAATTCTGCGATAGGCAAAATAACCGCCGAGCAGGAGCAGGCTAAACATGGCAAGGCTGGTGATGAAAGATAGGGTCAGGGGATTGTTGTCTTCAGTCTGGAGGGTCCATTTGAGGGAGGAAATGATATCGCCCTTACTGTCTTTCAATAAAAAACCATGGGGTGACAGGTCGGATGATAAGGTTAAATCGTCAAGTTTAAGGGGCCCGCTGGCCTGAGAAAGGACCTCCGGTGTTAAAATGGTCCAGAAGGCCAGGAAATCTCTTTGATCCGGGTAAAAATCAGGATGGATTCCCTGTTCCGGGTGGGTAAGGGGCGAAAGACTTACTAAGGCTGGGGTGCCTTTTATTTTGATGAAGAAAGAATAGGCCGTGGATTTTAAGTCGGCATTTTGCAGGGTTCTTTGCCGGATAAGGTCAAAATCCCCGGCAAAGATTTCCCGGGATAGGGCAAAGTCAATATTTTTGCTTCTGGTATGTTGAGCGACCAAAGTGCCGTCATTTTTGATGAAAGCCAGGCCGTGAATATTTTTCTGCAGAATATTGGCCCCGCCGATGCTGTAGCCAAACCATGCCAGGTCATTTTGCATGGTCAGTTTTTCAAAAGCGACACTCCATTCCGTATAGTCAAGAACCAGAGTTTCCTGAAAATCCTGCATATGCCTGAAATGCAGCACCATTGAATAGTGGGATTGTTTGTGGTTTGACTTTTTGATGGCGCGATCTGTGACGCTCAGGCTTATTATAATGGCGCTGAGGGCAATCAGTACGGTTACAGTGACAGGAAAAAAGGCTTTGGAAAAACTCAAGGGACTACCCCATACTCATGTTGCATTTTACTCAGTTTATGTACAATAGGTTCAGTAGGCTAATTAGTCTGCGGGTTTCACTTTTCATCGCCACTATATTTTCGGAAAAGGTCACCCCGTTGTTCAAAGTTCTGAAAGGCATCATAGCTTGGGGCGGCCGGACTAAGCAAGATGATACCATCCTCAGGGGTAATTTTTTTTGCTTTTGCCACAGCGTCTTTTAGATCACGGGCCGCGATGGGGGAAAAATCGGTCTCCACCTCCGCGAAAGCTTGGCAAATTCCCGGCCCGGTTTGGTAAGAGGTGACGACTTTAACTCGCGGGTGACCCTTGATATAATGGGCGAGGGCCAGATAGTCCTGTCCCCGGTCCTGTCCCCCGGCCAAAAGGGTGATGTCCCGGCCTTCAAAGCTTTTCAGAGCGGCGATGGTTGCTTCTGGTGTGGTTGAAATGCTGTCGTTGATATAGGTGATGCCGCCAAAGGTATCTAGATTTTCCAGTCGGTGACGCAGGCCTGTGAAGCTGGCGGCCAGCCTGAAACAGGCACTCAGGTCAAGCTCCAGTGCCCGGCACACGGTGAGGGCGGCACAAATATTCTCCCGGTTATGGTCCCCGGGCAAGGTGATATCCGTAAGGGGGCCTAGCCGATCTTCACCGGACCATAAAAAATCGCCCTGACAATGAAGACTTGTCGGCTCATTAAACCACACTGTCTCACCCTTAGGCGTTTGGGCAGGCGGTGGGATGAACAGTTTGCTCAGGGGGTCTGTGCGGTTCAGGATGATGGTGCCAGCCCCGGTTCTGATCAGGTTACATTTATCGGTAAAATATTGTGCGTGGCTGTTATGCCATTGAATATGTTCTGGGAATAGATTGAGCAGGACGGCAATATCTGGAGTCTGATCCAGGTCGGCTGTCTGATAACTGCTCAACTCAACCACATAATAATCCGCCTCCTGGTCCAGGCTTAACAACGGGGTGCCAATATTGCCCCCGAGTTCTGTCTTATGGCCCAGGCCCGTCAGAATATGGGCCAGCAGGGCGCAGGTGGTGCTTTTGCCGTTGGTGCCGGTGATGGCGATGGTGGTGCCCGTGTGGTTTTCAGCGAACCAGAGATTTGTCGCCGAGGTTAGGCTGACGCCCTGTTGTTTCAGCTGGGCGACCAGGGGGTGATAGAGGCTGATGCCGGGGGCCTTGATGATGACTTCAATTTGGTTGATGTTGTTCATCAGATCATCCTCGGCAATGAAGCTTGTCAGGTCATCTTCGGGTAAAGTGTCCGGGCGATCCTGATTGATCAGCAATAGGCGCTTTTTGGGAAACTGCGCCCTTAATCTGCGGTAGCTTTCTAATCCCTCTTTACCCAGTCCCCATATGGCAACCTTGCTTTGTTTAAGATCCGATAAAGTCATCGAGCATTCTTTCAAATTCTGTGGGCAGGCTGTGCCCGGGGTGTTTGGTTAAGGAGAGGCCGGTCAGCTCGGGGAGGGTCAGTCCGGGCTCGTTAATGTCTGGTGCGAGCTGGGATAGCAGCCGGCTCTGCTGCCAGTCAGGCATCAGCGACAGGCTCTTGAGCAGCAGGCGGCATTCACCGATCTCGCCGACACATTCAAAGGGTTTGTGGCCCTTCAGGCCGATTAGCTCCCGGAAACCGTCTTCCTGGGCCGGGTCATCCAGCATATCACGGCCAAAGATTTTGATTATGCCCGGCTTGCCAATGAAGGGGGCCAGGGCCAGAAAGACAAAGCGGCATTTGGGGCAGTCACAGCACCAGCCGTATTGTCTCATGCCTTCGGCGATGTGAAAATTGCGGTTGCAGCTCTTGAAGGTGGGGAAGTATTTTGGCGCGCGGGAAAATAACGCCGCAATGCCGCTTTCAGACAGCGGGCGCAACAGGGAAAAATAGCAGAATTTTTCCAGGATATGGCTGCGGATAAAGTGGCTGAAGTCCTGCTCAAATTCCAGAGACTTGCTATATTGGTGATTTATCTCCAGGCCATGTCTGACCATATTACCTTCATTGGCCGACTGTTCATTGGACATGATCACCGTATCATAGCCATAGAGGACGCTGGCAAAGGCCATGATAAAACTCAGGATGCCGGTGATAGGCACATGGCCGTTATAGGCCCCCTGTTCATTAAGCTGAAACAGGGCCGGGTCCAGTTTGCGGCTGATCAGGATCGGGGTCGAACAATCCGCGCTGTCAATCACCTCCAGAATCGGGCGTCCGGCATTGATGGCAATTGGCCTGAAGGGTTGTCCG
>NVTE01000005.1 GCA_002401455.1 Alphaproteobacteria bacterium
CTCTGTCCGGCGGCGGCACGGGCAGCGGCGCGGCCTCGGTTGCGGTTGGCGGCTCCGGCGGCGGCGGCGGCGATGCCAGTACAGTTAATAACACCGTGAAGGCCACGGTAACCACCGCAGGCGAGAACGCCACGGGTGTGCTGGCCCAATCTGTCGGCGGCGGCGGCGGTAACGGCGGCATGGCCATTGCAGGCACGGTCTCCCTGGCGAAATCCGGCAGTGGCGCGGTCTCTGTCGGGGTGGGCGGCTCCGGGGGCCTTGGCGGTCTGTCAGCGGCAGTGACCAACCGGGTCGAGGGCGATATCACGACCTCAGGTAAAAACGCGGCTGGCATCATTGCCCAGTCCATTGGCGGCGGCGGCGGCAGCGGCGGCACGGCCATAGCCGGGGCCTTGTCAGCCTCAGGCTCTGTTGGCGGCGCGGTATCTGTTGGCATCGGCGGCAGCGGCGGCGGCGGCGGTAATGCCAGTACAGTTAATAATACAGTTATCGGCCAGACGGTCACCAGTGGCGATGAAGCCACCGGTATCCTGGCCCAGTCGGTCGGCGGCGGCGGCGGCAGCGGCGGCATGGCAATCGCGGCATCTGTTTCCCTGGCCAAAACCGGCAGTGGTGCCGTTGGCGTTGGCATCGGCGGCTCCGGCGGTCTGGGCGGTGACAGCGCGATTGTCACCAACTCTGTTACCGGCAGTGTCTTTACCTCAGGCCTGAATGCATCGGGCATCGTGGCCCAGTCCCTGGGCGGCGGCGGCGGCACGGGCGGCATGGCGATCGCTGGCACCTTATCGATCGCGAAAAGCGGCAGCGGCGCGGTTTCTGTCGGCGTTGGCGGCTCCGGCGGTGACGGCGGCACATCTGCCAATGTGTCAAATACAATTGCCGGCTATGTCCAGACCCTGGGCGACAATTCTACAGGCATTCTGACCCAGAGCGTCGGCGGCAGCGGCGGTAATGGCGGCTTGACCATAGCGGGAGCCATCAGTGCAGCCAAAACCGGCAGCGGTGCGCTGGCAGTGGCCATCGGCGGTGTCGGCGGCGGCGGCGGTGACGGCGCGGCAGCCACCAGCAGCGTGACCGGCGGCGTGGTAACCGTCGGCAATGATTCGGTGGCCATCCTGACCCAGAGCATCGGCGGCAGCGGCGGTAACGGCGGCATTTCTGTGGCCGGCTCCTTAAGTCTCAGCAAAGAAAATGGCGGCTCTGTCGCCATAGGTGTCGGCGGCTTCGGCGGCGACGGCGGTGATGCCGGATCCGTATCCAGCACCGTAACCACAACAACGACCAATAATCAAATCGGCACCAAAGGCGACAATTCGAGCGCTATTATCGCTCAGTCCCTGGGCGGCGGTGGCGGCAATGGCGGCACCAATGTCTCGGGCAGTATCAACCTGGCGGGTAAAAATGGTGCCGCAGTGGCAATCGGGGTTGGCGGCTTTGGCGGCGGCGGTGGTAATGCCAGCACCGTCACCCTGGCCGTAACCGGCGATGTGGTGACCGAAGGCAATGATTCCCATGGCCTGCTGGCCCAGTCTGTTGGCGGCGGCGGCGGTAACGGCGGCACCAATGTCTCAGGCACTCTGAATATCACCAAGAGCGGCACCGGCGGTTCTGTCGCCATTGGCGTTGGCGGTTTCGGCGGCGGCGGCGGCAATGCCGGCGATGTGGCGGTGACCTATGAAGGCACCTTATCAGCCAAACCCCGGACTTTTGTCCCTGAAACCACGGACCCGGATACGGGAGAAATTATCGTGGCTCATTATGACGATAAAGAGGGCAACGGCTCCCACGGCATTCTGGCCCAGTCCATCGGCGGCGGCGGCGGTAACGGCGGCACCAATGTCAGTGGCGCCTTATCCTTTGCCTCAAGCAAGAATGGCGGCGACGGTCATGCACTTGTGGTCGGTGTTGGCGGCTTTGGCGGCGGCGGCGGTAATGCTGGCGCGGTTGATGTGACCGTTTCTGGCGGCAATTCCATCACGTCTTCCGGCGAACAGAGATCTGGCATTTTCGCCCAGTCTGTTGGCGGCGGCGGCGGTAACGGGGCCTTTAACTTCAGTGGCGGCATCGTTACGGACGCGCCAATTGTCTTTGGCATGGGCGGCTTCGGCGGCACCGGCGGCTCGGCCAATAAAGTTACCGTCAATGCCACGACCAATGTTGTTACCAAAGGTGACAGATCCCACGGGATCATTGCCCAGTCCATCGGCGGCGGCGGCGGTAATGGCGGCCTGAATATCAGCGGCAGTATCACCTATAATAAAGAAAAGAATATTCCATCGATCACCGTTGGCATGGGCGGCTTCGGCGGCGCAGGCAATATCAGCGGAGATGTGGCGGTCGACCATGACGGCAGCATCACCACCGATGGCAAGTCAGCCCACGGGATTTATGCCCAGTCAATTGCCGGTGGCGGCGGTGACGGCGGCTATAACTTCTCCCTCGGCATTGCCCTGGCGGATTCAAGCAATTCCGGCGGCAATAAAGACATTGCCATCGTCGCTGGCATCGGCGGCCATGGCGGCACCGGCGCGGACGCCGGCAATGTCACTGTCGCCTCTTCCGGTCAGCTGACCACCAGCGGTGATCTGGCGCGCGGTATCTTCGCCCAGTCTGTTGGCGGCGGCGGCGGTAATGGCGGCATGAATGTGTCGGGTAATATTGCCCAGAACAGCTCCCTGGTCACCATGGGTATCGGCGGCTTTGGCTCTGGCGGCGGTCATGCGGGCACGGTAACGGTTGATCGCGGGACCGATACAATGGCGGCGGGCACCATCTCGACCACGGGCAACATGGCCCACGGTATTGAAGCCTCCAGCATCGGCGGCGGCGGCGGTGATGCCGGCCTCAATCTCGTCGTGGGCATCAGCAAGGCCGGAAGTGACGGCTCCAGTGGTGGGTCTTCAAGCCCCCGCGAGCATCCCCAGCACACCGGCGTCGATGCCAGTGTCTTCACTAATTATGATAAAGTTCTGGATGAGCTGGAAGGCCGGGACAGCCCGGATTCTGAAAGTGCTGGCGATGGCGGCGAGTCGGCCTTCGCGGTTCAGATCGCCATTGGTGGAGCCGGTGGCGGTTCCGGGGACGGCAATCTGGTAACGGTCAATAATATCGGCGATATTGTCACCAATGAAAAACAGAGCTACGGCATCCTGGCCCAGTCTATCGGCGGCGGCGGCGGCAATGCCTACATTAATGTTGCCGTGACCTATATTGGTAATGGCAACCGTAATAAAGGCTTTAACCTGGCCGTTGGCGGGGCAACCGGCAACGGTGGCGAGGGCGGCGTAGTTGTCGTTGATCACCTGGGGGCCATCGAAACCTTTGAGTCTGATTCTTTCGGCATCCTGGCCCAGTCCATTGGCGGCGGTGGCGGCAACGCCGGGCTTGATTTTGCCTATACCAAAGCCGAAGGCGGTAAAATCGGCATTTCCCTGGGACGTCAGGGCGGCTCCGGCGGCGCTGGGGCCAATGTCACCCTGAATGCGGCGGGCAGTGTCGTCACCCACGGCGAAGGCGCTCATGCCCTATTGGCTCAGTCCATCGGCAATGGCGGCGGCAACAGTAGCTCCCGCTCCTTTTCTGGCGAAATCCCAACCGAAGGCGAGGCACCAAATCGCGGCGGCAGTGTCGCTATCGGTATTGCAGGCGGCATCGGCGGCGCGGCCGGTGATGTGACCCTAACGGCAAAAGACTGGGTCAGCACTGACGGGGCCAATGCCCATGCCATCTTCGCGCAGAGCGTTGGCGGCGGCGGCGGCAATGGCGGCAGCACCACCAGCTTTGGCATCAGCACCTCCTCGGCCAACCTGAATATGGGCGGCACCGGCGGTATCGGCGGCACTGGCGGCACTATCCTGATCACCAACGAGGCCCAGGTCCAGACCAAAGGCGCTGGCTCCATCGGCATCATCGGTCAGAGCATCGGCGGCGGCGGCGGTAACGGCGGCATGGCACGGGGCATCTTGCTGAGCGGCAAGGGCACGGGGGCGACGGTCAGCATCGGCGGCACCGGCGGGGTCGGCTCCACGGCGGGCACGGTCACCATCAACAATAACGGCGTGGTCGTCACCGAGGGCGAAGACGCTTACGGCATCCTGGCCCAAAGCCTTGGCGGCGGCGGCGGCAATGCTGGCATGACCATCAATGCCATGAGAAACAAAACCACAGACAAAGGCACCCAAATTGGCGTGGCCATCGGCGGCGATGGCGGTGAAGGCGCCATTGGCGGCAATGTTCAGGTCACCAACCGGGGCAGCATCGGCACCAGCGGCCGCGGCGCCATCGGCATCTTTGCCCAGTCCATCGGCGGCGGCGGCGGTAACGCCAAACAAGTGATCACCTCGTCCCTGTCCAGTGCGGGGGCCGGTAATAAAATCAGTGTCGGCATCGGCGGCACCGGTGGTGTCGGCGGCGCGGGCGGCACCGTTGACGTTCAGAACCTGAAAGCCCTGGATGGCACAGAAGGCGTGATCATTACCGCCCAGACCAATGCCCACGGCATCTTCGCCACCAGTATCGGCGGCGGCGGCGGTACCGGCAGCACGGTCATTACCTCTAATACCTCCTTCAGTGCCGGCGATAAAGCCCCCACCAATTCCCTGGCCTTCAGCCTGGGTGGCAGCGGCGGTACCGGCGGCAGTGGTGGCACGGTCACAGTCCAAAACGATATCCGCATTGCCACCTATGGCACCCAATCCCACGGCATCATTGCCCAGTCCATTGGCGGCGGCGGCGGTAATGGCGGCATGAGCCTATCCGGTAATATCGTTATAGGCGGCACAGCCAGCAGCAAGTCCGTAGCGGTCTCAATTGGCGGCACAGGCGGTGACGGCAATGTGGGCGGCGATGTGACGGTCACCAACAAAGGCGACATTGAAGTCTTTGGTGAGGGCTCTTACGGCGTCTTCGCCCAATCAATTGGCGGCGGCGGCGGCAACGGGGCCTTTGCTCTGGCCATGTCTAAAAACCAGGGCACCAATCTAACTAACCTTCAAAAGCTGAAGCTGATGGACTTTGCTCTTGGCGGCGCCGGCGGTGATGGTGCCAACAGTGGCAATGTGGTGGTCAACCACACCGGATCGATCATCGCCCACGGCGATGATGCTTATGGTATTTATGCCCAGTCCGTTTCTGGCGGCGGCGGTACCGTCGGCTTCGCCATGTCGGGCCCGGTCTGGTCGGCAGTCAACAATTATATTGTTCCCCTTCTGCTCGGCAGTCGTGAGGGCGGGACCGGTATTGCTGGTAATGTGACCCTCACCACCACAGGTGCCATCACCATGACCGGCGATAACAGTCAGGCTTACGCGGCCCAGTCGGTCACCGGCGGTGGCGGCACGGTCAATATGTTCCTTGATGTCAGCGAAAAAGCTCAGGCCCTGGGCGAAGACAGTGTCGATATTGACGATGGCGATACCCAAAATGGCGGCGGCTCAGAAGTCATTGCCGCGCTGAAAATTGAAACCATTCTCGGGTCGATAAAATCTGCCGCCTCAACGGCCAGTAATTTTGTCACGACCCATGTAGGTAATCTGGTGACATTGGGTAGAAATGCCACCGGCTCCTCGACTCAGACTGTCGGCGGCGGCGGCGGCAAGGCCAATCTGGATATTGTCATCAATGACGAGGCCCAGGCCGAACTTGATCTGCTGCTCGGCAGTAACGAGACCTCCAACAGCAGCGGCGGTGATATCATCTCTCAGCGCACCGGCGATGTGTCAACGGCGGGGGATACCTCGAAAGGCACCTCTGTCCAGTCCATCGGCGGCGGCGGCGGTGACCTGACGGTGACTATACGCACAGTGCCTGTCACTTCTGAACCAGAAGCCCAGTCTGCACAGGTCGTGGGTAAATCCGCCCAATATACCACCCGAACAGCAGCAGGGGCAAAAGGAACCCGCAGCTTCACGGAGACC
The DNA here is from genome assembly GCA_002401455.1 of Alphaproteobacteria bacterium. Classification (GTDB taxonomy): domain Bacteria; phylum Pseudomonadota; class Alphaproteobacteria; order Sphingomonadales; family Emcibacteraceae; genus Paremcibacter. The sequence continues at coordinate 5,916 of NVTE01000005.1, forward strand.
GTGATCCCGGCCCCCTCGACCATCAATGACAGCAATGCCGAAACCCTGCTGGCCCTGGGGTCATCGGCCAGCTTTGACAACCACGGCGGCCAGGTGATCCTGGACTTTAACGGCAATACCCAGACCCTGGGCGAACGGTCCCCAGGCATGATCATCCAGAGCATCGGCGGTGGCGGCGGTGACGTCCGCCTGACCGGCACCGGCAGCCTGAGCGCCACCTTTGGCGGTACGGGCGGCACCACCGGCAATGGCGGTGATATCATTCTGAGCAATGCGGGATCAGTCCTGACCACGGGTCGCCTGTCCCACGGCGTCATCCTGCAGAGCATCGGCGGCGGCGGCGGGACGGTCTTTACCGACCTTAGCCCGGAAAACATCGGGGTCACCACCCGGAGTGACAACAGCGGCAATGGCGGTAACATCGGGGTCACCACCCGGAGTGACAACAGCGGCAATGGCGGTAACATCACCTTCAACCAGACCGGTGACATCACCGCGTCCGGCGACGGATCGATCGCCCTGCTGGCCCAGAGCCTTGGCGGCGGCGGGGGTCTGCTCGACCGTCTGTTCATGGACAGTGCCGGTGGCGCTGGTACATCGGGTAATATCAGCCTCAACCTTGACGGAAATATGGTCGCCGACGGCGCTGAGGGCGTGGCGGTCTTTGCCCAGTCTGTTGGTGCCGATGGCCAGGGTGATATCACCCTGAACCTGACCCAGGACAAATGGCTGCTCGGCGGTCTTGGCGGCGCAGGACTATGGCTGTCCGGCGGCAAAGACAATGTCTTTAGCAGTTATGGCTCTGTCATGACCCTGGATATGTTGGATGGTATGGCCATGTATGGCACCACCGGTAATGACCGAATTGACAATTATAACCTGGTCTATGGTCAGTTTGACCTGGGCACCGGCACGAACCTTTTTGTCAACCACGAGGGGGCAACTTTTGTTCCCGGACAAGTTCTGTCCCTGGGGGCCGCGGAAAATATGCTGGTCAATGATGGGACCCTGCTGATCGGCGATATGGAACTGGCCCAGCGCACCGACCTGGCCGGCAGTTTCACCCAATCGACGACCGGCCTGACCTATGCCGAGCTGGACTTTGGCACGGACATGATTGATCAGATCCGGGCAACGGGCACCGTGGATGTAGCCGGCGTGATTAACCTGTCGCTGCTCAATCCCCATAACATCCTGTCTGGTGATTTCAGCAAGGTTCTCTACTCGGGTGATCTCGGGGCGACGGACAATGGTCTGATCCTGTCAACCTTCACTTCCCAAGTCTTCACACCGGAGCTAATCACCCCCAACGCCACCGATGTCAGCCTCCATTATGTGGTTGATTTCTCCCCGGCAGGTGTCGACAGCAACCTGTCTGAGGTTGGTGATTATTTCAACCGCCTGCAGAATGCCGGCAGTTCAGCTGACCTGGCCGAGGTGGTGACGACGTTGATCTATATTCCCGATGATGCCACTTACCGTCAGGCCCTGTCCCAGATGAGCCCGGACTTCTACGGCGAACAGCAATCCCAACTGATGACCAGCAGCGCCCAGTTTGGCCAGTCCATGATGAGTTGTCGTCAGGCGGGCGGAGAATATCGCTTTACCCGCGAAGGCAGCTGTTTCTGGATGCAGGCGGAAACCGAGAATACCACCCATAAGGCTTATGGTGACTTCAAGGCCTCCACCAGCTCCCTGACCCGCTTTGCCATGGGCCTGCAGAAAACCTTTACCCAAGACCTGTCCATTGGGTTTGCCGCCTCCCGGGCGGATAATGAAGCCCAGGGCTATGACAGCAATTGGGACAGCAGAGGCACGACCACCCAGCTTGGCCTGTCCCTGAAATATCGCAGCGGAGGCACAAAGATTGCCGCCGCCATGACCTATGGCTGGAATAGTTCCCTGACCCATCGCCGGGGGGCCCTGGTGGAAAACTTCTATACCTCCGTCGACCGGGACCTGAACGTGCTCGGCGGCCTACTGCGTCTGTCCCATGATATTGAAGCGGCCACTGGCTATTTCCGGCCTTACGTTGACTTTGGGCTGACCCATATCATGGCCAAGTCAGCAACAGAAACCGGCGCCGGCCCCATCAGCCTGATACTGCCCGGACATAGCGAAACCCACAGCTTTGTCCGGCCCGGTATGGAAATTGGCACAGAACACCGCTTGAGCCAGAAACTGAACCTGCGCTTCTTTGTCAATTTCTCTCTTCAGCATAACCTGTCAGGGTCACAGACCGTGGCCCAGGCCGGTCTGCTGGCCGCACCGGCGGGGGTTGATCCCATGCGGGTTGCCATTGATGTTGGCCAGAATAAGGTGGAGGCCCAGACCGGGGTAGACTTCATCCTGTCCGACAGCATGTCCCTGCGCTTCCAGTATAGTACTTCCTTCCATGACCGGATTGAGGTAAAAAGTGGTAAGGTAAAACTCAGTCTGCCATTTTAGGTGGCAGGCAAGCGGGACCAAAAGATAAAAGAACGGAGTATGAGGAAAATGAAATATCGCTTAATAATGATCGTCTCTTTGATCGGCGCCCTGGTTTCAGGCTGTGATTCCGCCAAGAATTCTGCCTCGGCTGATACAATTTATGTGGACGGTGACATCCTGACCATGGAAGGCGATACGCCCACCTATGCCGAGGCTGTCGCGGTCAAGGACGGGGAAATCTTATTTGTCGGTGATCGGCAGACCGCCTTCACCTACCGTACAGAGGCCACGGACGTGATCAACCTTGAGGGCAAGACATTTATGCCCGGCTTCATTGATTCCCACGGCCATATCTATGGGGTTGGCCTGCAGACCATCTCCGCGCGTCTCCTGTCGCCGCCCGACGGTACGGTGACCACGGTTGCCGATATCCTCACAATCATGCAGGCCTATATTGATGATCCGGTCAATCAGGAACTGATCACAAAAACCGGCTGGATTATCGGCTTTGGCTATGACGATTCCCTGCTCGACTTTTATCCCACCGCCAAGGACCTGGACAAGCTCGATACCGACTATCCAGTTATGATCATCCATACCTCCCTCCATTTAAGTGTTCTGAACAGCAAAGGACTTGAGGTCGCCGGCTTCACGGCCGAAACTGAAAACCCCCAGGGCGGCATCATCCGGCGCAAGGCCGGCACCAATGAGCCCAATGGCGTGCTCGAGGAAATGCCCTTTATTGTGACCATTTTTGGCATCATGAACAGCTTCGATGAGAATATTCAGGCGGCCATGATCAAGGGCGGTCAGGACCTCTACGCCTCCTATGGTTTTACCACCGCTCAGGAAGCCCGGGCCTCGACTGCGGGGCTGCAGGCCCTGGAGCGCGCCTCCAAAGATGGTAAACTAGTGATGGATGTTGTTGCCTATGCCGATTTCCAGCGGGCCAAAGACTCTCTCTCCACGTCCTACTACGGCCAGACCTACACAAACAGATACCGCATCGGCGGCGTGAAACTCGGCTTTGATGGCTCACCCCAAGGTAAAACCGCCTGGCTGACCCATGCCTATCATGTGGCCCCCGACGGCCAGCCCGCCGACTATGCCGGTTATGGCTCCTACCCCGATGCCAAAGCCTTCGCCCTGATTGATGAAGCCTTCGAGAAAGACTGGCAGGTGCTGGTCCATGCCAATGGCGACGCGGCCATTGACCAGATGATCACCGGCATCGCGCTGGCGACTGAAAAATATGGCCCGAAAGACCGGAGGCCGGTTCTGATCCATGGCCAGACCCTGCGCCAGGACCAGATCGGAAAACTTGCTGAGCTGGATATTTTCCCCTCGCTGTTTCCCATCCATACCTTCTATTGGGGCGACTGGCATGAACAATCCGTACTCGGTCAGCCCCGCGCGGACTTCATTTCCCCGGCCAAAGCCGTGCTTGAGGCCGGTCTGAAATTTACCTCGCACCATGATGCGCCGGTGGTGCTGCCCAATGCCATGCGGATTCTGTCGGCGACGGTCACCCGGCGAACCCGGTCAGGCAAAGTCCTTGGCCCCGACCAGAGCGTCTCCACCTATATCGCCCTGAAGTCAATCACCGACTGGGCAGCCTACCAGCTGTTTGAGGAAGCGGATAAAGGCACCCTTGCCGTCGGTAAAAAGGCTGACTTTGTCATTCTGGATCAAAACCCGCTCAAGGTCGACCCGGACAGCCTCATGGAGATCAAAGTCCTGCAAACCATCAGCGCCGGTAAGGTCATCTATGAGAAGCCCTAATAGCTTAGCTGGGCCTACGTGGGTTTGGTCTAGCCTGCAGACGTAAAACCAAATTTTCTTATAAATAGAATCAAAAAGGCGGCTCAGGGGAGCCGCCTTTTTTAGTGATGCCGTCCAGGAATTGTCCTAGAGCTGGATCCAGGTGGTCTTGAGGTCGGTATATTTCTCCAGCGCGTGCAGAGATTTGTCCCGGCCAAACCCGGACTGCTTGAAGCCGCCAAAGGGCACCGTCATGTCACCCGTGGGGTCCCAGCAATTGACCCAGACCGTCCCGGCCCGCAAAGCCCGTGCCATACGGTGGGCTTGTGAAATATCCCGGCACCAGACCGCCGCCGCCAGACCGTAAATAGTGTCATTGGCGATCCTGATTGCCTCTTCCTCGCCGTCAAAGGTCAGCACCGACAGCACCGGGCCAAAGATTTCCTCCCGGGCGATGGTCATGTCCGGCGTCACATCATCAAAGATAGTCGGATCAACGAAATAACCCGCCCGGCCCTCAGTCCGGGTGCCGCCGAGTGTCAGGGTCGCGCCTTCTGCCTTAGCGGTATCAATATAGCCCAGCACCCGCTTCATATGACCTTCCTCGACCAGTGCGCCCATGGTGGTATCAGGATGCAGGGGGTCGCCGACCACATGACTGGCACTGGCGCGACTGAGTTTTTCCATGAACTCATCTTTGATCGCCCGGTCGACCAACAGCCGCGAACCGGCGGTACAGACCTCGCCCTGGTTAAAGAAAATGGCGCTGGCCGCCGCCGCCGCCGCCTTATCTAGGTCGGGGCAATCCTGGGTGATGATGTGCGGCGACTTGCCTCCACATTCCAGCGACACCCGCTTCAGGTTGGACTGACCGCTATATTGCATAAAGAGTTTGCCGACCTGGGTCGAGCCGGTGAAGGCGATCATATCCACATCCATATGCAGGCCCAGTGCCTGACCTGCGGTCTCACCAAATCCCGGCAGCACATTGAGCACGCCGTCCGGAATTCCGGCCTCTGATGCCAGTTCCGCCAGCCGCAATATGGACAACGGGGATTGTTCCGCCGGCTTAAGCACGATGCTGTTGCCCGCCGCCAGGGCCGGACCTATTTTCCAGCAGGCCATCATCAGCGGGAAATTCCACGGCACCACAATGCCGATCACGCCCAAAGCCTCCCGGGTGACCATGGCCAGGGCCGAGGGATCGGTCGGGGCAATCTCATCCATCAGCTTGTCCGCCGCCTCGCCGTACCAGTGAATGGCACGGGCACAGCCCGGAATATCAATGGCCATGGCATCGGACACCGGCTTGCCCATGTCGAGGCTTTCCAGCAGAGCCAGTTCCTCTCTATGCTCCATAATCAGGTCCCCCAGACGCATCAGCCGCTTACCGCGCTGGGCGGGGTGCATATTGGACCAGCGGCCATCTTCAAAGGCGTCCCGGGCGACTTTTACCGCCAGATCCACATCCGCGCCGTCACATTCGGCCACCTGAACCAACGACTCGGCGGTGGCCGGGTTGATGGAGCTGAAGGTCTTGCCCGACAGGGCATCCACATACTGGCCACCGATGAAGGCTTGGTTGCGAATGGACAGTCCGGCGGCCTTGTCGGCCCAGAATTCATACGTTCTCATGGAATAAACCTTTAAATATATTGATCGAGTTTGGGGTCAGCTGAGCCTCAATCCCGGGTCAGGGTTTCTGAAATTAAATATAAAATATCACAGGCCAGAGTCGCCGCGGCCAGGGCGGTGACCGAGCCGATGGGATCATAGGCCGGAGCCACTTCCACCAGGTCGCCACCGACAATGGTGAGCCCCCTCAGGCCGCGGAGAATTTCCCGGCCCTGCATGATGGTTGCGCCCCCCGATACCGGCGTGCCCGTACCCGGGGCATAGGCCGGATCGAGAAAATCAATGTCAAAACTGAGATAGGCCTTCCGGTCCCCGACCCGGTCATGGATCGCCCCGGCGATATCACTATTGCTCATATTATTCATCATGATCGCATCAATGATCTGCAAGCCAAAGGTGTCCGGGTTGGGCGTCCGGATGCCAACCTGAATCGAATGGTCAACATCAATCAGGCCTTCCTGAATAGCATGATAAAACATGGTGCCATGGTTATAACTGTCATCAACCCAGGTATCGGTATGGGCATCAAAATGGACCAGCGCCAGGGGACCATGTTTTTTCACATGAGCCCGGAGCAGGGGCAGAGAAATAAAATGATCCCCGCCCAGTGACAGCAGCGCGGTATCCCGGGAAATAATCTCCCCAGCCATGCGTTCCAGCTCCGCGGTCATGCGCTCCGGATAGGCGGTAAAGTCGCAGATGTCGCCGTAATCCACCAGGTGATGGCGGTCGGACAAATGATAATCCCAGGGCCAGACGCCCCATTCATACTCCCCGACCAGCGACGATTGCTCCCGGATCGCCCGGGGGCCGGAGCGGGCCCCGGACCGGTTGGTGGTGCCTAAGTCGTAGGGCACACCAAGCACGGCGATATCGGCCTTGTCCAGATCCCGGGAATAGGGAAAACGCAGGAAGCTCAGGATTCCGGCATAGGCGGTTTCCCGGCTGTCTTCCGGTTTAATTTCAGTATTGCTCATGTCTTAACTCTCACTCTCTATCAGCTAATTTAACCCTGCTAAACATTCATCAGCAGGTAGCGGATTTCCCAAGAGGAAAGCACGCTGAAATTATCCTTATATTCCTTTTTCTTCACATCCACATAAGTGGCCATAAATTCATCATCGAGAATTTCCCGGATCCCGTCCGCCGCCTCAAATTTCTGTAGACTGGCCAGGAAATGGGTCGGCAGCCGCTGACTGTCCAGCTCATAAGCGGACTCAGCCAGGGCGGCTGAGGGGGTCAGTTTTTCAATCATGCCCAGATAGCCCGCCAATAAGGACGCCGCGATGGCCAGATACGGATTGACATCGGCCCCGGCAATGCGGTTCTCCACCCGGCGAGATGCCCGGCCACCCGCCGGCACCCGCAGGCCAACCGAGCGGTTTTCAACACCCCAATGAAGGTTCGCCGGCGAGCTCATACCACTGCCGATTCTCAGGTAACTGTTGACATAGGGCGCCAGCAACGGCATCAGGGCCGGAATATATTTCTGCAGCCCGGCAATATGTCCGTGGAACAACGCGGTATCCGCGTCCGCCTCATCGGCAAAGACATTGCTGCCGTCCGCCGTCGAGACAACGCTCTGATGGATATGCATGGCACTACCAAACTCACCGGGATAGGGTTGGGCCATGAAGCTGGCAAACATGCCATGGCGAATGGCGGCCTGTTTCATCAGCCGTTTAAAATAAAACGACTGGTCAGCCACCGTCAGCGGGTCGCCGTGATTGACATTAACCTCGAACTGGGCCGGGCCCGCTTCGTGGGTCAGGGTATCCATGTCAATGCCCATGACGGCGCAATATTTATAAACATCGTCGAACAGGTCGCTGAAATCATCCAGCGCCTCCAGAGACAGCACGCCCTTATCGACCGCCTGTTTGCCGGACCGGCCCGCTGGCGCCACAGGTTTACTTTCCACATTGTCCTGACGGGCGAGCAGGAAAAACTCAAATTCCGGAGCCACTATCGGCTGCCAGCCTTTGGCTTCATACAGGGATAACACCTTCTTCAACACCTGGCGGGGCGAGGCCGGGGCCACGTCGCCATTTTCCTTGTAGGCATCACAGATGACACAGGCCGTGGGGGTCGACCGCCAGGGCACCCGGCACAGGGTGGTCAGGTCCGGGGCAAGATATAAATCTTCTTCAAGGTCAGTGATATAATCATTACCGATAAAATCACAATTGATGGTCAGGGCAAATAAGGACTCCGGAATCCTAAGCCCCCCGCTTTTCAACGCCTGGACAAATTTCTTTCGGGGCGTGATCTTGCCCCGGCTGATGCCAGCAAAGTCACTGACCATAATCTCCACATCAACAATTTCATTGTCGCTCAACCATTTTTCGATCTCTGCGACCTGCTCGTCATTCACCATAAAACACCTAATATCTGCCCCCAAATTCCGGGGTAATTTTCCTCTATCCATGTCGTCATGTCACAGTATGCTTGATTTAAAAATAAAAGGCCATTTTTCTGTGATCACAAACCCGCTCGGTCCCTTGGCTAACAGGGGACCGAACGCTCTTAAAAATCTATTTGCCGTAAACCACACGGCCCCCCTTCATGGTCATCTCCACCTGTATTTTATGAATCTCATAGGTTTTTGCGTCAAAGGGATTTTGATCCAGGATAATCAGGTCGGCCTTCTTGCCCACCTTGATGGTTCCGATCTCATTTTCCATATGCAGCTGGTAGGCCGCATCAGAGGTATAGCCCCGTATGAGGCTTGCCACATCCAGTCGTTCGTCAACGGAGGGCTGAACCGCAGCTTCCGGCTCTCCTGCTTGCTGACGGGTGACACCGACCTCCATATTAAACAGCGGGGACATGCCCAGCGTCCCGGCACCGGAAGCCGGGAAATCACTGCCGAAGGTCAGACGCACGCCGGCCTGTTTCAGGCTGTTATAGCGGAAATAACGGCTGAATTGATCCTCACTGACAAATTGCTCGCCCTCCCTATCATAGCTGGCCCATAACGGGGTACTTTGGGCAATGACATCCAGCTCGGCAAAGCGCCGGACCGCGGCATCGGTCATCACCTGAATATGACAGATGGTATAACGGCTGCTGCTGTCACCATGAACGATGCGGGCGGCTTCAATGGCATTCAGAGCCTCGTGAATAGCCCGCTCGCCCAGGGCATGGATATGGACATCAATTTGACGGGCCGCCGCCTCGACCACCATGGTGCTCAGTTCCGCCTGGGTGAAGACCGTCGTTCCCTTATTGCCCGGGTCCCCCTGATAATCCACGAACATGCCCGCGGTGCGGCCTTCAACGGTGCCATCATCCATGATTTTCAGCATGCGGATATGGTAATCCTCTGTCTTGGTTGTTTTCGCCAAATTCTCAACCACATCCAGGGCACCGGCCATCTGGTCCGGTGAAGCCACCATATAGGAACCCACGAGACGCACGGAAAATTCGTCCGCCGCCGCCAGCCGTTCCAGAACCCCCAGCGCCAGATCCGCCACATCAAGCGCCCCGGCATCAAACACGGAGGTGATCCCATAGCTGTTCATGATATCGAAGATCAGCTTGGTCCCCTCAGTGATGGAGCTCACGGTAAACACATTCAGCTGATCCATGGCCATGCTTGCGGTACCTTCCAGAAACCAGCCTGTGGGCTGCCCCGCCTGATCTCTTTTATAATAATTAAAGCCCGGTGTGGGATCAGCGGTGTCCTTAGTGATGCCTAGGGCCTCAAGGGCTTTTGAATTACCCCAGCCGCTGTGAAAACCTTCATCCATGATAAAGACCGGGCGGTCCGGCACAGCCTTATCCAGCATTTCTTTTGTCGGTCCCGTCTCGCCAAAAGCCGTGGCCAGAAAGCCATAGCCAAAAATCAGCGGCAGGTCCTTATTTTCCTCTGCATAGATACCAACGGCGGTGAGCCAGTCCTCAGGGCTGGCGAAGGTATCAAGCGACAGGGCCTTGGCATAGGCTCCGCCCATGATGGGATGCGCGTGGGTATCAATAAAGCCCGGCAGCATGAAGCCCTTGTTTAAATCCCGGGTCTGGGTGTCTGGACCCGCATAGGCCCGGGCCTCGGCTGTGGTGCCGACAAAAATAATCTCATCACCTTTGACCGCGACCGCCTCTGCCCACGGCATATCTTCTTCCAGGGTATAGACCGCCCCATTGACGAAGATATGATCGGCGACCTCCTGCCGCGTATCATTTTCCACCGCCCCGCAGGACGCCAGAACCATGAGGGACAGAAAGGCCACCCCCCAACTAATTTGCTTCACAATCACCTTAAACATTACCAAAATTCCTCCCTCAATTTTTATCATAGGCGCCATTATTTCCGGCTCAATTTACGACTCAGGCCGCGGCCTGCTCAACGAAATCCAGCCAGTTACTGATCTCCTGCAAGCGACAGCAGGGGTCGAGAACGTCCTCTGCCAGATTATGATGGGCTATGATGTCCGCCCGGCCTGCTTCATTCTGCGCCGCCCGAAAGTCGGAAGCCAGTTGGCTTACTGCCGCCTCATCAGGGCAAAAGCCCTCCTCAATCATCATGGTCTTATATTTATCAAACAGCATGGCAATATAATCCAGATCAAATTCAGGATGATATTGCACGCCCCAGAAAATCGCAGACCCCTGCCTGATTTCCAGAGCCTGAACCCGACTCATGTCATTGCCGGACAGGATGGTTGTTCCCTCGGGCAGGCTCACCACATGATCCAGATGGATGGCGACCGCATCAAAGGACACGGACTTATTTTTATAGAGCGGATGCTGGCGGCCTGAGGCCGTCAGCTGAATATCACGGGCGATACCAATCTCCCGGCCCTTGGCATTCTGGGCCACTTGCCCGCCAGCCGCCACAACGGCAACCTGAAGCCCCCAACAACTGCCAAATATTTTGACCTTTCGGGCGAAACAGCTTTTCATGAAATCAATCTGGCGCGTGATCGCCGGCTCAGTATTATAAATATTCAACGCTGACCCAGTCCAGATAATCCCGTCATACCCCTCAAGCTCTAACCCCGTCGGCAAAACTGCCCCCTCATCGGCTGGATATACGGTATCACAGATGATATCCGCTTTTAAGGCCAGCAGGGTTTTGTGATAAAGCTCCCCCTGGGTTACGCCACCAGAGGTCGCGGTCAGCGCCCGGGCGTCCTGTGTGTTTCCTTCTACAATCAATATATTCGTCATGTGGTTACCTTGAGTATTCCCGTACAAAATAATTTGTGATCACAAACTGTGTCACTATAGGCGCCACTTTTCAAGATAATTTATCAATTATTTCCCAGTCATCGGTAAATTAAGCCGAATTCAAGCTGAAATCGGGACGGGTACAAGATATTAAATGATATGAAAATCAACCGACTCGCCACCCCCCAACAGGTCATAACCCCTTCCCAACATGGTCTTCACCCCTCAGACGAAAATAAATCTTGACAATCGGCGTAAATGTGATCACAAAAAGGAAAGTTTTGTTGATGAGGTGATGAATGACCAACGATCCCGCCCGGAAGAATGATGTTTTTGAATCCCATCCGGATTCCTATTATCATGCCACAGCCAAGGGCCTGACCAGCTTTCCCCGGCTGGAGGATGACGTGCGCTGTGATATTTGTGTCATTGGCGGCGGCTTCACCGGCCTGTCGGCGGCCCTGCATCTGAGGGAGCTGGGCTATGACGTCATCCTGCTGGAAGCCCACCGCATCGGCTGGGGCGCGTCGGGCCGAAATGGCGGCCAGTTGGGCTCCGGTCAGCGGGTTGGCCAGGATACTCTGGAAAAAATGGTTGGCAAACAGGGGGCCCGGGTGCTCTGGGACCTGGGCGAAAGTTCAAAAAATCTGGTCAAGGACCTGATTACCAAACATAACATCGACTGCGACCTGAAACCGGGTGTGCTCCATACCGCCCATAAGAAAAGTTATGTGGATGACTATCGCCATGAGGTCGAGAAGTTCCACACGGACTATGATTATGACCAGATACGATTCGTCGATGGCGATGAAATGGCTGATATGTTGGGCATGCGCACCTATCACGGCGGCACACTGGATATGGGGGCCGCCCATCTGCACCCGCTAAACCTGGCCCTGGGACTTGGTCGCGCCTGCAAGTCTGCCGGGGTCCGCATCTATGAAAACAGCCCGGTTCAGTCCTATGTTGAGGCGGGAAAGGTCACCATCAACACCCCCAGTGCCACTGTCACCGCTGACAAACTTATTCTGGGCTGTAACGGCTATCTGGGCAATCTGGAGCCACGACTGGCGGGCAAGATCATGCCGATCAACAATTTTGTTGTGGCGACGGAGCCACTAGGCGAAGAACGGGCTCGGATGATTAACCGGGATGATGTAGCGGTGGCTGATTCAAAATTTGTCATCAACTATTTCCGTATGTCCGCCGATCACCGGCTACTGTTTGGCGGTGGCGAGAATTACACCCCCTCCTTCCCCAAGGATATCTCTGGCTTTGTCCGTAAATATATGCTGCAGATTTATCCCAGCCTGAAAGATGTTAAAATTGATTACGCCTGGGGCGGCGCGCTGGCCATCACCCTGAACCGCATGCCCCATGTGGGTAAGCTGGGCAACAATATCTATTATGGCCAGGGATTTTCCGGCCATGGTGTCGGTATGGCCACCCTTGTCGGCAAGGTCATGGCCGAAGCCATCCACGGCCAGCAGACAAATTTTGATGTCTTTGAGAAAGTCCCGACCTACCCCTTCCCCGGCGGCCGCACCCTGCGCTGGCCAATGATGGTCCTGGGCATGATCTATTACGCGCTCCGGGACCGGCTTTAGGCGATTGGCCATCCCACTCTAGTCGCTGAGCCTGTCGACCAGGTCGGCATAACTCACACCCCAGTTTCTGAAGGGATTCACGGACAGGGTGGCGTTATAAAATTTCTGAAAATCAGTGACCTCGGGCCCGATCCAGTCGGGAAGAATCACTTCTTCTTGCGCGGACTTTAATTCCACCTCGGCGATGATCAGGCCTTGATTGGCCCCGGTAAAGATATCCACTTCCCAGATATGGTCGCCGAGAGGATAGATCTCGCGGGTCTTTTCGATCGGGGCCTGGGCGCAGGCGGCAAACAGCACCTCGGCCGCTGCCGCTTCGATATCTGTTTCAATCTCGTAACGACCCGCCCCCTTGGTTGGGGTTTTCACCGACAGAATATAGCGGTCATCCCATTGGCGGATACGGACCACATTGCCGCCCTCCCGGGCAATATAGCCCTGACGGATCTTGTGGCGACGGACCGGTTTTACCAGGGGCCGGGACACCAGAAGAAACTTGCGTTCAATTTCCACCGGTACCTTTGGTGTCCGGCCAAACAACCGGCCAATCATAAAATACCCTCAAGAGCGGAAAACAGTTTATCCACATCCTGGAGGTCATTATAGACATGGCAGGAGACCCGGATGCTGTCGCCGCGGACACTAACATATATCTGCCGTTCCGCCAGCGCCGCCGTCAGACCCTCCGGTGCCCCCCCGGCAAAATTAAGGCCGATCAGGTGTGGGGCCCGGTGGCACTTGTCCGCAACCTTCAAGCCCATGCCCCTTGCCCGTTCTGCGATGATGTCTGTCAATCCCGACAGATAACCCGCAATAGCCTTTACCCCCCAATTGTTGAGACTTTCCAGGCCGTGAATAGCAATTGGGGTCATCATGAAATTACTGCGTTCGCCCATGTTAAAGCGACCGGCCCCGGGCAGATATTCCGGCTGATAATCCACCAGCCGGGCGAAATCCTCTGAGCCCTTGCGGGCGATCCAGCCCTCCTCCAGCGGCACCCCCTTCTGATGACGCGGGGCCACATAGACAAAGCCATAACTATAGGGACCCAGCAACCATTTATAGGTGGCGACAATCATGAAATCCGGATCGACCTCCTGAACCGAGAACGGCATCACGCCCAGCGACTGGGTCAGGTCCAGCACCAGGGCCGCGCCCCGCTCCCGGCAGACCTCACCGACCCGAACCAGATCAACCCGGCTGCCATCGGTCCAATGGACCTGGGGACAGGCGACGATCGCCGTATCCCGATCGATAGCCGCACAGAGCCCGGTGGTCCAGTCCCCATCTTGCGGCCGGGGGATGGTCACGACCTCTGCCTGATGGGATTTGGCCATTTCCTGCCACGGATAGACATTGGACGGAAACTGATCCGCTAGAACAATAATCTTCTGCCCCGGGGCCAGCGACAGGTTCCGCACCGCAATGGCGATGCCATAAGATACTGATGGGATCACGGCCACATCCTCAGCCCCCGCCCCGATCATCTGGCCCATCAGGGTGCAGGCCCGGGCCGGTTGGTCAAAGAAATCCGGCACCGTGATCTGCCAGGGACGCATCTTGCCTGCCACCGCCTGCTGGCCTGCCACAGCCCCCGCCTTCAGGATCGGGGACATATAAGCTGAATTGAGATAGGTCACGTCTTCCGGAATATCAAACAGATGTTTCTGGCAACTGAAGTCAGGTCGTGAAGCCATGGCAGGTCCCTTGTTAAATCAAAATCCCTGTCAGATTAGCCACCCCCGGCCGGAAAGCCAAACTAATTTACTTTTAGGGGATTAATTTGCTATGGTCGGCCCCATCGTAAAAAGGACAATAAAAAAATAAGGAGTTATACCTTGAGTATTATCTTTCCCATGGGCCTGTTGGCCATTTTCACCCTGCTCTATTCTGCTGTGATGATTACTGGCCGCAAGAAAGCCGTCACATCAGGGGATCTGAAAGCCAGCTATTTCAAGGAATATAACACCGACACCCCGCCCAGCTATATGCAGAAGGCGACCCGTCAATGGACCAACCTCTATGAGGTCCCGGTACTTTTTTATGCGGTCTGTGCCGCGATCCTGGCCCTGCGCCTGGATGATATGATCTTTGTCTATATGGGCTATGTTTTCGTCTCACTGCGCATGGTCCAGGCCTTCATCCACACCACCTACAACAATGTCTACCACCGGCTGCTGATCTTCTCCTGCGGCATGATCATTGTTCTGGCCATGTGGGTGCGCCTACTCCTGATGGTCTGATCAATCTAGGGTCAGGACCTAGAGATATTTCCCGAGGAATTTTTCCACTTCCCGCAGGAACTTGATCCGGTTTACCTCCCGGCTCAGGTGATGATCACCGTCTTTCAGGGTGATGAATTTAAGATTTTTCTTGCGCTTTTTCATCTGCTTGGCAAAGGACTTTGAATGGGCATATTCCACCCGCCGGTCATCTGTTCCATGAACCAGAAGAATAGGAATATTCAACTCATCCATATGATGATAGGGAGAGATTTCCTCCAGGCTGGTATCATCATCCTTGACGTATTTTTTATAGCGATTGAAGCCAAAGGTATATTTACCATCGCGGTAGAATCGCTTCATATCAATAACAGCTGCCCCGGAGACCGAGCATTTGTAAAGGTTCTTTTCCCGGATCGGGGCCTGAAGGGCGGCATAGCCGCCATAGCTCCAGCCAAAAATACAAATGCGATCCGGGTTAGCGATGCCCTGGTCAATCATCCAGTGGGTGCCGTCATTAATATCGTCCAGCATGGCATGGCCCCATTCCGCTTTGCCCCGTCCCTGAAAAGCATCACCATAACCGGTTGATCCCCGGTAATTCATCTGTAACACCGCATAGCCGCTGGTGGTCAGGGCCTGGACCCAGTGATCATAACCCCAGTGATCCCGGGCAAAAGGCCCGCCGTGGGGCAGAATAATTGTTGGCAGATTTTTGGCCGCTTCCCGTGACACCCCCTGGGGCAGGGACAAATAAGCCGGAATCATCAACCCGTCCCGTGCTTCATAAGATATGATGTGCATGTCGGACAGTTTGTCAAAATCCACTTTCGGATAGGGGTCCATCAGAAAACCCAGCTTCCGGGCCTTCAGGTCAAAGAAAAAATAGGTCCCGGGATTTGTCGGTGAAGAGGTCCTGATGATAAATTTTGTTTTATCTTTGGTGCCACTGGTGATGGAACTATATTCCCCGGGGAAATTTTTAGTCAGCATGGTCTGGATACTTTGTTCGAACGCCTCATAATAGACCACATGCTGTTTTTCATCGGTATAGGCATGACCAATGACCCGGCCATCCCGGTCCACCAACAGCGTGGTGATATCTACCGTATCACTGACCGCGACCGGGTCAATCACCGCCTTGGTTTTGGTATCATAAGTATAAATCCCGGTCCGACCTTCATCATCCTTCATCTGAATATAGATAATATGGTTTTCTTCGTGGAAATTTTCAAAGGTGAAGGGCACATCATTGGCCATGAAATCGCCTCTGATGATGGTTTCAAAACTATCCTTTTCCGAGGGGCGGAAAATAAAATAATCCTTACCATCATCGTTCTGGGCCATACCAAGACGGATCACGCCATGCCGGTCGGCAAACCACTGTAAAATATTTCTGCGGGCGCCATGGACCCTGACCCGTTTAGCGGTATTGACATTGACCTTGAACACATCCGGATACATATACATGCTATTGGTCAGGCCCAGCAGAATATGATCCGGGTCTTCGGGCAGATAGCTGACCACATTATCCTGAATCACGGACACCTTGGTGGTCGTTGATTTACCGCCCATGGTTCTGGTGACCTGGCGTCCGACCAGGTTCAGGGGTTTCTTCAGTTGCCAGTCGACGGCAAATATCCGCGTTTCAACAGTTTTCTGGCCATGTCTTTTGCCCACGGCCCGCAACCGGTAGATCAACCGGTCATTGGACACCCAGTGAAAGCCACTGAATTCCCCCTTGTCAAAGGGCAGGGCATAAAATTCGGGCTTGGCACCGGCGACAATGGACTGGGTTATCAGGGTTTTCCGGCCGTTAATGGTCCGATACGCCGCAATACGATCGCCCTCTGGTGACAACTGAATATTGCTGATCGCGGGCAGAGCCCCCAGCGCTTCCGGTGATACAGACCGCGCCGATGCGGCATGGGCCGGGCCATTCGCCAGCACGAGAACCGCCAATAACAAAAGATACTTCACCATCCACTTAAACCCCTTTTTTATAAACAAGTTATTTCATCCCACATTTTTTAATTATTTACAAATATTTTGTCCGAAACTTTTCCATTTCCGTCAGAAATCTTATCCGATGCATTTGTCCACTCAGGTGATGATTCTATCCAGACAGCTCATAAAAAAACCAGCCTAACCAGGCTGGTTTTAATATAATTAGCGATAAGATCACCCCCACAGAAAACCAGTCACAGGCCCATAATTCCCGGGCCTGCCCCCCTGTAAGGATACATCATTGTCAGGTTACATGGCCTGGGCCAGTTCCTCCTGACAAAATAACTCATAGGTCAGAAGCAGCATGGCTTCCACACGAGGGTCTTTGATGCGGTAAAAAATCTGCTGACTTTCCCGACGCGTTGACACCAGACCTTCTGAGCGCATACGGCTAAGGTGTTGTGACAAAGCGGATTGAGAAATATTGAGATTTTTTTCCAGATCACCAACACAGGTCTCTTTACCGAGAAGTCGGCTCAAGATCACCAGTCGATTTGAATTTGCCAGAGTTTTAAGAAAATCTGCGGCTTCGAAAGAATTTAGCTGCAACTTTTCCAAGTCGATTGAATTTGCTAAGTTAGTCATCCCATTCTACCATATTGTTGAAACTGCCAAGTAATTATTATTTATGTCTCTTAATTGAAACTTTTTATCTATATTTTTTATATAGTCGCATTCTTATATACTACTTTTACTATAGCGGAAAGAAAAAAAACTACCTTCTAACGATCAGAATAATAACATGTTGATCTTACAGCATTATTCCAGTTATTTTTTTGTAAAACAGTATCTTCTGCAACCACTTTAACGCTTGCGACCGAATGATAACGGTAAAATATTGACATTTTATTAACCCTGTCATACAGCCCGGCCCCGAGCCCGGCGATCAGAGCCACGCCATAGGCCGTGGTCTCAGAAACTCGGGGACGTATTACCTCAAGTTGTAATATGTCGGCCAGAAACTGCAACAGCCATTGATTGACAACCATGCCCCCATCGACCTTCAGTATGTCAAAGGATATATTGGCATCCTGCGCCATGGCGGCCAGTAAGTCTGCCGTTTGGAAAGCAACTGATTCCAGGGCCGCCCGCACGATCTCGGCTTTGCCGGTGGCCCGAGTCAGGCCAAACAAGGTTCCCCTGGCCTCCGGGGTCCAGTGGGGGGCGCCCAGACCGGTGAAGGCGGGCACCATATAAACCCCGCCGGTACTGTCAATGGACCGGGCCAGCGCCTCGCAGTCGGCGGCACTGTCAATAATGCCCAGACCATCCCGCAACCATTGAATGGCCGACCCGGCACTGAAAAAACTGCCCTCCAGGGCGTAGGCAACCTGTCCGCCCATCTGATAGGCGACCGTGGTCAGCAAGCGATTCTGGGAGCTGATGATCTGGTCACCGGTATTCATCATGATGAAACCACCGGTGCCGTAAGTAGCCTTGATCTGTCCGGGCTCCAGGCAGTCCTGGCCGATCAGGGCCGCCTGCTGATCGCCGGCAATGCCGGTGATGGCCATCTTCTGACCGAACAGCTCGGCCGGCACATCACCAAAATGATGATCACAGGCATGAACCTCGGGCAACAAGGCCTCTGGGATATCAAACAGCCGAATCAGCTCCGGGTCCCAGGCCATGTCCCGGATATTAAACAGCAGGGTCCGGGAGGCATTGGTCACATCGGTAGCATGAACCCGACCCCCGGTCAGGTGCCACAGGATAAAACTGTCGAGCGTGCCAAAGGCCAGTTCGCCCTGCTCCGCCCGCCGACGGACCCCCTCTACATGATCCAGGATCCATTTGATCTTGCTGGCCGAAAAATAGGGGTCGAGCAGCAATCCGGTCTTGTCCCTGATGCTCTCCTCATGGCCGTCCTGTTTCAGCTGGCGACAGAGATCAGCGGTCCGGCGGTCCTGCCAGACGATGGCCCGGTGGATCGGTTCGCCGGTCTTCCGGTCCCAGATCAAGGTTGTTTCCCGCTGATTGGTAATGCCGACCGCCGCGATCGTCTCGCCATCTGGCAGCTTTTTCAGGGCCGCCGCCACCGTATCGATCACGGTCCGGATAATCTCCATGCCGTCATGCTCGACCCAGCCATCCTCCGGAAAATACTGGGTAATTTCCTGTTGGCAAGTGGCGACAACGGCACCCTGATCATCGAAAATCATCGCCCGACTGCTGGTGGTGCCCTGATCGATGGCTAAAATATAACGGGTCATAGGATGCTCACGGTTGTCAAATGGCTCATAAGCCTTACTATACAGACTGAACGCTAACTGTTGGGAAATAATAATGACAGCTGAGTATGACCTGTTGATCATTGGCGGCGGCATTAACGGCACCGGCATCGCCCGGGACGCCGCCGGCCGCGGCCTGAAGGTCCTTCTGGTCGAGCGCGATGACCTGGCGTCGGCGACCTCGTCCCGCAGCACCAAACTGATTCACGGCGGCTTGCGCTATCTGGAATATTATGAATTCCTGCTGGTCCGCAAGGCGCTCACTGAGCGGGAGATCCTGCTGAAGGCCGCGCCCCATATCATCCATCCCATGAAGTTCATCCTGCCCCATGAGAAGCATCTGCGGCCCAAATGGCTGATCCGGCTCGGGCTGTTCCTCTATGATCATCTGGGCATGCGCAAAACCCTAGGCCGGTCCCGGCAGATCGCCATTAATGCCACTGAATCCGGCAACCCGCTGAAAGACCACTTTACCGATGGCTTCACCTATTATGACTGTACGGTCGACGATGCCCGGCTGGTGGTACTGACCGCCCTTGATGCCCGGGACCAGGGCGCGGAAATCCTGACCCGCACCACATTCCTCACGGCACAGAATAAAGGCGATCACTGGCAGGCCCAGCTCTCCGGCGGCCGTCAGGTCACCGCCCGGGTGATGATCAATGCCGCCGGCCCCTGGGTGTCCGATATCATTGATGACGGCCTGTCCCTGCCCGCCCATAACCGCCTGCGCCTGATCAAGGGCAGCCATATCATCGTGCCGAAACTGTTTGACGGTGAGGCCGCCTATATCCTGCAGAACGGCGATGGCCGGATTATCTTTGCCATCCCTTATGAAGATGATTTTACCCTGATCGGCACCACCGATGTCGCCTTTGACGGTGACCCGGCACAGGTCACCATATCCACGGCAGAAATCGACTATCTGTGTCAGCATATCAATCAGTATTTCAAACCGACGCTCCCCCATGGTCAGCCCCTATCGGCATCCGATGTGGTCAGCCATTATGCCGGGGTCCGGCCGTTGTATGATGACGCGACCCAGGAAGCCAGTGCCGTCACCCGGGATTATGTCCTGGCCCTGCGCGAAGATGCCGGAGCCCCCCTGCTGTCAGTTTTTGGCGGCAAGATCACCACCTACCGCCATCTGGCGGAAAAAGCCCTAGAGCGGCTGGCGGAATTTTTCCCGACCATGGCCGATCCCTGGACCGGCCAGGCTCGCCTGCCCGGCGGGGACATTGATGACTGGGATCAATTCCTCCTAGAGCAGAAGGCCAGCTATCCGGAACTTGAGCCGGCATTATGCGCCCGCTATGCCCGGCTTTATGGTCGGCGTATGGAGCAGATGCTCACCACCCGGCGGGACGATACCAAACTGATCGGCCCCGGACTGTATGATTATGAAGTGGAATTTCTGATCCGGACCGAATGGGCGCGGACGGCCGAAGATATTTTATGGCGCAGAACCAAATTGGGCCTCACCTGGTCTGACACAGATGTGGCCCAATTAGAAAAGTGGTTGACAGAGCACAGGTAACCGGCTCTGACTAAGTGTTCTTACATATGGATAGCGCGACCATCTGTGGCCATGGCGGCTTCGCGCACGGCTTCGGTTTCGGTCGGATGGGCATGACAGGTATAGGCCAGGTCCTCGGCCGTGATGCCTTTTTCAACAGCGAGCGTCAGTTCGGCAATCATGTTTCCGGCATCGGCACCAATGATATGGGCCCCCAGAATCTTGTCTGACAGCGCGCAGGTGAGGATTTTAACAAACCCGTCAGTCTGGCGGTTGGCTTTGGCCCGGCTGTTGGCGGTGAAGGGGAATTTGCCGACTACATAGGCGGTGCCCGCTTCTTTCAGGGCTTCTTCGGTCTTGCCGACACTGGCCACCTCAGGCATGGTATAGATCACCCCCGGGATGGCGTCATAATTGACGTGACCGGCAAAACCGGCAATGATTTCCGCCACGGCCGTGCCTTCATCTTCGGCTTTATGGGCCAGCATCGCGCCGCGCACCACATCACCGATGGCATAAATGCCCGCGACATTGGTCTGGAAGTGACCATCAATGTCCACCTGACCCCGGTCATTGACCGTAACCCCGGCCTCCTGCAGACCGAGACCTTCGGTATAGGGCCGACGGCCCACGGCGACCAGAACCACATCACATTTGATCTGTTCCGCGTCACCACCGGCGGCGGGTTCAACCGCGACGGTCAGGCCGCTTTTGGTTTTCTTAACCCCGGTAACTTTCGATTTGAGCTTGAACTTGAAGCCTTGTTTTTTCAGGATGCGGGCAAAGGTCTTGCTGACCTCGCCGTCCATTTCGGGGGTAATCCGGTCCATATATTCGACAACGGTTACGTCTGAGCCCAGACGCTGCCAGACCGAGCCCATCTCAAGGCCGATCACACCGGCGCCAATGACGACCATATGTTTTGGCACTGTCGGCAGGCTGAGCGCCCCGGTGGAGGAGACAATCTGCTGCTCGTCAATGTCGATGCCGGGCAGGTTGGCCACATCAGAACCAGTGGCGATGACAATATTCTTCGCCGCCAGAAGACGTTCGCCGCCGGCCGTCAGGTCAACCTTGACCGACCCTTTAGCCAGAATAGTGCCGCGGCCTTCGATATACGCGACCTTGTTCTTTTTCAGCAGGTAAGCCACGCCATCGGTCAGGCCCTTGACGGTCTCATCTTTCGAGGCCATCAGTTCCGCAATGTCGATGGTTACCTTGCCGGTTTTAATGCCGAATTTAGCCATGCCGTGGCTGGCTTCCGCGAACAGTTCAGAGGCATGGAGCAGAGCCTTTGACGGCATACAGCCCACATTGAGACAGGTCCCGCCCAACGCGCCGCGCATTTCAACGCAAGCCACTTTCAGGCCCAGCTGTGCTGCCCGGATGGCACAGACATAACCGCCCGGACCGCCACCAATGATAACCACATCAAAATTATCAGACATTTTTATTCCACTCTCTATTTTTATAGAAATTTAAAGATCAAGCACCAGACGCTGGGGATCTTCGAGACATTCTTTGACCCGCACCAGGAAGGTCACAGCGCCCTTGCCGTCAACCACACGGTGATCATAGCTGAGCGCCAGATACATCATCGGCTTGATGACGACCTGACCATTTTCAACCATGGCCCGTTCCTTGATGGCATGCATACCGAGGATACCGGACTGGGGCGCATTGAGGATCGGCGAGGACAGCAGCGAGCCAAAGATCCCGCCGTTGGAGATGGTAAAGGTCCCGCCCTGCATTTCATCCATGCTCAGCTTGCCATCACGGGCGCGGCCACCCAGGCGGACGATCTCTTTTTCAATGTCAGAGAAGCTGCGGTCCTGGCAATCCCGAACCACCGGCACCACAAGACCCGCCGGGGTGCTGGCAGCAATCCCCACATGGTAATAATTCTTGTAGACAATGGAGTCATCACGGACTTCGGCGTTGACCTCTGGAATTTCTTTCAGGGCCTGGACGCAAGCTTTGACGAAGAACGACATGAAGCCGAGCTTGGAACCATGTTTCTTTTCAAACATTTCTTTATACTGGTTGCGCAGGGCAATCACCGCTGACATATCGACCTCGTTATAGGTGGTCAGCATGGCGGCGGTATTCTGGGCATCCTTCAGGCGCTTGGCAATGGTCCGGCGCAGGCGGGTCATGGGAACAACTTCTTCCAGGGGCTTGGCATCCTGGACGACCGCGCTCACGGTTGTGGTTGCGGCCGGGGCAGCGGTGCCATGCTCAAGGAAATTCAGCACGTCAGCCTTGGTCACGACACCGTCAGGTCCCGTGCCAACAATCTGGCTCAGGTCGACAGCTTTTTCAGCGGCAACCTTGGCCGCAGACGCCCGGACACCACGGGAAGGCGCTGAGGCTTCAGCGGCCGGAGCGGCGGCTGGCGCATCGGCCTTGGGTGCCGCTGCCGGCGCAGACGCTTTACCATGGGCAGTTTCATCAATCCGGGCCAGCAGAGCGCCCACATCAACGGTTTCGCCTTCTTCGGCGATAATTTCGGACAGGGCGCCACTGGCGGTGGCATTCACTTCCAACGCCACCTTGTCGGTTTCCAGCTCACAAATGGGTTCGTCGACGGCAACCGCGTCCCCCACAGATTTAAACCATTTGCCGACTGTCGCTTCCGTTACGGATTCACCGAGAACGGGAACGTGGATTTCGATGGCCATAAGCCCTACTCCTTTAATGCTCTTTAACTACCCTAAAGAATTTATTTTAATGTCAAAGCCTGGTCGATCAGGTCTTGCTGTTGTTTCACATGACGGCTCATCTGGCCCGTTGCCGGGGAAGCCGCCGCATTCCGTCCGGCATATTTCGCCCGGCTCGGTGCCATATCACAGTCACTGAGGCTTTCCTCAATCATCGGCTCGATGAAAGACCAGGCGCCCATGTTCTTAGGTTCTTCCTGACACCAGACCAAAGTCTCGGCATTGGGGAAGCGGGACAGTTCACTGACCATCGCTTCACCCGGATAGGGATACAGCTGTTCGACCCGCAGAATATAGGTATCGGCCAGCTCCCGTTTGTCGCGCTCTGCCAGAATCTCAAAATAGACCTTGCCGGAACAGAGGATCACCCGTTTGATGTCCTTGTCCGCCTTCAGCTTGATGCTGAGGTCCGGATCGCTCTGGGCCGTATCCCACAACAGACGGTGGAATTCGGTGCCTTCGGCCATATCCGACAGCTTGGACACTGACATCTTGTGGCGCAGCAGAGATTTTGGCGTCATCATGATCAGCGGCTTGCGGAACTTGCGTTTCATCTGACGGCGCAGGATATGATAATAGTTGGCCGGCGTCGTACAGTTGGATACCTGCATGTTATCTTCGGCACAGAGCTGAAGAAAGCGTTCCAGCCGGGCTGATGAATGTTCCGGCCCCTGGCCTTCATAGCCATGGGGCAGCAGGATCACCAAGCCACTCATGCGCAGCCATTTGGCTTCACCAGAGCAAATGAACTGGTCAAAGATCATCTGGGCGCCGTTGGCGAAATCGCCGAACTGGGCTTCCCACAGGACCAGGGCATTGGGCTCGGCCATGGTATAACCATATTCAAACCCCAGAACCCCAACCTCTGACAGGGAACTGTCGATGACCTCAAAGGTGGCATGAGGGTCAGAGCCGTCGGTGACATGTTTCAAGGGCGTGTGACGCTCTTCGGTTTCCTGATCAATGAAGACCGAATGCCGATGGGAGAAGGTCCCGCGCTGACTGTCCTGGCCGGACAGACGCACCCGGTGACCCTCGCGGATCAGGGAGCCAAAGGCCAGAGCCTCGGCTGAGGCCCAGTCAAGACCAGTGCCCTTGTCGAACGTGTTTGCCTTGGCATCCAGAATACGTTTTAGAGTTCTATGGACGTTGAAATTGTCCGGAACCGTGCTCAGAACCCGGCCAATATCCCGCAGCTCGTCAATATGAACCCCGGTACCCGCAGAGCGGCGCACATCATCGGAATCCCGCTCATAGCCGGACCAGCGACCGGCGAACCAGTCCGCCTTGTCGACTTTATAAGTTTCAGCGGCTTTCATCTCCACATCAAGATAACTGGCCACATCCCGGACCATCTGGTCAGATTGCTCCTGGGTGATCAGGCCTTCGCGGATCAGTCGCTCGGCATAAATCTTGCGGGTGGACTGATGGTTCTTGATGCGTTTGTACATCAGCGGCTGGGTGAAGGACGGCTCGTCGCCCTCATTATGGCCAAAGCGCCGGTAACAGAACATATCAACCACCACGTCAGACTTGAATCTCTGGCGGAACTCTGTGGCCATTTTCATGACATAGACCACCGCTTCCGGATCGTCACCATTAACATGGAAAACCGGAGCCTGGACCGCTTTCGCCATATCGGACGGATAGGGGGAGGAGCGGGAATAATGCGGTGAGGTGGTGAAGCCAATCTGATTATTGACGATCACATGAATGGTGCCGCCGGTCTGATAACCCTTCAGGCCGCTGAAGGCAAAACATTCCGCCACCAGTCCCTGACCGGAAAAGGCCGCGTCGCCATGCATCAGTAGGGTCAGGACACTATTTCCCGTGGTATCATGACGGTGGGTCAGCTTGGCCCGGGTCTTGCCCAGAGCCACCGGATTAACCGCTTCCAGATGGGACGGATTCGGGGTCAGCGACAGATGGACATCATTACCATCGAAGGAGCGGTCAGACGACGCGCCCAGATGATATTTCACATCGCCAGAGCCTTCCACATCATCGGGCTTATAGGACCCGCCATGGAATTCATGGAAGATCGCCCGGATCGGTTTGCTCATCACATTGGCCAGCACATTGAGGCGGCCCCGGTGCGGCATACCGATAATAATTTCTTCAACACCATTCTGACCGCCGGTCTTGATAATAGCTTCCAGGGCCGGAATCAGGGATTCGCCACCATCAAGGCCAAAGCGTTTGGTGCCAATATATTTTTTTGCCAGATAATGCTCAAAGCCTTCGGCTTCGGCCAGTTTCTGCAGGATCGCCATCTTGCCTTCATTGGTAAAATTGATTTCCTTGTCCCGGCCTTCAATGCGCGACTGAATCCAGGCTTTTTCCTCCGGCTCGTTGATATGCATGAATTCAACGCCGACGTTGGAACAATAGGTCCGTTTCAGGATCGTCAGAACTTCACGGACGGTGGCCACTTCAAGGCCGAGGACAAAATCCAGAAAGATCGGTCGATCCATATCAGCGTCATTGAAGCCATAGGTCGCCGGGTCCAGTTCCGTTTGCAGGGGACGGTCTTCCAGCGCCAGGGGATCGAGGGAGGCATGCAGATGTCCGCGCACCCGGTAGGTCCGGATCATCATCAGGCAGCGGATGGTATCGGTGGTCGCGGCCCGGATTTCATCTTCGGAGGCGCCGGCTTTCTTTTTCCGGCTGGGCGTCGGGTCAACATAGCCCGGATCGAGGGCGGCGAGATAATCATCTTCCGTCGACTTGACCTTATGGTCCCAGTCTGACCGTTCCCATGAGGCACCAGGTTTTTCAACACCGGCGTTCAACAGGGCCTTGGCGTCTTCTGCCAGACTCTGAAAATAAGTCGCCCAAGAACTATCCACTGAAGTGGGGTCCTTGGTGTATCGGGCAAAGAGTTCTTCAACGAAGGGCCCACTGGAACCATTGATCACAGATTCCGTCTCCAGATTATTTTGCATGTACCAGACTCTTTTTTATGTAAGTTGATCAGGGTGCAATCCTCAAATCGCACCCTGACCATAATTAACTAACCTTTCAAAATTCCTAACAGAGTTGTGCCAAGCTCCGCTGGCGACTCTGTAACGGTAATTCCGGCACTGCGCATGGCTTCGATTTTATCTTCAGCACCACCCTTGCCGCCGGAGACAATCGCGCCGGCATGACCCATGGTCCGTCCGGGAGGCGCTGTCCGACCTGCAATGAAACCAACAACCGGTTTCTTGATCTTGTGGGTCTTGAGGAATTCTGCAGCTTCTTCTTCCGCAGAACCACCAATTTCACCGATCATGATGATGCTGTCGGTGCCGTCATCCCGCAGAAAGGCGTCGAGCACGTCAATGAAGTTGGTGCCGTTAACCGGGTCACCACCAATGCCGACGCAGGTGCTCTGACCCAAGCCAACCGCTGTGGTCTGACCAACAGCTTCATAGGTCAAGGTACCGGAGCGGGACACGATGCCCACACGGCCAGGGTTGTGAATGTGACCGGGCATGATGCCGATCTTGCATTCACCCGGCGTGATCACACCCGGACAGTTTGGTCCAACCAGACGGGTCTTGGAGCCTTCGAGGGCCCGCTTTACTTTGACCATGTCAAGTACCGGAATACCTTCGGTAATACAGACGGCAAGCTCGATTCCCGCATCAATGGCTTCCAGGATCGCATCGGCCGCGAAGGGCGGTGGCACATAAATTACAGAAGCCGTGGCACCGGCAACGGATACCGCTTCGTCAACTGTGTTGAAAACCGGCAGGTCAAGGTGGACCGTGCCGCCTTTACCTGGAGTCACGCCACCAACCATTTTGGTGCCGTAAGCAATCGCCTGTTCGGAATGGAAAGTACCCTGCGCGCCGGTGAAGCCCTGACAGATTACTTTGGTTTCGGCATTAATAAAAATCGACATCAGGAAGCCTCCTTCACAGCATTTACAACTTTTTGAGCCGCATCACCCATATCGTCCGCAGATATGATCGGCAGGCCACTGTCAGCCAAAATTTGTTTACCCAGTTCAACATTGGTGCCAGCAAGGCGCACCACCAGAGGCACAGAAAGAGAGACTTCTTTCGCCGCTGCAACAACACCTTCGGCAATCACATCACAGCGCATGATGCCACCGAAGATATTGACCAGAATACCTTCGACATTGCTGTCGCTGAGGATAATTTTGAAAGCTTCAGTAACGCGCTCTTTAGTCGCCCCGCCGCCAACGTCAAGGAAGTTGGCCGGTGAGCCGCCTTTGAGTTTGATGATGTCCATGGTCGCCATGGCCAGGCCCGCGCCGTTGACCATGCAGCCGATGCTGCCGTCGAGCTTGATGTAGTTCAGCTCATGCTTGGCGGCTTCCAGCTCCATAGGATCTTCTTCGTCCGGATCGCGCAGTTCAACAACGTCAGGATGACGGAACAGGCTGTTGGCATCAAAACCCATTTTGGCGTCGAGCACAACGATATCATCGTCGGCGGTCACCACCAGCGGGTTGATTTCCAGCATGGCAGCATCTTTGGCCATGAAGGCTTCATAGAGGCTGGCGATAACCTTGGCAGCCTTACCGGCAACCTTGCCTTCCAGACCCAGGCCAAACGCCACTTTCCGGCAATGGAAGCCAGAAAGGCCAGAGGCCGGATCAATGGAAATGGTGACAATTTTTTCAGGTGTTTCAGCCGCGACTTCTTCGATGTCCATGCCACCTTCAGAGGAGGCCATGATCGCAACCCGGCTTGACACACGGTCGACCAGAATGCTGACATAAAGTTCATTGGCAATGTTACAGCCGTCTTCGATATAAACCCGTTTGACTTCTTTGCCTTCAGGGCCGGTCTGATGTGTGACCAAGGTCATGCCGATCATCTCACCGGCAATCTTTTTCACTTCTTCCACGGATTTGACGACTTTAACGCCGCCACCCTTGCCACGTCCACCGGCATGGATCTGGGCTTTAACCACCCAGATCGGTCCGCCAATATCCTTGGCAATCTGCTCGGCTTCCTGTGCCGTATAGGCGACACCACCCTGCAATACAGGGGCTCCGAACGTTTTCAACAGGCCTTTGGCCTGATATTCATGAATGTTCATCTGATTCTAACCTTTTGATTATTATTCAACTACACATTAAGCCAGCGAAGGATCAATGACCTTAACCGCATCGATCAAGCCCTGAACCGCGGCCACAGAATGGTCGAAGCCGGCTTTCTCATCTTCATTGAGGGTGATTTCAACGATCTTCTCGACGCCATTTTCACCGATCAGGACCGGAACACCCACATACATGCCGTCAACGCCGTATTCACCGTTCAGTTGTACGGCACAAGGCATCAGGCGACGTTTGTCTTTCAGATAGGATTCGGCCATGGCAATGGCGGCTGTTGCCGGGGCATAATAGGCAGAACCGGTTTTCAGCAGGCCAACAATTTCCGCGCCGCCGTCCCGGGTGCGCTGAATAATCTGCTCAAGCTTGTCATTGGTCATCCAGCCCATGGCCACTAGGTCAGGGATCGGAATACCGGCAACCGTGGAATAACGCGCCAGAGGCACCATGGTGTCGCCGTGACCACCAAGCACAAAGGCATTAACGTCTTCAACGGAAACATTGAGCTCTTCGGCCAGGAACAGGGTGAAGCGGGCTGAGTCGAGCACACCAGCCATGCCAACAACCTTATTGGCGGGCAGGCCAGAGAATTTCTGCAGCGCCCAGACCATCACGTCCAGCGGGTTGGTGATACAGATCACAAAGGCATCTGGTGCATTGTCACGGATGCCTTCGCCAACGGCCTTCATCACTTTGAGGTTAATGCCCAGGAGATCATCCCGGCTCATGCCCGGCTTGCGGGGTACACCAGCAGTCACAATCACAACATCCGCACCCTTGATGGCGGCATAGTCATTGGCACCGGTCATCTTAGCATCATAGCCTTCCACGGTGGAAGACTGGGCCAGGTCGAGGGCTTTGCCCTGGGGCAGACCTTCTGCAATGTCGAAAATGACAATATCGCCCAGTTCTTTAAGTCCTGCAAGGTGGGCTAATGTGCCACCAATTTGTCCGCCGCCGATAAGCGCAATCTTTTTACGTGTCATGGTGATTTTACTCCTGAATAAATTTGTAAGAATAGCCTTTAGTTTGTCTTCTGCTTTTCAGCATTTTGCTTAGGGTGTACAGATCAGTACATAAACTACAGATTTTTACCCTTTGATTATCCACTTCAATTGGATGTAGCGTGATTCAACAGGTCACGCAACAGTTTCTGTTACTTTTTGTCCAATAAACGCAATATTTTTATTTTATATATAAAATAATAACGATTCACAATAATCCCTTGTAGTCAGATAACGTTTCACAATCAGTTTCCCTCATGATCGGCGCATACTATCGGGCAATTGCTAATATTGTTTGAACAAATCAAAAGATAGCAAAAGATTATGGGGCGATCCGCACTCCTTGCCAAAAATCTTCAATCCCCTATACCGCAAGGCCCTTTCTTTATACAGCGTGACCGCGGGCGAGATAGTCCCGGCTCTGCATTTCAATCAACCGGGAGACGGTACGCTGAAATTCAAATTTCCCATGGCCTTCCTGATACAGATCTTCTGGTGCTACTTCAGCACAACAAAGAAATTTGACATTATTTTCATAGAGCACATCGATGAAGGTGACAAAGCGTTTGGCCTCATTACGGTTTTCCGGGCCCAGGCGCGGAATACCGACCATGATCACCGTATGATAATGCCAGGCGATCTGTAGGTAATCCGCCGCCCCCAACGCCGCGGCGCAGAGTTTTTTAAAGGAAAAGACCGCCACCCCCTTATCCGCTATCGGCACCCGGATGGTCCGACCCTGAACCAGAAGCTCTTCCGGCCCGACCTTTGAGCGATCCGCCACCTCATGGTCGGTCATCTGGTAAAAGGCTTTCGATAGGATCCGGGTCGCTTCCTCCCCCAGGGGATGATGATAGACCGCTATGCCCTTCATTCGCTCCAGCCGATAATCTGTCGGGCCATTGAGGCTGACCACATGGAGTTTTTCCTGGATCATGGCGATGGTTGGCAGGAAGAGTTCCCGGTTCAGACCGCCAAGATACAAATCGTCCGGCGGCCGGTTCGAGGTCAGCACCATCACCACCCCATTGTCCATGAGGTGACTGAACAGCCGGCCCAGGATCATGGCATCGGTGACATCACTGACCTGAAATTCATCAAAGCACAGCAGCAGGCTATCCTTGGCAATCATGGCCGCCAGTGGCGGAATCGGGTCAGCACCATCCGTGCCATGAAGAGCCTTACGGTCAGCAGCATCCATATAGCGCCAGTCATGCATCGCCTTGTGAATTTCCAGCATGAAAGCATGAAAATGGACCCGGCGTTTGGTAGCCAGGGGCGCGGTTTCATAAAACAGGTCCATGATCATCGACTTGCCGCGCCCGACCTCACCGTGGATATAGAGGCCTTTTGGTCGGGGTAATTTTTGTTTTTTGCTGAAGAACCGGTTCAGGAATCCACCTCGTGATGCCTGACTGTGCTCATAGCCGGACAGGCTTTGATGCAGCGCGTGCAATCTGCCCACGATGGCTTTTTGATGGGCATCCGGCCGCAACTCACCGGCGGCCAGCATGTCATTATATTTGCTTAAGGGATCGGTTATCATGGCCCAAGTCATAAAAACAAAATCCGGTAAAATCTATAACAAAATCTATTTAGGTCTGTTTTTATACAAGTCAGGCCAATAATTAACCTTTGCTTAACCCGCCCGGTTTTTAATATGGGGTTCCACATATTTAAGAGTCTCTGTTATGAAAACCTATGAAATCACCCTCTATAATCAGGATGTCAGAAAGGCCCTTGAATCCGGTCATTCCCATACCCAGTATGATGACGCCTGGGCGGATCAGCACTTTCTGCAGGTAGAGGCCCGGGATATGGCCGAAGCACGGAGAAGAATACAAACCCGTCACCCCGAAAGACAAGGTTTCATCATCGTCGACATCATCGAAATCCCCGATTTTCAATAAAAAAAGCCGGACCATCTGATCCAGCTTTTTTAATTCTTAATCTGGTACAACAAGTTACCCCAGACTATCACCCTTGGCGTTCGACCATCATCTTTTTAATCTCGGCGATGGCTTTGGCCGGGTTCAGGCCTTTGGGGCAGGTGTTGGTACAGTTCATGATCGTGTGACAGCGGTACAGGCGGAACGGATCTTCCAGATCGTCCAGCCGTTCACCGGTCGCCTCATCACGACTGTCCACCAGCCAGCGATAAGCCTGCAAGAGCACCGCAGGGCCGAGGTATTTGTCACTGTTCCACCAATAGCTCGGGCAGCTGGTCGAGCAGCAGGCACAGAGCACACATTCATAGAGCCCGTCCAGCTTGGCACGGTCTTCCGGGCTTTGCAGCCGTTCGGCCCCACTGGGTGTCGGGCTGACCGTCTGCATCCACGGTTTGATCGAGGAATACTGAGCATAGAAATGGGTCAGGTCGGTGACCAGATCCTTGACCACTTCCATATGAGGCAGCGGATAGACATTGATATCGCCCTTGACCTCATCATTGGCCTTGGTACAGGCCAGGGTATTGGTGCCGCCGATATTCATCGAGCAGGAACCGCAGACCCCTTCCCGGCAGGACCGGCGGAAGGTCAGGGTCGGATCAATCTCATTCTTGATCTTGATCAGACCGTCCAGCACCATCGGGCCGCATTTGTCCATATCGACTTCATAGGAATCGATGTGCGGGTTTTGCCCATCTTCCTCATTCCAGCGATAGACATTGAAGGTGCGGACGTTGGTCGCGCTCGCATCCGCTTTATAGGTTTTTCCCTTTTTCACAGTGGAATTTGCGGGAAGTCTGAATTCAGCCATTTGTTAAGTCCTTCCCTTAATACACACGTGCTTTAGGTTTAATATAGTCGATTTCATCGGTCAGAGTATACTCATGGACCGGACGGTAGGTGATATTCACCTTGCCACCTTCCAGCCGCGCGACCGTATGCTTCATCCAGGTCTCATCATTGCGGTCGGGATAATCTTCCCGGGCATGAGCGCCACGGCTTTCCTGACGGTTGGCGGCACAATGCATTGTCGTCACCGCATGCATCAGGAGATTTTCCAGCTCCAGCGTCTCAATCAGGTCACTGTTCCAGACCAAAGACCGGTCAGACGTTTTAACGTCTTCAAGAAGCTTATAGATCTCATCAATGGCTTTCGTGCCGGCCTCCAGGGTATCCTGCTGACGGAACACCGCGCAGTTGGCCTGCATCACCCGCTGCATTTTGTCGCGGATGTCGGCGGTTGAGGTTTTGCCGTCCGCAGTACGGTATTTTTCCAACCGGGTTAGGGCCAGGTCCGCATGATCGTCCGGCAGGGCTTTATGCGCGGTCATCGGTTTGACCACTTCGGCCACCCGGTGCGCCGCTGCCCGACCAAAGACCACAAGGTCGATCAGGCTGTTGGAGCCCAGACGGTTCGCGCCGTGGACAGAAACACAAGCCGCTTCGCCGACCGCCATCAAGCCCGGAACGATCCGGTCCGGATCATCGTCGGTGGGGTTCAGCACTTCACCATGATAGTTACAGCCAATACCGCCCATGTTGTAATGGGCTGTCGGCACCACAGGGATCGGCTCCTTGGTCACATCAACACCGGCAAAGATACGGGCTGATTCGGAAATGCCCGGCAGACGTTCAGCCAGCATTTCAGGGGCCAGATGATCCAGATGCAGGAAGATATGATCTTTATGCTCACCCACACCACGGCCTTCAGAAATCTCAACCGACATCGCCCGGCTGACCACGTCACGGGACGCCAGGTCTTTGGCCGATGGGGCATAACGTTCCATGAAGCGTTCGCCTTCGGAATTAACCAGATAGCCGCCTTCGCCGCGGGCACCTTCGGTAATCAGCACGCCCGCACCGTAAATACCGGTCGGGTGGAACTGAACAAATTCAAGGTCCTGCAGGGGCAGGCCGGCGCGTTGAACCATGCCGCCACCGTCACCGGTACAGGTATGGGCAGAGGTCGCCGAGAAATAGGTCCGGTTATAACCGCCGGTCGCCAGCACTGTCGTATGAGAGCGGAAGCGATGCAGCTTACCGGTATTCATATCCAGGCAGATCACGCCGCGACATTCGCCGTCAACCATGATCAGGTCGATGGCAAAATACTCCACATAGAAGTCAGTGTCATATTTCAGGGACTGCTGGTACATGCTGTGCAGCATGGCGTGGCCGGTCCGGTCGGCGGCGGCACAAGTCCGCTGGGCCGGAGCCCCTTCACCGAATTCCGTGGTCATGCCACCAAAAGGCCGCTGATAGATTTTACCGTCTTCGGTCCGGGAGAAAGGCACCCCCATATGTTCCAACTCATAGACCGCATCGGGCGCCTGACGCACCATATATTCGATGGCATCCTGGTCACCGAGCCAGTCAGCCCCCTTGACCGTGTCATACATATGCCACTGCCATTTATCGGGACCCATATTGCCGAGCGAGGCGGCGATACCGCCCTGGGCTGCGACGGTGTGGGACCGGGTGGGGAACACTTTTGAGATACAGGCGGTTTTCAGGCCGCTCTCGGCGATGCCCATGGCAGCCCGCAGGCCAGCACCACCAGCGCCAATTACAATGGCGTCATAGACGTGATCAATTAATTCGTATGTCTTGCTCATTTCCGGACCTTACAATGCAATTTTCAAAACGGAAAAAATAGAACCCACCGCAATCACGGTGCATCCAAACAATATGGAGAACTGAAGAAAAACCTTCATGCCCGCAGTATGGATGTAATCCTCAACAACTTCCTGCAGCCCAAGCCGCAGATGATATAGTCCAATGACAATATACAGCAGCATCAGGATCGCAGAGATTGGCGACGCCAGCCAGGCCCGGACGGTGAAATAATCCGCGCTGGTCATTTGCACGATCGAGGCGACAAACCAGATGGTCAGGGGAATCAGGGCCACGGCGGCAATTTTCTGCATCCACCAGTGATGGGTGCCACTTCTCGCGGAACCCAGGCCACGCACTTTACTGATCGGGGTATTCATACTCATGTGATTTCTCCCTATATCAAACCGTAACCGATGGCCCAGGACAGGGCGGTCAAAACCGCCGTACCCAGAAAGACCAACCAGTTAGCCCGGGCCGTGGTTTCAACATCAAACCCCATGCCCATATCCCAGAATAAATGCCGAATGCCGTTGCAGAGATGCAGCATCAGGGCCAAAGTGAACCCCATCAGGGCCGCTTTACCGACCAGGCTGCTCATGCAAATCTGAAACTGTTCGTAAGCATCAGGTCCGCTCGCCAGCGCGATCAGCCACCAGGCCAACAACAAGGTCCCGCCGCCCAGGGCAACGCCCGACGCCCGGTGCAATATGGACAATGCCATATGCGGGCCCCATTTATATATCTGAAGATGCGGCGACAGGGGCCGCTTTGTGGTTGCCATATACTATTCCCTCTTCATAATACTGCGCGTCATCAATTTCGCGCACACCCATATACCCAACATTCCCCTGTTCTTAAAACGATTAGGAGCGCAGGGCAAGAACTAGATTGAAATAATTTAACCCCTAGCCCCGTTTAGGGATCAGAAGCCAGATATCCAGATCCAGCAAAACTGCGGGATCATATTTTCCATCTTCTGTCTTATAGGGAAAGCTTTCCGGTGTCTTGTCTTTGCACGCCACCAGCCGGCATCTGAGCGCCGCCACGTCACTTCGGCCCGGAATTTCCGCCTTATCCAGCACTTCCGACCAGGCATAGACCGTATCACCGGCGATGCAGGGGTTAACATGACGACCGCCATTGATGGCGATGACATTCTGGGCATTGGCCAGACCATTGAAGCTCAAGCCCCGGGCCAGGGAGATCACATGACCACCATAAACAATACGCTCGCCGAGCCGGCCATCTTTCATGGCATGGAGGTTAAAATGCACCTTGGCGGTATTCTGATACAGGCGGGTCGCCAGCATATGATCGGCGGCCTCGATGGTCATGCCGTCCACATGATTGATCTTCTCCCCGACCTCATAATCTTCCCACAGATATTCAGACCCCGACAGGGTCCGGTCATAAGTCTCATAGGTCAGCCCCTCAGGCACGGTCAGCTGTTCAGGGTCGACCACCGCCGGCAGGTTGGGGATTACGGTCTCCGGGGCCGGGCTGGCGGCATCGCGCTTATTGATCATCACCCAGCGCACATACTCCAGCACCGGCTCGCCGCGCTGATTGGTGCCGCGGGTGCGCACATAGACATTGCCGGTCCGGCCATTGGAATTTTGCTTAAGCCCGATCACTTCACTGGTCGCAGACAAGGTATCCCCCGGGTAAACTGTGCCCAGGAACCGGCAGTCGGCATAACCAAGATTGGCCACCGCATTGATCGAAATATCCGGCACCGTCTTGCCAAACACAATATGGAAGCTCAACAAGTCATCAACCGGGGCCCGCTTAAGGCCGGACGCCTCGGCGAAGGCATCGGACGACTGCAGGGCAAAACGCATGCCGTAAAGCGCCGAATAAAGACTGACATCGCCAGTGGTGATGGTGCGGGGAGTGGCATGGGTCAGGACCTGGCCCAGAGAAAAATCCTCGAAATAATTACCGTCAGAAACCTTACTCATTTAAGCCTCCAATGTTGTGATGGCGGCGGATAGGGCGACCAGGCGGTGGGCATTTTCCACATGCAGATTTTCAATCAGCTTGCCATCAACCAGAACCACGCCCTGGCCTTTCGCTTCGGCCTCGGCAAAGGCTTTGATGATCCGGTGGGAAAATTCCAGTTCTGCGGCTGAGGGGCCAAAGACCTCATTGGCCCCGGCCAGCTGTTTGGGATGGATCAGGGTCTTGCCGTCAAACCCAAACTCCAGTCCCTGCAGACAACTGGCCCGGAAGCCGTCATCATCGCCCAGGTCCAGGTAAACCCCGTCCAGAATATCAATGTTTTCCGCCCGCGCCGCCAGCAGGCACAGGCCAAGGCTAGTGACCACCGGCAGTCTCATAGTCGTGTGATGGGCGTGAAGGTCCTTGACCAGATCACTGGTGCCCATGACAAAACAGGTCATCCGCTCTGAACTGGCCGCGATTTCCGCCGCCCTGAGCATGGCGCGGGGGGTTTCCATCATGCACCAGATTTTGGTCTTTTCCGGCGCACCGAATTTTTCCATCATCGCCTCGGCCTGCTGGACCATGGCGGCCGTTTCCACTTTCGGCAACAGGATCGCGTCGGGACCGGCGGCACAAGCCGCTTTCATGTCGTCCTCGCCCCAGATGCTGTCCAGACTGTTGATGCGGATAATCAGTTCCCGCTCGCCGTAACCGCCGGCCTTGACCGCCTCGGCAACCAATGTCCGGGCCTCGGCCTTGGCCGCCACCGCCACCGCGTCCTCCAGGTCCAAAATCAGGCCATCCGCCGCTAGACCCTTGGCTTTCTCAAGCGCCCGGGGGTTGGAACCGGGCATATATAACACACTTCTGCGGGGTCGGATCTGATCTGTCATGGGGCGGTAGTCCTTACTTTTTTGATATATTATTTCACAATAGGCATCATTTTTATAACATGTTTATATATTTTATTGCACCGCATGACAAGATGCTGCATTGCAATATTTTTTTAGCAGGCAATGCCTATTGCTTTAACGGGAACAGGTGATAACAATAGCGCCCAATAACAATCACCTTGAGGGATATCATTTTATGACTTTATTGAGTAGAGCCACCCGGGCCGGCCTCTTATCGGCGAGCCTGATTTTCACCAGCATGAGCTTCAGCGCAGAGGCCGGGTCATTATCCGAGGCTGACCAGGCCCGCATTCTGGAGCTGAAAAAAACCGCACTGGCGTCCAATCTGGCTTACGAGATTGATGAATCCCTGACCACCGAAGTCGGCCCCCGCATGGTCGGATCCCCTGGCGACAAGCTAGCTGTTGAGTGGGCCGTGGCCAAGATGACGCAGCTGGGCTTTGACAAGGTCTGGACCGAAGACGTGACCCATAAGAGCTGGGTCAGGGGCACGGCAGAGGCTCATATCATCAGCCCCTACCCCCAGAAGATGGTCGCCATCGCGCTCGGCGGTAGTGTCGGGACGCCGGAAGGCGGCATCACGGCCGAGGTTGTTGAATTCAAGAATTTCAAGGCCCTGGCCGCCGCGGCTCCGGGCAGCCTGGAGGGCAAGATTGCCTATGTCTCCTTCCGTATGGAGCGCAAGATTGATGGCTCCGGCTATGGCCCGGCGGTGACCACCCGCGCCGCTGGCCCGAGCTATGCCGCCGCCAAGGGCGCTGTCGCCCTGATCATGCGCTCGGTCGGCACCGATAATAACCGCATCGGCCATACCGGCGGCCTGCAATATAATGAAGACACGCCAAAAATTCCCGGTGCCGCCCTATCCAATCCGGATGCTGATTTGCTGTCGCGCCAGATCGCCCGGGGCAAACCGGTGACGGTGTCCCTGAAACTGACTTCCCAGCGTCAGGACGATGTTGTGGTCACCACCGCCAATGTCATTGGTGAGATTACCGGCTCTGAATTCCCGGACGAATATGTCGTCATGGCGGCGCATCTGGACAGCTGGGACGTGGGTACCGGGGCGGTTGATGATGGCATCGGCGTTGGCATCACCTTGGCCGCCGGTCATTATATGGCCAACCTACCGACCCGACCGAAACGCACCATCCGGGTGATCCTGTTTGCTGCCGAGGAAGTCGGTCTTGTCGGGGCCAAGCAATATGTCACAACCCACGCGGACGATATGAAAAACCATGTCATCGGCGCGGAATGGGATTTTGGCACCGGCCGCATCTATAAGATGACCCCGGGCGTTGGCCCCTCGGCCCTCAATGACATCCGCGAGCTGGCCGAGCTGCTGGCCCCGCTCGGCGTCGCCTTAAGCCCGGAAAACAATGCCAAGGGCCAGTCCGACCTGAGCGCACTGGGCAAGGTCGGCATGCCGGCGGTTAATTTCAGCCCGGACGGTATGAAGTATTTCGATTATCACCATACGGAAAATGACACGTTGGACAAGGTGGACGCCGAAGCCATGAAGCAAAATACGGCAGTCTTCACCATCTTCAGCTATTTCGCCGCCCAGTCCGGGATAGATTTCCGCAAGTAATCGTTACCCCATCGCACTAAAAAAGGCAGGCTCCTTACGGGCCTGCCTTTTTAGTGTCTCGTGACCAGACCTTTCCGGGACTTACCAGCCGCAGGTCCGGCCGCGGGTGAAGGCTTCCATAGCATCGGGCCAGGGCTTGCTTGCCCCCATCTCTAACATGGCGTTGGTATCTTCGGTAATGAAATTGGCATTGACCCATTCGACCTGGGCTTCAAAAACGCCCTTTTCCGCCAGGTCCTTCGACCCCGGCGACAAAGGCTTTGGCCCCGTCGGCGGTGACGGCCTGTTCACTGTCGGTATCAGTTTCGACACTACAGCCCGCCAACATCATAGCGATCACCAGCAAACTTGTTTTTCTGATCCTGGTTATTCCTTATCCCCTTATGTGGTTTTATTTAGTGGACGAACAGGCTAGCACGAACCTCCGCCATGTGACATTGAAAAACCCACCTGTTTATAAAAAAGAAAGGCAGACCAAAATGATCTGCCTTCCTCATATTATTCAATGTTTCATCTTAAATCAGGACAAGCCAAAATTAGAAAGTCCGCCGCACTTTGACACCAATAGTCTGGGGACGAACGGTGAAAATTGATTGGGCTGTGAAAGCATCATTGCCCCGGTTGCTCTGCGCCCGTTTGTTAAACAGGTTTCTCACATACAGGGAGGCACTCCACTGATCATTGGAGATCCCGACACTGGCATTCATCATGGAATAGTCCTGGATCTTCAGGAAAAAGTTATCGGTTGCGCTTAGCGTGGAATTGCGTTCACCCATGAAATTATAATCCACCCGGGCATAACCTTCCAGATCGGCATCAATCGTCCAGCCATATTCAACCGCCAGATTGGCCATGAATTTTGAGACCCGTGGAATTTTATCACCCTTGACACCCGGTGCCTGAAAATCACCCGTTTCATCAATCTGATCTTCGGTAAGACGGGCATTCTGATAGGTGAAGCCACCAGAAACAATCAATCCCTCGGAAACCAGGGCATCAAATTCCACTTCGATACCATCAACGGCGGCTTTACCGGCATTGCCGATAAAGGCAAAGGCCCCGTCCGGCGTAGTCCCGCCAACCTGCATGTTATCCCAAATCATCTTGAACACGGCCACATTCAGTTTAAGGCGGTTATCGGCCCAATTTGTTTTGGCCCCAATTTCATAATTGGTCACAAAATCCGGACCAAACTGCGCCGGTACTTCAACAAACACTGACTGGTTGGCCCCGCCAAGACGGAAACCTTCCACAACCTGTGCATACAGCATCACATCTTCATTGACATGATAGGAGATATTACCTTTGAAGATTGTACCCTTCTGGGACGCATCACCATCCGGTGCCGGGCCTGCCGGAGCATTGACAAGCGCAAAACCCACATTGGTCTTGCCGGTATTCGTCTTGTCATAATCATACCAGCGCATGCCACCGGTGATGCTCAAATCTTCTGTCACGTCATAGGTTACTTCACCAAAGATCGACAACTGGTCCACTTTTTCCTTGGCTTCACGGAAGAAGATAAAATCAAACGGCTCGCGGGCGAGACCCTCTGGTGTCGCCGCCAGAACCTGACTCTTCAAATCCGATTCACGGTTTTCTGT
The DNA here is from genome assembly GCA_002401455.1 of Alphaproteobacteria bacterium. Classification (GTDB taxonomy): domain Bacteria; phylum Pseudomonadota; class Alphaproteobacteria; order Sphingomonadales; family Emcibacteraceae; genus Paremcibacter. Next base: position 45,910 of record NVTE01000005.1, read on the forward strand.
GAACAGACCCACGGTCCAGTGCAAAGGTCCTTCACCAGTAGAGCTCAGACGCACTTCATTGGTCCAGTTATTAACATTCTGAGGCTGCTTAACCGTTGCGGGCAGAAATCCGTTAATGAACGCAGTATGGGTTGTTGCTTCTCCTGGTGTACAGGTATAGGTCCCCGGATTCTGGCCATTTTGAATGGCACAGATGGCATTATTATCAAATCCGGCAATGAACGGGGTGGTGTCAAAGTTGAATTGAACAAACCGGTTATAATAGGAGGTTGAGGCCACCAGGTGGAAATCCTCAAATTCCCAATCCACAGTCAGGTTATAAATCTCCGCATCATCAATCAGAAACTCTTGCGTCACCCGGTCCGTTTTCAGGTCACCAACAGAAGGAAAGAATTCAGGACGTCCACCGCTGTCTGTGCGTTGCAGCATAACCTTGGCATCAATGGTCAGATTTTCTGCCGCCTGCAGACGCAGAGCAACCCTGCCGCCCCAGGTTTCTTCATCATTGATATTATCAATGGCCAGCGGAACATTGTCGATAAAACCATCCTCATTGCGGTAATAGCCCACAACCCGCATGGCAAGTTTACCGTCAACCAGTGGCATATTGGCCATGGCGCTCAGGTTCCAGCCCTGGCCGCCATCCTTGGTGGTGGACACATCGCCATCTACAAATCCCTCATATTCATCCAGAACCGGCTTGTTGGTGATTACGCGCACTGTCCCGCCCACGGATCCGGATCCATAGAGGGTTCCCTGCGGACCTTTCAGGACCTCGATGCGTTCAATATCAATCAGTTTAAAATCCGGCTGACGGGCGCCACTGTCGGCTTCGGCACCGGGCGCCCCGGTAACAATGGTTTCGTCATAATAAAGGCCAACCTGGGCTTCACCAACGCCATTGATGCCCCGGATCACAAGACGACGTTCGCCCGGCCCCTGGTCAACAATGCTCAGACCCGGTACTGTCGCGAAATAATCAATGATGTCATCTGCGCCAATTTTCTCCAGCCGATCGCCACTGATGGCACTGATGCTGATCGGGGTATCTTGAATATTGGTGGCCCGTTTCAAGGCGGTAACCACAATTTCTTCCAGACCAACCCGTTCTTCATTCTGTTGGGCAACTGCCGGACTGGCTCCCATAAATATGACAGGAAGGGTGTATAATAGATGATTTATTTTCATGATGTTTCCTCTATTGATATTTTATCAATTTTTTATTGGTAGAATTTTTACAGGTCTTGCTCCTTAGGCGAAAAAGGCCCCAACCTGACGGATATCTACACTTAATCCGGTTATTACTGTAAACGAATATAGAGTTTCTGGCTATAAAATATGATGAAATGACAAAAAAATGAGGTGAATGATCAACATCCACCTCATTTTAAGATTATCTTCTGATCGCCGTCTAAAATTCAGAATAATCGATCAAAAATCTATAATCAGTCTTTTTTCAGGTAATCCGAACAAAGCTTTTCAGCGATCTGAATCGCGTTCAGGGCCGCACCTTTCAGCAGGTTATCGGACACACACCACAGGTTGATACCGTTTTTCACGGTCACGTCCCGGCGGATGCGGCTGATGTAAGTGGCGAATTCACCAACACAATCAATCGGCGTGATATAGCCGCCGTCTTCGCGCTTGTCGATCACCAGCAGGCCAGGGGCTTCCCGCAGAACGTCAAAGACCTCGGCTTCATCGATCGGATTTTCAAATTCAATATTGATCGATTCGGAATGGCCCAGGAACACCGGCACCCGCACGCAGGTCGCGGTCAGCATGATATCCGGATCGAGGATCTTGGCAGTCTCGGCAACCATTTTCCATTCTTCCTTGGTATCACCGCTGTCCATGAAGACATCAATATGCGGGATCACATTGAAGGCAATCTGCTTGGGATATATTTGAGGCTCAACCGGGTCATTAACAATGATCGCCCGGGTCTGGTGCCATAATTCATCCATCGCCGCCCGTCCGCTGCCCGACACGGACTGATAAGTGGACACAACCACCCGCTTGATCTTGGCATAATCATGCAACGGCTTCAGCGCGACCATCATCTGGGCGGTGGAACAGTTGGGGTTGGCAATGATGTTTTTCTTGGTATAGCCAGAGATGGCGTCGCCGTTGACTTCCGGTACGATCAAGGGCACATCCGGATGCATGCGGAAATGAGAGCTGTTATCGATGACGACACAGCCCTGAGCGCCGATTTTCTCCGACCATTTTTTGGACACGGACCCGCCCGCAGACATCAGAACGATATCGGTACCGGTAAAGTCAAAATCATCAAGACATTTTGTCTTCAGGGTCTTGTCGCCAAAAGTAACCTCCTGCCCCAGGGACCGGCGGGAGGCCAGGGCCACCACTTCGGACGCAGGAAACTGGCGTTCGGACAGAATATTCAACATTTCCCGGCCAACATTTCCGGTTGCGCCAACGATGGCTACTTTATACGACATAATAAACTCCAAAAATTAGTGTATGTGATTATTTTTCATTCAGACGATCCAGGGCCCGTAAAATACTGTCCCCCATGACAGAAGTTGATACCTTGGCCTTGCCCGGCTGCATGATATCCGCCGTGCGCAGACCACCGGCCAGGACATTCTGTACCGCGTCTTCGATCATCTGGGCTTCTGCTTCACAGTCAAAGGTATAGCGCAGGGCCATGGCCAGGCTGAGGATGGTGGCGATGGGGTTGGCCACACCTTTGCCGGCAATATCCGGCGCACTGCCGTGAACCGGTTCATACATGGCACCGCCGCCTTTAACACCCAGTGCCGCAGACGGCAACATGCCCAGAGACCCGGTCAGCATGGCCGCCACATCGCTCAATAAATCGCCAAACAGGTTATCGGTGACGATCACATCAAACTGTTTCGGGGCCCGAACCAATTGCATGGCACAGCTGTCGGCCAGCATATGGTCCAGCTTTATTTCAGGATAATCAGCAGCAATGACCGTCACTTCTTCGCGCCACAACAGGCCGCTTTCCATGACGTTGGCTTTTTCACTGGAGGTCACCCGACCGCCGCGCTTGGCCGCCAATTCAAAGGCAACCCGGGCAATGCGGTGAATTTCTGACGTGGTATAGACCTGGGTATTGACCCCTCGGCGTTCGCCGTTTTCCAGAGTCTCAATGCCGCGCGGTTCACCAAAATAAACGCCGCCAGTGAGTTCCCGGACAATCATAATGTCAAGGCCACTGACCAGCTCAGGCTTCAGGCTCGAGGCCTCCACCAGAGGTTCAAAACAGATGGCCGGACGCAGATTGGCGAACAGCCCCAGTTCTTTGCGCAGGGTGAGAAGGCCGGCTTCCGGCCGCTTGTCATAATCAACCCCGTCCCATTTCGGACCGCCGACAGCGCCGAGCATCACCGCGTCGACTTGGCGGGCCAGAGCCAGGGTATCATCATCCAGTGCAACGCCGAAAACATCATAGGCCGCACCCCCAACCAGTCCCTCATGAACCGTGAAGTTCAGGCCGCGGTTTTCCATCAGCCAGTCAACCACACGACGGGCTTCCACCATGATTTCCGGTCCGATCCCATCACCGGCTAACATCAATAGGGATAATTCTTTAGTCATATGTTCTAGTCCTTAAATAGCCATGGTTGGCTAAGTCTTTTTGTATTTTCAAAATCCCCAATTATTTTCTTCTTTTCCAAGGTCAAACCAATGTCATCCAGCCCTTCCAGCAGACAATGCCGTCGGTAGGGATCGATCTCAAAAGACACGGTTCCGCCATCAGGCCCGGAAATTTCCTGAGCCTCCAGGTCGACGGTGATGATGGCATTGGCCCCTCGGCCCGCATCATCCAGCAACTGATCAATGATCGCCTGCGGCAGGATGATCGGCAGCAGGCCATTCTTGAAGCAATTACCATGAAAAATATCGGCAAAGCTCGGTGCAATAATACATTTAATGCCAAAATCCTTCAGGGCCCAGGGCGCATGCTCCCGGCTGGATCCACAGCCAAAATTCTCGCCGGTGATCAGGATTTCCGCTTTGCGGTAGGCGGGCTGGTTCAGGATAAAGTCCTCCCGCTCCGAGCCATCATCATGATAGCGGATATTGGAAAAGGCATAAATGCCCAGCCCGGTCCGCTTGATAGTTTTCAGGTGATTCTGCGGGATGATCATATCCGTATCAATATTTGCCATGGGCAAAGGCGCCGCCACGGCGCTCAGACGGGTAAATTTATCCATGCTCACAGCTCTCTTATATCAGTTAGATGGCCGGTTAACGCCGCCGCCGCCGCCATGGCCGGGCTCATCAGGTGGGTCCGGCCTTTGGGTCCCTGACGGCCTTCAAAATTCCGGTTGGAGGTCGAGGCACAACGTTCCTGTGGTCCCAACTTGTCCGCATTCATGGCCAGACAGAGTGAACAGCCCGGTTCGCGCCAGTCAAAGCCGGCGTCAATCAATATCTGGTCCAGCCCTTCTTCTTCGGCCTGCAGTTTAACCAGCCCTGACCCCGGCACGACCCAGGCATCAACGGCACTATGAACCTTACGGCCCTTGACCACCTCGGCCACGGCCCGGATGTCTTCGATCCGGCCATTGGTGCAGGACCCGATGAAGACCCGCTCGATAGTCACATCCTGTAATTTTGTTCCCGGTTCCAGACCCATATAATCCAGCGCCCGCATCATGGCTCTTTTTCTGTCGCCGTCCGGCAGGTCAGCAGGATTGGGCACAACGCCGGTGATCGGCAGGACATTTTCCGGGCTGGTGCCCCAAGTCACCTGCGGGGCGATATCTTCGGCCTTCAGGAAAATTTCCTTGTCATAAGCAGCACCCTCGTCGGTGGGCAGAGTCTTCCAATAAGACACCGCCTGTTCAAAAGCCCCGCCTTTTGGGGCCTTGGGCCGACCCATGACATAATCATAGGTCACCTGATCCGGAGCCACCAGACCGGAGCGCGCCCCGGCCTCAATTGACATATTGCACAGGGTCATGCGACCTTCCATGGACAGGTCCCGGATGGCTGACCCGGTAAATTCAATAACATAGCCGGTGCCGCCGGCGGTACCAATCTTGCCAATGATCGCGAGCGCAATATCTTTCGCCGTGACGCCCGCGCCCAGGGTGCCGTCCACATCGATGCGCATATTTTTCTGACGGGTCAGGATCAGGGTCTGGGTCGCCATGACATGCTCAACCTCGGAGGTGCCGATACCGAAGGCCAGAGCCCCGAAGGCCCCATGGGTCGACGTATGGCTGTCACCGCAGACGATGGTCATACCGGGCAGGGTAAAGCCCTGTTCCGGCCCGACAATATGGACAATACCCTGACGGACATCCATCATAGGAATATATTCAACCCCGAAGTCCGTACAGTTTTTTTCCAGCGCATCGAGCTGAATTTGACTGTCTTCCGCATTGATCGCCGTCGCCCGGTCGGCACTGGTCGGTACATTATGATCCGGAACCGCCAGCATGGCCTCGGGATGAGCAAGCCCCCGCCCCGCCGTCCGCAACCCTTCAAAGGCCTGGGGGCTGGTGACCTCATGAATGATCTGCCGATCAATATAAATCAGGCAATTGGCACCATCCTGTTTTTCAACAATGTGGCTTTGCCATAATTTGTCATAGAGGGTTCTGGGCTGTTCGCTCATAAAATATATCCATATGAAAAAAGGGACCCGTCCTAAGTCGAGCCCCTTGAATTCTATGTGAGGCTCTTTAGGTGAGCCCGGATTTTCTTAAAACGTTAAGTTGATCAGGCTTCCTTTGAGGGGGTAATAGCCTCAGTCTTTTTAGGAGCTGCCTTTTTCATCCAGTCTTTACGTTCCGCAATACGGGCTTTCTTGCCACGCAGAGGACGCAGATAGTAAAGTTTCGCGCGCCGGACTTTACCGTGGCGAATCACTTCAATGCTGTCCACATTTGGGGAATACAGCGGGAAGATACGTTCAACGCCTTCACCATAGGAAATCTTACGCACGGTGAAGGAAGAGTTCAACGCCCGGTTAGACCGTGCGATACAGACACCTTCATAGGCCTGAATCCGTTCACGTGTACCTTCGATAACTTTTACGTTAATCCGCAGCGTATCACCAGCCGCAAACTCAGGAATGTCTTTTCCCTCAGTAAGCTTGGCAATCTGTGCTTTTTCAAATTTTTCAACAATATTCATAATAGTCTCTCTTTTCGCTGACCCGCTTATATAGCAAGGGCCTTTAAATTCCAACATCTTTATTTCGCGTCATTTACGGGCGCTGATATACTTTTCCCAAAGGTCTGGGCGTCGTTCTTTTGTGAGCGTTTCTGACTGTTCCAAACGCCATGCTTTAATCTTTCCATGGTGCCCTGATTGCAGCACGTCCGGAATGTCACGCCCTTCCCAAACTTTGGGTCGGGTGTAGTGGGGATACTCAAGCAGCCCCGATTCAAAACTCTCTTCGGCCAGGGTTTCGGCGGCACCGATCACCCCGGGGATAGTCCGGACCACAGCATCCATCAACGCCATGGCCGCCACTTCCCCGCCAGACAGCACAAAATCACCCAGACTAATCTCTGTGACATTCCGTGCGTCCAGAACCCGCTCATCCACACCTTCAAATCGGCCACAGATCAGCGTTATCCCTTTTTTTGAGGCCAATTCCCGGACCAACTCCTGATCCAGGCTCTGGCCTCGGGGCGACAAATAGACCAATGGCCATTCCCCGTCCTCAACATCGTCCGGCTGCTGGGCCACCACATCGTCAATGGCCGCGCCCAGCACATCCGCCCGCATCACCATGCCCGGACCACCGCCCGAAGGCGTATCGTCCACATTGCGATGCTTGTCGGTCGCATAGTCCCGGATTTGCGCCACATCCATGGCCCAAAGCCCTTTATCCAGCGCCTTCCCCGCAAGGGAGACACCCAAAGGCCCCGGAAACATTTCCGGAAACAGGGTCAATATCTGTGCTGTCCAAACAGGTTCGGCCATATCATGCCTTATCCGTTGGGTGGGCAGATTCCTGATCCTCGCCATAAGCGGCGCGGTCAATCACCAGATAACCCTGTTCAATATTCACTTCCGGAACGAACTGATCCCGGAAAGGATACATCTTTGTACCGGAAGCGGGGCCGTTCTGGACATCGTCCAACTGAACTTCCACCAGATCCCCGGCACCAAAATTATAGATCGCATGAACCACCCCGAACGGCGTACCGTCGGTGTCCCGGGCGATCAGCCCTTCCATGTCCTCATAGTAATAACTGCCGTCTTCTTCAATCTTAGGCAGCTCGTCCCGGGGAACATAAAGCTTCACACCCCGCAGGCTCTCTGCCTGATCCCGGTCATCAAGGCCGGAAATCTGACAGGCGTAGCCCACTTTGATCTTGTGCATCAGCGTCACATCGCGCTTTTCGCCTGTGCTGTGCTGGTCAGGGAAGATGGTGACAGCCCCCCTCAGCAGCACCGCTTCCAGATCATCGGTGAAGACTTTCAGCCGGACCGCGCCCTTGACCCCCACAGCCCCGACGATAACCCCGATTGAAATCCACTCGGGACCAATTTCGGGCTCTTCACGCCGGGAATGAACATATTGAGGTCGAGACATTGCGGATCCTACAGGCGTCAGGCGTCAGAAGCTTCTTCAGCAGGTGCAGCAGGTGCAGCAGCTTGAGCGGCAGCTTCAGCAGCGGCTTCAGCAGCAGCTTCGGCTTTGGCTTTTTTCTCTTCGATCCGTTCCAGAGCTTTGGCACCAGCCTTGGCTTTGTTCGGGTTGTTACGGGCTTCGCGTTTCAGCAGGCCAGCAGCATCGAGAAAACGGGCTACACGATCAGTAGGTTGTGCACCCTGCTCGAGCCAGTACTTAATCCGGTCTTCAACCAGATGAACACGATCTTCGTGATCTTTTGGCAGCAGCGGGTTATGGGTACCGACTTTTTCAATATAACGGCCATCACGAGGCGCACGGGCATCGGCAACAACAATACGGTAATAAGGACGCTTCTTTGCGCCACCACGGGCCAGTCTAATTTTCACAGCCATTGCGGCTAATCCTTTCTTGGTTTTTAAATACAGTTTAGTTTTGTTAGTTTAATTTATTTTAATTTGCCTCAATCGCCGGCGCTTACGCTTAGGCTTTCCTCGTATTAACTCGGGCGGCCAGTTGGCCTTGCCTCAGCCTCACTGGCTTCGGGTATAGAGTTGATATCGGATGAGATTATTCTTTCTTTACTTCGGCATCAGGCCTTCCATTCCGGGGGGGAGTTGGCCTGGCAGAGGCATACCGCCCTTGCCGCCCATTTTACCCATCTTCTTCATCATGCCCGCCATCTGCTTCTGCATCTTGATCAGTTTGTTCACGTCCTGAACAGTGACCCCGGAGCCAGCAGCGATTCTTTTCTTGCGCGAGGCATTCAATAATTTAGGCCGCCCTCTTTCCAGAGGGGTCATGCTGTTGATGATCGCTTCCTGACGTTTCAGAAGATTGTCATCGATATTGGCACTGGCGATCTGTTTCTGCATTTTGCCAATGCCCGGCAACATGCCCAGGATGCTCGACATGCCACCCAGTTTTTTCATCTGACGAAGTTGGGTCCGAAGATCGTCGAAATCGAACTGGCCCTTCTTCATCTTCTTGATCATTTTTTCGGCTTCGTCAGCCTCAATAGTCTCCGCCGCTTTTTCCACTAGAGAGACAACATCGCCCATGCCCAGGATACGGGACGCGACCCGCTCCGGATGGAACTCTTCCAGGTCCTCAAGCTTTTCACCGGTCCCGACTAGTTTGATCGGCTGTCCGGTCACGGCCCGCATACTCAACGCCGCACCACCACGGCCATCGCCGTCCATCCGGGTCAGCACCACGCCGGTGATGCCGATCTGGTCGCTGAACTGCTGGGCCACATTGACCGCATCCTGACCGGTCAAGCTGTCCACCACCAGCAGAATTTCGTGGGGGCTGGTCGCATTGCGCACCCCGACAACCTCTGACATCAATGTCTGGTCAATATGCAGACGACCTGCGGTATCCAAAATCACCACATCCATGCCCTGAAGCTTGGCGGCGGTCATGGCCCGCTTGGCAATATCAACAGGCAGCTGACCTTCGATGATCGGCAGGGTCGGCACATCAATCTGCTCGCCCAGAACCTTCAGCTGCTCCATGGCCGCCGGACGATAAATATCCAGCGAGGCCATCATAACTTTTTTGTTGTCTTTTTCTTTCAGCCGTTTGGCGATTTTGGCGGCAGAGGTGGTTTTACCAGACCCCTGCAGACCGACCATCAGAATCGGCACCGGGGCCACCGCCGCCAGACTGATACCAACAGTATCACTGCCGAGCATTTCCACCAGGTGGTCGTTGACGATCTTGACAACCATCTGACCGGGGGAAACCGACTTCATAACTTCCTGTCCGACTGCCCGCTCCGTCACGGCGGCGATGAAGTCTTTGACCACGGACAAGGCCACATCGGCCTCGAGCAGTGCGATCCGCACTTCCCGCATAGCTTCCCGGACGTCGCCCTCTTTCAGAGCACCGCGCCGTTTCAGCTTATCAAATATCCCGCCAAGCTTATCGCTTAAACTGTCAAACATAATGAGTTACTTCTTTATCAATGATGAGTTCTATCCCTTTCAGGCAAACTCAAAAATAACATAACACAAACACACCAGTGGGCGAACCTTCGCTGACTGGTGGACATCCTTGGACGCAATTATTCTGCATATCCGTGATAGTTGTGCGGAAAATATGGCTAAATTACCCGAGAGTCAAGTTCTTGTTTCCCGAAGGGCAAAAAAATGCCATAAGGTCACAAAAATGACATGAGATATCACGACAACAAACTGACTAAATTACTGCATTTCAGTAACCATCAAGTCAACAACCCGGTAATAATACCCAAAAAGGGAAATCTTGTAAAAATGTTTAATCACTTTAAAATCGCCCTGCTCGGAACATCTGTCCTGGCACTGACCAGCCTGACAACGCCACTGGCCCAAGCCGGTGTCGATGGCAACCCCTTCGAAGGCCTTTATCTGGGCCTGAATGCCAATTATGCCAAAGTCGGCTCAACCAACAGCTATACTGACCTGGACCCGGACTCTGCCGACAATAACTTTTTCACCGGCATCGGAGACACGAAAAAAGGCACCGGTTATGGCGGAGCTCTCTATGGCGGCATTGGCAAAAATATTTGGGGCCCCCTCTATGTCAGCATTGAAGGATCTCTCGGTCTGGCCGGTGGCAAAGGCACAGCCCAGATCAATACCGTAATCCCCGAACATATCATTCCCGCCGTTGGGACCGAAGGCGAAGACGGCTACATCCCGGCTGAAACCATCGCGACTGTGACCGGCACCGACACCATGAAAATCAAGGCTGGATTCGCGTTTGACATCAATACCCGCCTCGGCTTCCTGGTCTCTGACAAAGTGATGGTCTATGGCCTTGCGGGTTATACCTCAACCAAATATAAATTTAGCGATGCCTCCGGGGATTTCTCCAAAGGGGCTGGCGGCTACCGTTACGGTGCCGGGTTTGAGATTGGCATCATGGAAGATATTGCCGTTCGCATTGAATATGTCAGAACAGAGCATTCCGCCATCACCTGGGAACGGGGCCTGGACAGCTTCCGTTTTGACCCCAATAGCCAGGTCTTCAGAATCGGCGTCATCCTTCATATGGATTAAGCCCATAATTATACCCTGAATTAGACAGGTCCGGGACTTCTGGACTCGGACCTGGCCTCGCCCTCATCGTCCCGGCCTTCAATACCCATCAGCTTCTCGCTGTGAATGACGACATTCTCTTTGACCCGGTCCATGAAATCTTCCTTGCCCAGTCCACCCTCTATAGCGGGGTGGTATTCCATCACAATAGTGCCAGGCCGGTTAAAAGGGCTGCCCTTCAGCCAGTGAACCCCGGTATTGGTCGAGGCACAGATCACCGGAATATCCACATCCTTTTGCAAATAAAATACCCCCGACTTCAACCGTTTGCGCTTACCAACGGGAATACGGGTCCCCTCAACAAAGAGCAGCAGGGGGATTTTCTGAGCCAACAGAAACTGGGCGATTTCAGGGGTTTTATCCTTGGCTTCGCCCTTGCCCCGGTTAATGGAGATCACCTCCATCTTCTCCAGAACCTGCTTGAAACCGAAAACCCGGAACAGTTCGGCCTTGGCCAGCGCCGTCAGGTTGGGCATCCGCCGATAAGCAATCAGGGCCTCCAGGTTACTCATATGTTTGCAACACAGAATGAACCCTTTGTCTGTGGGCAAGTTTTCAATACCCCGCTCTTCGACTGTTATGCCACTGATGATATCCAACAGGAAAAATACCGCATCAAACCACATCATGATCGCCCGCCTCATGGGGACCGGAGAGGGCATAAAAGACAGAGGAACCAATACCATAACCACCCATAACGGCCCCATAATCCAGAAAATAATGTTAAAAATCAGAGAACGAATATGGCTCATATAATAATGCTCGGTTATCTCAAGGGTCGGGCGAAGAGTTTCTTGCATTGTATTTATTTCACTGGAGTTTGTCAAAAAAACCCTTTTTCCCTCAAATTCGATTAATGTTGACAGTGCATATATTGCTGATATGTTATCACCGTAAACATAGACTCTGATTCTGCCAAAATACTTTTCGCAAGATTTTAATAACTGACCACTCTGAGAAACCAGACACCATGGCCCCTACACAAGATGTCAATACCACCGATACCGCTTCCTTTTATAGCCGCTACAAATTCCGTCTCGGCTTTGGTATGCTTATCCTTGTGGCTCTGGCCGGATCGGTATTTTTTACCAGATCCGCCGCCCTGGCCAATTTAAATGAAGATCAGATAGCCCGCCAACGGGCGCTGGTGGTCAATACAAGCACAATCACGGCCGTCAGTCAGTATCAGGTTAAGCAAAAATACGCCGGCAGTATTGTCGCCGGCCGGGAAAGTGATCACGGGTTTGACCAAGCCGGCCTTCTGGTCGAGGTCCTGGTTGACGCGGGCGATCAGGTGAAAAAGGGCGACATCCTGGCCCGGCTCGACATGCGCCGCCTGAATGCCCGCGGGCAGGAACTTGAGGCCGCCCTGGCCCAGGCCCGGGCCCTGAATTTGGAAACCCAGGCCCTGGTTGACCGGGCCCAGGCCAGCTTTGACCGCTATGCGGTTCTGGTCGACAAACAACATATCTCCCAGCAAAAATTTGACCAGGTGAAATTTGACCTGATCGCCCTGAAAGCCCGCAAAACCGCGGCCGCCGCCGCCGTGACCGGGGCAGAAGCCGCCCTGAGCAGCCTGGAAATTGACCGGCAACTTTCGGCCCTGACCGCTCGTTTTGACGGCAGTGTCATTCGCCGCTATCTGGATGAGGGCAGTGCCCTCAGTGCTGGCACCCCGGTGATCCGCCTGATCGAGGATCGCACTCTGGAAATCCACGTGGGCCTGCCGGCCGCTGCCGCCCTGAGCCTGGTGCCGGGCGAACATCATATCTTTACTATTCACGGGGGTCAGATCACCACCCGCCTGCGGTCCGTCCTCAGGCGGGTGGATCAGTCGACCCGCACCGTGACCGCCATCTTTGATGTTACCGACAACCCCGGCAACAGCCGGGCCGGCGACCTGGCCCAACTGGCTATCACGCGCACCATTCAACAGGCCGGTTTCTGGCTGCCGAGCTCCGCCCTGGCGGAAAGTCGCCGCGGGTTGTGGAGCGCCTATACCTTGAAAGCCGATCAGGGCTCCCCGGACTATGGCACCCTGTCTCGCCAGGAACTGCAGGTGCTCTACACCGATTCCGACCGAGTCTTTGTTCGTGGCACCCTGCAGGACGGCGACCGGATCATTGCTAACGGCCTTCACCGCCTGGTACCCGGCCAGATGGTCCGCACCCTAGGGGCTAACTGATCATGCTGAGCAATCTTTTTTTCCGCAACCGTCGCCTGACGGTCCTGACCATTGGTCTGATCCTGGTCGCCGGATTTTCCGCCCTGTCCACCTTGCCCCGGCAGGAGGACCCCAGCTTCTCCCACCGCAATGATGCCGTCAACACGCCCTTTCCCGGTGCCAGTGCAGAGCGAGTCGAAGCCCTGGTCACTGAAAAAATTGATGCGCTTTTAAGTGAAATTGATGAAATAAAACGGCTGCGCAGTACCTCGCGGACTGGTATGTCCATCGTCTCCATCGAACTTGAGGATTCCATCAGTGGCTCAGAAGCCGAAAATATCTGGTCCCAGATCCGCGACAAAATGAAAGATGCCGAGCGCACCCTGCCCGAGGGGGCCGGAACCCCTTATCTGATCGACCAGGAAAGTGCCGTCTTTACCTATATGGTCGGCCTGACATGGGACCTGCCCTCAGAACCCCAGCTGGATATTCTGGGCCGGTTCGCCAAGGAACTTGAGCGGATCATTTCGCCGATCCCCGGCACCGAAGAAACCAAAGTTTTTGGCGAACTTGATGAGGAATTCATCGTCACCATCGACCCGGACGCCCTGGCGTCTGTGGGACTGACGGCCCGGGATGTCTCTAATGCCATCGCCCGCTCCGATTCGAAAAATTCCGCTGGCCAAATGCGTGGCTCCCGCCATGACCTGATTCTGGAAGTCGGCGGCGAGCTGACCTCCGAGGAGCGCATCCGCAATATTCCTCTGCGGCAAACTGACGCGGGGACCTTTCTACGGGTCAGAGACGTGGCAGAAGTTCGCAAAGGCTTCCGCGAGCCGGTCTATAGCCTGGCCCTGCTTAATGGTGAGCCCGGGATAATAGTGGGCGCCAAGGTCAATAACGCCATCCGGGTTGATCACTGGACGGCACGGCTGCAGACCGAAGTTGACCAATTCCGCAAAACCCTGCCCGACGGCATCAAGGTCCAGGTTATCTTCAATCAGGATGTCTATTCCACCAAACGCCTGTCGAACCTGCTGGGCAATATTCTCATTGGTGCCGTTATCATCGTTCTGGTGATGATCTTCATGATGGGCTGGCGCTCGGCCATTCTGGTGGCCACCGCCCTGCCGCTGACGGTCTTAATGGTGATGGCCACCTTTAAGGCCATGGATATCCCCCTCCATCAGATGTCGATCACCGGCCTGATCATCGCCCTGGGCCTGCTGATTGATAATGCCATCGTCGCCGTCGATGAATATCGCAAGGGCCGACGGCTCGGTCATGACGTGGGGATGGCAATCTCAAAAACTGTCAAGCATCTGGCCATACCCCTGCTGGCCTCAACGGTCACCACCTCCCTGACCTTCATGCCCATTGTGCTGGCCCCCGGCGGCATCGGCGAGTTTATTGGTACCATTGGCCTGGCGGTGATCATCTCGCTGTTTGCCTCGTTGTTTCTGTCCATGACCATCATTCCGGCCCTGGCGGGATATTTTGACCGGGGCGAATTGCTCCAGGACAATTGCAGCATCCTGCAAAGTGGCTACAGCAATGTGGCGCTGCGGGAAAAATACCGCGTCGCCCTGCGCTGGTGCATGGCCCATCCGCGCAAAGCGGTGCTGCTGTCGATCACCCTGCCCGTACTGGGCTTTATGCTCAGCACCACTTTGGTTCAGCAGTTTTTCCCGTCGGTTGACCGGGACCAGTTCCAGATTCAAATGACCCTGCCGCCCCAGGCGAGCCTGGCCGAGACCACCCGCCAGGTAGCCAAAGCCCGGGCCGTCATGGCAACATATCCGGAAATAATAAAGGATTACTGGGTGGTTGCCGAGACGCCACCGGCGGTATTTTACAATACCTTTCTCAATCAGGCGGGACTGAACAGTTTTGCCGGTGCCTTTATCAACACCATTTCAGAAGAGGCGACCGCCAGGATCCTGCCCCAGCTCCAGCGCGACCTGATGGCTGCCCTGCCCGATGCCCGTATTCTGGCGATCCCCTTTGAACAGGGCCCGCCCTTTGAAGCCCCGGTCGAGGTCTTTCTCTATGGCCAGGACCTGAGAATCCTGTCGGAAAAAGGCGAAGAAATCCGCCGCATCCTGGCCCAGACCATCAATGTCACCTACACCAGTGCCAAAATTTCCCTGAGCCAGCCCAAACTGGTGTTCATCCCCGATGAAGATGCCGCCGCGGCGGCGGGCCTGACCTTAAACCAGATCGCCGCCCAGCTGAACAGCAGCCTGGAGGGCCATGTGGGCGGCAGCGTGCTGGAAGGCAATGAAAATCTGCCCGTACGGGTTCAGGTCGGTGGCGAGAATCGGTCAGACCTGTCCAATCTGTACAATAATTCCCTGGTGGCGGTGGGCGGCAGCCTGGCGGCTAATAACCAGAATCTGTCCGGCGTACCGCTGAGCACTCTGGGCACACTTGAGCTGGTCCCAGCCTATAATACCGTCACCCGACGCGATATGCAGCGGCTGAATATTCTTCAGGCCCACATCACGCCCTTCAGCCTGCCGACCACCACCCTGGCCGATTTCCAGCGGCGCCTGAAGGAGGCCAATTTTGAGCTGCCCGATGGTTACCGCATCGAATTTGGCGGCGAGACCGAAAAACGCTCTGAATCAGAAGGCAAGCTGTTCTCAACCGTCATGCCGCTCATAGTGGTGATGATGGGCATTTTGGTCCTGGCCTTTAACAGCTTTACCTCGGCCCTGATCATCGGCGGCGTTGCCTTCTTCAGTTCGGGCCTCGCCCTGCTGGCAATCTGGCTGTTTGGCTATCCTATGGGCTTTACCGGCATCATGGGCACCATGGGCCTGATCGGGCTGGCGATCAATGACAGCATCGTCGTGCTCGCCGCCCTACGGGCCAATGAAAAAGCCCGGGCCGCCGATCCCGAGGCGATCGTTGAGATTGTCATCGGTGCCACCCGCCATATCATCTCGACCACCTTGACCACCATTGGCGGATTTTTACCGCTGATCCTCTGGGGCGGGGCCATGTGGCCGCCATTGGCCATCGCCATTTCCGGCGGCATGGTCGGCGCAACCCTGTTGGCGCTGATCTTCGTGCCCAGCCTCTATTATCTCAGGGTCCGTCGCCGGGCCCGGAAGCTACAGGCCAGAAATGAAAAGCTGGCGACCCTTAAGGAGATCCAGGCGACCTGAAGTCCTGGTAGGACAAATAATAAAACCGCGCTGTCAGCAGGACGAATGATATAACGCTGGCGACCACCGTGCTTTCAAAAAGGCCAATCGCGCCCCTATCGTAGGTGAAGGCCAGAATATAGGACAGCGGAATCATAACAATGATATAGCTGAAAAAATACAGGGCGGTCGGGGCCCAGATATCCCGCCGTCCACGCAGGCCGTTGCCAATCACGGTCTGCAGACTGTCAAATAACAACATCCAGGCCGACAGCACAATCAGTGGCACTGTGATCACCACCAGATCTGGCTCCCGGGTGAACAGGCTAGCAATCTCAGCCGGATAGAGGATCAGCACCGCCAGCAACGGCACCATCAGGATAATATTGAACAGGATACCGCAGGTGCCCGCCAGCAGTAGGTCCCGGTGATCCCGACGGCCCAGGGCAATGCCGACCCGGACCGATGT
Organism: Alphaproteobacteria bacterium; assembly: GCA_002401455.1. Lineage (GTDB taxonomy): Bacteria > Pseudomonadota > Alphaproteobacteria > Sphingomonadales > Emcibacteraceae > Paremcibacter. The sequence goes on from NVTE01000005.1 coordinate 62,378, forward strand.
CGCCCCGGCAATGCCGTAAGCAATCATATAGGGGATACCATAGACATTATAGGCGATGGCCACCGCCCCCAGGGTCAAGGCACCAATCCAGCCGGCGAAGATCTCCAGGGTGGCAAAGCCCATATGCTCGGCGCCATTGGTCAGGCCCGAGCCATAGCCGATATGACGCAGCCGCTTCCATTTATGCAGCCGGAAATCAACCTTTTGCCGAATACCAAATTTCTCATGGCCGGCCATGGTCCAGATATAGATGATCAGACCCAGGGCCAGGCAGGTCCGGACAAAGCTGGTCGCCCAGGCCGAGCCTTCCGCGCCCATAGGATCAAACCCCAGATGGCCGTAAACAAACACCCAGTTGAGAAAAATATTGATCACATTGGCCCCCATAATGAAGACCATGCCCGGTAACGGCCGGTTAATGCCCTCCAGAAAGAAGGTGCAGGCCAGCATCACGCAGGTCATGGGAATGCCGATGGCCACCGCCTGCATCACCACCCCGCCACCGCGGGCGATATCCGCCTCCTGACCCAGCAACAGCAACAGCGGCTCGCCCATGAAACAGAGGATAAAACCAAACATGCCTAGGACAAATCCGTAGGGCAGCGACCGCTGCCAGATGCGGCCACAGGCCTTAAAATCCCCGGCGCCAAAGGCATTGGAGGTCAGGACCATGGTGCCCATCATCAGGCCGATGGCGGTGACGATCACCGCCACCACCGGCACATAGGCGATGCTCTGATAGGCCAGTTCCTGGGCCGAATAGCGGCCGACCATAATCGTATCCACGATGCCCATACCCATGATACCAAGGCGCTGAAGCACAATAGGAAACGACAGGCGTACCAGTTCCGAGAACTGGCGCTTCAGGCGCTCCCTGATCCAGGGGCTATTATGGGGGTCTGTTGATTGAATATCCGTCATGCTTTTCTTCATAGGGCGAAGAAAGAGGAATGTCATTATTTATTTAAGGCTATGTCATAGGGACATGCCAGAAGGCGGGATGTTTTAATTTTCAGGCCAGAGACATCGTCCCCCGGCCAACAAAAAACCCGCTGAGAGGGGTCAACGGGTTTTTCGGGTCAGGCAAAGGCGGCCAGACGGCGGCTGCGGCGAATTCTGCGGCTATGACAGCTTGTCAGGGGTTGGGCTTTGACAATCGCATGGTCTGGGTCAGTCTTCTTGCTAAATACATTAAAAAAGGTCATTGGTTTTCTCCGTAAGTTATCTGTTAAAGTGTTTTGATAACCTACACGTTGCACAAGCCATGCCAGTTTGAGAAAAAATCACATAAAGCACTGATAAATAAGATAAATTGACATAATAGCCCTGTTTACCACCCCGACCAACAAATCTTAATTAGCAATTTGCACCACAAAATATTTGTATTTTTCACTAATAGTTGGTAAAAAACAAAAAAAATACCCGACATATGCCGGGCCTTCTCCTTTAAATCAACCTGCCACAGAGAACATCTGCCTCCTATTCACCCAGAATTTTATCCAGAACCCTCTGGGTCATGGGATGATAGCCGGGGCGGGCCGGACGATAGATCTCCAGCGCCAACTTCAGGCCTTCCGGCGTCGTCGCCATCTGTTTATACAGCGGGCGGATCAGTTTCAGGCGGCCAATATTGGGCAGATAGTCGCGCAGGCGCGGCGTGATCGCGGCATAGTCATGGCGCAGGCTCTGTAGCAGCCAGGCATGGGCAATCTCATTATTGCGCGAGGCCGTCAGGGCATAAGCCTTATCCAGATCGGCCATGCGTGCCACCGACAGGTCTGCCGGCAGGTTGGTGATGAAATGCAGCCATTGATGCACGGCCCAGCCTGCCGTCGGAATAGCGTCGAGGGTCATGGTACCGGCCAGCCAGTCGCTCTGCTGCTGCAGCACGATCTTGAAAATATCCGAGGTTGGGTTGGGCGCATCGGCGGGCATGCCGGTACCATAGATCCATTCCCTGATCTTTTCCATGCTGACCACACCGGGGTGCTTGTCGATCAAATTGGTTTTGACATAGGCGATGAATTGTTCCGTGGAAATGCTCTGGAAAGAATGGTCGGTGAAATATTTCTGCAGGAAAGAATCAAAGACATCGCGGCCATATTTATGCTCCAGATAGAAGAAGAAGGACTTCCCCTTGTCATAAGGCACAGCGGAGAAAGCCGCGTCAGGGTCCTTACCGTCCAGATTGACATGAAGGCTGGTTTCTACCGGTGCCATGTCTTTGAGGCTGCGCAGCAAACCCTGATTGGACAGGGCTTGTTCCATCAGGGCCCGTTCGGGCCCGTAAACCTCTTCCATGATCCGGTTTTCAACGTAAGAGGTGGTGCCTTCATTGAGCCACAGCTCATCCCAGCTGGCATTGGTCACCAGATTGCCAGACCAGCTATGGGCCAGCTCATGGGCGATCAGGTCAACCAGGCTTTTGTCACCGGCAATAACCGTTGGCGTGATGAAGCTGAGCATGGGGTTTTCCATGCCGCCCATGGGATAGCTCGGCGGCATCATCAGGATGTCATAGCGACCCCAGCGGTAAGGCCCATAGAGCTTTTCCGTCACCTCCATCATTTTATAGGTATCGGCGAATTCCTCTGCTGCTGCATCGAGGATATATTGTTCGGCATAGATACCGGTATTTTCCGACATGGCCTTAAATTTCAGGTCCCCAACCCCCAGCGCCAACAGGTAAGGTGGAATTTTATGGGGCATGGTAAACGCGTAATCGCCGTCCCGCTCCACTGTGGGGTCATTGGGCGCACTCATCACCGCCAGCAGGGCCTTTGGTGTCCGGATTCGCGCGGTATAGGTCAGACGCAAGCCCGTGGTATCCTGAATCGGCACCCAACTGCGGGTATGAATTGCCTGGGACTGGGTAAATAGATAGGGGTATTTTTTACCCGCAGTCTGGGCTGGGGTCAGCCACTGTAGGCCGGTGGACTTGGGCTGGGTGGCATAATGAAGGCGCACCTTTGTCGCCTTTGCTGGCAGGGCGACGGTCAGCTTAGACCCGAGAATGGCATCGGCTTCCGCCAATTTAAATGTTGTGGCCTGCCAGTCGCCCACCAGCACCTCAACCTTGGCAATATCAAGGTCCCGGCTGTCGAGAATGAACGACCGGACCTCAGCATCCAGCCGCCTGATATCATATTCCGCCGTGCCGTGCAGGACTTTACGGTCAAAATCAACCGTCACATCCAGATGCAGGTGCGTGCTGGTCACCGCCTCTACATTGGCATAGGAATGGGCGTCCTTGGCGGTCGCGATGCCCGGGGACGCCGCCGCCAAAGTCAGCGTAACCAGTAAAGATAGTATATATTTAATCATAGAAATTTATCCCTTGATTTTATAAATCTGGCCCTTGTTAGCTTTATCAGACCCTTAAGTATTTTTTGGAGAAACTCACCCCCCCATGAAGGCCCCCTTGATGCCGTCGAACATATATTGGGTCGCCAGGGCTGCCAGGATCACGCCGAGGATTCGCGTGATGGCATTGGCCACCGTCTGACCCAGAAGGCTGATGATCTTGCTGGCGGCCAGCAGGATCAACACCGTCGACAACAGGGCCCCAAAAAGAGCGCTGATGACGATACCCTGATCCTGAACGTTACCCTCATGCTGGCTCATCATCAGCATGATAGTCGCGATACTGCCGGGACCGGCAATGAAAGGAATCGCCATGGGGAAGACCGAAATATCTTCATAATCGTCGTCATTGTCTTCCACGGTTACTTGGTTGCCCTTATGGTCATGGGTCAGGCCCTCGGTTTTTTTCTCGCGCCGCTCGGTACGTTTCTCAAACACCATCTCGAGCGCGATCATAAACAGCAGGAAGCCGCCAGCGGCCTTGAAGGCCATCATGCTGATGCCCAGCGCCGACAGCAGGCCCGTACCAAGAAAAGCAAACATCAGCAGGATAATCGCCCCGGTCAACGAGGCTTTGAACACCATGCGCCGCTTGAAAGCCCCACTGGCACCATCGGTCATCACCGCAAAGATCGGCGCGATGCCCAAAGGATCAATGACGACAAAAAAGGTGACAAAGGTGGCAATGAAAAGTTCGTACATAATCCTCTCCCGGACATAGTCTGTAATTAAGCAGGTAGGCTACACCAAAATAACACGCTTGACCATTACCGGATCAAGCCGGGTAGATTTATGGTACATTGATGAAATTTATGAGGCAGACAAGATCACCGCTTCCCTGTTATTTCCCCCCTATGCCCCATCACCCTCCGCCGTGATTCCCACGCCCTACCCGTCACTCCTGCGAAGGCAGGAGTCTAGTCTTCTAATAAAAAACTGGTTTCCTGCCTGCGCAGGAAAGACGATTCAAGGGCTGGGAATGACTGTAGAAATAGGCTAATAATAAGCGCCCTAAGCTTCCGGCTCGTCAATTCCGGCCTGGCGACAGGCGGCGGTGACGGTGTTTTTCAGCAGCACCGCGATGGTCATGGGACCGACGCCGCCCGGGACCGGGGTGATCGCCCCGGCATGCTGGACCGCCTTGTCATATTCCACGTCACCGATCAGGCGCATCTTTTTACCGCCCTGGCCATCGTCTTTTTCAATGCGGTTGATGCCCACATCAATCACGGTCGCGCCCTTTTTGATCCAGTCACCCTTGACCAGCTCCGGCACCCCGACCGCCGCGACGACGATATCGGAACGTTTGACCACTTCGGCCAAATTCCGGGTCCGGCTGTGGGCGATGGTCACCGTGCAGCTTTCATTGAGCAGCAGTTGCGCCATGGGCTTGCCGACGATATTGGACCGGCCAACCACTACCGCGTCCAGACCGGACAGGGACCCCAACCGGTCTTTCAGCATCATAATACAGCCCAGCGGTGTGCAGGGCACCATGCCCTTGCCGCCGGTGGCCAACAGGCCGGAATTGATCACATGGAAACCGTCCACATCCTTGGCCGGGGCAATGGCGTCAATCACCGCGGCTTCATTGATATGTTTGGGCAGGGGCAGCTGAACCAAAATGCCGTGAACCGCCGGGTCTTCATTAAGTTCTGTCACCAGCGACAGTAGCGCCTGTTCCGTGACCGTATCGTCCAGCCGATGTTCATAGCTGTTCATGCCGGCGGCCTTGGTCGATTTATTCTTGTTGCGCACATAGACCTGGCTGGCCGGATCTTCGCCGACAATCACCACCGCGAGACCCGGGGTCAGACCATACTTTTCCTTCAGAACGGCCACTTGTTTCGCCACACCAAGTTTCAGGTTTTCGCCAAAGGCCTTGCCGTCAATCACATCTGCAGTCATCGGGTAATTTCCTTAATCCACTGTCCAAGTTTTATCGTGAGCGCGTCGGTCTCACCCTCAATCACTATCTGTTTATTGCGATTTGTTGCGCCTGATGCAACTGAAAATTTGCCCGCCGGAATTTTACAGGATTTGGCGAGCATTTTGATCAGGCTTTTATTGGCTTTGCCACCTTCGGGCACCGTCGTGACATAGGCCTTCAGATGGCCCACACCATCGGCGGACTGTTCCAACGGCCCAAAAGCATTCTTCGAGGCCTTTGGCGTCAGCCGGATTCGAAGACGGACCCCGCGCTTATCGAGCGTCAGCGGCATGAGCTTTAGGCCAGGCTAATCAAAAAGCGGACCAGAATCTTGCTGGCAAATTCCAGGGCGATAAACAGGAAAATGGGCGAGATATCCATCCCGCCGAGGCTAGGCAGGAATTTCCGGATTGGGGCCAGCATCGGCTCAAAGATCCGGTGCAGGGTACTCATGACCATACCGACCACCTGATTATGACTGTTGACGACAGCAAAAGACACCAGCAGCCCCAGGATAATGTACACCAGCAGGCCAAAAGTCATAACCCCGATCAGCGCATCCACCAACCAGGCCAAATCATACGCAATACCACCCATATTTCTTCCACATCTTTGTTAATATCAATTCTAAGATTTAGTGTGGATCAGGGGCGAGTTCAATAGCTAGTTTTGACAAGATCGCATAAAGTCGGTAAGAATGGTGCTCTTTTGCGGATTTCAGGCCGTTAGCATCGGTTTACTAGGCAAAATCGCCCTATTGGCGGCGTACCGGTAAAATGCTATGTTTTACTTACGGTTTATTAAGTGATTCTCTTTATCATGAAAAATCGGTGATATTTGATTATTAGAATCAAGATTTTTAAGGTGTCAGATGGTTGACTTTAGTTCATTCAATTTGATTAGTTTCGATGAAAATCTGCTGGGCGCATACTTCAATGCCCGGACGGTGACCCGAACCGTGGCCGCCATTCAAAATTCTCCGCGCTCTATTGGACGGGGACCGGCGGTGATCAGCCCCTGGGATCTGGAGAACAATGGCCGGACCAGAACCCTAGCTGGGAAATTCAATGCGGTCCGGGGAAAAACCAATTTCATTGACCTGAATTCCAAATCAGTCCAGCAAACCAGGGACAAAGATGAAAGAGCCCTTTTTGCCCTGTATCAGGCCCTGAATGATCTCAAAACCATTGCTGACTATGCGGCGGACGATACAACCCCCTCTGCCCTGCTGGCCAGGTTAAGCACCCAATTCCGGGGCGGAATCAGCCAGGTCCAGGATTATGTCCGCGAGGCTGAACTTGATAAACTCACCCTCCTGTATGGTGAAAAGAAACCCCGGGCACAAACCGAAATTGCCCTTGGCAAAAACCCTCGGGATATTATGGGCGCAACCCTGTCGGTAACCTCCAAGACCCAAGTCATGGTGGGCCTTACCGGAACCGAGGTTTTCACCCTCAATCTGGACAAAACAACCACCAGTGATGACATCATCATGGACCTGTCACAAATGACAGAACCGCTGACCCTCAGCAACCTGACAACTTTCATGAACCAACAGATCAATGCTGTCACCGTCACCAATGCCGATGGCAATGAGGTCAAAAAATATCAAAGCAAATTTACCATTGAAGACGTCGGTACCCGTAAATTCGCCCTGAAGCTGGATACAGGATCGGGCGAAATAGTCACATTCAGCGCCCAGGCTACTGAACCCGCGCTCTATATCACAGGCGCCCACAAGGATGTCGGTTTCCGAGAGACAGAGACCGCGACCCTGACCAAACTGCGCTCCCTGTCATCCACGGTCCCGATCACAGAATTCTCCACGCAGATCGCCGGCACCGACCAGACAAATGCCTTGCCACCGCTCAAAGATGAAGATGGCAATGATATTGAAACTGACGAAGCCCTCTTTCAGACCAAAGCCAATGCCACCGCCGTTGACAGTCAGGGCAATGTTTATGTGGTCGGCACCACGCAAGGTGATTTTGGCAACCAGATAAATTCAGCCGAGGATCAGGATGTTTTCCTGAGAAAATATGATAGTGTCGGTAACCTGATGTTTTCCCGCCTGCTGGGCGCATCTGATACGGCGGAAGCCTTTGATGTTGTCATTGACAGCAATGACAATGTGTATATTGCGGGACAGGTCAATGATGAATTGATCTCGTCGGATGTCTTTTCCGGCCTGGATAGTTTTGTCACAAAATATGATAAAAGCGGCACTGAACTCTGGACCCACCAGCAGGATACGGTTGCCAAGGACCAGGCCAACAGCCTGGCCATTGATGCCAATGGCGATGTTATTGTCATCGGATCAATTATTGGCAACCTGAACAGCACGACCACCGCCGGCGGCAGTTCAGATATATTTGTTACCAAGCTTAGTGGCACGGACGGCAAGCTTGCCGCCTCGACCCAAATCGGCGGCACAGGAGCAGAATTTGGCGAGGCTGTCACCATTGCCAGCGACGGCAACATCCTGATCGCCAGCCGGGAAGAGGGCCGGGTGATCATTCGAAAACTGGATGCGACGAACCTCAATACGGAGCTTGCGTCCTATGACCTGGGACATTTGGGTGGCGGCACCGTGTCGGATATTACCGTCGATGCTTCCGGTAATATTTATGTCGCCGGCACTTCATTTAACGGGTCCCTGTCTGGCGGTACAGTCACCAATGCCCACAGTGGCAGCGCGGACGGCTTTGTCACAAAACTCAGCGACAACGGCAATAGTATCAGTGCCGATTTTACCTATTATCTCGGTTCTTCCGGGACGGACACAATTGCGGGGCTGACGGTTCAGAACGGATCGATTTATGTCGCTGGACAAACCAATGGCGCCCTGCCAGGGGCGACAAAAACTGGCGCCACGGATGGTTTTGCTGCCAAGATTGATGCCACCACCGGCAGCGCAGACTTCATCCGCCAGTTCGGCGGTGCATTTGGCAGTAACGGCAGTACATCTCTGGCCTTCTCATCTACTGGATCATCAATCTTGAGCAAACTGGGCTTGCCCTCCGGCACCTATGACAATAAACAGACTCATGACATTGAAAGCCAGACCTCAGCCCGGGCCGGGGATCACTTCTTCATTTCTGTCAATGGCGGACCGGCGAAAAAAATTACCATCCTGGCTGGCGATGATTATAAGTCCCTGGCCAAAAGAATTCAGAAGGTATCCTACCGCTTTATCACGGCGACCCCGGTCACAGGCAAGAAGGGTCAGGAACTTAAAATTGAGACTAAAGATGGATCAACCGTAGAAATATTTTCTGGTGAGGGCAGTCGTGACGCCCTGATCAAGCTCGGCTTGCAACCCACTAAAATCTTATCGACGGAAGAGCTTTTCAATATCGGTGATGACGCGGATGATACGGCAGGAACCGACCCTGATAATCTGGGTGGTATTTTCGCTCTAAAATTATTGTCAGGTTTTTCCCTGCGCTCCAGACAAGAAGCCAAATATGTCAGCACTCAGCTAGACAGCGCCCTGGAAACCATTAAGCGGGCCTATCGGTCATTGACTTTTGATCCCGTGAAGGCCAAAATATTGAAAGATTCCAAGCTAAAAACCGGTACCGTCCCGCTCTATCTGTCGAAACAGCTGGCCAATTATCAGGATGGGCTGAACCGTATATCCGCCATTACCGGCTTCACTGTTTAGGGCCAGGACCTGTAAATTCAAAACCTGATACCTGAAACAGACTAACCTCCCCCCTGATCGGCCCCATCAGATCATAAAAAAAGGGCCCGTTACTCAACTGGGGCACCTTTTGTACTGGTACAGGTCTCTTTTTTCTGCTCGAACTTAAAAAAGACAGCCTCTTTCGTCTGGTTTCCCGATGAGGAGACGACCGTTACACAACAGGGCCGCCTAACTCTCACTTCATCAGATGAAGCTCTGAGTTGACGAAGAAAGATAAGTCCGCTGGGGGAGTCGGATAATAACCTTGTCTTCGCCCCTGCTCCAGAGGCAGTTTATACTATGCAGAGAATATGCCAACTTTCCATAATGGAGAGAAATCGGCCATTTCCGCAACCAACTCCAGATTCTATCACTTCCCTAGCGTTGCATTTTGACTAAAAAAGGCCCCGAAATTCGCAAAATGCACCGCAAAATGCAAGTTGCGCTTGTTAACGAAATAATGACCTTCTTGATATAAATTTATCCTCAGACCAAAACTCCCAACCTTTACAGTCATAATACAAGGTAAAACGCTCTATGCACACCCCCACTTTACGGATGATATTTATGACCTGGCACTTTAATTTGGCTCAGGCAAAAACACGCCTTTTAACCTTAACCCTCATCCTGTTCGGCGTCCTTATATCGGGGCTGGCCTCTACCCCCGTCCTGGCATCAGAAGAAAAAAAAGACAATGGCGAAGCCAGCAAGGAAAGCTATGTAAAGGTCCCCTCCTTTGCCGTCACCATGTATCACCGGGGCCGGCCCAAGGGCAATATGACCATCCAGATGCTCGTCAAGCTGGTTGACAGTGAAAGACGCGCCACGGCCGTGAAATATATGCCTCGCCTGAGCAGCGCCTATGTCATAGAAGCCAGCCGCCTGTCCCATGACTATTTTGATGTTACTCAGCCGGTAAATGTGGCCATGCTCGGCGATGCCTTTCAACTGGTTACCAACAAGGTACTTGGACATACACACGCGAGGGTACTTATCTCCGATGTGATCGTCAACAAAAGATAAATGGCTCATACTGCACACCTTTTTACTCACCACCCGGGACACAAGGCCCCAACACCCATAATTTACCGAACGTTCGGCCAATAAATTATTTAACTTATTGATAAAATTATCCAAAACAAACGTGCGTTTAGCATTGCTATTTAAGGCTACCCTTGTATAGTGAAACCCTGTAGCATAAAGACCTGCAATCTATAGCTGTGATACAGTGTAATATGGTATAAAATAATAAAGACGTCGGCTTTCCACATTTGACTGTCCGAAACGTCTATACAGTAACAAAATATTACACCTGAATATAACAATCCTAGGGAGAAACCATGTCCAGTCTTACATATCTGAAAGCCACATCCGCCCTCATTTCACTATCGCTGATGTCTGGAGTATTTACCAGTGCCCAGGCGGCAGAAGGTGAAATTGTTCTTGAAGAAATTGTCGTCACATCCCAGCACCGGGAACAAAGCCTGAAAGATGTGCCGATTTCGGTCTCTGTCGTCAGCGGCGATTTCATGAAGAAACAATCCATCACCAAAATGGCCGACCTGCAGTTTTCCGTGCCCAACTTTACTATGGCCGAAAGCGGCATCGGCACCAATGTTTTCATTCGCGGTATCGGCTCGGGTAACAACCAGGGTTTTGAACAGTCCGTGGGTATTTATGTCGACGGCATCCATCATGGCCGAGCCCAGCAATCCCGGGCCCCGTTCCTTGATCTGGCCCGGGTCGAAGTCCTGCGCGGCCCCCAGTCGATCCTGTTTGGCAAAAACTCCGTCGCCGGCGCCCTGAATATCACGACCGCCAAACCGACAGAAGAATTTGAAGGCTCCGTCAGCTTTTCTTATGAGCCCACCGATAACGAAAAAGAAGCCACTCTGGTGCTGTCTGGCCCGGTATCCGACAAAATACGGGTCCGCATGGCCGCCCGCTATCATGACCTGAACGGTTACATTGAAAATCTGACCCTGGGCGGTGGTGAGCCAAACCAAGAAGACTGGACCCTGCGCGGGACCATCGAAATGGATGTCTCGGACAATCTGACCGCGACCCTGAAGGTGGAGCGCAGTAAATTTGACGTCATTGGCCGTAATATGGAAATTGATGGTGAATTGCCAGGCATCCCTATTCTTGCAAATGGAAGCCCCAACCCATTTGCAGGGCTCCTCTATTCTCAAGTTCTGGGAATATTTGGCCAAGATGCGTCTGTCGCTAACAATACCATAGACGGAAAACGTCATTCCAACGGTGATTTCAGCAACAACGAACAGACCGAAATTGTCCTGACCCTGGACTGGCAGATGGGCGAGCATGTGCTAACCTCCATTTCCGGTTATTCCGATTTCAAATTTGATGACCTTTGTGACTGCGACTTTACCGGGGGCGATATTTTCAACCTGCCCCTGTCAGAGCAATATGAGCAATTCTCCCAGGAAATCCGCCTGACCTCGCCTGGCGGCGAAAAAGTCGATTATATTCTCGGGGCCTATTTCCAGACCAGCAACCATAATTATCAGGATGCCATTGAAGTCAACAGCACCTCGGTTCTGGTGCCCGCATTGAACGGGAACCCAGCATTTGCACCTTTTGGGCCAATTTTTGCGGTGAATGGCCTTGCTGGAGCTGGTGATCTTTTTGCCGACACCAAGGGCCCCCGGGAAGCAAAAGTCGATGCCAAAGTCTACTCCGCCTTTGCTCAACTATCCTGGCATATGACCGATGACCTGACCCTGCAGCTTGGGGGACGACTGACCCATGAAAAGAAGGACGGTTCACGAAATATAACCATCACTAACCTGGATGGCAGCCCTCTTACTGGCGTAAAGGCCAGTTTAACTCCTGATTTTTATGCCCTTGCATTTGATATTGGCTCTTCAAATGTCAGGGGAGCTGCTTTAGGAGCTGAGGTTCTTCCCCTTCTGACAGCATTTTATACCGGCCTCCTAGGACCAGTGGCTGGACCACCCACTGCCGCGGCTATTGCCGGGGCTTTCGGGGCCAAAGCCGGTGCCTTGGGCAGCCATCCGGTTGCCGGAAGCCGGACAGAAACCAAATTCTCTCCCGATGTAAAACTGACCTATCAGGTCTCTGACGATGCCATGCTCTATGCCAGTTGGGTCAAGGGCAGCAAATCCGGTGGCTTTGACTTCCGGGCCAATAATAAAGGCGCCTCCGCCACCATGGAAGACGCCTTCCAGTTTGAGGATGAAAATGCCACCAACTATGAACTGGGCGGCAAAATGGTCCTGGCTGACGGGGCGGCAGAGCTTAACTTCGCCGCTTTCTTCACCAAATTTACAGACTTGCAGGTCTCCATCTTTGATGGCACGCTCGGCTTTAATGTCGGTAATGCGGCCAAGGCTGAAGTTAAAGGGCTTGAAATGGATGGGCGCTGGCAGGCCAGTGAAAGCCTGACCCTAACCGGGTCCCTGGCCTATACCGACTTTCAGTTCAAGGATTATGCTGACGGCCAGTGTTTCTTCGGACAGACCCCCGACAAGGTGGTCAATGGCAACAGCTTCTGTGACTATAGCGGTAAAACCCAACAGCTGGTGTCAGAATGGCAGGGAACTCTCGGCTTTAACCACTTTTATAATGTGTCGTCCGACCTGACCATCAATACTTCAGCCAATATGTTCTATACCAGTTCCTATCATGCCTCGCCCCAGCTTGATCCTAAATTGATCCAGCCGGGCTATGCCACCATCAGTGCCCGCATTGCCCTGACCAGTGACAGCGGCTGGGAACTGGCGCTGCTCGGGGAAAACCTGACCGATCATACGGTGAGATTATTTGCTGCCGATGCGCCGCTCTCCGGCTCCACATTCGGCACCATTGCCAACTATAGTTTCCTCAACCGCGGCCGGACCGTGAAAATTCAGGCCAGCATGAACTTCTAGCCTGAACAGTCAGAAATATCAAAAGGCGGTCAGAACCCTGACCGCCTTTTTTCTATCCGGTGTCATGTCCTGAAATTAATGCGCCTCGTCCCAATTATCCCCGACCCCGCAATCGACCGTCAGCGGCACGGTGATCTCCAGGGCTGGCAGGGCCGCTTGTTCCATGATCTCTTTCACCAGCGGCAGGGTCCGGTCCATCTGATCTTCCGGCACCTCAAAGACCAATTCATCGTGAACCTGTAGCAGCATTTTGGCATCCAGACCGGCCTGGCGTAAAGCATCCGGCATCCGGATCATCGCCCGACGGATCACATCGGCGGCCGCGCCCTGGATCGGAGCATTGATCGCCGCCCGCTCGCCAAAGGACCGGCGCATGCCGTTCTTGTCATTGATGCTGGCAATATGACAGCGGCGGCCAAAGATGGTCTCCACATAACCATGCTTACGACAGAAATCCTTGGTGTCCTCCATATACTGGCGGATACCGGGGAAGCGTTCAAAATAGGTGTCGATGAACTGTTTGGCTTCCCCATTGCTGATGCCCAGCTGACGGGCGAGGCCAAAAGCGCTAATGCCGTAAATAATGCCAAAGTTGATCGCCTTGGCCTGACGGCGGATCAGCGGGTCCATGCCCTCGATCGACACACCAAAGACCTGGCTGGCGGTCATGGCATGAATGTCGATGCCGTCGCGGAATGCCGCCTTCAGGCTGTCGAGATCGGCAATATGGGCCAGCAGGCGCAGCTCGATCTGGCTATAATCGGCGGCGAGGAATTTATGGCCAGGCTTCGGGATAAAGGCCCGCCGGATTTTGCGGCCTTCCTCGGTCCGGATCGGGATATTCTGCAGGTTGGGGTCGTTGGACGACAGGCGGCCCGTGGTGGTCGAGGCCAGCGAATAAGAGGTATGGATGCGGCCGGTATCGGCATTGATTTCATTCTGCAGCGCATCGGTATAGGTGCTTTTCAGCTTGGCCAGCTGGCGCCAGTCCAATATTCGGGCTGGCAGGACGTGGCCATCATTTGCCAGTCCCTCCATCACATCCACATTGGTGCTATAGCCGCCGCTCTTGGTTTTCTTGCCGCCGGGCAGACCCATCTCATCGAACAGAATCTCACCCAGTTGTTTCGGTGACGCAATGTTAAACTCCCGCCCGGCCAGACCGTGAATTTCGGTTTTCAACACCCCGAGCCGTTCGGCAAAATCATTGGACAGCCGGTGCAGTATCAGGCGGTCGACCAGAATACCCTCCTGTTCCATGGCCGCCAGCACCGGCACCATGGGCCGGTCCAGGGTTTCATAAACTGTGGTCATGCCCTCGGCCGCAAGACGTGGTTTCAGCAACCGATACAGACGGCTGGTAATGTCCGCATCCTCCGCCGCATAGTCGGTGGCCTTATCCAGCGGCACCTGATCGAAGGTGATCTGTTTCTTGCCCGTGCCGCAGACTTCCTTGAACGGAATGCAATTGTGGTCCAGATGCAGCTTGGCCAATTCGTCCATGCCGTGATGATTAACGCCGGCGTCGAGCACATAGGACAGCAGCATGGTATCGTCTAGCGGCTGAATGTGAATGCCATGCTTGGCCAGGATCAGGTAATCATATTTGATATTCTGGCCAATTTTCAGGATCGCCGGATTTTCCAAAATGGGCTTCAGCAGGCTGAGTACCTCCTCCAGGTCCAGCTGGTCCGGGGCGGCGGTATCGCCAAAATCCAGCTCGCCAGCAACCACAGTCGTGTGCGCCAGGGGAATATAACAGGCCTTGCCCGCTGTGATCGATAATGAAATACCGACCAGTTTGGCGCGCATGGCATTCAGCGAGGTGGTCTCGGTATCAATGGTCACCTGATAGGCGGCGGTGATCTCCGCCATCCAACCGTGCAATTGCGCTAGGGTGGTCACGGTTTCATAGTCGATATCACCGACCTCCGGGGCCACCGTCTGGCTGGTGGCATGGGCCGCCTGAACCTCTGAGCCCATATGGGACAGAACCTTGACCTGAAGGCTGCGGAAGCCCTGCTCCTCGAGAAACGGCAGCACATCTTCCGCCTCAATATCCTTGACCGTCAGCGTATCAATATCCGGCAGATCCGGCACATCGGTCCTCAGGGTCACCAGCTCACGACTGATCCGGGCCAGGTCGGCAAATTCGATCAGATTTTCCCGGCGTTTATTCTGCTTGATCTCGCCGGCTCTCGCCAGCAGGGTTTCCAGATCACCATATTCATTGATCAACAGGGCTGCCGTCTTGACGCCAATGCCCGGCACCCCCGGCACATTATCGGCACTGTCGCCGGCCAGGGCCTGAATCTCGATCACCTTATCCGGCCCAACGCCAAATTTCTCGACCACTTCAGCCGGGCCGATATGGCGGTTTTTCATGCTGTCGAACATGGTCACCCGGTCACCGACCAACTGCATCAGGTCCTTATCGGATGAGACGATAGTTACCTTGAAACCCATAGCCTCGGCATCCCGGGCATAGGTGGCGATGATGTCATCGGCCTCAAAGCCTTCCTTGTCGATGGCCGGCACGTTAAAGGCGGTGACCGCCTCGCGGATGATCGGGAACTGAGGCACCAGGTCTTCCGGTGCCGGTGGCCGGTGGGCCTTGTAATCAGGATAGATATCGTTGCGGAAGGTCTTGCGCGCCCGGTCAAAGATACAGGCCAGATGGCTGGGTCGTTCAGCATCATCAAGGTCTTTCAGCATCTTAAACAGCATGTTTGAAAAGCCCATCACCGCATTGATCGGCGTGCCGTCGTGGCGGGTCATGGGCGGCAGGGCATGGTACGCCCGGAAAATAAAGCCGGAACCGTCGATGAGATAAAGATGCTTAAGCGTTGAATCTGTCATGAAAAACCTTAATAGTCATTGACCAAATATTCTTCGGATGATACCGATATTTCAGGTCTGGAATCTAATGGTCTCCGGGCAGATAGACAAGGTATTTTTATGACAGATCACCAATTGGCCCTTGAAATACGGGGTTTGGAAAAAATATATGCCGGCAGCAAGGGTGTGCCCGGGAAGCACGCCTTGAAAGGTATTGACCTGTCGGTCCGGCGCGGCAGTATTTTTGGTCTGCTCGGTCCCAACGGAGCGGGAAAATCCACCACCATCAATATTCTGGCCGGACTGGTCAGGAAAACAGCCGGCAGCGCCCGGGTCTGGGGCTTTGATATTGACGAGCAACCGCGCAACGCCAAGGCCAGCATCGGCATCGTGCCTCAGGAAATCTATTTTGACGCCTTCTTCTCCCCACGCGAGATGCTGGAACTGCAGGCCGGATTTTATGGCATTCCCGCCGCTGACCGGCGCACCGATGATATCCTCGAGGCCATGAGCCTGCTCGACAAGGCCGACAGCTATACCCGCCACCTTTCCGGCGGTATGAAACGACGACTGCTGGTGGCCAAGGCCATGGTCCATAATCCGCCGATCCTGGTGCTTGATGAGCCGACCGCCGGTGTCGATGTGGAACTGCGCCAGAATTTATGGCGCTATATCCGGAAATTAAACGATCTGGGCGTGACCATTGTCCTGACCACCCATTATCTGGAAGAAGCCGAAGAGCTCTGTGATGAGATTGCCATCATCAACCACGGCGAAGTTGTCGCCTGTGACAGCACAGCCAACCTGCTGGGCCAGCTGGATGAAAAAGTCATCACCATCCGGCCCACCACGGCCCTGGCGACGGTTCCGGACAGCCTGAAAACCATCGGGGCCAGCCTGAACAGTACCGGCGAGATTGTTGTCCATTTCAGCCCCAGCCATATATCCATTGGCAAAATCCTTCAAATCGTGCAAAATGCCTCTATTGAAATAGCAGACTTATCAACTCAGGAAAGTGATCTGGAGGATATCTTCCTGCAGCTTACCTCTGCCCAAAAAAAATAAAGTACCCAAAAAAAATTGAGTAACCACAAGAATGAGTAACCACAAGAAATAGAGGCGTTATGTCAGTGTTCCATGATTTTGATGTATTAGTGATCGGCAGCGGGGCGGCGGGGTTATCCCTCGGCCTACAGGTGGCCGATACGGCAAAGGTCGCCATCCTGTCGAAAAACAAGCTCCACCAGGGCAGCACCTCCTGGGCCCAGGGCGGTATTGCCGCCGTGCTCGATAATCGCGATACTACCGCCTCCCATATCGAAGACACCATGATCGCCGGGGCCGGCCTCTGCCATGAGGACCGGGTCATGCAGGTGGTCGAAAATGGCCGCGAGGCCATTGACTGGCTGGTCAAACAGGGCGTGGCCTTCACCAAGGAAACCGACGTCAAGAAAGACATCTTTGTCGACGGCGATTATCACCTGACCAAAGAAGGCGGCCACTCCTTTCGCCGGGTGATCCATGCCACCGACGCCACCGGACAGGAAGTCCAGCAGTCCCTCGAAGCCCAAGCCAGAAACCATCCCAACATCACCTTATTTGAACATCATATGACCGTTGACCTGATCAGCAACCGCGATCCGGACCCGGAAAAGCGCCGTTGTGTCGGGGCCTATGTCTTTGATACCAAGAAAGGCTGCATGGATGTTTTCCGGGCCAAGGCCACGGTGCTGGCCACCGGCGGCGCCAGCCGGGTGTATCTCTATACCTCGAACCCGGACGGCTCAACCGGTGACGGCATCGCCATGGCCTGGCGCTTTGGCTGCCGGGTCGCCAATATGGAATTCAACCAGTTCCACCCGACCTGCCTCTATCATCCGGAAACCCGGACCTTCCTGCTGACCGAAGCCCTGCGCGGCGAAGGCGCCTATTTGCAACTGCCTGATGGCGAGCGCTTCATGAAGCGCTTTGATGACCGGCTGGAATTGGCCCCGCGCGATATTGTCGCCCGGGCCATCGACCATGAGATGAAGCGGCTGGGCATCGACTGTGTCTATCTGGATATTTCCCACAAGGATGAGAAATTCATCAAGGACCATTTCCCGACCATCTATAAGCGCTGCCTGAAGCTGGGTTATGACCTGACAAAACAACCAATTCCGGTGGTGCCGGCAGCCCATTATACCTGCGGCGGCGTGATGACCAGCACCTCTGGCCTGACCGATGTCGCCAATCTGTTTGCCATTGGCGAGGTCGCCCATACCGGCCTGCATGGGGCCAACCGCATGGCCAGCAACTCGCTGCTGGAATGCCTGGTCTATGCCAACGCGGCGGCTAAGGAAATCCGCACCCTGGTCAAACAGACCGCCATCTCCACCAAGATCAAGCCCTGGGACGCCAGCCGGGTCATGGACAGTGACGAGGATGTGGTGGTGTCCCATAACTGGAACGAGCTGCGCCATTTCATGTGGGATTATGTCGGCATTGTCCGCACCACACGGCGGCTGCAACGAGCGGCCCGGCGGGTCGATATGCTGGCCGGGGAAATCCGCGAATATTACAGCCATTTCCGGGTGACACCGGACCTGCTGGAACTACGAAATCTGGTGGTGGTCGCCGACCTGATCATCCGCTCAGCCCTGCTGCGCACCGAAAGCCGGGGCCTGCATTACATGCTGGATTATCCCGAAACTGACCCGACCATGGAAGGCCGCGACACCATCCTGAAGCCGCCCAGACGGCCGTCGGATAGATAGTGTTATACCTACAGAAAGGGCCCTGCCAGCCTGACAGGACCCTTTTACTTTATTTATACTTTAGGCCTTAGAACCGAAATACAACACCGGCATTGACCTGGATATCACTGGGGTTGCCTTCATAATTGGCATAGGCCCCGGTCAAGCGCAGGGAAATCTGGTCGGTGATGGCATATTCAGTCCCCAGACCAAACCGCACGCCGTCACCATTGAGGGACTCAGACTCATTGCCCACAGCACCGGTCAGCTTCATATTGGTATACCCGACAAAGCCATAGGCCAGGATGTCTTTCTTCTGCCCAAAGACATACCCAAGCGTGGCATCCACACCCAGCTGGCGACCGGCCCTGATTTCAACGTCGCTGGTCAGGTCTGCACTAGCGGAGCTGTCGCCAAAACGGCCTTCCAGACCAAACACCAGATTATTGTCAAGCTGCTTGCGGTAGCCAACGAAGCCGCCGTAATAGACTGCATCTTTTTTAAGGCCATCGGTAAAATCGAAGCTGTTATAGCCCAGTTCCGCGCCGGCATAAGCCCCATCAAATTTCTTGTCCTCAGCCTGAGCTGCGGTGGTTATAGCTAGGGCTGCCAATCCGGCAATCAGGGTAGCTTTAATTTTTGTCATTGTTTAATTCCTTTGTTTTTTTCACGTAAAAGACGTTGGTAAATTTACCCCACGACTGAATACATAGGAAATGCGATATCCAGTTTCAAGATAAAAAATCATTTAATTTCAAAGGCTTAATATTAATTTACAACAAAATTCTTTGACGCTACAGCCGGATTGAGACCAAAGTATGATCCTGTGCCCCCTCACAAAAATGTGATTATATGAGGTAAATATAATTTATCCCTTCGCCCCAGAGGCAGAATTTTCAGAGAAAATCAGGGAAATTTCTCCCGCCACAATATGGCCTTATTTTCTTCTCACTTCTGCCGCAATCATCGGCTAGTGTCTGTAATTGCTAAATCCCCTTTGGCCAGTTATCGGAAAACCACATATACACCCTCTTCCACCCCGTATATTTCTGATAACTGGCTATTCTTTTGCCCTTCTGTTAGGTTCTGAGTTGGTACTTTTTCCCCTCAGTCAAAGGAAGCTCCCCCATGAAATTATACGAACTCGTTGGAAAAGATAAAACCCAGGGGTTCAGCCCCTATGTCTGGCGCATACGTATGGCCCTGGCCCATAAGGGGCTGGATGTGGAGATGGTGCCCCTGATCTTTACCGAGATTGCCAAATTGGAAGCCTGTCAGGCCAAGACCGTGCCCATCCTTGAGCATGATGGGGCCTATATCACCGACAGTTGGGATATTGCCTGTTATCTGGAAGATAAGTTCCCCGGCCACCCGTCTCTTTTTGGCGGCGATGCCGGCAAGGCCTATGCCAATTTCTTCAATTTCACCAGCTTCTATAACCTAATCATTCCGTTGTTTCAGACCCTGGTCTTTGACATTTTTGAAGGGCTTGACGACAAGGACCGGGATTATTTCCGCAGCTCCCGGGAGGCCAGACTTGGCAAAAGCCTGGAAGAGGCTCACCAAAATCAGGATCAGAACCTGCGCCTGTTCCAGAAACAGCTCTGGCCCTATAACACCACCCTGAAAACTCAGGACTTCCTGGGCGGCACCCATCCGACCTATGTGGATTACATTCTCTATGGCCTGTTTCAGTGGGCCAAAGGCGTCAGTGCCCTGAGCCTGCTCCAGGAGACAGACCCGCTCTATGACTGGCGCACCCGCATGGATGAGCTTCATGATGGCCTGGGCAAGGTTATCACCGTCAAAAGCTGATCGGCCCCCTCAAAATCAAAATGGACGCTCTAATCTGCAAGTCTTTTGTCTTTGTCTCTTGAATTTCACGCCCTGCTTTCCATATCTTATGAGAATTCAGACTTTATAAAGTAGGGTGTAGAACACATGACGACAGAAACAAATCCAGAAACAAATCCTGAAACCATTGAAAAACACGGCTTTCAGGCCGAAGTCTCCCGGCTACTGCATATGATGGTGCATTCGGTCTATTCCGAGCGGGAAATTTTCCTGCGCGAATTGATCTCCAATGCCTCCGATGCCTGTGACAAACTGCGTTATGAAGCCCTGACCCAGGCGGACCTGATTAAGGACGACCCGGAATTCAAGGTTACTATTACCCTCGACGAGACCACGAAAACCCTGACCCTGTCCGATAACGGCATCGGCATGAGCCATGATGACCTGATCTCTCACCTGGGCACCATCGCCCGCTCCGGCACCTCCAGCTTCATGGACAAGATGTCCGGCGACGACAACAAGGACGTCAATATGATCGGCCARTTCGGGGTCGGCTTCTATTCCGTMTTCATGGTMTCYGACAATATTCAGGTCATCAGYCGCAAAGCYGGCGAAGMCGAAAGCTGGCTCTGGAAGTCGGACGGCATCGGYGAATATACCCTGTCMCCSGCMGCCAAGGAAAGYCGCGGCACYGATATCMTCCWCCATATCAAGGAYGACGCSWCRGAATTYCTYGAGGAATCCCGYATCCRSTCRATCATCAARACCTATTCCGAYCATATYGCYATSCCGATCACRCTGRTCRTSAMMAAGGACGGCGARGAAAMATCGGAAAAGRTCAATGAAGGYACCGCSCTGTGGGTGCGGCCCAAATCMGARATCACCGAAGAGCAATATAAAGAATTCTACCATCATGTSGGTCATGCCATGGATGACCCCTGGATGACSCTGCAYTATAAAGCYGAAGGCATGATTGAATATTCCGTGCTGATGTTTGTGCCCAGCCAGCCGCCCATGGAYCTGTTTGACCCGGCRCGWAAAACCCGGACCAARCTTTATGTYAAACGGGTTTTCATCACCGATGACTGCGAAGACCTGATCCCGGGCTACCTGCGCTTCATGCGCGGCATTGTCGACAGCGAAGACCTGCCCCTGAAYATCAGCCGGGAAATGCTRCAGAATAACCCGGTCATGACCAAAATCCGCGGCGCCGTRACYAAAAAAATCCTGTCCGAGCTCGACAAGAAAGCCACCAAGGACCCCGAAGCCTATGCCGCTTTCTGGAAATCTTTCGGCCCGGTGCTGAAAGAAGGCATCTATGAAGATTTCGCCCGCCGGGATCAGCTGCTGAACCTGGCCCGCTTTGAAAGCACCGGCCCTGAAGGTCTGCACAGTCTGGCAGATTATGTCGGGCGCATGAAAGACGGCCAGGAAAACATCTATTACATCACCGGTGACAATCTGACCGTAGCCAAACGCTCCCCGCAACTGGAAGGCTTCAAGGCCAAGGGCATCGAAGTGCTGTTCCTAACCGATGCGGTCGATGATTTCTGGCTGCAGATGGTGACGGAATTTGACGGCAAAAAATTCCAGTCCGTGACCCGGGGCACCGCCGACCTTGACGACAAGAAGGACGGTGACGACGACGAAGACAAAAAATCCACACCGGAGATGGACGCTTTGATCGGGGTGTTGAAAGCCAATCTGGACGGGGTGGTCAAAGACGTGCGCCTGTCCAGCCGACTGACCGACAGTGCGGTCTGCCTGGTGGCCGATGACGGCGATATGGACATTCACCTGCAACGCATCCTCCAGCAGCATCAGCAGCTGGACCAGACCAGCCTGCGGGTATTGGAGATCAATGCCGATCACAGCCTGATCAAAACCATCAGCGCCGCCGCCACCCGGGACGGTTCTATCGACGCCCTGAAGGATGTCTCAAGTATGCTCCTGGATCAGGCGCGGATCATGGAAGGCCAGCTGCCCGAAGATCCTGTAGCTTTTGCCCAGCGGCTGTCAACGATCATGACCCAAGGTTTGAAATAGAAGCTGAATATAGCGATTAATTTTTTTGAGCGTCCGGCGTTAAAATTCCGGACGCTCAATTTTTCTCGCCGCCAGAATCGGGCCAGTATCGCCCTCTTGTACCAGCAGGGCATAACCATCATAACTGCCCTCGCCAATGTCCTTCAGGGACAGGGTCAGTTTTATGGCCTCCCCGCGCCACCTGACAACCCGCTTGATGGCCTGGACCACATTGCGGTATGTCCCGACCTGACCGGCCAGCTCGCCCCTTTTAATGGCCACCGTTTTTTCAAAATCATAGCCAATGACCCAGATCGTAGCAGATTTTTTCCTTTCCTGGGCGCTGAGGCTGAGCTCAATCATATCTCCAGACAGGGTGAACGAGATCTGCTGTCCCTTAAGCCTGCTTGCCCCGCGCGCTTGGTCAACTTTATCCCGGGCCAGATCGCGACGGGAGCCGATCACATCATGGCTTCCCTGGATGATCATTTGCGGGGTATACACACCGTTTTTACCCAGGGAGATATTATAGTTTTTCTGGCGGCTGGTGCAGGCCGCCATGGCCAAGGTATCTTTCCAACCCAGATAATTCCAATAATCCACAGAATAGCTCAGGGCCAGAATATTGTCCTGCTGGCTGAATTCCGCCAGGATTTTATCGGCCGGCGGGCATAAATTACACCCCTGCGAGGTAAAGAGCTCAACAACGACGAGATCCGGTCCTTGCTTATTCTCTGTTTTTGGCTGGGCCTGTGCCAGGTTAACCCCAAGGCTGGCCCCAAACATAAAATATGCCAACAAAACACATAAAATTCTCATCATAGGTATGGATATCTTCATGGCTTCACGGTACCTTATAATCCTATAAACTGCCAATCACACTATAGTGAGTTCAAGCATGGCCAAAAGGGGGCCTTGACGCTCCCGACAATAGAGCGATAAGTACGATGCCGCGCCCCAAAACCGCGCTCAGGAATTGGGGCTACAACCAGGAAAATAAATTTTGTGCACACTCAAAAAATAGCTGTCGGATCATCAATTACAGAAAGTTATCGCTTTCTTGCCGGGCATATGCCGCATTTTTTCAGGCTGATCTATGGCCCACTGATCCTCTGGGTGCTGGTCAAGGTGACAGAGCAGGTCCTGAACAGGGAATATGATATCGCCTTTAATGGCAAGAATATCCTGCATCTGTTCACCGCCGGCTTCGCCATTGTCTGGTACCGTCAATTTCTACTGGGGTCCGATTATGCCAGTTATCGCCTGATGATTAAAAAGGGCTTCACCGGCAAGCAATTCACCCTGAAGCGGTTCGGACGGGCTGTGATCAGAATCACCGTCATCACCCTGGCACTTTTGGTCCCGGCTATGATCATATCCATCGGCATTATGCTCTATTATAGCAGCCAGGGCGTGATTTTTACCGAGGATATCATCCAGCAACTGGCGACCAAGACCACCTTCATCGTCATGTTGCTTTTCTCACCAATCATGGTCCGCCTGTCCCTCTATACGGCGGGCTTTGCCCTCGGGCGGACCTCGCTCGGTTTTCGCCAGGTCTGGACACAGACCCGGGGCTATACCGCCACCCTGTGGTGGATGACCATCCGGGGCTTCCTGCCGCTGACCATCTACAGCTATATTCTGACCTGGTTCCTCCACCGGATTATGCAGGAAATGGCGGTCCATTATATTTTATCGACTGTACTTATTGAAAGCCTGACTGCGTTCCTGACCTTCATGATGCTGGCCATCGTGGTTGCGGCCAATGCCGAGGCCTTCCGCATCCTGATCGGCACCCGGGATGGTGACACCCCCCACCGGGATGATTCCGGCCCCGCGCGGGAATAACAGATTTTTAAAAAATACCACGAAAAAAGCCGGATCATATGACCCGGCTTTTTTGTCTCAAATCTAGGGCGCCGGTTATTCAGCGGCAAGATTGCGCAGGACATAATGCAGGATGCCGCCGTTGGCGAAATATTCGACCTCATTGGCCGTATCAATCCGGCACAACACCGTGATCTCTTTGGTCGAGCCATCGGCAAAAGTGACCTTAACCGCCACATCCTGGCGGGGGGTGATGCTGTCAGCAATGCCGGTGATATCAAAGGTTTCTGTGCCGACCAGGCCCAGACTTTCCCGGCTGTCGCCGTCTTTGAACTGCAGCGGCAACACGCCCATGCCCACCAGGTTAGACCGGTGAATACGTTCGAAGCTTTCCACCAGCACGGCTTTAACGCCCAGCAGGTTGGTGCCTTTGGCGGCCCAGTCACGACTGGAGCCGGTGCCATATTCCTTACCACCGACAACAACCAGCGCTGTGCCACTGTCCTGATAGCGCATGGCCGCATCATAGATGCTGGTCACGTCACCGGACGGATAATGAGTGGTCCAGCCGCCTTCAGTGCCCGGGGCCATCAGGTTGCGCAGACGGATGTTGGCGAAGGTCCCGCGCATCATCACTTCATGGTTACCACGACGGGAGCCATAGCTGTTGAAGTCGATCACAGGGATGCCATGATCCGCGAGATATTTACCCGCCGGGCTATCAAGCTTGATGGCACCAGCCGGGGAGATATGGTCGGTGGTGATGCTGTCGCCAAGCAGGGCCAGAAGTTTGGCGCCTTCAATGTTGGAGAAGCCACCTTCAGCTTTTTTGCTCATCCCCTGGAAGTAAGGCGGATGGCGGATATACGTTGAGTCTTCATCCCAGGCGTAAGTTTCGCCTTCCACCACATTGATTTCCTGCCATTCTTTTGTGCCGGCAAAAACATCCTTGTAACGGTCGATGAACATCTCGCGGTTCAGGGAGGAGCCAATAGCTTCAGAAATTTCCGCATTGCTCGGCCAGATGTCTTTCAGGAAAACATCCTTGCCGTTCTGGTCCTGACCCAGGGCATCATTAACGATGTCGAAGGTCATGGAGCCAGCGATGGCATAAGCAACAACCAGGGGCGGAGACGCCAGATAGTTGGCTTTGATATCCTGGGAGATCCGACCTTCAAAGTTCCGGTTACCCGACAGGACTGAGGTACAGACCAGGTCGTTGGCATTGATCGCTTCGGAGACCGGGGCCGCTAATGGACCGGAGTTGCCGATACAAGTTGTACAGCCAAAACCCACCACATTGAAGCCCAGGGCATCAAGATGCACCTGCAGGCCGGCTTTTTTCAGATATTCCGACACCACCTGGGAGCCAGGAGCCAGGGAAGCCTTGACCCAAGGCTTGATGGTCAAGCCCAAGGCATGGGCCTTTTTGGCCACAAGGCCCGCCGCCATCATAACGCCCGGGTTGGAGGTGTTGGTACAGGAGGTAATCGCCGCAATCACCACATCACCGTGACGAATGCCATGGTCCGCGCCCGGAGTCTCGAACGTCTGCCCCTTCTGGTCCAGCTTGCCGAAATCGGCCAGAACCGTATCAAAGGCCGTGACAGAATTCTTCAGGGCAACCCGGTCCTGAGGACGCTTCGGACCAGAGATATTTGGCTCAATGGTCGAAATATCCAGTTCCAGAGTGTCGGTATATACCGGCTCCGGGGAATTTTTGTCGAGCCACATACCCTGCTCCTTGGCGTAGGCTTCGACCAGGGCGATAGTGTCTTCGGAACGGCCGGACAGATGCAGGAATTCCAGGGTCTGGTTTGACACCGGGAAGAAACCACAGGTCGCGCCATATTCCGGAGCCATATTGGCGATGGTCGCTTGGTCGGCCAGGGTCAGTTCGTCCAGCGCACTGCCGAAGAACTCAACAAATTTACCAACCACACCCAATTCACGCAGCATTTCAACAACCCGCAGCACCAGATCGGTGGCGGTGATGCCTTCCTGCAATTTACCGGTCATCTTAAAACCAACAACTTCGGGGATCAGCATGGACACCGGCTGGCCGAGCATGGCGGCTTCGGCTTCGATGCCGCCCACGCCCCAGCCCAGAACCGCCAGGCCGTTGATCATGGTGGTGTGGCTGTCGGTGCCGACACAGGTATCAGGATAAGCCACGGTCCGGCCGTCTATTTCGGACGTCCAGACGGTTTTGGCAATATATTCCAAATTCACCTGATGGCAGATACCGGTGCCCGGTGGCACGGCAGAGAAATTGTCAAAGCTGCCCTGGCCCCATTTCAGGAACTGGTAACGTTCCGCATTCCGGGA
Organism: Alphaproteobacteria bacterium; assembly: GCA_002401455.1. Lineage (GTDB taxonomy): Bacteria > Pseudomonadota > Alphaproteobacteria > Sphingomonadales > Emcibacteraceae > Paremcibacter. The sequence continues at coordinate 88,823 of NVTE01000005.1, forward strand.
CATTTCCAGGTCAACATTCTGCTTCAGAGCAGACGCGGTACCGGCATTGTCAACCATTACGGAATGGTCAATCACCAGGTCAACCGGGCTCAGCGGGTTAATCTTCTGGGGATCACCGCCCATTTCCTTCATGGCGTTACGCATGGCGGCCAGATCAACCACCGCCGGCACACCGGTAAAATCCTGCATCAGGACCCGGGCCGGACGATATTGAATTTCCCGGGTATCACGACCCAGGTTTTTCTGCCAGTCAACAATCGACTGGACGTCATCGGTCGTCACCGTCACGCCATCTTCAAAGCGCAGCAGGTTTTCCAGCAGAACTTTCAGAGTATAGGGCAGTCGGGAAATATCACCGAGTTTTTCTGTTGCTACTTTCAGGGAGTAATAATCATATTCCTTGCCATTGACGTCTAACGTCCGGCGGGTGCCTAGGGTGTCTTGACCTACAGTTGCCACGGGGGGTTCTCCTTTGGAAATAAATACTGACATAAGATAGGTGCTTTTTGCACTAAAACGCGAGGATTCTCAAGCAAAAATGTTGCACTGCAATCGGTTTTCCCTAAAACACCCCTGAATTGTATATCCGTTTATTGGAATATAAGAATTTATTAATGAATTAAGTTTATACCTTCATTAACAGTGGGGTCAGAACAAAGGGGAGGGTCAGGTGACGTCCGTAGCAACCAATGGTACTCAAATAAATGACCCTATTTCGACATATATTATGATCGGGGAGATCAGATGAAGGATTTTATTAAGCGCTTACAGAAGGTCACCAGAAAAGTCTCAGATCAAAAAACACTGTGGATCATCCTGGGCACCATGTGCGGAAATATGCTGCTGCTGGGAGGGGCTTTGCTCTTCTTCGGCCCGCTCTTCTCGACCCTTGTCCTGGTCCCTCTTGGCCTTGGCTGCTTGATTTTCGCGGGAGGCGCCCTGTTCTGGCGGAAAATATATCTGAACATCGTCTCCATAGGCATCGTCAGAACCGGCATTAACGATGACCTGAACCAGGCTCTGGCCCGCCTGCAGGAAGAAAAAGAAGAAATCGAGCGCCAGAGAAAAGAAATTCGTAATATGACCCTGCAAGCGGGGCTGGCCACGGAAGTACAGAATCAGGTCGAGGATGAACTCAAGTATATGAAGGAATTTGCGGGACTGACCAAAACCAGCTTGTTTAAAATGGCCGATTCCATCGATATCGAACTGCAGAATAATATCCAGGAAATTACCGTCCAGGCCGAAAGAGCCAATGACATTGCCACCCAGTTGAAACAGTCCGCCCAGGCGGTTGGCGGCAAATCGGACACTGTGGCCGATGGTGCCGCCCAGGCCCTGGAAAACACCACCAATGTGCAACGCTCCGCCGAACTGTTAAGTACCGCAGTTGAGGAAATCAGCCGCCAGATGGAACAAACCACGGAACTGACCCAGAGTGCCGTCACCATCAGTAACAAGACCCAGCAAAGCATCTTCGGGCTGGAGGAAGCCGCCAAGAATATCGAAGGCATCATTGGCCTGATCAATAATATTGCCCGCCAGACCAACTTGCTGGCCCTGAATGCCACCATTGAGGCGGCCCGGGCCGGTGATGCCGGCAAAGGCTTTGCCGTTGTCGCCTCAGAAGTCAAGGCGCTGGCTGGTCAGACGACCCGGTCCATCGACGAGATCACCAAACATATCAATGGCATTCAGGCAAAAGTGAGCGATGCGGTCACCGACATCGATCAGATCAAGACCAGCATTGATAAAGTCCAGGCCTCCTCCGACATCATTCGCAAGGAAGTGGACCGTCAGGGCGCAGCAACCCGGGAAATTGCCGTCAGCGTAGCCGACGCCCGGACCAGCGTCCAGACCGTGACCGAGGGGGCCCATGACATTTCCATTGAAGCCACCAGCAATGTGGGCATTGTCGAGGAGATAAACCAAATTTCAGAAGGCTTGGCAATCCATGTTCTGTCAATCCGCAATCACATGATGGAAATTGTTCAATGTGCCCTGGATGATAATGAGCGGCGCAGCTCTGAACGAATCAGGACGGCCATCGCATCGACCATTACTCTGGATGGCCAAGAAGACATGATGGCCGTTCAAATCCTGGATTATTCCATGGGCGGTATGAAAATTAAACTGCTGGACCCTTTGCCACCAACTGATTCCAAAAGGGGCCGGATTTCAATGGGAGACTCCAGAACGGCGATCAATTTTGATATCCGCATGTGGGAAGACGATACCCTGAATGTACAATTTGATGACGAAGAAGACCTCATCCGCACCTTTAATATTTTTCTCAATAATCAGGCCCCGGAAAGTGAAGCCGACGACCTGATGGAAGATGTGGAATTGTTCGGCTAGCCTATAATATGCAAAGCCTGAATTGTGACAACCCTGCCGCAATTCGCCTATAAATTACCTTTTTTCTGTCAAAGTAAGACCGCAAAGCCAATCTATATTCCTCCTTATCAAAGGTAACTACAGCCCAAAGATAACATCTGGCGAACAAGGAGAGAATAACCATGAGACAGCAAAATTATCCAGCCACCGCAGTCGTGCTTGCGGCAAAACCGATCTGGCAAAATTTTCCATGGTCAAAAATCACCCTGTCGTTTTTGATGGTCAGCAGCTTCCTGACTTTTGCCACCACCGGCGCCAATGGGGCCGAAACCGTCGCCAGCTGGACCGGGCATGTGAGCGAGATCATCGCCGGAACCGCAATTTTCAGCCTGGCCTCCATCCTGCTGATCTGGGCCGGACGTCTGCTGCCGAGAAATTTTTAAAAACCCTGCCCCTTTGTATTTCTGCAACTAAATGCTATAGCTTCGAGAAAAGAGGATATGGATTTTTTAGTGAGCGACATTTCGACAGATATTCTTTCGGGACAAGGTCTGACCTGTATCAGGGGGGACAAGCCGATCTTTTCGGATCTGGCCTTTGAGCTGGCCCCGGGTCAGGCCCTGATTTTGAACGGCACCAATGGGTCCGGCAAATCAAGCCTGATGAAAATCATTGCCGGCCTCCTGCCCGCCGAGCACGGCACAATGACCTATGGCGGCGAGGCGATCCTGGGCGACCGCGACTGGATCAGCCACAACATCTGTTATTTGGCCCATAAGAACGGCATGAAGCCCGAACTGACCGTCGCCGAAAATCTGGCCTTCTGGGCCACCATGGAACATCATGATGGCGATATCGCCATTGAGGCCGCCAAAATAGGCATCGACCATTGTCTCGACCTGCCGGTCTGTTACCTATCATCGGGGCAGGCCAGACGGGCCGCCCTGACCCGGGTCCTGTGCCATCCGGGAAAATTCTGGCTGCTGGACGAGCCAACTGTCGGGCTCGATACCGCAGGGGTAGAGCTGCTGGCCGGCCTGATGAATGATCACCTGAAATCCGGCGGACGCATTCTGGCGGCCACCCATATAGAGCTTGGCATCGACCCTGATAAGAGCATTCAGCTCAACATGTCAGATTTTTCCTTCACCGCCTCTTATGACCCAGGCGAGGATTTGCTATGCTGAAGCTCGCCCTGTCCATCATCGGCCGGGATGTGCGCCTGTCCATGCGTCATGGCAGCGCCACCACCATGGTTATGGGGTTCTTTGTCATGGTGATCACCATGTTCCCCTTTGCCATTGGGCCGGAGCAAAATATTCTGCAACGGGTGTCCGTGGGCGTGATCTGGGTCGCGGCCCTGCTATCCTGCCTTCTGTCCCTGGACCGTATGTTCCAGTCGGATTATGAGGATGGCTCCCTGGACCAGTTTGTCCTGAGCCCGGTGCCGCTGGAGCTGGTGGTGGTGGCTAAATGCATCGCCCATTGGCTGACCACCTCCCTGCCACTGATCGTCATCGCACCCCTGCTGGGCATCATGATGAATCTCCCGGAACAGGGGTTTAGCGCCTTGATTTATACCATGCTGATCGGCACCCCGGCCCTCAGTTTTATCGGCGGCATCGGCGCGTCCCTGACCGTGACCCTGCGCCGGGGCGGGGTGTTGTTATCGCTGCTGATCCTGCCGCTGTATATTCCGGTCCTGATCTTTGGCGTGCTGGCGGTCAAGGCAGCCATTGGCGGCTATCCCGTCATGGAGCATGTCATGCTGTTGTCTGGATTCACTCTGTTCAGCGCGGCCATTGCCCCCTGGGCGGCGGCGGCGGCGATCAGATCTGGTTTGGAATAACCATCCCGCAATTGAGGTGACGGGGGTCGGTCTCATCAATGGTGGACTTCAGAAAGGCTGGCATATAGGGCCTCACCCGGTCCATCATGCCATTGAGCATGGGATAATTTCGGCGCAGTTTGCGAGTAAACATGCGAACGGCATAACTTTCAGAGATCAACAGGCTCAGGCCAACCAGCGTCACCAGCTGCCCCAGCGGCAGCGGCAAGGGGGCCGTGATCAGGCCAATCAGGACGAGCAGCCATCCGACGGCTAGTTTTATGGGTCTCTTCAATTTTTTCATTATTTCATTCCGAATATCTACACCTACGAATATACACAAGAAAACTTTACTTGATAAATATCAATTTAATTGCGATGAAAGCCCTTTATTACACGATGAAGGCAAGCTGTATTAGCTTGATTAAACAGTCAGTAATCTATAGACCTTTTTTATGCATAAATTTGCCAATCCCGCCCGCTTCATGCGGCTCAGTAATATCATTCTGCCCTGGACGGCGGCCATAACCGTCGTGCTGTTCGGGTTGGGTCTGTATTATTCCCTGGTCCTGGCCCCGGAAGATTACCAGATGGGCAACACCTACCGGATCATGTTCATCCATGTGCCCGCAGCCTATATGGCCCAGTTTGGCTATGCCGCTATTGCGGTGTCCAGTGCGGTCGGTTTTATCTGGAAACATCCCCTCGCCGATCAGGCGGCCCGGGCGACGGCCCCCATGGGCGCGGCCTTCACGGCCCTGGCCCTGCTCACCGGCAGCCTGTGGGGCAAACCCATGTGGGGAACTTACTGGATCTGGGATGCGCGCCTGACCTCCATGCTGATCCTGCTGTTTATCTATCTGGGTTATATTGCGGTCTGGCAGACCATAGAAGATCAGGCCCGGGCGGCCAAGATTGCCGCTATTGTCGCCATGGTTGGCCTGATCAATGTGATCATCATAAAATTTTCAGTCGACTGGTGGAACACCCTGCATCAACCAGCCACCCTGATGCGCATGGATGGTCCAACCATCGGCGGTGATATGCTGGCGGCACTGCTGCTGATGATTGCGGCCTTTAACATGTTTTTTATCACCATTTTATTGTGGCGAATTCAGAGCCTGATCCTGCGGCGGCGAATCCGCTCGCTGCGCATGCAAATTGGCGGAGGACAAGGCTGATGCCAGAATTCGCAAATGTATTCGCAAATATATTCGAAAATGCCAATGATATTTATATTCTGTCCAGTTATGGTGCCGGGGTCGTGGTTCTGATCGGCCTCTTCGTCACCAGCTGGCGGACGAAAAAGAAAGACGAAAGTGACCTGCGGACGTTGGAAAAGCGGCTGCGTGATCTCTCAGATAAACAGGTGTAAGTGAATGACAAAATCTGGTTCAACTAAGGGCTTAAAAGCCGGCGCCCGCAAGAAACGCCGCCTGTATCTGATGCTGACCTCCCTGGCCGTGCTCGGGCTGGCCGTGGTTCTGGTGCTGAGCGCATTGGAAGACAACATCCGGCTGTTTTACGATCCGACCGAGATCGCCGAAAAAGACATCAAACCCGGACAGAATTTCCGTCTGGGCGGCCTGGTGGTCGATGACAGTGTGGAAAGGCTGGAGGATAATGGCATTCTGATCAATAAATTCGACATCACCGACGGCAATGAAACCGTATCAGTGGTCTTCGAGGGCTTGCTGCCCGACCTGTTCCGGGAAGGACAGGGCGTGGTCACTGAGGGCGCGCTCAATACTTCCGGGGTCTTTGTCGCCACCGAGGTCCTGGCCAAGCATGATGAAAATTATATGCCCAAGGAAGTCATCGACAGCCTGAAAAAGCGCGGCGAATGGCAACGGTCCGCGGATGATACAGATAAAACCCCAACAACTGAAAAAGACAGCAGATCATGATCGCAGAACTGGGCCATTATTTCACCGTCCTCGCGTTAGGACTGGCCATCCTGCAAGCGGTCTTTCCCCTGATCGGCGCCGCCCGTCAGGACGGACGCATGATGATAATCGGACGGCCCGCCGCCTATGGTCAGTTCATGTTTTCCCTGGCCGCTTTCATCGCCCTGACCTATTCTTACATTGTGTCTGACTTTTCCGTGGCCGTGGTCGCCCGCAACAGTCATTCCCTGAAGCCGCTGCTCTATAAAATTTCCGGCGTCTGGGGCAACCATGAAGGCTCGATCCTGTTATGGGTCATGTTCCTGGCGTTGTTCGGCGCCATGGTCGCCTATTTCGGCCGCAACCTGCCCAAAACCCTGCAGGCCCGTGTGCTGGCGATCCAGGCCATGATCGGCGTTGGCTTTTACCTGTTCATGCTGCTGACCTCAAACCCCTTTGATCGGCTGGCGACTGTGCCCTTTGAAGGCAATGGCCTGAACCCGTTGCTTCAGGATCCGGGGCTGGCGTTTCATCCACCGTTTTTATATTTGGGCTATGTGGGCCTATCAGTAGCTTTTTCCTTTGCCATCGCCGCCCTGATCGAAGGCCGGGTTGATCCGGCATGGGCCCGGTGGGTCCGGCCCTGGACATTGCTGGCCTGGGTATTTCTGACCATTGGTATCGTGCTTGGCTCCTGGTGGGCCTATTATGAGCTCGGCTGGGGCGGCTGGTGGGGCTGGGACCCAGTAGAAAATGCCTCCTTCATGCCATGGCTGGTGGCGACTGCCCTGCTCCATTCCGCGATCGTGGTTGAGAAGCGCGACACCCTGAAAAGCTGGACGGTATTGCTGGCAATCATTGCCTTTTCCTTCAGCCTGCTCGGCACTTTCATTGTCCGATCCGGCATCATCACCTCGGTCCATGCCTTTGCCACTGACCCTGAGCGCGGCATGTTCATCCTGATGTTCCTGGCCCTGGTTATTGGCGGTAGTTTCCTGCTGTTTGCCCTTAGGGCTGACAAATTACAGGCCGGCGGCATGTTCGCGCCCATCAGCCGGGAAAGCGGTCTGGTGATCAACAATCTGTTCCTGTCCGTCGCGGCAGCTGTGGTGCTGTACGGCACCCTGCATCCCCTGCTCAGTGACGCCATTTTCGGGGTCAAATCTTCGGTCGGTGCGCCCTTCTTTAACCTGGTGTTCGGCTTCCTGATGATCCCCCTGGTGATGATCATGGGCCTGGGCGTCCATCTCAAGTGGAAACGCGCCGACATCAAAGGTCTACTCCAACGGCTAAAAGTGATCACCGGCCTGTCACTTCTGGCGGTGGTGATGACCCTCTATATCACTTACGGCGGCGAGATTATGCCGGCGATCTGGATGGGCCTCGGCGTCTGGCTGCTGCTGTCCATGTTCCAGGAACTGGGCAGCCGGATCAAGCTCGGCCAGGTGCCCTTAAGCAACAGCCTGCGCCGCCTGACCCGCCAACCGCGGTCCAGCTGGGGTATGAGTCTCGGCCATCTGGGATTTGCCGTTGGTCTGATCGGCATCATTGCCACCTCGTCCTGGGGACTGGAACAACAAAAAGTCATGCGCATTGGCGACAGCATGGCCATCGGCGATTATGTCCTGACCCTGGATGACGTGGTGCCGGTCGCCGGACCAAATTACAGTGCGGTCCGTGGCATTATCACGGTTCAGCCAAAAAGTGGCCCGAGCTTTGTCGCTCTGCCCGAAAGCCGGACCTATATTTCCTCGCCTATGACCACGACCGAAGGATCCGTGAAAACCACCATGACCGGGGACCTGTTCATTGTCATCGGTGATGCCCAGAGTTCAGGGCGTTGGGGTGTGCGGGTGTATTATAAACCGATGCAGGTCTGGCTCTGGATCGGGGCGACAATCATGGTCATTGGCGGTATGATCTCCCTCAGTGATCGCCGGTACCGGATCGGCAGCCCCCAAGGCAAGAAGAAAAACGCCAAACTGACGGCGGCGAAAGAGACCAAAGGGAGTGCGGCCCATGCTGTTTAAACGATTTCTGCCCCTGATTATTTTTGGCGGCATATTCCTCGCCTTCCTGGTCGGCCTGACGCTCAACCCCCGGGAAATCCCCTCGGCCCTGATCAACAAGCCAGTGCCTGACTTTTCCCTGCCACCCCTTGAAGGCGCCGGGGTTGGACTTGACACCGCCGCCCTGAAAGACCCGGACAATATCATCGTGGTCAATTTCTTTGCCTCCTGGTGCGGCCCCTGTCGGATCGAACATCCGGCCTTGGTACAGTTCGAGAATATGGCCGGGGTAAAGCTCTTTGGCATCGCCTATAAAGATCGACCCAGCCATAGCCTGAGCTTCCTGAAAAGCCTGGGCAATCCCTATGATAGAATCGGGGCCGACCTCAAGGGTCGCAATGCCATCGACTGGGGCGTCACCGGCACCCCGGAATCCTTCATCATCAAGAATGGCATTATCCGCTATCAGCATATTGGCCCGATCCATACGGTACAGATGGAGAAAATCCTCACCGTGATCGCAGACCTTCAAGCGGAAGACGGATCATGAGATTTCTGTTGATCCCACTTCTGTGCCTCACCTTCAGCCTGACCGCCGCCGCCATCGGTGTCGACAAGGACCGCTTATCCGATCCGGAACAGGAAGCCCGCGCTCAGAGCATCATGAAACAATTGCGCTGCCTGGTCTGCCAGAATCAGTCGATTGTTGAATCCGATGCCGGCCTCGCCGTCGACCTGCGCGGCATTGTCCGGGAACAGGTCAAAGCCGGCCAGTCCGACCGACAGATCCTCCATTTCATGACCAGCCGATACGGCGACTGGGTGCTGTTGCAACCACCGTTCAAGGCCGCCACCCTTCTGCTATGGCTGGGACCGCTGTTTCTACTGCTGATCGGCGGTTATTTCGTCTTTCGCTATGTGCGCCAGAAACCGACCACAGTCCTCACCGAACCCTTGACGGCGGATGAAGAAAAACGCCTGCAGCAAATATTAAGAGAAAACGATACATGACCATCTGGATTCTATTCATTGGCTTTTTCCTGTTGGCCCTGGCCCTCGTTCTGATACCGGTCTTTCGCTTTCGGCCCCAGGCACCGCAACGGGACATCAAAAGTATCGCGGTCTATAAAGCTCAATTGGAAGAGCTGAATGCGGACCAGAATAATGGCGTCCTTAATGCCAGTGAGGTTGCCTCTGCCCGCCTTGAAATTGAACGGCGGCTGCTGAAAATTGCCGACAATCAGAGGAGCCCGCATGAGGCCACTGCCCCGACCACAGGCACCGGGGCCTCGGCGGCCCTGCTGGCTGGTATTGTGACCATAGTGCTATTGCTCAGTGCCGGATTTTACCTGTCCATCGGCCATCCGGCCATGCCCGACTTTGTGCTGAAAGATCAGGACCATTCTGTCGCCCGCCGCGCGGAAAAGGATACAGCCTCCCCGGAAAAAATCAAGGAAGTGGCTGAGTTAGAAGCCCACCTGATTGACAATCCCACCAACAGCATGGCCTGGCGCGCGCTCGGTCAGAACCAAAGTGACCTGCGCAACAAACCGGCATCGGCCAAGGCCTATCAACACTGGTATGAACTGGAACGGGATAACATTGATGCCGCCGTGGTCTATGCGGAAAGCCTGATCATCCTCAGCGAAGGCCGGGTTGGACCGGCGGCGCTTCTGGTGCTCAACCGGGCACGCAAACTGCAACCGCGCAATCCCGGTGTACGCCATTATCTGGCCCTGGCCAATTATCAGTCCGGTAACATTGCCGAGGCTCTGACCGGCTGGAAGGGCTTGGAAGCGGAAAGTAAACCCGGTGTCCCCTGGCTGCGGCCTCTGCGGCGCTGGATTGCCCAGGCCGAACGTGATCTGGGCCTGCCCAGTTCTGCAGCCCAGGCCCCTGGTCCTGTCCCTGGCCCCGGACCGGCGTTAAGTGCCGTGGAACGGGCTGCCATCAAGGACATGTCTGCCGATGAAAGGTCGGCTATGATCAAGGGCATGGTCGCCCGCCTGCAGGGTAAAATGGACGAAAATCCAGAGAATATCGAAGGCTGGTTCCGGCTGGCCAAGGCCTATAGCGTGCTCGGCCAGAAACAGGACGCCATCACCGCCCTGGAGCAGGCCCTGAGGCATGCCCCCGATAACCTCCTGCCTGAGATTCAAAAACAACTGGAAGTTTTACGGAATTCCGAGTAATATAAACCTCCAGCTGACCACAGAAAAGTGGTTTTCTCCTAACAAATTGGGCCTTTCAGAAAGACCGGCTATATTTATTGACAATTAAGCGGTATATTAGATACCCCTAATTATATTTGGTTTTGCCATGAAAGTGACCACGAACGCCCATAACCTGTCTTCCCTGAACTCGCTGATTGATCCAGCGCAGCGCCAGCTGATCCAAGATCAGCAGAACGACCTGCGTCAGAATCAGGACCAGAAGACAGCGGAACAGACCAGCAAGGTTGCCCGGCAGGACCGCATTGATGCCAACCGCACCGCCCTGAAGAAACTTCAGGATCGGCTGAAGGCGGATAACATTGAAAAGCTCAAAGCAGAATTCGGCGTGGAAAAAAGCGCGGGTCAGGAGAGCTCTTCCGGGGTCAACCTGAACCTGCGGGAGAACCTGGGGAGTAGCACCGGTCACAAACCCATCGACACCCGCCCCGGCCAAATCATCGACATTTTGGTTTAAGGTAATTTTTTAAGGGGGGAACTCCCCTGTGCTCTCTTCTTGATTTTCCGCTTTAGGTACCTAAAGCTAGGGCACACTCCCCCTGCGTAAACCAGTTCTGGACATCAACTCGGGCGCGCAGTCGCGCTTGCCTCAGCCTCTTAAGAGGCTTCGGTTATTGATCCTATTCGGGGGAAGGGCCTATTCAGAGGAAGAGCCTTCTTCTTCCACATCCATATATTTCATCAGCATGGGCATCTGGGCCATCATGAACAGCAGGCTCAGGGGCATGAACAGCCACAGCTTGGTGGCAATCCAGATATCAAACTCGAAATTCCGGTGAATGACTTCATTGAGCACCGCGTTGAAGACATAGAACAGACCAAAGCGAAAGGTCAGCGTCTTCCAGGCTTCATCGGGCAGTGGCGGAAAGCCGGCCTCAAAGACATTTTTCAGGAAGAATTTACCAAACGCCAGCCCACCCAAAAGAGCCGCGGCAAAGAAACTATAGAGGATGGTCGGCTTCAACTTGATGAATAGCTCGTTATGGAAATAGATCGTCGCTCCGCCCAGGATACCCACCAGACCGCCTGAAATCCATAATATAAGACCGATCTTCTTAAACACCAGCTTCGAGGCGATCATGGAGATCACCATGGCCCCCATGAACACCTTGGTCGCCAGGTAAACAGTCTCCATATCCTTGGCATCATAGGCATAGAAGAACAGCACTATGGGAAACATTTCAATGACCAGTTTAAGCAACTGTTTTTTGGTATCACTCATTATTTAAGTCCCACTAACATTTTAGAAAAATCATCGGCATCAAAGGGTTGCAGATCATCGATCGTCTCGCCGACTCCGATAGCATGGATCGGCAGATCGAATTTTTCGGCAATTGCCACCAGCACTCCGCCCTTGGCTGTACCGTCGAGCTTGGTCATGATCAGGCCCGAGACCTGGGCCGCTTCCTGGAACACCTGGGCCTGGATCACCGCATTCTGGCCCGTGGTCGCATCAAGCACCAGCAGGGTCGAATGGGGCGCGGTGTCATCCTGTTTCCGGATCACCCGGATAATTTTGGACAGCTCCTCCATCAGGTAGCTTTTATTCTGTAATCGGCCGGCGGTATCAATCATCAGCACATCGATATTCTGCTGCCGGGCCTGTTCGATAGCATCATAGGCCAGACCCGCCGCATCGGCCCCAACCTTGCCCGAGATCACCGGAACGGCGTTGCGCTGGCCCCAGACTTGTAATTGTTCAATCGCCGCTGCCCGGAAGGTATCACCCGCTGCCAGCATGACTGATTTGCCGTCCAGCTGAAATTTCCGCGCCAGCTTGCCAATGGTTGTCGTCTTGCCCGAGCCATTAACCCCGACCATCAGGATGATATGAGGGCTGTGACCAGTGTTAATATCAAGGGGACGGGCCACGGGCCGTAGGATATTGGCCACTTCCTCAGCCAGGGCCTGTTGCACTTCCTCCGGCGAAATTTCCTTATCAAAGCGGCTTTTGGACAGACGACTGCACACCGCCTGACTGACCGTCACCCCAAGGTCCGACATGATCAGCAGGTCTTCCAGATCCTCCAGTGTGGTGGCGTCGAGCTTCCTTTTGACAAAGATATCGCTGATGCCGCCGCTGAGGGCCGTGGTGCTGCGTTTCAGACCGTCTTTCAGGCGGCCAAACCAGCCTTTTTTCCGGGGCGTGTCGATTTCAGTCATTCAAGATCTAGTTCCGTGATTAATATGCCATTTTCATAACCCGTTACCCGTGCTTTGGCAATATAACCTGGTGTTAAATCTGCTAAAATTTTCGCCGGTGCAAAATGTTCCGTATGACCGATGACTGATTTTCCGGCCTCCTGAACCTTTTCCACCAGAATCGATACCGTCTTTCCAACCTGAGAGGCCATATAGTCATCAAACTGTTGACTGCCCAGCGCCCGCAGGCGGGCCGCCCGTTCTTTACGTACCTTCTTGGCCACCGGCGGCATCCGCGCTGCCGGGGTGCCTTCACGGGCAGAATAAGGGAAGACATGCAGATAGGTCAGGCCACAATCTTTGACCAGATCCAGACTATTCTGGAACATTTCCTCGGTCTCGGTCGGGAAACCGGCGATGATATCAGCACCGAAGACCACATCGGGGCGGGCCGCACGCACCCGGCGACAGAATTCAATGCTGTCCTCCCGGGAATGGCGGCGCTTCATGCGTTTCAGCACCATATTATCCCCGGCCTGCAGGCTCAGGTGCAAATGAGGCATCATGCGCGGCTCTTGGGTGATGACCTCAAACAACGCCTCATCAATCTCGATCGAATCTATCGAGCTCAGGCGCAATCGTTTCAGGTCCGGAACGAGCTTTAATATCTTCTGGCATAACGTGCCCAGGCTGGGGTTTCCCGGCAGGTCGGGGCCAAAGGACGTGATATCGACCCCGGTGATGATCACTTCCTGATAGCCGTTATCGACCAATCGTTGCACTTGCGTAATGACCTCACCCATGGGTACAGACCGGCTGTTGCCGCGACCGTAGGGAATAATACAGAAGGTACAGCGGTGATCACAGCCATTCTGGACCTGGACAAAAGCCCGGGTCCGTTCCTCATAACCGTCAATCAGGTGGTTGGCGGTCTCTTTGACCGACATGATGTCATTAACCAGCAGCCGTTCTGTCTGATCAAGGCCGAAATTGGTATAACTGTCCGCCCGGAGCTTTTCCTCATTGCCCAGAACCTGGTCAACTTCGTCCATGGCGATGAATTTTTCCGGGCTGATCTGGGCCGCACAGCCGGTGACGATGATTTTAGCTTCAGGATTCTCTTTGCGGGTCCGGCGGATCGCCTGACGGGCCTGGCGGGTGGCCTCGGCGGTGACGGCACAGGTGTTGAAGATCACCGTGTCCATCAGCCCGGCGGCCTCGGCATGATTTTTCATCACTTCGGATTCGTAGCTGTTCAGCCGACAGCCAAAAGTTACCACCCGAGCTTTATTGTTGGCTTTATTTTTGTCCTGGGTTGTCATGTAATATCATCCAGACAGATCTCACCATCAAAAACATAGCTCACCGCGCCGGCCATCATCACGTGGCCATTCGCCGCCCATTCCATCGTCAGCACCCCGCCGTCGAGCTCAATGATCGCCTTGCGGTCAACCAGACCGCGCACGCTGGCCGCGACAACCGCAGAACAAGCCGCGGAACCACAGGCTTCGGTAATGCCGGCACCCCGTTCCCAGACCCGAAGGCGCAATTCGCTGATGCCCTGACCATTGGGTCCCCAATTTTCCACAATGCTCACATTAACCCGCTCGGGGAACAAAGCATGGTTTTCGATCTGAGGTCCAAGCTCGTCGAGCGCAATGCTATCCACATCATCGACAAAGAAGATCACATGGGGGTTGCCCATATTAACCGCCACTGGGTCCGATAGCGGCCCAACGGTGAGCTTCAGATGGTCGGTGTCCATTTTCTGTGACAAGGGAATCTGGTGCCAGTCCCGGACCGGCGCGCCCATATCGACCCGGATCAGATCGCCGTCGCGCATCGCCGACAGCAGTCCGGCTCCGGTTTCAATGGACACCTGGACACAGTCTTTCTCGCGTAACAGGATGTCGCCGACACAGCGGGTGGCATTACCGCAAGCATTGACCTCGCTACCGTCGGCATTCTGGATACGCATGAAGACATCCGCCGCCGTGCTCGGCAACAGGGTGATGATCTGATCACAGCCAATGCCGCGATTTCGGCTGGCAATATGGCGCGCCTGATCCTCGGTCAGATCAAGGTGATCCGTCCGGCCATCAAATATCACAAAGTCATTACCCAGGCCATGCATCTTGCGAAAGAAATGCAGATGGCTTACCAATCTAATAGTCATACTGCCTTATATGGGACGTTTCCGGGGAAAGTCCATAAGAATCTTGGCTTGCACAGTCCAATTAGGTGAAAATCAGCGGCACCAGAGCATAAGACAGGCTGGTGACCACCACAATGCCCACCAGGTTAAGCCGGAATCCCGCATTGGCCATCTGGGGGATGGTCACCTCCCCGGTGGAATAGATCACCGCATTAGGCGCGGTCGCCACCGGCAGCATGAAGGCGCAGCTCGCCGCCAAGGCCACCGGGGCAAACAGCATCATCGGATCAATACCGGTTACCACCGCCAAGGCCCCAAGCACCGGCAGCAGGGTCGCCACAGTTGCGGTATTGCTGGTCAATTCGGTCATGAAGATCACCATGGCCACCAGACAGAGCACCATCAGGATCAGCGGCAGGGCGCCCAGCGCCGACAAAGCCGTCCCCAGCCACAGGGCCAGGCCCGAGGCCTTGACCGCCGCCGCCAGGCTCAATCCACCGCCAAACAGCAAAAGCACACCCCAGGGAATGCGGTTGGCACTGTCCCAGTCGAGCAGAGCCGTGCCCTTCTCTGTCGTGCAGCCGGACGGGATGATAAACAGCACCGTCGCGCCGCCGACAGCAATCATCGCGTCATTGAGCCACAATACAATCTGTAGATTCTGCTGCACCGGCACCCGGAAGACCCAGCACAGGGCCACGGTCAGGAACACCAGCGCCACCCGTCTTTCCGGTCGCTTCATGGGCCCCATCTCCGCCAGTTCCGCACGGAGCATGGTCTGCGCCACCGGGGCATCGGACAGGTTAAAAGGATAGGCCCATTTGGTCAGCACCAGCCAGGCCAGCGGCACCATGATCAACACGGTGGGGATGCCAAACAACATCCAGGTAAAGAAACTGATTTCCAACCCATAAGTCTCTTTCATGAAACTGACCACAAATAGATTGGGCGGGGTGCCGATCGGCGTGCCCAAGCCCCCTATGCTGGCGGCATAGGCAATGCCGAGAATCAGACACAGGACAAAACCCTGATGGCGGCTGTCCTGGTCCTTGACCATTTCCCCGGCCAGTGACAGGGCAATCGGGATCATCATGATCGTGCTGGCGGTATTGCTGATCCACATGGACATCAGAGCCGTGGCCGCCATGAAGCCGCCGACAATCGCCGCCGGATTACTGCCGACCCGCACCAGAATATTGAGCGCCAGTCGCCGGTGAAGATTCCAGCGCGCCAAAGCCGTGGCAATGATAAAACCGCCGAGCAGCAGGAAGATGGTCGGCCGGGCAAAGGGCGCGGTGCTCTCGCCCATGGTCATAATGCCCAGCGCCGGAAACAACAGCATCGGCAGCAGGGAGGTGATCGGAATCGGCAGGACCTCTGTCGACCACCAGGAGGCCAACAGCAGGGCGACACCAGCGGTTTTCCATGCCGGTTCACTCATGCCGTCCGGGGCCGCCACCATCAGTGGGATTAAAAAAAACACCAGACCGATTAACAGGCCAATACGCCGCGCCTTACTCATAGACAATTCTCCCTTGTGCCCTTTTCCAGGGTATTCAAGGAGGGAGTGTAGATCGTCGCCGGATAAAGTCAATTTTCCATTTCATTTAAGGGTCATATTCAATATAGTGGAATTTAGTTCCCTATACTGCCCCCTATAACTTAAGGTCAGATATGCCCCGAAATTCACTGCCCGACGTCGGCCGGAAAATCAAACTGCTGCGCACCGAAAAGCAGCTGACCCTGGAACAGCTGGCCGCCATGTCCAGCGTCTCCAAGTCCATGCTGTCCCAGATTGAACGGGGCCGCACCAACCCGACCCTGGCCATCCTCTGGACCCTGACCAAATCGCTGGACATTGATATCTCCGATCTGCTGAACAGTGACCAGGACGCCGAGGACGTCAGTCCTAAGATTGAGCTGGTCAAAGCCCACCAGCTGCCGGAAATACAGAGCGCCGACGGCAAATGCACCCTGAAAATCCTCGGCCCCATTGATCTTGTCACCAAAACAGAATGGTATGATATGGTGATGACGGGTGGCGGCGTGCTCGATTCAGAAGGCCATGCCAACGGCACCAAAGAACATCTGACCCTGCTTGAAGGTGAATTATCGATCCGTACCGGTAGTGAGGAAATTATCCTGACCGCCGGCGACACCGCCCGCTATGATGCCGACATCCCGCATTATATCGAAAATAAAGCTAAAAAAACTGCCCGGGCCCTGATGGTAGTGCTGACCCCCTGAGGGCTGGTCTTAGCCCATGAAGGCTAGTCCGGCCCGCCCAAGTCGTGTTTTTCCGCTATAGTAAAATATTTATTGATTTAGCAATATATTAAACTATATTCCATTATATTGGAATTTTACAGGAGCCGACCATGAGCCAGACCTATGACGCCTATCTGACAGAACAATTACAGAGCCTGAAGGATCAGGGCCTGTATAAAGCCGAACGGACCATCACCAGTCCCCAACAGGCGGAAATTACCGTCAGCTCCGGCGGCGATCAGCCCTATATCAACTTCTGCGCCAATAATTATCTGGGCCTGTCCAATGACCAGACCCTGATTGATACCGCCAAGGATGCTCTGGATACCTATGGCTACGGTATGTCGTCGGTCCGCTTTATCTGTGGCACCCAGGACATCCACAAGCAGCTGGAAAGCCGGCTGGCGACCTTTCTGAAACAGGAAGATGTCATCCTCTATCCCAGCTGTTTTGATGCCAATGCCGGTCTGTTCGAAACCCTGCTCGGGCCGGAAGATGCGATCATTTCCGATGCCCTCAACCATGCCAGCATCATTGACGGTGTCCGCCTGTCCAAACCGAAACGCTTTCGCTATGCCAATAACGACATGGCGGCGCTGGAAGAGGCCCTGCAGCAGGCCCAGGACTGTCGCTTCCGCCTGATTGCCACCGACGGTGTCTTCTCCATGGACGGTATTCTGGCCAACCTGCCGGCGATCTGTGACCTAGCCGATAAATATAACGCGATGGTCATGGTCGATGACAGCCACGCGGTCGGCTTCATGGGAAAAACCGGTGCCGGGACCCCGGAACATTGGGGCGTCAGCGACCGGGTTGATATCCTGACCGGCACCCTGGGCAAGGCCCTTGGCGGCGCGTCCGGTGGTTATACCGCCGCCTCCCGTACGATCGTCGACTGGCTGCGTAACCGGTCCCGGCCTTATCTGTTCTCCAACACCCTGGCTCCGGTCATTGCCGCCACCACTTGCAAGGTGCTGGACATCTTGCAGGAAAGTGGCGACCTGCGCCAGAAGCTGCGAGACAACAGCGACTATTTCCGCACCGCCATGACCACAGCCGGATTCACCCTGTCCGGCGCCGATCACCCGATCATCCCGGTCATGCTTGGTGATGCCCGGCTGGCGGCTGATATGGCTGAGCGGCTGCTGGACGAAGGCATATTTGTCGTCGGCTTCTCCTTTCCCGTGGTACCAAAGGACCAGGCCCGCATTCGCACCCAGATTTCAGCGGCTCACAGCCGGGACCAACTGGACAAAGCCATTGAGGCCTTCACGCGCATCGGCCGTGACCTTGGCGTAATTAATTAAGGGAGACAAATGATGAAAGCTTTGGTTAAAGCAAAAGCAGAACCAGGCATCTGGCTCGAAGATGTCCCCCTGCCTGAGGTCGGCCATAATGATGTTCTGGTCAAGGTCCATAAAACCGCCATCTGTGGCACCGATATTCATATCTATAACTGGGATGACTGGGCCCGGAAAACCATCCCGGTACCGATGACGGTCGGCCATGAGTTCTCCGGCGAGATTGTCGAGATGGGCTCGGAAGTCCGGGGCCTGAGCCTGGACCAGCGGGTCTCAGCCGAGGGCCATATCACCTGTGGCCATTGCCGCAACTGCCGGGCCGGCAAAAGACACCTGTGCCGTAATACCCTGGGCGTTGGTGTCAACCGCACCGGATCATTTGCCGAATATGTCGCCATTCCGGCGGTCAATATCTGTCCGTTGCCCGATGGCATCAGCCATGACATGGGCGCGATCCTTGATCCGCTGGGCAATGCCGCCCATACGGTTCTAGAATTTGACCTGGTCGGGGAAGATGTGCTGATCACCGGGGCCGGACCGATCGGCATCATGGCCGTCGCCCTGGCCCGTCATGTGGGGGCGCGCAATATTGTCATTACCGATGTCAATGATTACCGGCTGGACCTGGCCAAGAAAATGGGCGCGACCCGAGCGGTAAATGTCACCCGACAATCCCTGGCAGATGTGATGGCAGAACTTAACATGACCGAAGGCTTTGATGTGGGCCTTGAAATGTCCGGCGTGCCGTCGGCCTTCAGGAATATGCTCGACACCATCAATCACGGCGGCAAGATCGCCCTGCTCGGAATCCTGCCCGAGGACACGGGCATCGACTGGACCCAGGTGATCTTCAAGGGCCTGGAAATTCACGGTATCTATGGCCGCAAGATGTTTGAAACCTGGTATAAAATGATCGCCCTGCTCGAGGGTGGACTCGACATCAGCCCGATCCTGACCCATGGCTTTGTTCTGGATGATTTCCAGCAGGGTTTTGACGTCATGCGGTCTGGCCAGTCGGGCAAAGTTATTCTGGACTGGACAAAAATTACAATTTGAATAATTCGGTCAGGCCATCTGCTCAGTGGTCAAAGTCATCGGAAATAAAAGGGTAATTTCGGTGCCAACCCCGACGGTGCTCTGAATCGAGAACTCGCCGCCGAGCAGCTCCACAAAGGCTTTGACCAAGGGAAGTCCGAGCCCTGTTCCCTCTTGTTTGCGAACCAGGTGATGGCCAGCCTGACCAAAGGGCTGCAGGGCAATCACCAGTTCGTCTTCTGACATGCCGATTCCGCTATCCGCCAGAGTAATTTTCATCTCCCCGCCCATCTGTAGTTCTGCGGACAGGGTTATCGCCCCGCCGCCCGGGGTAAATTTAATGGCATTACTCAGTAAATTATAAAAAATCTGCCGAATCATCCGTTCGTCAGACTGGATCGGGGGCAGATCATCTGAGATTCTATTAATGGTTTCTAATTCGGCTTTTGTCGTCGCAGTGCGGGTATGGCGTAAAGATTGTTCGGCAATATCCTGAATATAAACCGTCTCTATTGTGGTGGTAAAATTACCGGACTCTACTTTGGATAAATCAAGAATTTCATTGATAATGTCCAGAAGATGATAGCCACTCTGATTGATATCACCAGCATATTCACCAATTTTATCGTCGCCGGATTTGTTTTGGGCCATATTCTGGATCAGGTCGGAAAAGCCGATAATGGCATTGAGCGGCGTCCGCAGTTCATGGGACATTTTGGCCAGAAATTCAGACTTGGCCCGGTTGGCCTTTTCGGCCCCCAGGAGGGCGACCTCGAGCTTTCTCTTCTCCGCCTCCCGCTCCTTCAAATAGCGGAAACGAAAAGTTGAGAAAGTTAACACAGACAGGCATAAAAACAATGTCACCAACCGAAGAAGAAGGGTTCCCCGGGTTTGGGCATTGGCAATAAAATTTGGCATGGCGACAATTTGCCACGACCCGCCGGGCACAGCAATTGACAACATGATATTTTCATCAAGGAAGGCATCGGGGTTGCCATAAAAAACGTCCCCAACCTGGCCTTTGGCATCCCGGCCCCGTATTGAAATACCGTAATCCTTATCGTTAACATTTATAATGCCAAACAATTCTTGCGCATCAATCAGCACCGATACAATACCCCAAAAGCTTCCTGCTGGCTTACCGTCCCGGTCTTCGGCCAGATACACCGGCTCCCGGGCAATCAACACATTTCTGCCCTGCACCGACATCAGCGGCCCGGCAATAACCTGTTTTCCCGTTGACTTGGCTAAAAAGGCCAATTCCCGCTGGCTCTTTGAGGTGCGGTAGTCCAGGCCGAGGGCCGCCTTGTTTTCCGCTAATGGATAAACATATTTCACCACCATATTCGGAGCTGCCCCAATACTGATGATATGGGATTTCTTCCGCAAAATATTATGGGTAAAGGTATTAAAACTCTCTTCTGTGATGTCAGGGTTGACGGAAATATACGCCGCCAGGCCCCCAAGCTGAAAAAGCGTTTTATTCAACTCCCGTTCAATATCTGACCGGATCACCATCATGGATTGTAAAGAATCCATCCTTGCGTGGTCCGTCAAGGCAGCCTGCCCTGTCCGCTCAACAAAAACCGTAAAACTGACAATACCCGCCAGAATGCCAAGGGTGCTTACGATCAACCCCCACCTAATTCTTATTTTCCGGAAGTGACGTTTGAAATAATATGTCACATAACGTTGAATCTGTTTCATAAACAAACCAGTACTCGATTACTAATGGCAAGAAATTGTAATATTACGTTTTTCCAGATATTTCTGATGATAATCTTCGCCAGGCCAGAATTTCTCAGCCCGGGTAACCTCGGTCACGATCGGGTCCGGCCACAGATCAGAGGCGTCACAGGCTGTGCGCGATTGGTCCGCAATTTGTTTCTGGCCTGCGGAATGGTAATAGATCGCTGATCGGTACTGGCTGCCGCTGTCCGGTCCCTGCCGGTTTAGGGTCGTCGGATTATGACTGTGCCAGAAGAGGTCAAGCAACGTCTCATAGCTGACAATTTCAGGATCAAAGCAGACTTCGACCACTTCCGCATGACCGGTCTGGCCGGAACAAATATCTTCATAGGAAGGATTATCCAGCTGGCCGCCACTATAGCCGACGACGGTGGATAGAACGCCCGCCACCTTGTCATAATCCAACTGAACACCCCAGAAGCACCCGGCTGCAAAGGTCGCTTTTTCCATAATTTCTACTCCACTTAATGAACCATAGTATAAAATGAGAAAAGCTGCAATTTTTTCTTATATTATAATGATGTAATATATTTAATCAAGGGGCAGGGTCAGGGTTTTCCAGATGGATTTCCGTCACTGCCTGTTCCAGCTCGTCATTCCAGGTGACCTCAAAAGCGGCGATATTTTCCCGCAGTTGGTCCATCGTTGTGGCCCCGATGATTGACGAGGTGACAAAGGGCCTGCTGTCGATGAACTTCAGGGCCAGCTGGACCAGGGTCAAGCCATTTTCTGCCGCCAGCGCCCGGTATTTAAGGATCGCCTGCTCCACGCCTGGTTTGGTATAGCGATCGGCAAAGCCCGGAAACAACTGCTGGCGGCTGCCTATGGGCAACTGACCATCGAGATATTTTCCGCTCAGGCTGCCCCCGCCCAGGGGCGAATAGGCCAGAAGAGATACCTGTTCACGCAGGCTGACCTCGGCCAGGTCCTGTTCAAACAGGCGGTTGAGCAGGTTATAAGCATTCTGGATCGACTGGACCCGGGGCAAATTTTCCTGCTCCCCATGATGCAGGCATTTCATGACCCCCCAGGCGGTTTCATTGGACAGGCCCACATGGCGGATTTTTCCCTCTTTGACCAGGTCATCCAGAACCTCCAGGGTCTCGGCCAACGGAATGCTGTCCGCCGCATCATGATGATCGTAGCCCCGTGAGCCTGAAAACAGGTTCATGGGCCGGTCCGGCCAGTGCAGTTGATAGAGGTCGATATAATCGGTTTTCAGCCGCCGCAGACTGTTGTCCAGGGCTTCACAGATCTGTTGCCGGTTCAGGCGAGTGATATTGGCATGTTGGCGAAACCAGTCGGCATCACTCCTACCGACCACCTTGGTGCCAAGGATGATCTTATCCCGCCCGCCGCGCGCAGAAAACCAGTTCCCCATAAACTCTTCGGTCCGACCAAAGGTTTCCCGTTTACGCGGCACCGGGTATAATTCCGCCGTATCAAAAAAATTGACCCCCTGATCCACAGCATAATCCATCTGCTCCCGGGCTTCAGCTTGGGAATTCTGTTCGCCCCAGGTCATGGTTCCCAAACAAATATTGGATACCCTGATGTCTGTTCGTCCAAGTTTATTATATCTCATCGGCTGCCCTTTTGGTTTTGATAACTCTATAGCTATATGGGGCAGAAGGGGGGGAATTTAAGGGCCTAAAAATAAAACTGCCACCGGAGAGGACCCCGGCGGCAATGAAAAACTTATCTGGATGCGGCTGAAAACTAGAATTTAGCCGCGACGGTAAACCAGAATTTGCTGATGTCTTCTTTCGATGGACCAGCATTATAATCGGCATATTTCACCGCAACACTGTAATTCTTGTTCAAGGCATAAGACACCACCATGTCCAACTCATTACCATAATCAACATCACCAAACTGGGAGGTGAATTTATGATAAATCACAGCCGCTTTCAGGCCTTTCATATCGCCGCTGAATTTATAAGCCCCGGTAACATAAAAATCTTCAAGTCCGTCAGCCGGTGTGCCGAGAAATTGATCGGCCCAACCATTGAATTTATGCAGGGTTGCCAACGGTGTTTTAAAGCTTTGAGTGCCATTATTATCACTGCCCAGAGATTCAAATGACGCTTTCAGGGTGGCACCGGCAAAGCTGACCCCACCGGTCACCAGGAAATAATTGACAGAATAATCACCGGGATTATTTTTGGCATTGGTCTGGTTGGCATATTCAACTTCATAAACAAAGTTTGTCTTATCGGCGATTTCGGTTTTCCCGGCAAAGCGAAGGCCGAAAGTATTAGTTGAAAAACCAGCCACATCATTGTTATCCAGCAGATAGCCATAAGCGGTAAGTTTACCGAATTTCAAGCCACTATATTCGGCATTAAACAGGTGATGGTTGGAAGAGTGATCACCAGCAGGGCTATCATTGCCAAAGATGCGGTTTACATTCCAAACATAGGCGTAGAAGAATTTTGTATCTTTCACGGATGTGTTAACCACGGTCACCGAATCCAGATTCTGATCATTCTGACGCCAGCCAACCGTACCGACAAAACGTAAATTGCCAAGATTGATGGATTGACGACCGGCACTGACTTTTGTGTCGTCATAAGTATAAGACAGATAAGCCTGGTTGACTTCCGTATGACTTGGGTCGGCAACGACAGGATATGCCGTATTGCTATTCAGGGTATTGTTATAGTTTTCATTGGCCAGATTACGGGAATCTTCAAACTCAATAACGCCTGAAAACCCATTATAAGTACCTGTTTTATAACCCATTTTGGTCCGAATGGTGAAGGCCGCGGCATCTTCCGTTTTACTCGCCTGATCAACGCCTTCATAACGGGCGCGGACATTCAAATAAGCCTTGCCACCAGTGACGGCATCGGCCAGTGTTTCGGCTTCTTCAGCAGAAGCTACCAGGGGGGTAGTGAAAATCGCGGCGGTTGAGGCCAGCAAGAAGCCTCGTGTTATAATATGTTTAATCGTCATGGTTCGTTCCTCTTTTTATAAATATTGTTTGCCTATTTTTTTAATATTCCTCTGGGGTCAAATTGACTTGACAAGGATCAAGTTTTTGCCAAAATTCGACCAGAACTACAGAGTTTTAGACAAAAAAGATTAAAAAATTCCTAAAATCCTTACCTAAAATTAAGGATTCCAGGTAAGGGGAAACACACCATAAAAACAATTTAATGGAGATATATTAGAGACAACTTATGGTTTATTAGTCCCGTTCAACAATTCGAGTACCGTCCATAACATTATTGCCCGGATGGATGACCACCCGGTCATGTTGTGAGAGTCCCTTGAGGATTTCAGCCTCCCGGTCATTACGGCGGCCGACGGTCACCAGCTGGATTTCAGCCCGTCCCTCCCGCACGACAAAGGCGGACCATTGTTCATTATGACGGAACAGGGCACTGACCGGCACATAAAGCACATTTTCAGCCCGATCAACAATAATGCTGGCCTCAACCCGGAACGCGTTGCCCAGGCTCTGCCACCTCTCGAGGGGATCAATGAAATCAAGGATTACATTCACCCGCTGCTCCTCGACCCCCAGTGCCGAGATTTTGGTATAGCCGCTGGGTTCAACAAGGCGGACCTGAGCCCGAATGTCTTTTGCGCCGCCCCAGCGCTTGATCAGGGCAATATCCCCGGACTGGACTTTGACCGCATCCCGGGACAGCATTTCGATGACAACCTCCAAATCCTCCGGGTCGCCAATTTCCACCAGCGGCGTGCCCATGGGAATTACCCCCTCGCTTTCATGAAGAATACGCAACACCTTGCCATCCACCGGCGCATGAACACAGACCTGGCAGCGAGTGCCGTTATTTTCTGTATCGCCACCGGGCTGAACCAGTTGAGCACGTGCCGCCACCAGACGGCTGTCCATGACTTTCAGGTCCGCCCGGGCGGTTTCCACCTCGGCTTTGCGCATTTTAACCTGCAGTTCATTCTGTTCCAGTCGGGAGATGGAGACATTACCATTCCTGAACAATTCTTCTGACCGCTTGTATTCCGCCAAGGCAAAGGCCAGCGCGGCCAGGGCCCGGTCGACTTTTGACGCCGATAGGCCCTTGGCCGCCTCGGCACCCTGAACGTCAGCCCGGGCCTGGGTCTCCGACCGCTTATCAAGGAACCGGGGATCGGCCGGGCTCATATTGGCGATGATGGTCACCCCCGCCTTAACCACATCTCCGGGCTCACTATCCAGCCGCATCACCCGGCCCTCGATCGGGGCCGAGACCACATAAATATCCCTGATCCGGGTCTTCCCCTCGCCCTCAAGGGTGATCAACACATCGCCGCGCCGGACATCTGCCAGGTCAACCTTCTCCGCTTCCGGGATAAAGGCAAACACAATCAGCCCCAGCAGCACCAGGCCAATGGCATATTTCACCAGTGTTTTAATTTTCTTAAACGACATTATTCAACCCCTTTCTGGGCACTGACCAGATCAATATTTTCCACCTGACGCCAGACAAGATAAAACGACAGAACCGCGCTGAGCACAACCACAATCACCGACAGGCCATAAGTGTCCTTATCAACCATGGCCGGCAGCCGGAACAGCTCGGTATCCATGGACTGGGCCATGCCCAGCACCATCATATAGCCGATAAACAGACCCACCGGAATCGCCATCAGGATAATGATCGTCATTTCCCCGAACAGGATATAGGCCACCTCGCCCCGGGTCAGGCCGAGCACCCGCAAGGAGGCCAGTTCCCGCCCCCGTTCCGACAGGGCAATACGCGCCGTATTATAGATCACACCAAAAGAAATCAAGCTGGCAAACACCACATTGATCGCCACCATTTTCAGAAGATTTTCACCCATGACTTCCCGGAAAATTTCCCGGGCCTTACGCAGAATATTCATGCTGGCAATGGCGGGGATTTCTTTGATCTTCTGGTACAGCGGGCCGTTCCACAGCGGATCAACCATGATCGACGCCCCGGTGATCACCGGCCCTTCATTCAGGTGGCGATTAAGTTGATCGATATCCATAAAGGCGTTGAGACCGATGAACTCCTCAACAATTTCCGCCACCCGGATTTTCAGGATCGGCCGTCGGTCTTCCAGAACTTCCACCGTCACCAGGTCGCCCCTCCTCACATGCAGAACTTCGGCCAGCTTGGACGACAGGGCCAGTCCCTGGGCCGGCACCCGGGCCGCCCTCAGGTCACGGTCCAGAATACGGTGCAGGTCCGGGTTAGGCCTGATCCCCAAAATTGAAGAGCGCTTGGCATAATGCTCCGATTTCAGCAGCACCGCCACCCGGCGCAGGGGCTCGACCTTGATCACACCGGGCATTAGCCGGATTTCCTCCAGGGCACTGATCGCCCGGGGGTGGGTAAAGCCCAGGCTAAGGTCCTGGCGCTGGGCCATATCGAACTGGACCTCCATCAGGTAAGTGATCGAATCCTCCATGAACAGGGCAAAAATAAGGATCGACATGGACAGACCGACCCCGAGCGTCGACAACAGGGTCCGCACCGGACGCCGTTCCACATGACGAATGACGATGCGAAACAGGGGGGAGAAATATTTCTCCAGCCCCATGCGTTCCAGCAGCGTGCGCCGGAACTGGAGCGGACTTTCCGGCCGCATGGCTTCTGCCGGCGGGAGGGTTGCCGCCTGGCCGATGGCGATCAGGGTGCCGATCACCGCCGCAAGGGTGCAGAACAGCACCGAAAAAATCATTACCTCGGCTGAAAAGGAAAACTGCAGAATCGGAAAATGGAAAAAATCCGTATACATATTGGTCATGCCAGCGCCCAGCCAGACACCGGCGGCAATACCGACAATGCTGCCGACCACCACCACCATCAGGACCATTTTAAGATAATGCCGGGAGATTTCCCCATTGCTATAGCCCACCGCCTTAAGCATGCCGATCTGGACCCGCTGGGTCGCCACCTGACGGGTCATCACCACATTGATCAGAAAGGCCGCTACCGCCAGGAAAATTACCGGCGCAAACAGGCCCATCACTCGTAACTGGTCCAGCTCGTTCTGGACAAACCAGTTGGACATCTGCTCATCACGCGCATAGGCCACCAGACCGCCGTAGGGTTTCAGGACGATATCCAGCTCCTGCTTGATCACCGCTGTGTTACTGCCCCGGTCCTGGCGGATTGCCACATCATTAAACGCCCCGTTCATATCGACCGCCGCCTCCAGGGACCGCTGGCTCATCCAGAAGACCCCGAACCGCTTGTCATCGGGAAACATCGCCCCCGGCCCCAGGGAATAGACATATTCCGGCGACAGGACGATACCGACAATACTCAACGAGCGTTTGTGACCATTGATCACCATGCTGATTCGGTCGCCCAGGGTGAACCCATGGGCCGTGGCAAAGGCCTCGCTGCACAGGATCGCCCCCTGCTCATCGGGCAGGATCATCCGGCCACTGCGCAGGTAGAGATTATTCAGCAACGGCGTCCGCCCGTCGGGCAGGGAGATCAGCTTGCCTGACGCCGGCTCGACCATATTATCCACCTGAATGGTGACCCCAAACACCACCCGCACCTCCACCGCCGAGACTCCGGGAATCTCCAGAATTTGCTGCCGGACCCCATAAGGTGCGCGTTTAAGCTGGGCGAAAACATCGGCAAACTGATAGCGGTCATAATAGACATCCCGGCTCAGCGTCAGGGAGTCGCTCACCCCGAATGACATGATAAAGGTCGCAATACCGCAGGCCATGACCATGATGATCGCCAGCATCTGACCCTTAATATTCCACAGGTCACGGACAAGCTTTTTATTAAGAGCCTCCATCATCTCACCACACGATCTCCTCGGGCGCACAGGGATTGTCATTGACCTTGATATTGACCACCTGGCCATCAGCGAAATAGATCACCCGGTCGGCCATATCGGCAATGGCGGCATTATGGGTGATGATGATCGTTGTGGTTCCGTAATCTTTATTAACATCCCGCAGGGCTTTCAGCACCACAATGCCGGTTTCACTGTCCAGAGCGCCGGTCGGTTCATCGCAGAGCAGTACCTCAGGGCGTTTGGCCAGGGCGCGGGCAATGGCCACCCGTTGCTGCTCACCACCGGACAACTGAGACGGAAAATGGTGCGCCCGGTTTTCCATGTTAACCGCCTTCATGGCCTCCATGGGCGGCAGGGGGTCAAGGGAGATATCGGTGACCAGCGCCACATTCTCCAGCGCCGTCAGGCTCGGCACCAGATTATAGGCCTGAAAGACAAAGCCCACATTATGGCGGCGGAACAGAGTTAATTGCTGTTCAGAATAATCCGACAGGCGGTCTTTCTTGAAATAAACCTCCCCCGAGGTCGGGCTGTCCAACCCGCCAATGATATTGAGGAAGGTTGATTTGCCGCTGCCCGAGGGGCCGAGCAGCACCACCATATCGCCCTTGGGAATGTCCAAAGTGACCCCGCGCAAGGCCTGAACCACCGTTTCCCCGGTGATATAATCCTTGGTCAGCGCCTCCGTCCGAAAGGTGATATTATCATTTAAACCATTATTTTCAATCATATCCCAAAACTATACTCCATAAAGACAGGCTTGCAAGTGATCTGGTTCAACCGTAATGTAAAAAAAATCAAAAAAGGGATCGTCGTTCATGACCTGGCTCACCATTCTGCCGCCGCTTGTCGCCATCACCATTGTTCTGTGGCGCAAGGAAGTCATTCTGGCCTTGTTTCTGGCCATCTTCACCTCGGAAGTCCTGCTGCTGACCACCCCCGGTCTCACCGCCCCCTTAGGGGGTTTTCTGGGCAGCCTGGACCGGGTCATTCAGGTCTTCACCGATGCCGGCAACAGCCGGATATTGGTGTTCAGCCTGATGATCGGCGCCCTGCTGGCCTTCATCCGGGTCTCCGGCGGTGTCACCGCCATGGTTGAAATGCTGGTGAGCAGTGGCCTGGCCCGGGGCAAACGCTCGGTCGGCCTTCTGACCAGCCTGACCGGGATAGTGATCTTCATCGAATCCAATCTGAGTGTGCTGACATCGGGCATATTGGCCCGGGGAATGTTTGACAGATACGGCATGAGTCGCGCCCGCCTGGCCTATATCATCGACAGCACCAGCGCGCCGATCAGCATCCTGATTCTGCTCAATGCCTGGGGCGCCTATATCCTGGCCCTGCTCAGCGGCTATCAGTTCGAGCAGTCCGCCGCCGAGATCGTCTGGGGCACGGTACCGCTCAATTTCTATGCGCTGGTGACCATGGCCATCGTCTTCTACACCGTGATCACCACCCGGGTTCACGGCCCCCTGAAAGCCAGTGAAGCCCGGGCAGAAGCGGCGGCCACGTCCGGCGACCATAAACATGAATATCCGCCGACCAAGGCCCGCTATATGGTCCTGCCCCTGCTGACCATGATCCTGGGTATGATTGCCTTCATGTATTGGACCGGCGGCGGGGACCTGGCCAAAGGCAACGGCTCAAAATCAGTGCTGTATGCCACCGCCCTCGCCTGTCTTGTCGCCTATGTCATGATGCTGCTCAGCCGGACCTTTAACCATATTCAGCTGGTGGATACCGCCTTTAAAGGCATGGCGGAACTGCTGCCGCTGGTGACCATCGTCCTGCTGTCCCTGGCCCTGGGCGCCAGCCTGAAACAGCTGGGCACTGGGGTCTTCATTGCCAGCCTGGTCGGCGATTACCTGCCGCTGGTGCTGGTGGTACCAGTGCTGTTCCTGGCCGGGGCGCTGATGTCCTTCACCACGGGCACCTCATGGGGAACCTTTGCCATCCTGATTCCCCTCGGTGTGCCGCTGATCCAGACCTTGGGCCTGCCACCATCATTAGTGCTGTCGGCCATCCTGGGCGGCGGGGTTTTTGGCGATCACTGCTCGCCGATCTCCGACAGTACGGTGGTATCGTCGATCGCCAGTGGCTGTGACCTATTGGAACATGTGCGCACCCAACTGCCCTATGCCCTGACCGCTGGCGCCATTACGCTGGTGCTTTATGTGATTGCCGGCTTCGTGATGATTTAGGTTAAATCCCAGGCGGCAAAAGCCGTGGTGATCTCGGCCTGGCTTGCCCCCGACATCAGCAGCAGGGTCAGCAGGCTTTTGGCTTTCAGGCCATCCAGAATGCCCGATGGCACCAACCCGCGGCGAATCAGGTCAATTTCCGAGCCGGCAAAACCATAGGTCTGGCGCAACACATGACCGGCTTGGGTCCGGCTGGCCAGAATCACCGGCATCTTAGGTAGGATTTTATCCAGACTGTCCAGATAACTTTCCGGCACATGACCGGCCCCAAATCCCTCAATCACCAGACCCTGAAAATCCGATTGATTGATCAGCTCCAGCAGATGCCCCTCATCGCCCAGAGACGTCTTGATCAGCGCAATCTTCGGCGTTATTCCAGGATCAGGTAATGTGACTTTCGGCCCGACAACCGGCAGGGAAAACAAAGACACTTTACCCTCCGTCACCCGGCCAACGGGTCCCATATTGGGCGACTGAAAGGTGCCGACACTGCCGCTGTGGGTCTTGGTGACAAATCGGGCGACGTGAATTTCATCATTCAGCACCACCACGACCCCGGCACGCGCCACCTTTTTTGTCGCGGCACAGGTCACCGCCGCCAGAATATTGGCCGGACCATCGGCACTCAGCGATGTGGGGTTACGCATGGCCCCGGTGACCACCACTGGCCGGTCGATATCCAGCAGGCAGTCCAGGATGAAAGCCATTTCCTCCAGAGTGTCGGTACCCTGCACGATAACAAAACCATCGGCGGCCCCGCTGACCGCCGCCTGGGTGATCTTCGCCGCCAGATCGATTGCATGCTCATAGGTCAGATTGCCGCTGGCGACCATCTGGTCTGTGCGCGGCTCGACCGTCGCTACCCGGTCCAGTCCCGGCACCGCCCGGCACAGGGTCGCCGCATCCATGGTCGGCACGACACCGCCACCACGGGCCTTTTCCATGGTAATCGTCCCGCCAAGTAAAAATAATCTCACGGTTGGCAATGTCATATGCGCAGTCCATTCTGGTTAAGGTCAAAGACAAATATACATCAAAGTCCCTCATACACCAAGAGGCAGATAAATCCTATATACCTCTAGAATCAGCTCCGGTTCAGGGACTTGATTCTGTAGCCTCAGGCAAATCATGGCCCCCAAACGGCCCCCTCAAGAGAAGAGTGTGACATTAAATCCTCACTTGCCCTAATTTCACCATAAAAATCAGACAAATACCCCCCCAAGTCAGCTGGAATATGGAAAATGATTGCATATTCTAAATTGCTAACTATTGTACCGCAAAAGTCAGAATATGGACTTTTTAGTCAAATAAAAACACATAGGAAACACCATGTCGATTATTTCTACACCACTGTTTATCAAAGGACTATCTGTCTCTGCCCTGGCCCTGGCCAGCGTAGCGACCATGACGTCAGCTCAAGCAGCAGACGCGGACCTGACACTTGAAGAAATCGTAGTGACCGCACAAAAGCGTGCCCAAAACCTGCAGGATGTCCCCTCCTCTGTTGCCACATTGAGCGGCGAAAAATTGAGCGTTCTGAAGGCCGCCGGTGCCGACATTAAATTCATGTCAGCCCGCGTACCGAGCCTGTATATCGAAACATCTTTCGGCCGGACCTTCCCCCGCTTTTATATCCGTGGCCTTGGTAACTCAGATTTCGATCTGAATGCCTCCCAGCCGGTTTCCCTGATCTATGATGGTGTTGTTCTTGAAAACGCCATTCTTAAAGGCGCACCCGTATTCGATCTGGACCGTGTGGAAGTCCTGCGTGGCCCACAAGGCACATTATTTGGCCGCAACACCATCGCGGGTATCATCAAGCTCGAATCCAAAAAACCAACCCAGGAAACTGAAGGTTATGTGCGGGCGTCTTATGGCCGCTTTAACGCTGTTGAGCTCGAAGGTGCCGTTGGCGGTGCTTTGGTCGAAGATAAACTGGCCGTGCGGATCTCCGCCATGTACCAGCGTCAGAGTGACTGGCTGGACAATACGCTGACAACCGAGGACAAGGATCTTGAAGGTTATGTGGAAGCTGCTGCTCGCTTGCAAGTGCTCTTCACCCCCTCTGAAGATACCTCTGTTCTCCTGAACGGCCACATTCGCAGCCTCGACGGCACCGCGAACGTGTTCCGCGCCAACATCATTAAGCCTGTCACCGGCGGTATTATTGACAATTTCGAACGTGATGTTGTAAGCCTTGACGGAGCCAACGAACAAGCGCTGGATGCCCATGGCTTCAACGTAAAAATTCAGCATGATTTTGGCTACATGACCTTAACCTCGATCACAGGCTACGAATACGGCAAAGTATTTTCCCGAGGTGATGTCGACGGTGGTTTCGGTGCCGCCTTCCTCGGAGAGGGAAATTTCGGTCCTGGACTCATTCCTTTCCCTGTTGAATCAGCTGGTGAAATTCCCGGCCTGGATCAATGGACCCAGGAAATCCGGCTCGCCACCACTGATAATGAAACTGTAAACTACCAGGTTGGTGCCTTCTATTTTCATGAAGACCTGACCATCAACAACCACAGCTATAATACATTCGGTGGCGGTGCCCAGAATGGTTTCGCCGTTCAAAATCAGATCACCGAAGCCTACGCCATCTTCGGTAGTGTTGATTACACCATTTCCGAAGACTTTAAAGTATCCGGTGGTTTGCGCTACTCTGACGATAAGAAAGATTTCACCGCAACCCGCACGATATCTCCTATCGGGGCGCCGAATATCACGGTCTCCAACAACACTAAAGAAGGCAACCTCAGCTGGGATGTGAGCGGGACCTATGCCGCCAATGAAGATATTAATCTTTATGCCCGCATTGCAAAAGGTTTTCGGGCCCCGAGCATTCAGGGTCGGATCACCTTTGGTGACGCTACATCCGTTGCCTCTTCCGAAACCGCCTACTCCTATGAAATGGGTGTCAAAGCCGACGTCATGGAAGGCCGGGGCCGGATCAATGTTTCCGCCTATTATTATACTGTCAATGATATGCAATTGACCGCTGTTGGCGGGGCCACCAATGTGACCCAACTGGTCAATGCCGACAAAGTTGACGGTTATGGTTTTGAAGCGGACATGGAATTCCTGGTCACCGAAAATCTGGCAACCACATTTGGCATCAGCTATAACAATACCGAAATCAAAGACGACACTCTCTTCATCGCAACGGGCGGTTCTGGCCCGGTTGTCCTTGATCCTCTGAATACAGATGGCAATGCCTCCCTGGACGGCAATTCTTTGCCAAATGCCCCGGAATGGGTCGCCAACTTCACCGCCCGCTACAGTGTTCCTGTTGAAGGCGGCGAAATCTTTGCCTACACCGATTGGGCCTACCGGTCCAAAATCAACTTCTTCCTGTATGAAAGCGTTGAATTCAAAAGCGATTACCTGCTCGAAGGCGGTTTGAAAGTTGGTTATGTTCGTGGGGATAATGAGTGGCAAGTAGCGGCTTATGTCCGGAACATCACCAATGACCAGTCCCTGACCGGTGGCATTGACTTCAACAACTTCACCGGCTTTGTCAATGAGCCGCGTAAATGGGGTGTTGAAGCGAAGGTTAACTTCTAATCCAACCGATCATATCTGACTGAAAATTTAAAGGCAGCTTCCCCCAGGAGGCTGCCTTTTTTCATGAGCCCCCCGAAAGACTGGTCAGTCCGAACTGTCAGTGATCATATCCAGCATGCCAGCAGCCTTGATCTTTTCATACATGGCCTCACCCAGGGCCTGCACGCCGTTAATGGGGCGGATATAAACCTCAAAGTCGATGATCTGGCCGGCGTCATTCCAGCGGATCAGGTCAATGCCCTTCAGCTGGTATTTGCCGATGGTGGCGCTGAACTCCAGCATCCAGCTGTCCCCGTCCATGATCTGCCGGTGATAGGTGAAATCCTCAAAAATATCGATCACCGTGGTCAGGATGAAAAAAGCCGCCATCTTACCCTTGCGCGGCTTCAGATACAGCGGGGTGTGAAATACCACTTCTTCAGCCAACAGGTCGGCGAGCAATTCAGTTTTGCGCTCAAAAACCACCTCATGCCATTTCTTCAGATAGGCCTCATGATTCATTATGTTTGATCCTTTTTCTGGTGGTGTCCCGTCATCAGCATATTAGCCGCACAGTCACACATTTCATCAATATGGCTCTCATCGGTATAGATGCCATCAATCAGTAGCCGGGCCAGGCCATGCAGCGTGCCCCAACTGACCTGGGCCAGGCGCAGGCTGTCCTCCCCCGCCGGCAGAATGCCGCCTTCCTGACATTGACGGGTCATCTCCACCTGTTTCTGGAACACCTCATAGGCGAGGGTCTTCAGACTGTCGGTGGCGCTGTTCTGTTTCCAGATCGCCCGGCCAAACATCAGGTCATAATATTCTGCATTATCCATGGCATAATCCATATACCAGCGAATATAGGACCGGTAACGATCCTGGAGGGGTAGGCTTTCATCGTTGAAAATCTGTCCCAGCGTGTCCTGCCAGAGCCTGAACCCCTCTTCGGCCAGGGTACAGAGCAGAACGTTTTTATCCTTGAAATAATGATAGGCCGCCGTGCGCGATACCCCGACCCGCTCGGCCAATTTACGCAACGACAGTGCCTCAACCCCGCCGGCCCGAATCATGTCCCGGGTCGCCGCCATCAGAGCCCGGCGCAGATCGCCGTGGTGATAGTGTTTATCGCCGGATTTTTGATCAACCAGGGCTTTTTCATTGGCGGATTTTTTTCTCATGAGCCAAGTCTAACCTGCAATCTTGACAGTGTCAAATTACGATGATATAAATCCCCCTGAGTGTAATCATCAGCAAGGACCGTTATCTATGACCGCTTCCCCTTATCCTGCCTTATTATCGCCGCTTGACCTGGGCTTCACCACCCTGAAGAACCGGGTCCTGATGGGGTCCATGCATACTGGCCTCGAAGAAGCCAAGGATGGTCATCTGCGTCAGGCGGTTTATTTTGCCGAGCGGGCCCGGGGGGGTGTCGGCCTGATTGTCACCGGCGGCATTGGCCCCAACCGGGCGGCCTCGGTCCATGCCGGTTCCCGCATTCTGGAAACTGATGAGGATGTGGCCCATCATAAGGTCATCACCGACGCGGTCCATGAAGCGGACGGCAAAATCTGCATGCAGATCCTCCATACCGGACGCTATGCCTTCAATGAGAAGCTGATCGCGCCCTCGCCCATCAAGGCCCCGATCAACCCCTTTGTCCCCCGGGAAGTGACCCCCGACGAGATTGAGCAGGAAATCGACAGCTTTGTCACCTCATCAACCCTGGCCCAGAGAGCCGGTTATGACGGGGTTGAGATTATGGGATCGGAAGGTTATTTTCTTAATCAGTTCATCGCCACCCGCACCAACCAGCGCACCGACGACTGGGGTGGCAGTTACCAGAACCGCATCCGCCTGTCGGTGGAAATCGTCCGCCGGGTCCGGGAAGCGGTCGGGACTAATTTCATCATCATCTTCCGCCTGTCCATGATGGACCTGGTCGAAGGCGGCAGCAGCCATGACGAAGTGATTGAGCTCGGCCTCGCCATCGAACAGGCCGGTGCCACCCTGATCAATACCGGGATCGGCTGGCATGAAGCCCGGATTCCGACCATCATCACCAAGGTGCCCCGGGCGGCCTTTACCTGGGTGACGGCGGAATTCAGGAAAGCCCTGAATATCCCGGTGATCACCTCCAACCGGATCAATACACCTGAGGTCGCCGAGGAAGTGCTGACCCGCGGTGATGCGGATATGGTGTCCATGGCCCGTCCGTTCCTGGCCGACGCCGCGTTTGTCCAGAAAGCCGCCGAGGGCCGGGCCGACGAGATCAACAGCTGCATCGCCTGTAACCAGGCCTGTCTTGACCATATCTTTAACGGCAAGATCTCAAGTTGTCTGGTCAATCCGGCGGCCTGCCATGAGGAAGAGTTTACCCTGACGGCTACTGAGAATCGTCAAAAGATCGCCGTGATCGGGGCTGGACCGGCCGGGATGGCCTTTGCCACCACCGCCGCCCGCCGCGGCCATGACGTGCATCTGTATGACGCCGCGGCTGAGATTGGCGGCCAGTTCAACCTGGCCAAACGCATTCCCGGCAAGGAAGAATTCTCTGAAACCCTGCGCTATTACAGCCGCCAGATTGAGTTGACCGGGGTTACCCTGCATCTGAACAGCCCAGTTAGCGCGCCAGAGCTTAATGACAGTGACTATGACCAGGTGATCCTGGCCACCGGCATCGCGCCGCGCGCCCTGGAGATTGAAGGGTTTGACCATGCCAAGACCCTGGGTTACCGGGAGGTTATCCGCGGGGCCAAAGTCGGCGAAAAGGTTGCCATCATCGGGGCCGGTGGTATCGGCTTTGATGTGGCCGAACTGCTCAGCCATGCCGGACCGTCGACCAGCCTCGATATTGCCGCCTTCATGGCCGAATGGGGCATAGACATGACCTTCCAGGCCCGCGGCGGCGTCGAAGGCATGGCACCGAAAGTTGCGCCTTCCCCGCGCCAGATCAGCCTACTGCAGCGCAAAAGCTCTAAAATCGGTGCTGGCCTTGGCAAGACCAGCGGTTGGGCTCACCGGACCGGCCTGAGAAACAAGGGCGTCACTATGATCCCCGGCTGTGAATATCACAAGATTGATGACCAGGGCCTGCATTATTCCGTCGGTGGCGAGATAAAAATTCTTGAGGTCGACAATGTCATCATCTGTGCCGGTCAGACCCCACTGCGGGCGCTGGTTGACGGCCTCGAAAAGCCCTATCAGCTGATCGGGGGGGCCGATGTGGCGCTCGAACTGGACGCCAAACGCGCCATTGATCAGGGCACCCGCCTGGCCATCAGCCTGTAACGGAGCCTAGGGCAATCAAACCCCGGACTTCAGGGGCGCAATAGCCTTTATCAGGCCCCAGCCGGTCAGGATAATCAAGGCGACGACCACGGTCAGGACAAAAAGACCACTGGAAATAAACGGGGCGAGAGCCGCCGTACCCAGGGACGCGATCACCGTCACTGCCAGAATGATCAGGGCTGAGCCCCGGGCATCATCATGCTCGGCGGCTTCCAGCGCTTTCATGAAGCCCGGACCACCGCGCAGGCCGAGGCCGGCGTTCAGGGGAATGAAGGCCGGGATCAGAACCCACGGATCATTGCCGCCAAAGCCCGCATAGATCACCAGAAACAGGGCACTACAGGTGGCCATGGTGGTGCCCAGGGAAATCGCGAGCTCTGCGCCATAATGCTTGACCACCGTCCCCGTCAGGTTGGACATGATGATGAAGGAGGTCACGCCACAGACCTGAATATAAATAAAATTATCAATGCGGCCACCCATGGTTTCAATGATCACCACCGGCAGGGAAAAGACAAACACCAACAGGCCACCCAGCACACAGGCGTGGCTCATGCCATAGCGGAGATAGGTTTTGTTCTTCAGAAGCTTGCCATAGCCGCCCAGGTCCCGGGACGAGTGCGCAGGATGGCCCGGCAACAGGCGCGGATAACGCAGCAGCACCAAGCAGATCACCAGCGCCAGGCCGGCCGTCAGCCAGAAAGACGCCGTCCAGCCAAACTGACCCGACAACCAGACGCCGAGGATCGGGGCCAGGGCCGGCACCAAGGATTCGATACTGCCCAGCAGGCTGATCGCCCGCACCGCACCAATTTCACTGAAAATCTGGCGGATCATACCTGGGGCAATGACCGCCGGTGCCGTGGAGACCGCGCCCTGGATAAACCGCAACCCCACCAGAACCCAGATATCTTCCGCCAGCAGGCACAGAAACGACATCAGCCCGAA
Organism: Alphaproteobacteria bacterium; assembly: GCA_002401455.1. Lineage (GTDB taxonomy): Bacteria > Pseudomonadota > Alphaproteobacteria > Sphingomonadales > Emcibacteraceae > Paremcibacter. The sequence continues at coordinate 126,521 of NVTE01000005.1, forward strand.
AGCCGCCACCGAGCCCAGAAACAACACCCGGCGATCCATGCGGCTGGCCAATATGCCAAAGACCAGGAAGCCGATACTGGCCCCACCCACATAGGAGGCGAGCACCATCTGGCTGGGCCCGATGCCGGTATTAAAGATCAGCGGCAAATCCGGAATTGATGGCAGGATCAGGTCAATGCCCGCCAGGCCGATAACCGTGCCGGAGACGATCAAAAAGCAAGCGAGTATTTTAGCGGCATGTGATGTCATATTTTTTCCCTGAAACAAGGGGTCATAGTCATGAAACCGCGACCAAAACACAAGGTTTTTCTCCCCCGTTCCGCCTGAGGCATAAAAAAAACGGCCCCCAGGCTAGGGAGGGCCGCTGTACTTCAATGCTGAGATGTAGGTTACGCCTTCAATTTACGTCTTCAATTTACGTCTTCTGGCAACGCCAACCCCGGTCAGACCCAGAAGAAGCAGGCCCAGGGCAGCCGGTTCCGGAACCTTGCCCCCGCTGGGGGTCTTTCCGGCAAACTGAACCTCACCTTCAATGATATCATTGGCACAGGACATGGTCCAATGGAAAGCAATCTGCTTAGCGTCGAACAGGGCCGTGCCCGAGACATCAAAGACGAACTCAAGGTAATTACCAGCCGTATTTGCCGTAAGTTTATGAGTGAGGCCGATATTTAAATCTGTTGTTTTTCTACCTTTCGTCGTCCAGATGTGATCATTGGCATACCTTCCATCTACACGTTGGGAACCAAAATTATAGGACGACTCACTTGTAGGATTGTTGATACTTACAAGGCGACCACTGTTATCAGTAAAATCGCCTGACTTATTAGTTGCATCATTAATATCATACGCATATTCCCAAGTGGTACCAGTGGTTTGGAAATCATCATCATTATAACGGGACCGTTCTTTTGGGTCCCATGCATAATCATCACCTTCACTTTTCACACTCATGAGCAAGTCGCCAAATTTATAGCGACTATTTTCTGCATGACTCACGAACCCACTATTGATCTTCACGATCATTATCCCATTTTCCCGCGAGACTTCCATGCTGTAGATATCATAATTGTCCCCGCCCATAGAGTCCTTCGAATTTCCTTTACCGATGTAGGAAAAACCACCTCCTGGCAGATTATCAACAATAATATCAGAGGCGGCGGCGGGGGTAATCAGGGCCGCGATCATGCCGGCGGCGAAAAATAATTTTTTACTAAACATATCTGTACCCAACTCTAAATCTACTGAGATTAATATTCAAAATATATAATTTGTACTATTAAAAGCAATTTTTGTGCCAATAAATAAAATCATTTAATAATAACATCTTACAAAAATTTTCTCTTAAGCTTGATCAAGAATCTGTAAAGAAACCCGACTCTTTTGTCTCAACTGTCCCACTTTGAGACAAACGTGTTACCATAAGCTTACGGATAAATATTCTGGAATTATCCGGTTGGCAATAATTTGTTAGATATTTTGCCCCATACATGGCACTACTATTAGTCACTATGGGGAAATTAGGTAAAGGTAAGGTAAATGCATCTGAATGATCAGAAATGCCATAATAAAAAGAATTCTACTGTCAAAGAAATTAATACCCAAGGGCCTATCCGCCTGAAAGTAAAATCAAAATTAAAATTTCTAACTTTATTTCTCCTCAGTACCGCTGTGATAGTCACCTTACCCGTCACCATATCTCCGGCCCTGGCGATCACAAAATCAGACTCTCAGCAGGCCGAAAAAGATTATGAAAAAGCCCTGATAAGTTTTCATGGCACCAGAACCAAAGACGCCAAGATCCATCTGAAAAATTCCTTGAAGGCCAACCCCCGTCATTTGCCATCGCGTATTTTAATGGCTGAAATCCTGATCAGGGAAGGCGATGGCGCCGGGGCAGAAGTCGAGCTTAACTTTGCCCGGGAACGGGGGGCTGATTATGATCAGTTGATCGTTCTTTTTGGCCATGCCTATGTCCTGCAGGGCAAGAATAAATATCTTCTGGATGTGATTCAGAACGGCAACCGGGATAATAATATTGAGGCGGAAATATCCTATCTTCGGGGCCGGGCCTATTTTGGCTATAAAAAACTGGCCAATGCCAAACGCAGCTATACCCAGGCTCTGGACCGCAACCCCCTGCTTTATGATGCCAAGCTCGGGCTGGCACAGGTCGCCGCCGTCCATAAACAATATGGCCTTGCCCTGCAATATATTGACAGCATTCTGGCCGCCGGCAACCCAAACCCCAATGCCTATATCCTAAAGGCAAAAATCTATAAACAACGGGGACTCAATCAAAAAGCCCTTAAGGCCATCAACCAGGCCATCGATCTCGATGACAGCAATGTCCTGTCCCGCCTGACCCGCGCGGCGCTTTATATTGACGTCAGGAACTATGAAGAGGCCGATGAGGATGTAGAATTTATCCTGGGCATAATTCCCCGGGAACCCCGGGCAAAATATTTAAAAGCCATCATCGCAGCGGCCCAGGGTGATACGGCAACCTCCAAAGCCAATATGACGGAGATCATCAATACCCTGCGCTCCATTCCGCCCTCAGTAATGCAGGCAAATCCGACTTATTACTATCTCGCCGGACTGACCAATTTTCAATTTGGCAACCTTGATGAAGCCCGGGAAAACCTGCAGCAATATTTGAAACTGGAACGCAACGACATTGGGGCCATGCGGCTTCTGGGGGCCTTGGAGCTTCAGGCGGGGGACCCCATGGCCGCCAATGTGGTCCTGTCCGAAGCCGCCCGTAATCAGCCAAACAACCCAACCATCCTGACCATGCTGGGGCTGGTCTATCTGGAACTGGGCAATGTGGACAAGGCGAATTATTACCTGGAATCGGTCATCAAACTGCTGCCAGAATCGTCGGAGGGCCTGACCAACCTTGCCCGGGGAAGAATGGCCGCCGGGGCCATCGGTGCCGCCATTGAAAGCCTGTTGAAAGCCGAACAGCATAATCTGAATTCCGTTGAAGTGAAGCTGCTGCTGGCCAAAGCCTATCAGCAGTCCAAACAATATGACAAGGCTGTTGCCATCATTGGAAAACTCAAGGACAGGGAACCTGACAACCCTTACCTGCTGAATCTGTACGGCACTGCTATCGGCCTGGCCGGCGACCATGGTCTCGCCCGGAAAAGTTATCTCAGAGCTCTGAAGATTGACAAGGATAATCTGACCTCTCTGATCCATCTGTCCCGGATGGATGTGATCGAAAATAACTCAGACAAGGCCCTCACGAAACTGCGCGACCGCCTGAAGGGAATTCCCGATAATCACGTCCTGATGCTGGAACTGGGTAATACCTACAAAATCCTGAAGGATGGGGAAAATGCCCTCTTCTGGTACAAAAAAGCCTATTCCATCAATGGCAATGATTTTGCCACCCTCAACAAGCTGGTTGAAGGCTATTTAATGACGAAAAATATCAAGGCGGCGTTGACAGCCACCACCGATTACCTTGATCGCTTTCCCCGTCATTCTAAAGCCTATAGCCTACAGGGTAAATTATATGAACGGGCCAATGAAGCGGTCAACGCCATCAAAAGTTATAAACTTGCCGTCGAATATGCCATCAAACGTGGCGATGCGCTGCTGACGCTGGCCAATGCCCAAATCAGGAATAATAATAAAAAATCCGCCACCAAAACATTGCAAAAAGCCCTGGCCTGGAACCCTGACCTTACCGATGCCTATATTGCCCTGATCAAAATAAGCATTGATAATTTGGATTCGGTTAATGGCTTTGCCCTGCTGAAACATTTAAAGACCCTCACCAAGGCCAATAACCCGGCGGTCGATATCCTGTCCGGTAATCTGTATGAGGCCCTTAAAGACTATGTTAAAGCCGAAAAATCCTATCGCCGCGCTCTTAAGATAGGCGATAACCCGGTGGCCACCATGGGCCTTTACCGCACTTACCAGCAATCCGGTAAAATGACTAAGGCCATTGCCATTCTAGAAAACTGGCACGACAAATACCCGGAAGATCTGAGGTCTGCTCTGGCCTTGGGCAATGCCTATAAACGGGATGGCCAGATCAGAAAATCTGTCACATTTCATGACAAGCTGCTGAAGATTAATCCCGGCATGGCCGTGATTCTCAATAATGCTGCCAGTGTAAATTTCACCGTCGGCAACCAAGACAAAGCCGTGAAATATGCCCGGCAGGCCTTAAAGGCCATGCCCGAAAATGCCAATATTCTGGATACCCTGGCCTGGATTGAAAGTCGGCGCGGTAACCCGGAGGCCGCTCTTCCCCTGCTCAGGAAAGCCCTGGTCCTGCGCTTCAGTGATCCGGAAATAAAATATCATCTGGCCATGACCCTCGACCAGCTCAACCGGCGCGGGGAAGCGCAAAAGCTTCTGATCGAAGCCCTCGCCTCACGGGCAGATTTTGGGGAAAAGGACGCCGCGGAAGCAACGCTCAAGAACTGGCGGGGAAAATAAAAGAGGGGCCATCGGCCCCTCTGGTCTCACACGATCTGATTATACTCTAGTCGAACGCGTCTTCCCACTTGCCCTGGGTCGAGGCTTTGGAATATTCTGTTGAGCGATTCTCGAAGAAGTTGGTATGCTCAATGCCATTAAGGATTTCATCCATCCACGGCAGCGGATTATTACCGACAAAATAGATCGGTGACAGATTGAGCTGAGTCAGCCTGCGGTCGGCGATATAGCGAATATAATCTTTCACTTCCTGGGCGGTCAGACCCTCAATATCACCCATCTCAAAGGCCAGATCAATGAAGGCATCTTCATGTGTGACGATGGTCTTGCAGGCATCGGTCAGTTCTTCCTGAAGCTTCTCGGTCCAGATTTCCGGATTTTCCTGAACAAAGGTGTGAAACAGCCGAATGATGCTGTTGGTATGGAGGGTTTCATCGCGCACCGACCAGGTGATGATCTGTCCCATGCCCTTCATCTTGTTGAAGCGCGGGAAATTCATCAGAATCGCAAAGGAGGCAAACAGCTGCAGCCCTTCGGTAAAGGCCCCGAAGACCGCCAGGGTCTTGGCGATATCTTCTTTAGTGTCAACGCCCCAGACCTGCATATAGTCATATTTGGCCTTCATCTCATCATATTGCAGGAAGGCTTCATATTCAACTTCAGGAACGCCCAGGGTGTCCAGCAGGTGACTGTAGGCCGCCACATGGATGGTTTCCATATTGGAGAAGGCCGCCAGCATCATCTGGACCTCGGTCGGTTTAAAGACCTGGGTATAATGACGCATGTAACAGTTGTTCACTTCGACATCGGCCTGGGTGAAAAAACGAAAAATCTGCATCAGCAGATGTTTTTCACCCTCGGTAATCTTCATGTTCCAATCTTTGACATCGTCGGCCATCGGCACCTCTTCCGGCAGCCAGTGGAGCCGCTGTTGGGTCAGCCAGGCATCATAGGCCCAAGGATATTGGAAGGGTTTATAAACAATGCGTTCCTCAAGAAGGGACATGGGGGATACTACCTTAATTTAAAATTCTGTTTGCCGATCTCGTTACCGGGAACCGTGACGTCTCGGCCTACTGACAGGAGAGACATTCTTCGTAATCCGATGATTCCTGGGCCTTGGCCATGGCTTTCATCATGGCTTTACGCGATTCTTCCGAGCTGCTACTATTGGCACTTTCCGCCCGCTGGATTGACAGGGACCGGCAGTAATAAAGGCTTTTGACACCTTTTTTCCAGGCCTGAAAATGAATCTGGTGCAGATCGCGTTTATGCACATCCGCCGGCAGGAAGACATTGATCGACTGGGCCTGATCAACCATCGGGGCCCGGTCGGCAGCATGTTCAATCACCCAGCGCTGATCCAGCTCAAACGCGGTCTTGAAAACATCCTTCTCATGGCTGTCGAGGAAATCAAGATGCTGAACTGAACCGCCGCTGATGGCAATATCTGACCATGTTTCGTCGGTATTCTTGCCTTTTTTCATCAGCAACCGGGTCAGGGCCTGGCTGCGCACATTGAAGGATCCGGACAGGGTTTTCTGGGTAAAGCTGTTGGCCGGTATTGGCTCAATGCCTGGGCTGGTGCCGCCGCAGATGATCGAGATCGAGGCCGTCGGCGCGATAGCGGTCTTATTGGAGAACCGCTCCTGGATGCCGTAATCCGCCGCATCGGGACAGGCGCCTTTTTCCGCCGCCAGCAGTTTGGAGGCGGCATCAACCCCATTCTGGATATACTTGAAAATTCTTTTGTTCCAGACCTGGGCCATCACGGATTCAAAAGGAATCATCCGGTCCTGCAAAAAGCTGTGGAAGCCCATGGCCCCAAGGCCAACACTCCGTTCACGCATGGCGGCATATTTAGCCCGGGCCATGGTGTCCGGTGCCCGCTCAATGAAATCATCCAGCACATTATCCAGAAAACGCATCAGGTCAGTGATGAACAGTTCGTTGTCTTTCCATTCCTCGTATTTTTCCAGGTTGATCGACGACAGACAACAGACTGCCGTACGTTCGTTGCCCAGATGATCCATGCCGGTCGGCAGGGTGATCTCGCAGCAGAGGTTGGAGGTTTTGACATTCAGCCCCGCCAGCTTGTGATGCTCAGGAATCGCGTCATTAACATGATCGCTGAACAGCATATAGGGCTCGCCAGTTTCGATGCGGGCGGTCAGGATGCGAATCCACAGGCCACGGGCAGACAGGGTCCGCTGAACCGAATTATCATGGGGGCTGAGCAGCGCCCATTCCTCATCATTTTCCACCGCGCGCATGAAGGCGTTGGAAATGGCAATGCCATGATGCAGGTTCAGGGCTTTCCGGTTGGGGTCACCGCCAGTCGGACGGCGAATCTCAATAAATTCTTCAATTTCAGGGTGACTGATCGGCAGGTAAACCGCCGCACTGCCGCGCCGGAGCGAGCCCTGGGAAATCGCCAGAGTCTGGCTGTCCATCACCCGGATAAACGGGATAATGCCAGAGGTCTTGCCATTGGTGGAGACTTCTTCGCCGATGGAGCGCAAATTGCCCCAGTAGCTGCCAATGCCGCCGCCCTTGGAGGCCAGCCAGACATTTTCATTCCACAGGTCAACAATGCCGCGCAGGCTGTCATTGGCTTCATTAAGAAAGCAGGAGATTGGCAGGCCGCGCTTGGTGCCGCCATTGCTCAAAATTGGGGTGGCGGGCATGAACCACAACTGGCTGATATAATCATACAGCCGCTGGGCATGGGCCTGGTCATCACTATAATAACCGGCAACCCGGGCAAAAAGATCCTGAAAATCCTCACCGGGCATCAGATAACGGTCGGTCAGGGTCGCCTTGCCAAAAGCCGTCAGCAGGCTATCCCGCTCGGGAACAGTCTCCACTTGTGAATGGTCTTTTACCTGTACCGCTTCCTTAAATAACGTACCCGTCACGTTAGCTGCTCCCTTAGATCAAACTCATCAATTCAACATACAAAACGAAACCAACGCCCTATTATACCACATAATCTATTTACCAAACTGACTATATATATATGTCGCAAAGGCTTTCATTTTGTTCGATTGCTGAGGTTTGATTTATTATAAAACTCTGACGGTATGCTGCTGATTTGACAGGGTTTCACGCCTTACGCTAACCCAATCCCCCCTAGAATAACAACAGTCCCGCTCCGAACCCCTTAAAATCACCCTCGACACAAGATATGGTATTTTGAGGCCGGGTTAATGTCAACAGATAGTATTTCACCTTTTAACCTTGACTTTAAGAAACCGTAACAAATCCTCGCGTAATGTAAAATTTTAGCAATAAATTATTTTTCCCGGTCAGCCCCAGCGATGATCCCGGGAACTGCAGGGTGAGATTCGACAGATTTTCCTGAATACTATGAGAATCGGTCCCGGTCATTTCATTCTTTTTTTGATCCGGTTGGTCGCGGTGGCGCCGAGCGGATCGTCCGGCCAATGATGTCTCGGATAGCGACCTTTCATCTCTTTTTTAACCGCCTCATAGCTGGTGACCCAGAAATTCTCCAGATCCTGCGTCACCTGTAACGGACGTCCGGCCGGGGACAGCAGATGGACCAGCAGACGCAGCTTTCCTCCCATAATGGTCGGCGTCCGGTCCAGCCCGAACATTTCCTGGAGCCGTACCGAAAGCACCGGCGGGTCAACACTATAGTCCAATGCGATGGACGAGCCGCTGGGGGCTTTAAAATGCGTCGGCATCATCCGGTCAAGTCTTTGGCTGTCCTGCCAGCCCAGCAGGTTATTCAGGATTTCCATCATCGCCAGACCTTTCAGCTGCTCCCGGCGCAGGATACCGCTCAGGTAGGGCGCTAGCCAGGTTTCCAACCCTGCCAATAGAGCCTCCTCGGACATATCCGGCCAGTGACCTTCTGGGTCGTGGCGGGCACAAAACAGTATCCGCTCGCGTAAGGCACTGCTCTTCTTGTCCCAGGGCAGTGCGGCCAGGCCCATCTTGCGGATGCCCTGACACAGGGCGGCAATGATCGCGGCCGGATCCGGGTTTTTAAGTTTCTCCTGGCGCAGAATCAACCGGTTAAGCCTATGGCACCGCCGGGCGATTACACTGTCACTGCGGCCGTCCCACTCGACCTGCTCCTCGACCGTGATCTGGTCGGCAAAAATATCTTCGATATCGCTTTCCATCAGCGGGGCGGCCAGGTAAATCCGGGCTTCCCGTGCGCCCTTGTCCAGATGGCAAATGGCGATATATTTTTCCGATCCCAGGGCATCCGACGGATCAAGCGCCGCGCCCCGGCCCCCGGACAGCAGATAGCGGGCCTCACCACCCGGTCGCCGACCGCCGATACGGTCCGGATAGGCCAGCGCCAGACACAGACCGGTTTTCTCCAGCGGGCAAGCCTCTGTCCGGGATAATTTCAGGGATCTTGACCAGACCTCGATCAAGCGCTTGATCTGCGGCAACAGCGCCATATCGGCGCCGCCCTTGCGGGCCAGAGATTTATCCCCGGCCAGGAATTGCCCGAGCAGCTCCAGCCGCCGGGTCATATCCGCCGACCGGTTCCGAAGAATATCCCGTTCCGCCAGCAGGGCTGCGATCCAGACCCCAAGACCGCCAAAGCCGAGCTTCTTTGCCGTCAACACCATATGGGCCAGCCGCGGATGCATGGCCAGCTGCGCCATCTGTCGGCCATGGGCCAATATCCGGCCCTGATGGTCCAGCGCCCCCAAAGCCTGCAACAGGTCCCGCGCCTGGGCGACAGCGGCCGGATCGGGCTCGTCGAGCCAGCTGAGCTCCGCCGGATCACCGACCCCCCAGTTGGCCAGCTCCAGCACCAGCGGCACCAAGTCGGCGGTGGTGATCTCGGGCGCAGCAAAGGGGCTCAGCCCGCGCTGAGCTGCCTCGGTCCACATGCGGTAACAGATGCCCGGCGTGAGCCGTCCGGCACGCCCGGCCCGTTGGGTCGCCGAGGCCCGGGACAGGGTCCGGGTTTCCAGCCGGGTCATGCCCGAGCGCACATCATAGCGCGGGCTGCGGTCCAGACCGCCATCAATGACCACGCGAATACCCTCGATGGTCAGGCTGGTTTCAGCAATCGCCGTCGCCAGCACGATTTTGCGCTGGCCGGCCGGGGCCGGTTGAATGGCCCGGTCCTGATCTGCCATGCGCATCATGCCGTACAGCGGCGCGATGATCACATCCGGTCCAAAATTATAAGCTTTAAGCAAACCGGCGCAGCGTTCAATTTCCCCGGCCCCAGGCAGAAAAACCAAAATACTGCCCGCCTCTGCCGTCACCGCCCGGGCCACCGCCTCGGCCACAGTCCGTTCGATCGGTCCCCTCGCCGGCCGGTCAAGATACTGCATAGCCACCGGATAGGCTCGACCCTCACTAGACACCACCGGGGCATCACCCATCAGGCGGGCGACATTTTCCCCGTCAAGGGTCGCCGACATGACCATCAGTTTAAGCTCTGGCCGCAGGCCCTGCTGCACATCCAGGCATAGGGCCAGACCGAAATCCGCCTCCAGAGACCGTTCATGAAATTCATCAAAGATCACCGCACTGACCCCAGATAATTCCGGGTCCTGCTGCAGCCGACGGATCAAAACGCCTTCGGTCACCACCTCGATTCGGGTCTTGTCACTGACCTTATGATCAAACCGCACCCGGTAGCCCACTGTCTGGCCCACCGCCTCGCCCAACATATCCGCCATGCGCCGCGCCGCCGCCCGGGCCGCCAGCCGCCGCGGTTCCAGCATGATGATTCGGCCCGCCCGGGCCCAACTCTCGCCCAAAAGATACAGGGGCACCAGCGTGGTCTTGCCAGCACCAGGCGGGGCCTGAAGCACCAAACTGTCATGGGTCTGCAGCCGGTCCAAAATATCTGGAATCACCTGTGATATGGGCAGGTCATATGAAAGGAGCTTGCAATCGGTCATAGCTTCAGATTTACGGCCTGGCCGGGTATTTTGCAAACCTAAAGATCACCAGACTGCAAAATCACCCCACCAGCCCCCAGAAAGGCGGGCGATTCCTCCTCTATGAAGACGAACCAAAATTTGCCTTTAATTTTAGCATGTTGCCTAAATTTTAACCGTCGAATTGCCTGTTTTTTGATCACTTTGACCCACCTGACACCTTGAAGGTCATCGACCACAGTTTTTTTTGTTTTTTATTTATCCCATTAAGATATTGAATTATATAGGCTATTAATATTCTTCCCGGTTGTCATGCCTAATTATGCGCCATGAATCGCTTGATTTTACCCTTAAAAATCAGTAGAAAAGACCCTGAGTAAAGAGTAACACTGCAGTTAATTTTGTAAATGATCTTATAAACTGCAGAAAATTTATGTCAGTTTTTTTGCCCTCACGTGCATGACGTGGGATAAAAATTCTTCGCCCGGCGTCTTCATTAACAAGAGCCACAAAAGTATAACACTGTACGTGTAATAAGTACGAAGAACGCATTAAACACTGGCTTTAAAACAGAAGTATAAAGTCCAATCTGTCTTTCCCCATAAGACGGATTGGATTTTTGCGCGAAAAATTACAGACTTATCAAGTCGAGGAGTATATTCAGGAATGACCAGGAAAAAGCCCTTAAACAGCAACGGTTTACCAACCCCTCAGGGCCTATATAACCCGATCAATGAACATGACAACTGCGGTATTGGCCTGGTCGCCAATATCAAGGGCGTCAAAAGCCATGACATTATTGTCAATGGCCTGGAAATTCTGAAGAACCTGACCCACCGCGGCGCGGTCGGAGCCGACCCCCTGTCCGGTGACGGGGCCGGCATCCTGATCCAGATGCCCGATGACTTCATGCGCGCGGTCGCCAAAGACGAGGGCATCACCCTGCCGGTCCTTGGAGATTACGGTGTATTGATGATGTTCCTACCGCCGGAAAAAGACATTGCCGACAAAATCAAGAAAACCTTTGAAGATCTGGTTGCCCAGGAAGGTCAGAATTTTCTGGGCTGGCGCGATGTGCCCACCGACAACAGCGGCTTCAGCGAAGGGGTCAAGGCCACAGAACCGGATGTGGTTCAGGGCTTTGTCGCCATCGGGGACAATTGCAAAGCCAATGCCGACTTTGAACTGAAGCTGTATCTGGTCCGCAAACAGCTGTCCAACCTCACCTTTGATATGGCCGAAGACACCAGCTATTATTATGGCTGTAGCTGCTCGAGCCGGACCATGCTTTATAAAGGCATGCTGCTGGCCACCCAGGTCGGGGTCTATTATACCGACCTGACCGATGAGCGCATGGTCTCGGCCCTCGCTCTGGTTCATCAGCGCTTCTCCACCAACACGTTCCCGACCTGGAGCCTGGCCCAGCCGTTCCGCATGGTCTGCCACAACGGCGAGATCAACACGGTTCGCGGCAACGTCAACTGGATGGCTGCCCGCCGCTTCAGCATGGAATCCTCGGTCATTGGCAAGGACCTGGAAAAACTGTGGCCGCTGATCCCCGAAGGTATCTCCGACACCGCAAGCTTTGACAATGCGCTCGAACTGCTGGTCGCTGGCGGCTATAGCATTGTCCACGCCATGATGATGCTGATCCCCGAAGCCTGGGCCGGCAATCCGCTGATGGATGAAAAACGCCGGGCCTTTTATGAATATCATGCTGCCCTGATGGAGCCCTGGGACGGGCCGGCCGCCATGGCCTTCACCGACGGCACCCTGATCGGCGCCACCCTGGACCGTAACGGCCTCCGTCCGGCGCGTTATCTGGTGACCGACGATGACATGGTGGTGCTCGCCTCCGAAATGGGCGTGCTGCCGATCCCGGAAAACAAGATTGTCACGAAATGGCGTCTGCAGCCCGGTAAGATGCTGCTGATTGACACCAAACAGGGCCGGATCATCAGTGATGATGAGATCAAGGCGGAACTGACCGGGGCCCATGACTATGAAGCGATTCTCGCCCGGACCCAGATCAAGCTGGAAGACCTGCCAGCGGAATTTTCCCCCCATCATGACACCGATGTGCCGCTGCTAAAACGTCAGCAGGCCTTTGGCTATACCCAGGAAGACATCAAACTACTGTTCCCACCCATGACCACCAGTGGTCAGGAAGCGCTGGGCTCCATGGGTACCGATACCCCAATCTCAGCCCTGTCCAGTAAATCAAAGTTGCTCTACAGCTATTTCAAGCAGAATTTTGCCCAGGTGACCAACCCGCCCATCGACCCGATCCGGGAAGAAGCAGTGATGTCTCTGGTGTCCTTCATTGGTCCCCGGCCCAACCTGCTGGATCTGGAAGGGGTTGGCACCCATAAACGACTCGAAGTGCGCCAGCCGATCCTGAGTAACGAAGATCTGGAAAAAATCCGGACCATTGGTGACATTCCGGACAATAATTTCAGGACCGTAACCATCGACGTCACCTATGACGCCACCAAGGGTATCAAGGGCATGGATAATGCCATTGAAAGCATCTGCCTGCTGGCGGAAGTCTCTGTGATCGAGGGAGACAATATCATCATCCTGTCCGACCGGGGCGTCAGTGACGAACAGATCGCCATTCCGGCCCTGCTGGCCACATCGGCGGTCCATCATCACTTGATCCGCAAAGGGCTGCGCACCTCTGTCGGCCTCGTGGTTGAAACCGGCGAGGCCCGTGAGGTCCATCATTTCTGTGTGCTCGCCGGTTATGGTGCCGAAGCGATCAACCCCTATCTGGCGTTTGAGACCATCTCTGCCCTGGCCCCGGATATGGACGAAGACGTCAGCCCCCGGGTCGCCCGCATGCGCTATACCAAGGCCATCGACAAAGGTATCCTGAAGGTCATGTCCAAGATGGGTATCTCCACCTATCAGTCCTATTGTGGTGCCCAGATTTTTGACGCCGTTGGCCTGAACAGCGAATTCCTCGAGAAATATTTCACCAATACCCAAAGCTCTATCGAAGGGGTTGGCCTGAAGGAAATTTCCCGGGAAACCATCATGCGCCACGACCAGGCCTTCACCGACAGTCTGGTCTATAACAACGCCCTTGATGTGGGCGGCGAATATGCCATCCGCCTGCGCGGGGAAGATCATATGTGGACCTCTGAAACAGTCAGCAGTCTCCAGCATGCCGTCCGCGGCAATAACCAGGAGCAATATGATAATTTCGCCCGCGAGATCAATGAACAGTCAGAACGTCTGCTGACCCCCCGGGGTATGTTTACGATCAAACTGGCCGACAGCCCGATCTCTCTGGATGAGGTTGAACCGGCCAGCGAGATCGTCAAACGCTTTGTCACCGGCGCCATGTCCTTTGGCTCCATCAGCCGCGAAGCCCATACCAACCTTGCCATCGCCATGAACCGCATCGGCGGCAAGTCCAACACCGGTGAAGGCGGCGAAGAACCCGATCGCTTTACCCCGGACCGTAACGGCGACCTGCGCCGCAGTGCCATCAAACAGGTGGCTTCGGGCCGCTTTGGCGTAACCACGGAATATCTGGTTAATGCGGACGAGATCCAGATCAAAATGGCCCAGGGCGCGAAACCCGGTGAAGGCGGCCAGCTGCCCGGCCATAAGGTTGATGCGGTGATTGCCAAAGTCCGGCACTCCACCCCCGGCGTCGCCCTGATTTCACCGCCGCCTCATCATGATATTTATTCGATTGAGGATCTGGCTCAGCTGATTTATGATCTGAAGAATGTCCAGCCAAAAGCCCGGATCAGCGTTAAGCTGGTCTCTGAAATCGGTGTCGGCACTGTCGCCGCCGGGGTCTCCAAGGCCAAGGCCGACCATCTGACCATCTCCGGGTATGACGGTGGTACCGGTGCCAGCCCGCTGACCAGCATCAAGAATGCCGGCTCACCTTGGGAAATGGGCCTGGCGGAAACCCAGCAAACCCTGGTGCTCAATAAACTACGCGACCGGATCAGCCTGCAGGTTGACGGCGGCCTGAAGACCGGCCGGGACGTGATCATTGGCGCCCTGCTCGGAGCCGATGAGTTCGGCTTTGCCACCGCCCCGCTGATCGCCAGCGGCTGTATCATGATGCGCAAATGCCATCTCAATACCTGCCCCGTCGGTGTGGCGACCCAGGACCCGGTCCTGCGCCGAAAATTCAAGGGCAAGCCCGAACATGTGGTCAATTATTTCTTCTTTGTCGCCGAAGAAGTCCGCAAAATCATGGCCGACATGGGCGTGCGCAATATGAACGAAATCATCGGCCAGGCGGACCTTCTCAGCAAGAATACCGCCATCCGCCACTGGAAAGCCGATGGCCTGGACTTCAGCAACCTGTTCCATATGCCGGACCCCGGCGAGGGCAGTGATATCTACAACACCACCCGCCAGAAGCATGACTTGGACGAGATACTGGATCGGAAACTTCTGGATCAGGCCTCTGAAGCGTTGGAGAACAAAACGCCGGTGCTCATTGAGGAAAAAATCAACAGCACCAACCGCTCCTGCGGCGCGATGTTGTCTGGTCGTGTGGCCGAGAAATACGGCTATGCCGGCCTGCCTGAGGGTACCATCCATGTCAAACTGTCTGGCACCGCCGGTCAGAGCTTCGGCACCTTTGTCGCCAAAGGCATCACCCTGGAGCTATCCGGTGAAGGCAATGATTATGTGGGCAAAGGCCTGAGCGGCGGGCGGTTGATTATCTATCCGCCAGCCGACAGCAAAATTGACCCGGAAAACAGCATCATCGTCGGCAATACCGTGCTTTACGGTGCGGTCAGCGGGGAATGTTATTTCCGCGGTGTCGCGGGCGAACGCTTTGCGGTCCGGAATTCTGGCGCCATCGCGGTTGTCGAGGGTGTCGGCGATCACGGCTGTGAATATATGACCGGCGGCTGTGTCGTGGTCATTGGCGAAACCGGGCGCAATTTTGCCGCTGGCATGAGCGGCGGCATCGCCTACGTCCTGGATGAGGCCGGTGATTTTGAAAAACGCTGTAACCTGGCCATGGTCGAACTTGAACCGATGCCCGAAGAAGATGCCATGGCCCGCAAACACCAGTCCGGTGAATTAGAAAGTCATGGCCGGGTCGATGTGCTGCGTAACAATATGTCCGGCAATGACGTGGAACGGCTGGTGACCCTGCTGGAAAACCATGTGCGCCATACCGGCAGTGTCCGCGCCCAGGCCATTCTGGATGATCAGGAGCATTACCTGCCGAAATTCGTCAAGGTCATGCCCGTTGAATATCGCCGGGCGTTGCAGGAAATGGCTCCGACCCAGACTGTACTGTCCGCCTATACCGGTCAAACATTGAATTAAGAAGGAACTGAAAATGGGAAAACCTACTGGATTTATGGAATTTACCCGTCAGGAACGGACCTATGCCCCTGCGGGCGACCGGGTGCGTCATTATGATGAATTTACCAACCCCCTACGCGATGCCCGGGTCTCGGAACAGGGCGGCCGCTGCATGGACTGTGGCATTCCGTTCTGTCACACCGGTTGCCCGGTCAATAACATGATTCCCGACTGGAACGACCTGGTCTGGAAGGAAGACTGGCAGGGGGCGCTTGATACCCTGCATTCGACCAATAACTTTCCGGAGTTTACCGGACGCATCTGCCCCGCGCCCTGCGAGGCGGCCTGTACGCTGAACCTTGATGATCAGCCCGTGACCATCAAGACCATCGAATGTGCCATCGTCGATAAGGGCTGGGAAAACGGCTGGATCACGCCGCTGACGGCGCCAAAGAAAACCGGCAAGAAAGTTGCCGTCGTCGGCTCCGGACCGGCCGGTCTCGCCGCTGCCCA
>NVTE01000006.1 GCA_002401455.1 Alphaproteobacteria bacterium
GGTTTCGGCAAGGATAATGACAGCAGTAAATCCTTTGGCGGCCGGTTGGCTTTTGTCCATAAATCCTCTCTCGAGCTGGGTTTCTCCTACCTGAATGCTGGCCTCAACGACGAAGGCGGGCTTCAGCCTGACGGGGATATAGAGGAAGAAAAAAGCGCCGATTATCGGCTCTGGGGAGTGGATATGGCTTATTCAAAAGGCCCTTGGGATATTCGCGCTGAATATCTGAGTTCCAAGACAACACCTATTGCGCTTGAAGAAGCAGGACTTATTGTCGAAGAAGAAGAGGGGCATGGTGGTCTGGAGCCGGTAAACTGGAAAACATGGTATGCTCAGGTTGCCTACCGTCTGTCCGGCATTTCTGACAATCCGATTGTCAGCAAATTTGAACCGGTTCTGCGCTACGGCGAATTCAAGGTCGAGCTTGATGATGCCCTGACGTCTGCTTCTGAGAAAAGATGGAATGCCGGCATCAATTTCTGGGCGGCACCTACCATCGTCATCAAGGCGGGTATTGAACGGCGCAATTATTTCTTGGCCAGTCGTCCTGACGAAACTCGTTATCAACTGCAATTTGCCTACGGCTTTTAATTTCTAGAAAGAATAAAAAGATGAAAATCGTTAAATATATCATGGCTGCGGCCTTGTTGACTTCTGTGTCTGCCGGGATGGCTGTACAGGCGGCGGAAAAAGCCAAGAAAGATCCCATGCAGTTGGTTCGTGGGGCGAAAGCCTGGGCTAAGACCTGTAACCGGTGCCACAATATGAGGGCACCGAAGGAACTGACCGATCAGGAATGGGAAGTTTCTGCCACTCATATGCGGGTGCGGGCCAACCTTCCCGGTGACATGGTCAGGGATATTATTGTTTTCCTGAAAGCCAGCAATAATGAGAAAGTTGAATAGGCAGTGAAAAGGAGATTTTAAAATGCCATATCTTTCCTCGAAAATCACAAAACTTGGTTTGGCCGTGGCCGCAACTGCTCTTATGGCAGGGTCTGCATATGCCAATGATGTTGTGAAACAAGGTGCCGAAGTCTACGAAGGAACCTGTATCGCCTGTCACGGCGAGAAGGGTAAAGGAGAAATCCCCGGCGTGCCTGACTTCACATCAGCCAAGGGCCCTTTGGCCCAGTCGGACGTTGTCTTGCTGGATCATATCATCAACGGCTTTGAAAGCCCGGGATCCGATATGGCCATGCCCGAATTGGGCGGCGATGAGGATCTGACTGAACAGGATATCAAGAATGTCATTGCCTATTTGCGGGCGGCATTCCAATCTAATAATTAGATTGTTTCAGGCTTGAAACTTATAAAAATGGCTGCAAGTGAATTGCAGCCATTTGACATGATTTTTTTAATTCTTCCTTTAAACCAAGTTATCTAAGTAATCTGTATTAAACACTAAGAGGTTTCTTTAATGACCACCAATGGCCAAGCTGAACATGACGGGGAAGTTACACGCCGTAATTTCCTTTATGTTGCAACGGGTGTAGTTGGGGCAGTTGGTATGACATCCGCTGTCTGGCCCCTTGTAGMTCAAATGAACCCATCYGCTGAYGTTTTGGCSCTGGCTTCCGTGGAAGTGGACTTATCCTCCATTCCCGWAGGACAGACCGTWAAAATTCTCTGGCGMGGTAAACCCGTTTTCATCCGCCACAGAACAGCYGATGAAATTACCCGGGCCATCGCCGATAACACATCRGACCTGAAAGACCCCGAGGATGAYCAGCTGCGTGCTGAACGTCCKGARTGGCTGATCATGGTTGGKGTYTGTACCCAYCTTGGCTGTGTYCCWCTGGATCAGCGCGGYGACTTTGGYGGGTGGTTCTGCCCCTGTCAYGGATCGCATTATGATATTTCCGGYCGTATCCGCAAGGGCCCAGCCCCGCGGAACCTTGATGTGCCGAAATATACATTCTTGAATGACACAACAGTCAGCATCGGTTAGGGAGCAGAAAAATGGGATCATCTTCTTACGAGCCTACTAATAAGGCTGTAAAATGGTTTGAGGAACGCTTGCCGATTCTCGGACTTATTCATGGAACACTGGGGGCCGGCTATAAGGCACCTCGTAATCTGAACTATTGGTGGAACTTTGGCTCACTGGCCGGTTTCATGCTGGTAGTACAGATCCTGACGGGCATCATTCTGGTGATGCATTACACCCCGCATGTGGATTTCGCTTTCCGGGCAGTAGAACATATCATGCGTGATGTGAACTATGGCTGGCTGATGCGCTATACTCATGCCAACGGTGCCTCCATGTTCTTTGTGGTGGTGTATGTTCATATCTTGCGCGGTATGTATTTCGGCTCTTACAAGTCACCACGTGAAGTCTTGTGGTTCTTAGGGCTGGTTATTTACCTGCTGATGATGGCAACTGGTTTCATGGGCTATGTTCTGCCCTGGGGACAGATGAGCTTCTGGGGCGCGACAGTGATTACCAACCTGTTTGGGGTTTTCGACTTCTATGAAGGCATGGGCGACAGCATCCTGCATCTTCTGTGGGGTGGCTTCTCGGTTGATAATCCAACCCTGCAACGCTTCTTCAGCCTGCATTACTTGCTGCCGTTTGTGATCGTTGGTGTGGTTATCCTGCATATCTGGGCTTTGCATCTTCCGGGATCAAACAACCCGCTGGGGATTGATGCCAAGGGTCCGGGCGACAAAATTCCGTTCCATCCTTATTACACTGCCAAGGATGCGTTTGGCCTGTCGTTCTTCATTGTGATCTTTGCGGTATTCATCTTCTATATGCCCAATATCATGGGTCACCCCGATAACTATATCGAGGCCAACCCTATGGTAACGCCGTCACATATTGTGCCGGAATGGTATTACCTGCCGTTCTACACAATCCTGAAAGCGGTCCCGGACAAGTTCCTTGGTGTGATTGCCATGTTTGGTTCTATCCTGATTTTCTTCGTCCTGCCTTGGCTGGACGGATCAAAAATCAGATCGGCTAAATTCCGCCCGACAACCGCCTTCTTCTTTTGGCTGTTCCTGGTAAACACCATTTACCTGGGTTATCTGGGCACCAAATTGCCGGATGAAATCATGATCAACATGGGTGGCGGCATTGATGCCTTGACCATGGGTCGGATTTCCTCGGTCTTTTACTTCGCTTATTTCTTTGTGATTGTCCCCTTGGTCAGTCGTATGGAAACAACCAAACCCGTCCCGGTAAGTATTGCGCAGTCAGTACTGGACGCCAATAAGGAGGGCTAAGGATATGTTGAATATGTTTAAAAAAATCGGCCTTATGGTTATCGTTGTAATGGGCGGAATTTCCTTTGCCAATGCATCTGGTGACAGTGCTTATGAGACTAAAAGACACGATTGGCCCCATGCCGGGCCTTTCGGGAAATTTGACAAGGACGCGCTGCAGCGGGGACTTCAGGTGTACAAGGAAGTTTGTTCTGCCTGTCATTCCCTGGACATGGTCGCGTTTCGTGAATTGACGGCTTTTGGCTATTCCGTGGATGAAGTGAAAGCTTTCGCCAAGGAATATGAATTTGCCAATGGTTTCGATGATGAGGGCGAAGAAGTCTATCGCACAGGACTGCCCCAGGATTATTTCCCGGCACCTTTTGCCTCTGAAGTAGAAGCCCGTGAGTCAAACAACGGCGCACTGCCCCCTGACTTCTCCCTTCTGGGTAAGTCTCGGGAGCATCTGTCCCTGTTTACCCCATGGAACAGTGTTTATGGTGAAGATTATATCGTTGGCATTCTAACCACATACCATGAGGAAGCACCCCACGGTGTTGACCTGGCCGATGGTATGTATTTCAATGAGACCTTCACCGGCAACCAGATCGCCATGGCACCGCCATTGTTCGATGAATTGGTTGAATATGCTGACGGTACTGTGGCGACAAGTGAACAAATGGCACAGGATGTTGCCACCTTCATGTATTGGGCGGCTGAGCCAAAGATGGAAGAGCGCAAGCAGATGGGCCTGAAAGTTATTATTTTCATGTCTATCCTGACCATTATGCTTTATTTTGTCAATAAGAGCGTGTGGCGCAATGTCAAAAAAGGCAAAGATCTTGATGTTTAATTGTCATCAAGGTTAAAGTGATTAAAAGGGCTATCCTTCGGGGTGGCCCTTTTTTTATGGGAGAAGAAGTGATGCCAGGTTTTAAAGATCATTTTTCACAACAGGCCGCAGGCTACAGCACATTCCGGCCCCTGTATCCCTCAGGGCTCTATCAGCATTTATCAGGTCTGTGCGGCGGTCATGGGCTGGCTTGGGACTGTGCCACCGGTAACGGCCAGGCGGCCCGGGGGCTGGCGGATTATTTTGACCGGGTGATCGCGACGGATGCCAGTGAGAAACAGATTGCCCATGCTCATGGCCCAAACACTGTTTCTTTCAGGGTAGGGACGGCGGAATGCTCAGGGTTGGACGATGCCAGCGTCGACCTGATTACCGTGGCCCAGGCCCTGCACTGGTTTGATCATCAGGCATTTTTTCAGGAGGTGCAGCGGGTACTGAAGACCGGCGGTCTGCTGGCGGTCTGGACTTATGATCTGCTGATCCTTGATGACCAGCTTGATCCGGTTTTGCGGCGACTGAATGAGGACATTATTGGGGACTATTGGCCCGTAGAGAGGCAGATGGTCCGGGACCGCTACCAGACCATCGACTTTCCCTTTGAGAGCATAGCCATGCCGGGCTTTAATCTGGAGGCCTCATGGACATTGGAGGAGCTTGTGGGCTACCTCAGCACCTGGTCTTCTGTGGTCCGCTATAAAGCGGCGACGGGACGGGACCCGCTGCAGGAAATCACCCCTGACTTAAGGGATGCCTGGGGACCGGCCTCTGATAAAAAACCTGTCAGATGGCCGATCACGTTCAAGGTCGGGAGAGTTTAACTTGCCGCTTGTTGTTTTTTTAACGCGGCCCGGGTCAGGAACATGCCCGTTGTATTGATGGACATGACGATCTCATCATTTTGGTTGAGGGTCTGAACGTCGTAAGTAACAATGCCAATCCCCGGTTTGCTTTTGGATTCCCGGGCTTCAAGAACGATCACTGTCGCCTTGAGACGGTCACCGGCAAAGACCGGACGGTGCCAGCGCAATTTATCAATCCCGGGGGAGCCCATGCTGCTGCTGTCGGTGAGGATCTGATCACAGAGTAGGCGCATGGTGATAGCCCCGGTCATCCAGCCACTGGCGATCAGTTTGCCGTAATAGGACTTGGCGGCGAACTCCGGATCGGTATGGAAGGGCTGAGGATCATATTTTTCAGCAAATTCGATGATTTCCCGTTCGGTGACCAGATAGTCGCCAAATGTGTCCGTCACCCCAACGTGGAAATCTTCGAATGTAATCATGACAGTCCTTAGTTTGCGAAACGAAAGTGGAGAACATCGCCGTCGAGGACGACATATTCTTTGCCCTCAAGGCGCATTTTTCCGGCATCTTTCGACCCGTTTTCGCCCTTGAATTCGATATAGTCTTCATAAGCAATAGTTTCACTGCGGATGAAGCCTTTTTCAAAGTCGGTATGGATCACACCAGCGGCCTGGGGCGCCATGGTATTCTTCGGGATGGTCCAGGCACGGGCTTCTTTGGGGCCAACGGTGAAATAGGTGATCAGGTCCAGCAGGTTATAACCGGCACTAATTACCCGGCCGAGGCCGGTTTCGCCAAGTCCAAGATCTTCGAGAAAGGCTTTTTGTTCTTCCGGATCGTCAAGCTGGGCAATCTCTGATTCGAGGGCCGCTGAGATATTAACCGAGACTGCATTTTCTGTGGCGGCTTTTTCGGCAACCCGGGCGCTTTTGTCATTGCCTTCAGCGGCGTCCTCTTCGCTGACGTTACAGACATAGAGCACCGGTTTGGCGGTCAGAAGCTGTAATTCATTGATCAGTTTTTGTTCTTCCTCATCGGCAGCGATGACGTTACGGGCCGGTAGGCCTTCTTCCAGAACCTCCAGCATGCGGTCAACCAGAACCATGAGCAGTTTGGCTTCCTTATCCTGGCCGCGAATGCGCCGCTCCAGGCCGGATTTGCGTTTGGTCAGGCTGTCGATATCTGACAGCATCAATTCGGTTTCAACGGTCTCGGCATCGGCGATGGGGTCAATGACGCCTTCCACATGGGTGATATCGTCATCTTCAAAACAGCGCAGCACATGAATGATGGCATCGACTTCCCGAATATTTCCCAGGAACTGATTGCCGAGGCCTTCACCCTGGGACGCGCCGCGCACCAGACCGGCAATATCAACAAAGGACAGTTGGGTGGGGATGATTTCCTTTGACCCGGCAATCTCTGCCAACAGCAACAGGCGCTGGTCGGGGACCGGGACCTGGCCGACATTGGGCTCAATGGTGCAGAAGGGGTAATTGGCCGCGGCGGCAGCTGCCGTGTTGGTCAGAGCGTTAAAAAGAGTTGATTTACCGACGTTCGGCAATCCGACAATACCACATTTAAAACCCATAGTCTTTATCCGTTATTTGTTGTTCAGTCGCAGTCCGACTGCATTTAAAAATTTGGCTCCGGCGGTTTCACCGGACCGGTCCGCCAAGGACGGGGCGGCAAAAGACACCGCATCCAGAAGTGGCTCAAGCCATTGCTGATCAGACTTGGCAAAATCGCCGAGCACGTGACCATGTACCTGGTCTTTGTCGCCGGGATGGCCAATGCCCATGCGAATACGGTGATAGTTCTTGCCCATATGCTGGTCAATGCTGCGCAGGCCATTATGGCCCGCGTGACCGCCACCGGTCTTGAATTTAATCTTGGCCGCAGGAATATCAAGGTCATCATGGAAAATGATGATATCTTCCGGCGGTATTTTGTAGAAACGGGCGGCTTCACCCACCGCCTGACCCGACAAATTCATATAAGTCAGGGGCTTGAGGATCAGTATTTTCTCAGATCCCAACCGCCCTTCAAAGGTTGTCCCCTGAAAACGGGCTTTGGGGCCGCTAAAGTTATGGCGGCGAACAATCTCGTCCACCGCCATAAATCCGATATTATGCCGATTGTCGTTATATTTACTACCGGGGTTACCCAGGCCGACCACTAACAACATGGCATTATCCTTAACATTTGGCCTAAACCATTATAAGGGCGAAGGTTACTCTTCGCCACCTTCTGCAGGTGCTTCTTCGCCTTCAGTAGCTACTGCTTCTTCTTCATCATCAGTGTCAGAACCCTTCAGTCCGCTTGGCACTGCGATGGTGGCAATGGTAAAGTCACGGTCATCAATAACCGGTGTCACGCCCTTAGGCAGGGTCACCGCGCTGATGTGAACGCTGTCATTCATGTCAAGCTCGGAAATATCGATTGTGATTGATTCCGGGATCGCGTCAGCCGGGCAGTTGAATTCAACTTCATGACGGACAACGGACAGGATGCCGCCGGCTTTCATGCCGAGACACTCTTCTTCACCGGTAAAGTGAATTGGAATCATGATCTTAAGTGTTGCACCTTTGGCAAGACGCAGGAAGTCAACATGAAGCGGCCAGTCAGACACAGGGTGGAACTGAACATCGCGCGGCAGTACGATTTCTTTGGTTTTGCCGACCTGAATTTCATAAGACGTGTTCATGAAACCACCTTTGTGCAATTCTTTGAACAGGTCAACCCGTTTGAGGGTAACCAGAACAGGTTCTTTTTTGTCGCCGTAAATTACTGCTGGTACTTTGTCTTCTCTACGTAACGCACGAGAGGACCCCTTACCCGCTTTTTCGCGCAATTCAGCTTTAATAACTGGATGTGCCATTTTAATTCTCCTAATTGATGAATATGATATTGCCTCCAGGGGTGCCAATATCAAAGGCCTGCACACTTGTCATAAGAGCACAGGCCTTATAGTTGGCAGTTTTTAACGTGTAATGGCTAAAAACTCAATGCTTATTTACATAATTTAACGCCTAATCGAACAGGACAGATACGGACTCTTCCGTATTGATCCGTCTGATGGCCTCCGCAAACAGGGGCGCGATGCTGACCTGGCGGATTTTTGTACAGTTGGCTACGGCTTCCGTGGCACAGATGCTGTCCGTAATGACAACTGATTCCAGTTCTGAAGCCGCGATGCGGTCAACCGCAGGGCCGGACAAAACACCATGGGCCACATAGGCGCTGACCCCGGTTGCGCCATTGGCTTTCAGGGCGGTTGCCGCATTACACAGTGTGCCGGCAGAATCGACAATGTCATCGACTAGAATGCAGTGATACCCTTCCACATCGCCGATCACATTCATGACTTCTGAAATGCCGGCTTTTTCCCGGCGCTTATCAATGATCGCCAGGGGCGTATCCAGACGTTTGGCATGGGCACGCGCCCGGACCACGCCACCCACATCGGGGGAGACAACCATGACTTTTTTGCCATTATTCATCAGGTTTTCGCGAATGTCGCGGACCAGAACCGGTGAGGCAAACAGGTTATCGGTGGGAATGTCGAAGAAGCCCTGAATTTGTCCGGCATGAAGATCCATGGTCAGGACCCGGTCGGCGCCGGCTTTGGTAATCAGGTTGGCCATCAGTTTGGCGGAGATCGGTGTCCGAGGGCCAGGTTTCCTGTCCTGACGGGCATAACCGAAATAAGGAATGACGGCGGTGATCCGTTTGGCGGAGGCCCGGCGCAGCGCATCAATACTGACCAGCAGTTCCATGATGTTGTCATTGGCGGGGTAGGAGGTTGGTTGAATCACAAAAATGTCCTCACCTCGGACATTTTCTTTTATTTCTACCCAGACTTCTTCATCCAAAAAACGGGTGATGTCTGCGTCGGTTAATTTCATATTCAGGCAGCTGGCGATGGCTTCTGCGAGGGGCCGATTGCTATTACCGGACAGAAGTTTCATGGTGCGATATCCTCTTACACTTAAATCATCGAATCTAGAGTAGAATATATAGCGGGAAATTTTTTAAAAAGCGACTAAAGAAGCATGATGGTGGAAATTTGTCGGCCATAATCTTTTTCGCCCCGGTGGGTCGTGCGGCGGTAGCTGAAAAAATGTTCCTCATCGTTGTAAGTGTCATGGTCAAGGATGGCCATATTCTTCAGCCCGGCTGTTTCTAGTCTGTCCCGTAAAAATCCCTTTAAATCAAATAAATAGTGATCCTGTCGGGGGCTATTGATGAAATATTTCCGGTGGGCCTGCGTCTGATCTGTGAATTTTTTCCGAAACTCCGGGCCGACTTCATAATTTCCCTGGCTGATACAGGGACCAACGACGGCGCTGATCTGGTTAAGTTCTGCCCCGTGCTGATACATCATCTGCAGGGTGTTTTCGACGATTCCCGTCAGCGCGCCTTTCCAGCCGGCATGGGCGGCCCCGATAACGCCATTGCTTGGATCGGCAAACAGCACCGGTGCACAGTCCGCCGTCAGGATGCCCAGGGCGATATTTTTCTGCCGGGTGACCAGGGCATCGCCCCGGGGCAGGCTGTCTTCGTCCCAGGGGCTTGCCAGATAATGTACACGGTTGCTGTGGGTTTGATACAGGCCACACAGCCTATGGACGTTCGGGCTATGGGCGTCCGGGCTGAGATCTGTCAGGATGGCCCTGCGGTTGTTGCGGACATTTTCCGGCTGATCATCTGATCCCGGCCCACAATTGGCCGAGGCATATATACCGGTCGAGCAGCCGCCTTTCCGGCTGAAAAAACCATGGCGGATGGTCGGGCCCCGCAAGAGCGAGCTGGTGAATTTCGGTGTCATTCTTCAAAACCGATAACGCCGGAGAGGCTCTGATCAGTCACGGCCATGACTTTAAACAGGTTGCCCATTTCTCCGTCATCGGTCAGGCGGTGCAGGGCCGCGAGGATCGTACTCTTCTGGGCCTCAGAGGCATTGGTGGATAAAGTCTCTGCCCGGGCATCAATGCCGAGGGCTTTCAGGAAAACCCCCTGACCGGTCGGGCCATGGACCCGGGTTTCGCATGCGTGGGCCACTTCCTTCAGTCGCTGGAAATTGACATGGGTGGTCAAGTCCACGTCGCCGGGCTCTGACAGGATATCGACATATTTATGGGCCTTGACCGCCTGCAGGGTATCGCCGGTGCCATGGGCATCATGGCCATAGTCAATGACCAGAGCGGCCCCGCCAGACTGCTGGATATGCTCGGCAATCTCGGCCATTATATTGTCCCCGATGCTGCAAACCTCGGCAATACTGCCCACATCGGCCCGGTGCAGGGCAGACGGGATCAGGTGTTCCGGCGAGGGCGCCGGGGCCAGGCGCAGGCTAAGTCTTTCCTTATCATCCAGACTGACCAGTCTCTCATGCCAGCCATTGCCCGTCTTCTGGAACTGGCGTACGGGCAGGGCGTCAAAAAATTCGTTGGCAATCAACAGGATCGGCGCGCCTTTGGCTTGGCTGAGCACGTCCCCGATCCGGCTATGCCAGGTTGGGATTTTATAGTCTTTCAGTGTCTCGGCCTGGGTCGTCTTCAGCTTGGGTGACATTTCCACCAGATGAATTTCCAGGGCATCCATCATGCCGGGAATGGCTTTCAGGGAGCGTAGAGCATCCTGCATTAGGGTGCCGCGTCCGGGTCCGATCTCGATCAGGTGAATTTTCTCCGGGCGGCCCATATTCATCCAGTTGACCGCCTGCCAAAGTCCGACCATTTCGCCAAACATCTGGCTGATTTCTGGGGCGGTGATGAAGTCGCCGGCCCGCCCGAACGGGTCCTGTTTCATGTAATAGCCATGTCTCGGGTTACCCAGGGCTTCGGCCATGAAGGTGGCGATGGTGATCGGGCCCTGAGCCTTAATCAGCTTAATCAGGTAGGTTTCGAGGGCGGTCATATTGATGTTCTGACTTTACGGAAGATAAGAAACAGACCCAGCAGCACCATAGGAATGGATAGCAATTGACCCATGGTCAGAAATCCGGTGCCATAGAGGAAGCCAATATGATTGTCGGGCTCGCGGAATTGCTCAACAAAGGTCCGGGCAGCGGCATAACCGATGATAAAGGTGCCGGTCAGGACACCAGGCTTTTTGCGGGCGCTGGTAAAGTGAAATAGGAACCACAACAGGAAAAACAGGGCCAGGCCTTCGAGGGCGGCTTCATAAAGCTGACTCGGGTGACGGGGCAGGGGGCCGCCGCGGGGGAAAATCATGCCAAAATCAGCATCCGTGGGTCGGCCAAACAACTCGCCATTGATGAAATTTGCCAACCGGCCCAGCAGCAGACCGATAGGGGAGGCACAGGCCAGAATGTCGGTGAAGCGGAAAAAGGGGATTTTATGTTTCCGGCAGAAAAAATATGTCGCTAGGGAGACCCCGATGAAGCCACCATGAAACGACATGCCGCCGTCCCACAGGGCCAGGATGTCGCCGGGATGGCTCAGGTAATAGCTGAAGTTATAAAACAGAACATAACCGATCCGGCCGCCGATGATCACGCCCATCATGGCCCAGAAGGCGAAGTCGCCGACCTGTTCAGCGGTGCAGGGGGCGCCTCTTTTCTTGATCAGTTGCAGCATGTAAAACCAGGCAATCGCCCAGCCGGCCAGATAGGCCACCGAATACCAGCGAATCGTTAAGGGACCAAAACTGACGATGTCTGGTGAAATGTTGGGAAAAGTAAGGGTGGCTGATAATAAAAATTCTAACATATGTTCGTCGCCGGTTTTCGCTGTTTTCCAATTGTTTAAGGGCCATCATGCAGGGCTTTGTCGCCAAGTCAAGTGCCATGGAATTGAATCCGCTTGGCTTTCCTGCTCAGTTTGGTCATATTACGTTTTTTATAGCAAAGGTAATAACGTGCAGACGGACAATAAATTTTTTGATGATCTGGCAAAATTGGGCCAGAGCGCTGTGGGGACCCTCCATGGGGTCAAGGGCGAGGTCGAGGCCATGATCCGGGCCCGGATGGAACATGTCCTGCAGGATATGGACCTGGTGACCCGGGAAGAATTTGACGTGGTCCGGGATATGGCCAAAGCCGCCCGCGCGGAAAATAGTGAATTGACCAAGAAAATAACAGCGTTAGAGCAAGCTCTAAAAGCTAAAAAAACAAAAAGTAGTAGCACATGACAGCAGTAAATTTTGACGGATATGATGCCATGATGGCTAATCCGCTTGATATTCTGGAAACGATAGCCGGCCAGAATGAATGGCCTTACGAACGCTCCAATGATGAAGAAATTATCGTTGCGGTCAGTGGTGACTGGTGCGATTTTCATATCCGTTATTTCTGGGTTGCGGAAGATAACCTGCTGCAGGCGGCGGGCATGCTGGACATGCGGGTGCCGGACATTAAAAAAGCCCGGATACTGGAAACCATCAATCTGGTGAACGAGCGGCTGGCCATTGGCCATTTTGCCATCTGGACCGAAGATAACACCCTGATGTTCCGTCACAGCAGCATGCTGGGCGAAGATCATGATCTGACCGCGGCTACCTGTGAAAAAATCACCGATGCGATCCTGGCGGAAAGCAATAAATATTATCCGGTGTTTCAGTTTGTTCTGTGGGCGGGAAAAAGCCCCGAAGAAGCCATGCAATCTGCTATGTTGGATACCATCGGCGAAGCCTGATTCTGTATCTGGATGTAAAAGGGGTCACCCCATGTCTAAATTGTCTCAAATTTCTGCGGATCATCCGTTATTGCTCATTGGTTGTGGCAAGATGGGCGGCGCCATGCTTCAGGGCTGGCTAAAAGCCGGATTGTCTGAGGATGCGGTCAAGATCGTCGATCCTTATTTGGACGGCGTCCGGAAAATGCTACCCGCTCTGCCAGACAACTGTTTTGCCGAGACAATATCAGACCTGGCCGAGGGTTTAACGCCTGGCTTCATCGTGCTGGCGGTCAAGCCCCAGATGATGGATCAGGCGGTTGAGGCCCTGAAAGACATGGCTTGCGATCAGGCGGCCTTCCTCTCGATCGCGGCCGGTAAAACCATCGGCTATTTTGAACGCCACCTGGGCCAGGATGCCGCCATCGTCAGGGCCATGCCCAATACCCCCGCCGCCATTGGCCGGGGCATCACCGTCGGCTGTGCCAACAAGAATGTCAGCGAGGACCAACAGGCGGTCTGTCATGATCTGTTGACGGCGGCGGGTGCTGTCGAGTGGGTATCAGAGGAAACTCTAATCGATGCGGTGACCGCGGTGTCGGGCAGCGGTCCGGCCTATGTATTTAACCTGGTGGAGACCCTTGCCGGTGCCGGAGAGGCCATCGGCCTTGCGCCGGAATTGGCGAAGAAGCTGGCCATGCATACCATCTGCGGCTCCGCGGCTTTGTTGGAGCAATCGGAGCTGGACGCGACCCAGCTCAGGATCAATGTCACCAGCCCCAACGGCACGACAGAGGCAGCGTTAAATGTCCTGATGGGTGAGGATGGTCTGGGCAAACTAATGACCAAAGCCGTCCGCGCCGCCCACCAAAGATCAAAAGACCTCGCCGACTGAGCAGGGGCCCAAAGCTGTGACCTCAGAGGCAGAGCTTCCAGAGACAGTTTCGCCGAGAAAATGGTCCTATTAAGGGGTGGCGTGTTTAGTTTAACCCTTTGAATTAGTACAATAAAAAATCAATCAACTCTGACACCATCGATTCTATCTGGAAAAAGTTATCCATTTCGGCGATAATCAGTCTGTGGACTTCAAATTGGAGAACGAGATATGAAAGTGATTAATCTTAAGCAGAAGACGTCATTATTTACCGAACAGTGGACACCAAAAATAATAGCCACCCTGGATCACAACCATATTTATCTTTCAAAACTGAAAGGTGATTTTGTCTGGCATAATCACGCAGACCAGGATGAAATGTTTCTGGTGGTGGCGGGCCGTTTCAGGATGGACTTTAGGGATGAGCAGCTTTGGGTGGAAGAAGGGGAAATCATTGTTGTCCCTAAAGGTGTCGAGCATAAACCTTTCGCCGAGGAAGAGTGCAGCGTTCTGGTTATCGAGAATGCAAGCACCGAGCATACCGGGGGGGTGGATGATCCGCGAACCAAAGAAAGCTATGACCGGATTTAATTAACGCAAGCTATGGCGCCGGTATTCTGACAAGCTGCGGATTTGAATTAGTACAATAAAAAATCAATCGACTCTGACCCCATCGATCATTTCTAAAGAGCACAGGTGTCGCACTTGCAACTTGAATTCACAATCATCCAAATGAACCATTTTTTTCATAATGGCAATTACCGCTAATAGGCTTTGACGTTTCTGGGCTTCCACGCATAATTAATACAACAGGTAAATATATTTCCTCAGTTACGACAACGCTGGGAAAACCAGATTCTTTTTCGTAATCAAACTTTCCTACAACTGTCACATATTGATTTTTGCAAGTAAATTTTTCATTATTATAAAGATTTAGTGGAAAATCCCATAAACTTATGGAAGATCCAAAATTGCCATTTTCTGCATCATCTTTATTTACAAATATGGCAACTGTACCAAATCGACCACTACTAAAATATCCTGTTACTATAACATTTTGCCCTATAAAATCATTAGGATTTGCTAATAAATTGATCAATGAGACATTAATTAATCTTTCTTTTTGTTCACAACCACCCAAAATTAGTATGCCCAATATAATAATTAACTTGTTCTTCATTTTTTTCCTCATAGAGAAATCGATGGGGTCAGAGTAAATTGATTTTTTATTGAATTATAACAATGTATTAGCTTACTTTTATTTGTATATAATATCAATATAGTCTCCCGCCTGTCTCCCGGGATAATAACCTTAAAAATTGTGTGTCGTCAAATAATGATATGTTTTTAGTTGCGGTGAGGGCGGCCCAGGTTGGAGCCCTGATGGTGACTAGGCCACGGGTGCTAAATCTATTCGCCCATGTCCTTGTTAACCCGGGCGAGGATTTCGTCTCGGTTGTCGTCGGCGAGAAGGGCGGACAGGACTTTCCAGAAACCTTCCACCGATTGACCGCCAGCTTTTTCAAAGGCCTTTAACATATGGTCTTTCTGATGCTCGGCGATTTTGTCCAGCAGGGTTTGGCCCTGGTCGGTGAGAAACAGCAGGCGCTGGCGCCGGTCCTGGTCACCAATGTCCTGCCGGATATGACCCTTTTCCACCAGTGTGCTCAGGACCCGGGACAGGCTCTGTTTGGTGATGCTCAGCAGCTTCAGCAGTTCAGCGACCTTCATGCCCGGATTGCGGCCGACAAAATGCAATACTCGGTGATGGGCGCGGCCAAAACCATAGGTCTGGAGCACATCATCCGGCCAGCTGATAAAATCACGATAAGCAAAATACAGCAGCTCCATTCCCTTGAGGAATTTCTGGTGATCCGAGTGCTTTTCTACCTCAAAAAATATGTCAGTCATGTTGACATATTTAAATTATAATGTTACGCATATCAAGTTATTAGTGAAATATTATTATAAAGAGGTTACTTATGTCATCTGCAACATACGACGACCGCGACGGCGTCATCTGGTATAATGGGGAATTGATCGATTGGCGGGATGCCAATGTTCATATCCTGACACATGCACTTCACTATGCCAGCAGTGTGTTCGAGGGGCAGAAGGCTTATGGCGGAGAGATTTTTAAACTTCGCGAGCATTCCCAGCGGCTGATCGAGTCCGGCCGGATGCTGGGTTTTGAAATTCCTTACACCGTGGAAGAAATTGATCAGGCCGCCATTGATGTGGTCAAGGCCAATGGGCTGGTTAATGCCTATGTCCGTCCTGTCGCCTGGCGCGGGTCCGAAATGATGGGGGTCGCCACCAAGGGCTCGAAAATCCATTTTGCCGTTGCTGCCTGGGAATGGCCACCTTATTTTGGCGAAGAAGCGCTGCATAAGGGCCTGCGTCTGGAAATCGCCAAGTGGAAACGGCCGTCTCCGGAGACCGAGCCGGTTCATGCCAAGGCCGCCGGCCTTTATATGATTGCCTCGCTCTGTAAAGATGCCTCTATGGAAAATGGCTATGATGATGCGCTGATGCTCGATTACCGGGGGCAGATTGCCGAAGCCACTGGCGCCAATATCTTTTTCCTGAAAGATGGCGTGCTCCATACCCCGACACCGGATTGTTTCCTCGACGGCATTACCCGCCGCACGGTGATTGAACTGGCCAAAAAACGCGGCATTAAGACGATTGAGCGGGCGATCATGCCCGAGGAAATGGCCGACTTTGAGCAGGCCTTCCTGACCGGAACCGCCGCCGAAGTGACCCCGCTGCGCGAAATCGGCGACTATAATTTTGTTGTCGGTGATGTCTGCAAGACCCTGATGAAAGATTATCACGATCTGATCAACAGACGTTAAGCGACCAAGAAAAATTTATCGGGCGGTGGGGGAGACTCTACTGCCTTTTCTTTAGGGCGGGGGCCGGTCATATGACCTCAATACGGCCCTATCCGAATAATAGTTGATATATGTTTAGCATAATCGAATTTTATCCGCCAGGTGGGTTGAGAAACAGTTGCGTCTGCTGTTGATTTGCCTATACTGCGCGGGAATTTTACGGCGCGAATAAGCATTCGCTACAGCAGGAAAAC
This sequence comes from Alphaproteobacteria bacterium, assembly GCA_002401455.1. Classification (GTDB taxonomy): domain Bacteria; phylum Pseudomonadota; class Alphaproteobacteria; order Sphingomonadales; family Emcibacteraceae; genus Paremcibacter. The sequence continues at coordinate 16,471 of NVTE01000006.1, forward strand.
CCAATGACCAAAAAAATTAAAAAAGTTGTTCTGGCCTACTCCGGTGGGCTCGATACCTCGATCATCCTGAAATGGCTGAAGGACACCTATGACTGCGAAGTTGTCACCTTTACCGCTGACCTCGGCCAGGGCGAGGAGCTAGAGCCCGCCCGCAAGAAAGCCGAGATGTTTGGGGTCAAGGAAATCTATATCGAAGACCTGCGCGAAGAGTTCGTCCGCGACTATGTCTTCCCCATGTTCCGGGCTAATGCGCTGTATGAAGGCGTGTACCTGTTGGGTACGGCCATCGCCCGTCCCTTGATCGCCAAGCGCCAGATTGAAATCGCCCACGCCGTTGGCGCTGATGCGGTCTGTCACGGGGCCACCGGCAAAGGTAATGACCAGGTCCGGTTTGAGCTCGGCTATTATGGTCTGGACCCGGACATCACCGTGATTGCGCCGTGGCGGGAATGGGACCTGAACAGTCGAACCAAGCTGATCGATTATGCGGAGAAACATCAGATCCCGGTGGCCAAGGACAAGCGCGGCGAGTCGCCTTTCTCTGTCGATGCCAACCTGCTGCATACCTCCAGCGAAGGCAAGCTGCTGGAAGATCCGTGGGAAGAAAGCCCGGAATATGTCTATAACCGGACGGTCTCCCCTGAGGATGCCCCGGATAAGGCGACTTATATCGAAGTCGAGTTTGAAAAAGGCGATGCGGTCGGTATTGACGGCGTGAAGATGTCTCCGGCGACAATCCTGACCAAGCTGAATGAGCTCGGCGGCGCCAATGGCATTGGCCGTCTTGATCTGTTGGAAAATCGCTTTGTCGGCATGAAGTCACGGGGCATTTATGAAACCCCCGGCGGCACAATTCTGCTGACCGCGCACCGGGGCATTGAAAGCACCACTCTGGACAGTGGCGCCATGCACCTGAAAGATGAACTGATGCCGAAATATGCCGAGCTGATTTATAACGGCTTCTGGTTCTCGCCTGAGCGGGAAATGCTCCAGGCCCTGATCGACAAGTCACAGGAACATGTCTGCGGCACCGTCCGGTTGAAACTCTATAAGGGCGGTGTTCATCTGGTGGGCCGCAAGTCCCCGCAATCGCTGTATTCCATGGAGCATGTGACCTTTGAGGAAGACGAGGTTTATGATCAGCGCGATGCGGCTGGCTTTATTAAGCTCAACGCCCTGCGCCTGCGCCTGCTGAACCAGCGCGGCAAGTCGAAGGTTAGTCCAAGCTACGAATAATAGACTGTGAATAATAGAAAAGGCGGCTGGAGATTTCCTCAGCCGCCTTTTTTTGTGATTAAATTATGGGGGATGGTCTTTCAGGACTTAAAAATGTCCTTCATCTGATCGCGCAGGATGTTCTTTTGGACCTTGCCCATGGTGTTGCGGGGCAGGGCATCCGTAAAGATAACTTTGCGCGGTTGCTTGAAGCGGGCCAGCTGATCCGAAAGCTGATCCAGAATATCCTGTTCGGTCAGGGGGCTGTTGTCCGTTCGGACCACCACCGCCATCACCGCTTCGCCGAGGTCGGGGTGAGGGCTGGCGACCACCGCACTTTCCAACACCCCGGGCAGCAGGTCGAGGACGCTTTCGATTCCCTTGGGGTAAATATTAAAGCCGCCGGAGATGATCAGGTCCTTGGACCGGCCGACGATGGAAATTCTGCCGTCCTGATCGGCAATGGCCAGATCACCGGAGATGAAAAAGCCGTCCGGGCGCATGTCCTCGGCGGTTTTTTTCGGCATCTCCCAATAGCCCTTAAACAGGTTCGGGCCTTTATATTCCAGGCTGCCAATCTCCCCGGCGGGCAATTGACGGCCGTCTTCACCACAGATGCGCACCTCGACATCCGGCAGGGCCGGGCCAACGGTACCGGCGATGCGCGGACCGTCGTAAGGGTTGGAGGTGATCATACCGGCCTCTGTCATGCCGTAGCGCTCCAGAATGCGCTGGCCGGTGATGGCCTCGAACTGATGAAAGGTTTCGGCCAGCAGCGGCGCGGAGCCGGAAATGAACAGCCGCATCTTCTGGCAGAGGTCTTTGGTAAAGCCACCGTGGGCCAGCAGGCGGGTGTAGAAGGTCGGTACCCCCATCAATACCGTTGATTTTGGAATCAGCCGGATCAGGGCATCGGCATCAAGCCGCGGCAGAAACCAGACCGTGGAGCCACCAAGCAGGGCACAATGCAGGGCGACAAACAGGCCGTGCACATGAAAGATCGGCAGGGCATGGAGCAGGATGTCATCCTGCTGCCAGTGCCAGATGTCATGGAGGGTCAGGGCGTTGCTGGCCAGGTTGCCGTGGCTGAGCATGGCGCCCTTTGATCGGCCTGTGGTGCCAGAGGTATAGAGAATGGCCGCCAGGTCATCGCTAGACATAAGCTCGACAGAATGCCGCGGTGGGCATGTCGCGGCCTCGGCACAGAGCTGATCCAGGGTCAGGCTGGGCAGAGGCTGTGCCGGGAAATTTCCGACCAGTAGGGCCGGGCTGGCGTTGCCAATGAAATAGGCGACCTCATGGGCGGTATAGGCGGTATTCAGCGGCAGATAGATAGCCCCGACCCGCAGGCAGGCCAGATAGAGGCAGACGGCTTCCATGGATTTTTCCACCTGAACCAATATGCGGTCGCCTTTGGTGATTTTACGCGTGGTCAGCAGGGCTGCCATCCGGGCCGACAACTGGTCCATCTCGCCGTAGCTGAGGCAGGCACCGTCTTCCTGCTGAAGGAAGGGTTTGTCCAGGTCGTCTGGAAAACGGGACTGGAAAAGGGCATAGAGATTGGCGTTGGTCATGGAGCGGTGCCTTTTTATCTTTATCGAGCGAATGACTTCTATATACTTAATGTTGCGGGGTAAAAACAATAGGGGATAGCATATGAAACTGATCACAACGCTGATACTGGCGATTTTATGTTTTCCGGTCAGCCTGTCGGTCGCCCATCAGGACCCTGAAATCGCCGGCTATATCCCGGTTGACGGCGGGCGTATCTGGTACCGGTTGAATGGGGCCGAGCATCTGGGTAAAAAACCGGCGCTGATCGTCATGCACGGCGGCCCGGGCGGTACCCACCGGGGCAATATGTCCTATGTGGCGCTGGCGGATCATTATCCGGTGATCCTCTATGATCAACTGGGTACGGGAAATTCCGACCATCCGGAGGGCCGGGAAAACTGGACGGTCGATCATTTTGTCTCTGAAATTGAGGCTATTCGCAAAGCCCTCGACCTTAAACAGGTGATCATCGTCGGCCATAGCTGGGGCGGGACCCTGGCGGCGGAATATGCGATCACGAACCCTGATGGTCTGAAGGGCACTATCCTGTCCAGCCCCCTGATCAGCACACCCCAGTGGATTGCCGATAATCAGGCCTGGATCGACCGTTTGCCGAAAGAGGTGGCCAAGACCCTGCGCCACCATATTGCCGCCGGGACCCAGGGCCACCCGGACTATAAGGCGGCGGAGAAGATGTTCTATAGCCAGCATATGTGCCGGCAGTCTCCCTGTCCTAATCGCCACTACCGGCGGGATGGCCCGACCTGGAACGCTGATATGTATGTCTATATGTGGGGGACCAGTGATTTCTATGCCACGGGGACTCTCAGGGACTATGACATCAGTGGCCGTCTGCCTGAGATTTTGTCCCCGACCCTGATGATCTGTGGTGAATTTGATGAGGCGGCACCGGAAACCTGCAAAAAATATGCCCGGACGATTGTTGGGGCTAAAACTGTTATTGTGCCGGAGTCTGGCCATGCTACGATGGCGGAGAATGAGCCTTTTTATCTGAAAACTGTGCGAGATTTTCTCAACTCACTGCCGTAAGCCCGCAAGGGGCAGGGATGCCCCTTACGGTTTTCACAGAATGGTTTAGCTGGCAATGGCAGTCCGGATATTTTCAAATTCTTCCTCCAGAACAGCGCACTGAGCCGTAAAGTCGACATCGTTCTGACCGGGCATCTGCAGGGCGGTGAAGTTCAGGATGCTGCCACCGAACAGGTCGCTAAAAATCCGGATATACCACGACCATAATTGGTCCCGGGACGGGCCGGCATTCATGTTGACGGCGCCGAATTCTTCATTGGTGACAAATTCCTGGATGATCTCGCCCATAGAAGTTTCAACATAATAAGTGTCGCCGTCCTTGCGGACGGATTTGGCATAATTTGTCGCCCAGAGCGGCAGATTTTCGATCTTGCTGACAAAATCAAAAACCACGTCAGGGGCGGCGGTGAATTTAGCTGTTTTAACGGTAACGTTCATTGGGGTGGTCCTTTTTAAAATGAATAAATTTAAAGTGTCATGATCCGTGTGGCTCAATCTGAACGTTGTATAAAACAGGGCTGCTGACAGCATTATGTCAGTAGTGTGTCAGTATGGTCTAAAAATGTGGGGTTTCAGAAAATCACGTTACCTCACTTTTGATGTATCCATTTGATATTCCATGCAGACATCGGCCCGGGCGTAGGGGGTGTCCTGTCGGGCAGGAACATGGACAAAACCCGCTTTTTCATAAAGCGAGATCGCGGGCGTAAGCTTGCTGTTGGTTTCTAAATATAACTTTTGGCCGCCCCGGGCGTAAAAGCGTTCTATGGCGTGGCTGAGCAACCTGCGGCCGATGCCCAACCCCTGGGCCTCTGGTCGGACACCCATTTTGCTGACTTCATAGACATCCTCACCGTCATATTTCAACGCTGCTACGCCGACGACTTTGCCGTTGTGCAGGGCGCAATAAATCTCACCGCCCCGACCCAGGATATATTTTTCAGGATTTTCCAGGCTGTCCCGATCCGGCTGTTCCAGGGTGAAAAACCGCTCAACCCATTCTTTGTTGATATCATGCCAGTCCTGGCGATATTTCACATGAAAGGGAACGATTTCAACCTCGGCCTTTAAGGCTTGGCCATTGTAATGGGTGTGGCGTTGATAAAATCCTTTTTCCTGCAGCTGTTCCTCAAAATCCCCAAGCGCCAGCAGTAGGTCATTCTGTGAGCCCCGCCGAACGTCCTGGATAACAATCTCAGCAGTGCGCCATATGGGCAGGAGACTTTTTAACAAACTCTGGCCATTCTTGGTCAGGTGCACTATACGGCTGCGGGCGTCATCGCCGACGTTCATCTCGACAATGTCCTTGTCAATCAGCTGTTTTACAGTTTGAGAAAGCGCGGAATGGGTCAGGCCAGAATGTTTCTGGATTTGGGCAATGGTCAGTCCGTCAAGCTTGTGGAGGGCGAAGACTACGGGAAAATAACGTACCCGAAAATCCAACCCGGCCTCCTTATAAAGTCTTTCCATATCAAAACTCAGCATGTCATAAACCCGTTTCAAACGCGTCCCAATCCCAAGGTCCCTGAATAATTCCTGTTGCACTGTCGTCTCCTGCTAAAATATATAATCAGTAACATAAGTATTAATATATAATTTTCAAGGGAATGATAAACCGCTTATTGTCAGCAGGATGTCAGTAAGGTATGAAAGGTCAGAATGTGGGAGGATATTTTATGAGGCGTGCTGATCGACTGTATCGGATAAGTGAATTTCTTAAGGCCCGCCGGACGGTGGTGACTGCCGATCGCCTGGCCCGGGAAATGGAGGTCAGCAAGCGGACTATTTACCGGGATGTTGCCGACCTGATGGCCTCTGGTGCGCCGATTATCGGCGAAGCTGGTGTCGGGTATCTGTTCGACCAGAGCTATATCCTGAAGCCCCTGATGTTTTCGGTCGATGAGGTCGAGGCTCTGGTGCTTGGGGCCAATATGGTCGAAAGTTGGAGTGAGGAGAAACTGGCAGCGTCTGCCCGGTCGGCCATTGACAAGATCGCCTCAACCCTGCCAGCCCCGCTGCACCGGGATATGATGGAGACGGCGCTATTCTCGCCCAAAATCGTCAAACGTGAAGAAATCACCATTGATTTTTCCGCCCTGAGGCAGGCGATTAGGGGCAAGCGATTCATCGAATTTTCCTATACTCGTCTGGATGGTCAGGGGTCGACCCGGCGGGTACGGCCGCTGGCCCTGGCTTTTTTCGGTCCGGTCTGGCTGATGGCGGGCTGGTGCGAAAGCCGCCAGGACTTCCGAAACTTCCGTCTTGACCGTATGGGCGACTTCCAGGTCACGGGTCAGAATTTTTCCGATGAAACCGGTAAAAGATTGCAGGATTTTGAAGAAATTATGCAGAAAAAATGATATATTATAAAATACTTATTACATGAGGAGTGCCTATGGTCAGGGAGGCTGGCGGAACCATCACCCAGGATATATTTGACTTTTCCGGTGGCCGTCGGTTCCACTTTACCGAACCAAGTGGTAATGAATTAGCTGTCTGGTCCGCGTAAGACTTCTTGCACTCTTGTGAATTTTGAGTAAAGTTTAAATATGAGTTCTGATTGGAAACCCATTTTTAACACCCTTAAGCTCTGGCATGAGGCCGGACGCGGGGTTGCTTTGGCCACTGTTGTTGATACCTGGGGCTCTTCGCCGCGCCCCACGGGAAGTATGATGATCATTGACGACCAGGGGGCCATCGAAGGGTCGGTGTCTGGCGGCTGTATTGAAGGCGCTGTCATTCAGGCTGCGGGCGAGGTCATGATATCCTCTGTCCCCCAAGTTCTGGACTTCAGTGTCAGCAATGACCAAGCCTGGGAAGTTGGCCTGTCCTGTGGCGGCAGGGTCCGGGTGCTGGTTGAATCCATCGGGTCAAAACGGCCCTTCATTGATAAAATTCTTTCGGCGACGGGGCCGGTGATCTTAACCACTGATTGCGTCACCGGCCAAACCACTTTTGCCCTCGGCGATAATAACGCGGGCAAAAGCCGCCTGTCTGAGCAGGGCGGCGAATTTATTTTCAGCCAGGTGCTTGAGCAACCGTTGAAAGTGATGATCATCGGGGCGGTTCATATCACCCAGGCTATGGTTAAAATTGCCGCCAGTCTGGATATTGACGTGACGGTCATTGATCCGCGCACCACATTTGCCAGTGAAGCCCGTTTCCCCGGAGTGAACCTGTGCACCGACTGGCCTGATGAGGCGTTGCAGGCGCGAGAGATCACCTCAGGCACCGCCATTGTGACCCTGACACATGACCCGAAGCTGGATGATGCGGCGCTGATGGTGGCACTGAGGTCGCCGGCCTTTTATATTGCGTCTCTGGGTAGTCGGAAAACCCACATTGCCCGAGTGGCAAGGCTGACAGAAGCAGGTCTTACAGACCAGCAGGTCGAACGCATTCATGCTCCGGCCGGCCTTGACATCGGAGCTAAAACCCCGGCGGAGATCGCTCTGTCTGTCATGGCAGAGATGATAGCCCTTTACCGAAATGGCGAGCTTGGATGAAATTCGGTAACTTTCCTTTGAATGAGATTTTAGGTGGTACGCTGGCGCATTCGGTGCGATTGCCCGGCGGTCTGTTGAAAAAAGGCCATATTCTGACCGAAGAGGACCTCAAAACCCTGGCGAATAATAATATTACAGAGGTTATGGTGGCGCTCCTTGATCCAGGGGACATGCCAGAAAATTGCGCAGCCGGAAAAATTGCTGATCATATTGCCGGCGATCAGGTGACCTGTGCGACTGCTTTCACGGGACGGGTCAACCTCTATGCCGCTGCGGGGGGCCTTGTGACCATTGATGAGGCGGCGGTGACTGAGCTCAACCACCGGGATGAGGCGATCACACTGGCCACCCTGCCGCAAAATGCCATTGTCCATCAAGGTCAGTTGGTGGCTACGGTAAAAATCATTCCCCTTGCCCTTCCGGGGGAGGCTGTGGACAGACTAACGGCTGAGATCACGCCGGGGCTGATTACATTGCATCCTTTCCAGCCCAAAGTCGCGATGATGATTCAGACGGAGCTTGCCAGCACCTCTGAAAAACTGTTTGAAAAGGCCCACAGGGTCATGAGCCACCGGCTGGGTATCTATGGGGCTACTCTCATGGTTGAAGAACGCTGTCGCCATGAAGAAGGCGCATTGGCAGACCTGCTCATGAGCATAACCGCGGGCAATCAGGACATGATCCTGATTTTGGGGGCGTCGGCCATCACCGACCGTCGGGACGTTATTCCGGCGGCTATTCAGCGGGCCGGCGGTGAGGTTATCCATTACGGTATGCCGGTTGATCCGGGCAATTTAATGCTGCTGGCGAAGATACAGGATACCTGGGTGTTGGGCCTGCCCGGATGTTCGCGGTCACCAAAACTGAACGGCATTGACCTGATCTTGTCCCGCATCGCGGCCGGGATGGACGTGACCAGTCATGATGTGATGTCTATGGGTGTCGGGGGGCTGCTCAGTGAATATCCCGGACGTCCCCAGCCCAGAGATTTCAGGCACAACGCCCCTCAGGAGAAAAAAACCAGGACAAAGGCGATCACCGCCCTGGTCCTGGCAGCTGGTCAGTCAAAAAGAATGGGGCAGAAGAACAAGCTGTTGTTACCCTATCACCAAGGCACCGTCCTGTCCCATGTCCTGGATCAGGTCACAGGGGCGGGCATAGAAGAGATATTTGTCGTCACCGGTCATCAACATGATGAGGTTGCGCGGGACATTGGCCCTCATAAAGTCACATTTTTGTATAATGATCTCTATGATGAGGGCATGAGCACATCTGTCAAGCTGGGCATCAGTTCCCTGCCGAAAGAGAGTGATGCGGTGCTGATCATTTTAGGGGATATGCCGAATATTTCTGCCTCCATTCTGCGGCAACTCATGGCGGCCTATGATCCTGCGCAGGGTCGGTTGATCATTATCCCTACCCATAACGGCAAGCGGGGAAATCCGCTTCTGTGGGACCGGTCGCTGTTCAGTGAATTTGACCGGTTGGATGGGGATATGGGGGCAAAAATATTGCTGGCTGATTATCCAGAGTATATTCATGAGGTCGATGTGGGGTCGGAAGCGATCTTTCTGGATATTGACACCTATGAGGCCTATGAGCGGCTGAGTGAAACATAAGTTAAGACAAAGGACAACGTGATGGTACAGAAGATACGTGTTTTCCAAACAATTAAATGGGTTTTCGCGGGACTTGCTATACTCTTTCTGGGGGCTGTGCTCACTGTATTTTTCACCTTCAGAGCAAGCCTGCCTCTGCTGGACGGAACTTTTATCTCGTCATCCGTTGCCCAGAATATTCAAGTGGACAGAGACAAGAATGGTAACGCTACCCTGACGGGGGAAAACCGTCTTGACCTGGCTTATGCTACCGGTTTCATTCATGGTCAGGAAAGATTTTTCCAGATTGACCTGTCTCGAAGGATGGCTGCGGGTGAAATATCTGAATTATTTGGCCCTCTGACGCTGAACCTGGACAAAAGCAATCGAGTGCACCGTTTTCGGGCGCGGGCCGAAAAAGCAACCAGAGATATGTCGGACAGCAATAGAGCCATGTTGAGAAAATATGTCGCGGGCATCAATGACGGTCTGAATAATCTGGGCAGCAAGCCTTTTGAATATTGGTTGCTGCAAAAGGAGCCAGAGCCCTGGACAGAAGAAGACAGTTTTCTGGTTATCTATTCTATGTTTTTTGCCCTGCAATCAGGGACAATAGATGCGGAGATGCATAAATATTTTCTGTCCCAGAGCCTTGCCCCTAAACTGGCTGAGTTTTTGCTGCCGACAAAAACAGAATGGGATGCGCCAATTCAGGCCGATGAACAGCCGTGGCGGCCACAGGATATTCCCTCCCGGGCGGTATTAAAGGACCACAACACCACGCTGACCTTTCTACAGACCCCAGATAACCCGGTTCCTGGCAGTAACAATTGGGCGGTATCAGGGGACTTGACTAAAACGGGTGCCGCCATGCTGGCCAATGACATGCATCTGGGCATTCGGGCCCCGGCAACCTGGTTCCGCCTGCGCTTAAAGATCAGGGATGGTTCCCTTGATATATCCGGGGTCTCCCTTCCGGGCACACCGCTGATCATTGCCGGCAGTAATGGCTATGTGGCCTGGGGTTTTACCAATTCCTATGTTGATACCTCGGATTATGTTGAGCTTAACCTTAACCCGCTGTTTAACCAACAATATCTGACAGTGGACGGTTATAAGGATTTTGTCCTCCACCGGGAAGAAATCAAGGTCAATGGGCAGGAGCCGGTCACTTTGAATATCCAGGATACCATATGGGGGCCGGTCATTGATTTTGGCACGGGAACATCCTTTGCCCTGAACTGGGTGGCGCATCAACCGGAAGCGGTCAATATGGGCATGATCAGGATGGAGCAGGTGAAAACCGTTCAGCAGGCCATGGCCACCGCCCCGGATAACGGAATTCCGGCGCAAAATGCCATGCTGGCAGACCGGGACGGTAATATTGGCTGGATTCATTTTGGCGCCCTGCCCAAACGGATCGCCGGAGACTATGGCCTGCCCGGGGACTGGTCAACGGGAAAACTTGGCTGGCAGGGCTGGCTCGATTACGACCAGAGGCCCAAAGTTTATAACCCGGAACAACAGCGTTTGTGGAGCGCCAATAGCCGGGTGGTTTCTGGTGATGATTATGCCAATGTCGGGGACGGGGGAGCCGATATTGGTGCACGTCAGCAACAGATCCGTGATGGTCTGATGCGGCTGGGGAAAGGGCTGGTGGAAAAGGATCTCTATGAAATTCAGCTGGATAACCGGGCCATATTTTGGCAGCGGTGGCAGCAACAATTGCTTACTGTGTTGAAGAGGTCGGGTAATCCGGCTCTGGCACCATTTATCCCTGACGTCGAAAACTGGGGTGGCCGTGCTATCATATCCTCGGTTGGATTTCGACTGGTGAAAAATTACCGGAAACGGGTTTATGAGGCTATAATGGGCTATATCACCGCCCCTTGTGGGGAGAAATTTAGCTCCTGCGATTATAAAAAAGCCACTCACCAGATGGAAAGCCCCTTATGGCGCCTAGTGGATCAGCGGCCGGACGGCTGGTTGCCGAAAGAATTCAAGGGGAACTGGCAGGCTTTCTTTGAACAGATGGCGCTCACCGCCTGGGCTCCAGTGGTTGGCGGCGATATCCTGCTCAAGGACTATATCTGGGGCGAAGAAAACCGGTCATCTATCCGCCATCCGCTTAGCACATCGGTTCCCTTGCTGGGATTGCTGACAGATATGCCTGAAGTAATGCAGAATGGTGCCCATGAAAAAATGCCCCATATTGCCGCTCAGGTTTTTGGCCAGTCAGAAAGAATTGTGGTTAGCCCCGGGCATGAGGAAGATGGCCTGATGAATATGCCAGCCGGTCAGGCGGGACATCCGTTATCCCCCTATTACGGGGCCGGTCACCAGGATTGGGTTGCCGGAAAAATGACACCTTTCTTACCAGGGAAGGTAAAGTGGTCGTTGGATATTATGCCGCCAAAGTGAGTTTAAGGAGTAGGGGGCTTAGGTTGACAGTTCCAAGGGAATAGCAGTGGTGTATTTTACTTTTGTCACGGCAAAACGGGAATGAATTTCATGAACCATATCCATTTTAAGTAATTTCTTGCGCAGGAAACTTTCATAGGTCTGCATATCCCGGGTGATGACCCGGACCATGTAATCCATCGATCCGCTGATGGTGTAACATTCCGTGACCTCCGGGTAGGTGATGATGGTGCTTTCAAAAATTTCCAGTGCCTCTTCCGTATGGCTGGATAATTTTATGCTGGCATAGACAATGATGTCCAGGTTGAGCTTTTTAGGATCGATCAGTGCTACCCGCTGGGTGAGGACGCCGAGGTCTTCTAGCCTCTTTACCCGTCGCCAGCAGGGGGCTGTGGACAGGCCAACCTTTTTGGCCAGGTCCGCATTGGTCAGATCACTGTTTCTTTGAAGGGCGTCGAGTATTTTTTTATCGGTTTCGCTGATGTCTTCGGTCATTTTTATCCCTTTAGGGCAATTATTGTAAATAACTATACTAAATATAGCTTAAATCGGTATGATTTTCATGTAATTTTTTGAGAGTTAAATTCCGAATCTCTCCTTGATACGGTCTTAATAAAATTTCACAAATAAGGTTGAAAACTATCAAAATTTATAATATTTTGAAATATTATTATAAGGTCTTGAAATTATTTTATGCTTCAATCCTTCCGAAAAGAGGATGTTTGCTGTAATTTTATTGCTATTTAAGTCAGTGGAGGTTTACGGATATTCCGAAAAAGGCGGAAACTGTGGGTTTGCATTTTTAGCTTGCTGGTAACCGACAGAAAAAAGTTCTCGACAAAATAAAGTCAGCCTACTACCAAACTAGGTATAAATTCTGAATACCTGATGAGAAAGGTGAATGTAACATGATGGATGTTAATCAGTTTAAAGACCATGAACAGGTGGTGTACCTGCATGACAAGGAAACAGGCCTCAAAGCCTTCATCGCGGTGCATGATACCTCCCTTGGTCCAGCTGCCGGCGGCTGTCGCATGTGGAATTATGAGAATGAGCTGGAGGCTCTCAACGATGCTCTGCGCCTTTCCCGGGGGATGAGTTTTAAAAATGCGATCGCGGGATTAAAACTCGGCGGCGGTAAAGCCGTGATTATGGGCAATGCCAGAACCGATAAATCCGATGCGCTTTTTCAGGCTTTCGGGCGCATGATTGACGGGCTGGGCGGCAAATATATTACGGCTGAAGATGTGGGGATGACCGTGGAAGACATGGAAGTTATCGCTGGCGAAACCAAGCATGTTGCGGGCCTGACCAAGGGCGCACATGCCAGCGGTGATCCGTCTCCCTTTACCGCAACCGGGGTTTATCTCGGTATCAAAGCGGCCGTAAAGCATAAAACCGGCAAGGACAGCGTCGAGGGGCTGACCATTGCCGTGCAGGGTGTCGGCCATGTAGGATATTATTTGTGCAAACACTTGCATCAGGCCGGGGCCAAGCTCTTGGTGTCAGATATCAATCAGGATAGTTTGAACCGGGTTGAACAGGAATTTGGGGCAGAGATTGTTGATCTGGACAAAATACTGTCCTGTGATGTGGATGTCTTGTCCCCCTGTGCTCTGGGCGCGGTGATCAACGATGAAACCATTGACCTGATCCAGACCAAAATCATCGCCGGTGCCGCCAATAACCAACTGGCCCGGGACGATCACGGTCAGGCCCTGATGGACCGGGGTATTCTGTACGCCCCTGATTATGTCATTAATGCTGGCGGTATCATCAATGTGGCGGCTGAAACCCGTGGCGCTTATGATGTGGACTGGGTGAATACCAAGGTTAACAAGATCTATGATAACCTGCAGGTCATTTTTGAACGGTCCGTTTCAGAAAAACGGCCAACCAATCATATAGCCGACGAGTTGGCCAACGAAATCATAGACAAGGCCCGGGCGGCTAAGGGATAGGCCTGATCTGTGTTAGAACAGCCTGGAAAAGCGGGCTGTTTTGGTTGTTTAATTCCAATATAATGTCAAAATGGTTAAAGGCTGGCATGGCAACATAGGTAGCGTCATGACCGGCTTTTTGCCAGGCTTGCTGATAGTCCTGTGTCTGACGTTTGAATTCATCTGTTTCATTGCCGCCGTAACTGAATATCGCCGGGCAGCCCTGACCCGGTATGTGCAACAGGGGGCTTAAGTCCCTGGCATCCTCATCTGTCATGGCCAGAGGATCATTGACATAAGTCCCGACCAGCGGCCGCAGATCGTATATGCCGCTGACCTCACAGGCCCCTTTCAGGGGACAGCCGTTATAGCCCTTTTCTGGCCAGTCCATGGCGATAACCTCTGCCACCAGATGGGCACCGGCAGAACTGCCGGACAGGGTGATATTGTTCTTGTTGCCGCAGTAATCATCACAGTTATCCAGAATCCACAGAACCCCGTGTTTGACCTGTTCGACAATCTGAAACAGGCTCGCATCCGGGGCCAGTGTATAGTCCAGCGCGATAAATATGATGTCATGGTCAAGAAAGTTGGGTGCGGCAAAGCTGCTCTCGGCCTTGGATAATTCCTGCCAGTAACCGCCGTGGATGAAGACATGGACCGGGAAGGGGCCCGGGCCGTCTGGCACAAAAATATCCAGAGTGCTGCGGCCTTCGGGCCCGTATTTTATATCTTTATGGCAGTGGGCATGCAGCTGGTCATACGCCGCTTTACTCTGATCCCTATATTTCCTGATATAGACCATCACGTCATCAATGCAGGAGCTGGGGGAATATTGCCGTTCCAGCTCTTCTCTGGTCATCTTGCCATAAGGGGTCATCAATTTATTTTCCACTTTTGGCCAACCTAACAGATTTGCTTCATTTACAGCAAGGGGAGAAAATAATAGGATGCCGACTACTTCTCAAATGTGAGTAAAATTTATGCCTGAATATTCCCGTGACTTTTTCCTGAACCTGGACAGCCAGGACTCATTAGCTCCTTTCCGGGCGGAATTCCATTTGCCCGAGGGGCTGATTTATCTGGACGGAAATTCCCTCGGGGCCATGCCAAAGTCGGCCAAAGCCCGCGCCCTGGACGTGGTGGAGCGGGAATGGGGCGAGGATCTGATCACCAGCTGGAACAAGAATGGCTGGTTTCATCTGGCGGAAAAACTCGGCGACAAGATTGCCGGCCTGATTGGAGCCGGACCGGGCGAGGTTATGGCCTGTGACACCACGGGCCTGAACCTGTACAAGCTGTTGTCGATGGCGCTGGACATGCGGCCTGACCGTAAAGGGATTGTCATGGAGGGCAGTAACTTTCCAACCGATAATTATATGGCGCAGGGGCTAATTGGTCAGCTGGGCCGGGGTCATGAGATCCGCTTTGCTGAAAAAGAGGGTATTCTAGATGCCATCACCAAGGATGTGGCGGTGGTCTCCCTGACCCAGGTCCATTATAAGACCGGTCATCTTCTGGATATGAAGGCGATTACGGACAAAGCCCATGCGGTCGGGGCGCTGGTGATCTGGGACCTGTGTCACAGCGCCGGAGCACTGCCCATCGACCTGAACGGTTGTGAAGCTGATTTTGCCCTGGGCTGCGGCTATAAATATCTTAATGGCGGGCCGGGGGCGCCGGCGTTTATCTATGTGGCCAAACGCCATCAGGGCCAGGCTAGGCAACCGCTGACCGGATGGTGGAGCCATGCGGCTCCCTTTGCTTTCGAGAGAGATTATCGTCCGGCGGATAATATTTGGCAGACCCTGACCGGAACCCAACCCATATTGTCGCTGTCGGTTCTTGAGTGTGGCCTTGATATCATGGGCCGGGCCGATATGGCTGAACTCCGGGAAAAATCCTTGAATCTGTCCAGCTATTTCATTGACCTTGTGGAGGAGCATTGCGGGGGCTATGGGTTTACTCTTGCCACACCACGTGAGTGGGATGACCGGGGTAGCCAGGTTTCTTTCACTCATGAGCATGGGCTGGCCATCATGCAGGCTTTAATCGCGGATAAGGTGGTTGGCGATTTCCGGGCACCGGATATTGTCCGCTTTGGCTTCACCCCGCTCTATACCCGCTATGTGGATGTCTGGGATGCGGTGTCGCGCCTGAAAAATATCATGGAGCAGGAGCTGTGGCGCAATCCTGAATTTGCCAAGGCAGGAGCCGTTACTTAAGGTAAATTACCTAGAAACTGCTTTCCAGAGGCAGTTTGGTGGTGTGTTTGACGGCGGTCATGGCGATGGTCGAGCTGATTTCCTGGACACCTTCAATTTGTGACAGCTGGTCCCACCACAGGCTTTCATACTCCTGAATATCCTTGACCACGATTTTCAGGAGGAAATCCACATTGCCCATCAGGGTATAGCATTCCAGTATCTGGGGGATGTCCTGAATGATGTCAATGAAGTTGGGCAGCCGCCGGCCATGGGCGGTCATCTTGACCTGGGCAAAGAGGATGATATCCAGCCCCGCTTTTTTATGGTCGAGCAGGGCGACCCGGCTTTTGATGATACCATCTTCCTGAAGCCGTTGAATTCTGCGCCAGCACACCGACTTTGATGATCCGACAGTTTCCGCGATTTCGGCCACTGGCAGCAAGGCATCCTCCTGTAATAGGTTTAGAATTTTTTTATCCAGGTCATCCATCTGAGGTCTCATTTGGCACAATATCCCATATTTTAGCTATAAAAGAAAACTTTGTGCCGTTTCTATAACAAATATCGGGGTATATGGGAAGAAATTTCACCATAACAGTGGTAAAATGCGTGCAAAGGAGAATGAAATGGTTCCAAGCAGCGGTAAAAATCTAAATGTTCCGGCGCCCCGACACAGGCCAGGGGAAGAACCGGAATTTGACAATCTGGATATCCCCAGCGCCGGGTCTGTATCACGCCCCGACATCCTGACCGACCCCAAAGATATGTATGTCTATGCCAATACCCTGATCCGGGTGCTGGATATGAAGAATAATGCTGTTGGGGTATGGGACCCGAAGCTCTCCGCTGATGATCTGCGCAAGGGGTTGACTGATATGATGACCACCCGCATCTATGACGACCGCATGCAGAATATGCAGCGGGTCGGCAAGATGTCTTTCTATATGAAGTCCCGGGGGGAAGAGGCTGTCGCGGTGGCTCAGGCCATGGCTTTGGATAAAAAGGATATGTTGTTTCCGTCCTATCGTCAGCAGGGTTTGTTGATTTCACGGGGCCGGGATTTGCTGGACATGATGAACCATTGCCTGTCCAATTCCAAAGATAACTGCAAGGGCCGGCAGCTGCCGATCATGTATACTTGGCGTGAGGGCAATTTCTTTTCCATCTCCGGTAACCTGGGAACCCAGTTCTGTCAGGCTGTGGGCTGGGCTGTGGCCTCGGCCTATAAAGGCGAAGACGCCATTGCCTCTACCTGGGTCGGGGAAGGGACAACGGCTGAATCAGACTTTCATCATGGCATGACTTTTGCTGCGGTTTATAATGCGCCGGTCCTGCTTAATGTGGTCAATAACCAGTGGGCGATTTCCAGCTTCCAGGGGTTTGCTGGCGGCGAGAAGGCAACCTTTGCCAGCCGGGGTATAGGCTACGGCATGCCGGGCCTGCGGGTTGACGGCAATGATTTTCTGGCGGTTTATGCCGCGACTAAATGGGCTGCCGATCGGGCCCGTAGTGGTGGTGGCCCGACCCTGATTGAGCTGTTCACCTACCGGGCGGCAGGTCATTCCACCAGTGACGATCCGGGAAAGTACCGGCCGGAAGATGAATATGAAGCCTGGCCGTTGGGCGATCCCATCGACCGGCTGAAAATGCATCTGATTGAAATCGGCGAATGGTCAGAAGAGCGCCATGAACGGGAGCTCAAGGAGATCACCGCCCTGGTCACCCGCAAATACAAGGAAGCTGAATCGTACGGTACCCTGAATTCCGGTGCCCGGCCAGAAGTGAGCAGCATGTTTGAGGATGTCTTCAAAGACATGCCCGATAACCTGCGTCGTCAACGCCAGCAGTTGGGAGTTTAGGCATGTCTAAGATGAATATGGTGCAGGCGATTAACTCTGCACAGGATGTTATGCTGGACAGAGACCCTGCTGTTGTGGTTTTTGGCGAAGACGTAGGCTATTTCGGCGGCGTGTTCAACTGTACGGAAGGTCTGCAGAAAAAATATGGCCTGCAGCGGGTTTTCGATACCCCGATTGCTGAAGGCGGCATCATCGCCCTGGCCATAGGTATGGGCGTCAATGAAATGCGCCCGGTCACTGAAATTCAGTTCTCTGATTATATTTACCCGGCTTTTGACCAGATTGTGTCCGAAGCCTCCCGGTTGCGTTATCGCTCCGGCGGCGAATTTTGGGCCCCGATCACCATCCGCACCCCCTGCGGTGGCGGCATTCGGGGCGGTCAGACCCATTCCCAGAGTCCGGAGGGTATCTTTACCCATGTCTCTGGGATCAAGACCATCATGCCGTCAAATCCTTATGACGCCAAGGGCCTGCTGATCAGTGCCATCGAGGATGATGATCCGGTGATCTTCTTTGAGCCCAAGCGGCTGTATAATGGGCCGTTTTCCGGTGACCCGAAAGCGCCAGCCCAATCCTGGGATCATCATCTCAAGGGTGAGGTGCCCGAAGGCCATTACACCATCCCCATCGGCAAGGCTGAAACTGTGCGCGAGGGCAACGACTTGACCATTATCACGTACGGCACCATGGTTCATGTGTCCCTGGCGGCGGCGGAATTGTCCGGCCATGATGTGGAGGTGATCGACCTGCGCACCCTAACGCCACTGGATATTGATCATATTGCCACCTCCGTTTGTCGGACCGGGCGCTGTGTCATTGTTCATGAAGCGACCAAGACCGGTGGCTTTGGGGCTGAGATTCTGTCGCAAATACAGGAAACATGTTTCTGGAAACTGGAAGCTCCCATAGAGCGGGTTGCCGGGTGGGATATCCCGTATCCCCATGCCTTTGAATGGGAATATTTCCCGGGGCAGGGCCGGGTTCTGGACGCGATCAAAAAAGTCATGGAGGGCTAATCAATGGGACAATATTATTACAAGCTTCCGGATCTGGGGGAAGGCATGGTCGAGGCAGAGATCGCCGAAATTCATGTCAAGGTCGGGGATATGGTTACCGAAGACCAGATGCTGATCGACATGATGACCGACAAGGCCACCGTCGAAATGCCAAGCCCGGTGGATGGTAAAATTTTGTCCATTAAGGGCAACCCCGGTGATATGATTGCTGTTGGCTCGGCCATGGTGATCATCGAAGTCGAAGGGGCCGGCAATGCAGACGACGAAGCTGCCACACCAGAAGCTGGGGCCGAAACCGCGCCAGAAGCTAAGCCTGAACCAACACCCGTCTCCCCTGTGAAAGCGGCCCCGGTGGCGGTACCAACTCCGGCACCGGTTATGGCTGGAACCACCAGTGAAAAGCCGCTGGCGTCTCCCGCCGTTCGTCGTCAGGCTCTGGAGGCCGATGTTGACTTGTCCCAGGTGCCGGGCACGGGCCCTGCTGGCCGGATCAGCCATCAGGACTTGGAAGACTTCATTGCCGCCGGGGGCCGTATGGCTCAGGCTTTGAACGTTGGCGCTGGTCGCCAGAAACGCACGGCGATCGAAGAAATTCCGGTGATCGGCATTCGGCGCAAGATCGCCGCCCGTATGGAGCTCAGCAAACGCACCATTCCGCATTATTCCTATGTGGAAGAAATCGATGTGACCGAGGTCGAGAAATTGCGGGTTTTCCTCAATGAAAATCGCAACGAGGACCAGCCGAAACTGTCAATCCTGCCGTTCATCATGATGGCGACCCTCAAGGGCATGGAAAAATTCCCCGACTGTAATTCCCATTATGATCCGGAAAACAGTCTGGTTCGGAAATTTGCGCCCGTTCATCTGGGCATCGCCAGTCAGACCCCCAATGGCCTGATGGTGCCCGTGGTCAGCCATGCGGAAACCCGGGATATCTGGGATATGGCGACGGAAATGATGCGCGTGTCCGCTGCGGCCCGTTCCGGTAAGGCCAAGCGCGAAGAATTGTCGGGCTCGACCGTGACCATCACCAGCCTCGGCCGGATTGGCGGCATCGTGACCACGCCGGTGATCAATTATCCCGAAGTCTGTATCATCGGGGTCAATAAGATTGTCGCCCGGCCCATGGTCATGAACGGCACCGACATTCAAATTCGTCAGATGATGAACCTGTCGTCGTCATTTGACCACCGGGTTGTCGATGGCTATGTGGCCGCCGAGCTTATTCAGTTTATCAAAGGGGCCTTAGAACAGCCCGCAACGTTGTTTATGTAAAGGGTTTCCCATGGATATGAAATGCAAGCTTCTGGTCATCGGGGCCGGACCTGGCGGATATGTTGCCGCCATTCGTGCAGGCCAATTGGGCATTGATACCATCATTGTCGAGGCTGACCGGGCCGGGGGAACCTGTCTGATCCGGGGCTGTATTCCGTCCAAGGCGCTGATTCATGCCGCCGATAAATATAAGACCATGGCCGCCCATGCTGGCGACGGTCATTTGGGGATTTCGCTGACGGAAAATCCTGTGCTTGATTTTGCTAAAACCATGGACTGGAAAGAAGGTATCGTTGACCGTCTGAACGGCGGCGTCGAAGCCCTGTTGAAAAAAGCCAAGGTCAGGCAGATCAAAGGCTGGGCAAAATTCAAGGATGCCAAGACCTGTGAAGTTGACACCCAAAGCGGTCCTGTGACCATTGCTGCCGAACATGTAATCCTAGCCAATGGCTCTCAGCCGACAGAATTACCGTTCCTGCCTTTTGGCGGCGATGTGCTGTCGTCGACCGAAGCCCTGACCCTGACAGAAGTGCCTGAAAATCTGGTGGTGGTTGGCGCCGGCTATATTGGCCTGGAACTGGGCATTGCTTACAGCAAACTTGGCTCAAAAGTCACTTTCATTGAGGCCGATAACCGGATTCTTGCCAGCTATGACAAGGAACTGACCGCGCCGGTCAAACAATGGCTGAACCGTCATGACATTACGGTCCATCTGGGGGCCAAGGCCTCGGGCTGGAAGGGTAATAGCCTGTCCTATACTGATAAGGACGGCAAGGAGCAGACCATCGCTGCTGACAAGCTTCTGGTGACGGTTGGGCGCCGGCCCAATACCGAAGGCTGGGGTCTGGAGACTATGGCCGTAGATATGGACGGGCAGTTTATTAAGATTGATAACCAATGCCGCACGGCCATGAAAAATGTCTGGGCGATCGGCGATATCACCGGCGAGCCTATGCTGGCCCATCGGGCATCGGCCCAGGGTGAAGTGGTGGCCGAGATCATCGCCGGCAAGAAACGGGTGTTTAACCCCAATGCCATTGCAGCGGTCTGCTTTACCGACCCAGAGATCATTGCTGTCGGTCAGTCGGCTGAGGAAGCCAAAGCCCAGGGCATTGACACCGTTGTCGGCAAGTTCCCGCTGATGGCCAATGGCCGGGCGCTGACCATGGAAGCCGGGGAGGGTGGTGGTTTTATCCGCATTACGGCGCGGAAAGATAATCATGTGATTGTCGGCATTCA
This sequence comes from Alphaproteobacteria bacterium, assembly GCA_002401455.1. Taxonomy (GTDB): domain Bacteria; phylum Pseudomonadota; class Alphaproteobacteria; order Sphingomonadales; family Emcibacteraceae; genus Paremcibacter. Next base: position 37,351 of record NVTE01000006.1, read on the forward strand.
TGGAGTCGGTCCTCATGTATCAGAGCTCTCCGGTGAATTTGCCCTGGCCCTTGAAATGGGGGCCCGTCTGGAGGATATTGCCGATACAATACATGTACATCCGACCATGACCGAAAGCTTTGCTGAGGCCAGTTTAGCGGCATTAGGACATGCTATTCATATTTAAGGCTTGACATTGTATCAGAAAGATTGCAAGTAACGGCCCGAACGAATTTAATTCCGCTTAGCAGCCATGGTTTGTATGTGCCATGTTTAGCTCGATGAGTAATCGAAGAGCCTAGTGCGATCGCGGAGATGACATTGTGTCCTGAAAATGAAACGGGCCACAATAAACAGTCGCGAAAGGACTATGCTATGACGCATTTGGATGCGCCATCTACTGACGAACTCGGCTTTGAAGCTTTTGGCTTGGCCGATACTATTCTCAAATCAATCGAAAATGAGGGCTTCACCGTCCCGACCGAAATTCAGACCATGGCCATTCCGCCGTTGATGGAAGGTAATGACCTGATCGGGATCGCCCAGACCGGTGGCGGCAAGACCGCGGCTTTTGCCCTGCCGATGATCAACAAGCTGTTGATGGATTATCAGAATCCCCGGCAGAATATGCCAAAGGTTCTAATCCTGGCCCCGACCCGCGAACTGGCCATGCAGATCGAGCAATGCATTGTCACCTTCAGCAAGGGCAGCAAGCTGAAAAGCCTGGTTGTCGCCGGTGGTCAGCCTTACCCACCACAGACCAACAAGCTGCGCCGCGGCGTCGATGTCCTGGTGGCGACACCGGGCCGTCTGATTGACCATATTGGCCGCAACAATGTTAAATTCAACGATACTATGACCTTCATCCTCGACGAAGCCGACCGCATGCTCGACATGGGCTTCATTGATGATGTGAAGGACATTTCAGAAACCCTGCCGGAAGGTCATCAGACGGTCCTGTTCTCCGCGACCATGAACCAAAAGGTCCGCCACCTGACCCGCAGTCTGCTGAACAATCCGGTCAATGTGGAAATCAAACAGAAAACCGCCGTTGCCGAAACTATTTCCCACAAACTGATGAATGTGACCCGGAAAAACAAGGCACAGCTGTTGTCCGAAATCCTCGAAAGGGATGACGTGGAGAAGGCTCTGGTTTTTGCCCGTACCAAAATTGGTGCTGATGACCTGTCTGATATGCTGTATGAAAAAGGTATTCGTTCCGATGCGATCCATGGTGACAAGCGCCAGCGGGTCCGGGAAAAAATCCTGATGAATTTCCGTCGGGGCCGGACCAAGGTTCTGGTGGCGACCGATGTGGCAGCACGAGGCATTGACGTTGATGGCATCACCCATGTGATCAACTATGAACTGCCTATTGAGCCTGAAAACTATATTCACCGGGTGGGCCGGACCGGTCGTGCCGGCGCCAAAGGTATCGCCATTTCCTTCTGTGATCCGAGCGACGTGCGTCTGCTGGTCCAGATTGAAAGCCTAATCAAGCAGACTATCGAGGTCGACGAAGATCACGAGTATCATATTGATGTCAGATCCCGTAGCAAAGGCAAGGGAGGCCAGGGCCGTTTTGGTCGTGAGCGCGGCGGACGCCGGGAAGGTGGCTTTGGCCGTAATTCCCGCGGCGGCGGCCGGGAAGACAGAGGCTTTCGGGACAACAAAGGCAAGTCTGACCGCTATCAATCCCGTGACAATGGCCGTGACAATGCCCGTAGCCATGAAAGACCCGCCAACAGCGATTGGAAAAGAGACGACCGCGATGATCGTCGTCCCGCTCCCCAGAGACAGGAACAGTCTTATAATAAGGAACGCTCTTCCCGTGATGATCGTCCGTATAATAAGGAACGCTCTTCCCGTGATGATCGGCCCTATAATAAGGAACGGTCTTCCCGCGATGATCGGCCGTATAATAAGGAACGCTCTTCCCGTGATGATCGGCCTTATAACAAGGAACGCTCTTCCCGTGATGATCGGCCTTATAACAAGGAACGCTCTTCCCGCGATGATCGGCCTTATAACAAGGAACGTTCTTCCCGCGATGATCGGCCTTATAACAAGGAACGCTCTTCCCGCAATGATCGGTCCTATAACCAGGACAGACCGGCCCGGAATGATGCCCCGCGTTATGACCCCTGGACGGCTGAAGCCAAGAATTATAGTGATGACCCGGTTCTGGGCAAACTGTTGGGCAAGCCGCCTAAGATGGACAGCAAAAGAGAAGATAAGTCTGATTTTGTAAAGGCTGGTTCTGGTAAGAAAAAGTCTTTCAAAAAGAATGACGGCGAGGGCAATAATTTTGAGCGCAAGAAAGTCCGCGGCGGCAAGAAAATCCTGTCCGGTAAAAAGCCAGTCCGGTCCTCCAAGCCCAAAGGCAAGGACAACGGCGGCAATAAAGCCTTCTCCCCCAAGAGAAAAACCTTAAAGACAAGCCGCGCGGCTTAAGACAATAAATTCCCTAAAAGGCCCCGAGATGAAAATCTCCGGGGCCTTTTGTTTGCTTGTCTGGACATAATGTGGCTCGGAATTTCTCTTCTGCCACCAAGGCGATGCCAAAAAGACAAGAAGACAAGAAGACAAGAAGACAAGAAGACAAGAAGACAAGAAGACTTAAGCACTGGATGGAGAAGATAAAGGGGGGCTTAGGTATCATCACTTCAGAGCACTAAATCATAATCTGTAACAGGCCTTATCCTTAAGTTACAGTCCCGGAATGGCCAGCGGTTTGCCGTTGATTAGTCTTTGGCCATCCCTCATGTCAAAATGGCTGATGTATTTTTCTTCGTCCTGAATAAAATATCCTTGAGCTATAAAAGCTTGAAGCGCCGTTGAGGTCTGTATTTCGATCATCTGATCCAATTGCTCCGCGGGCATGCTGGCAATATCGACCCCGCCGGCGGCCATTTGTTTCTTGATCGCGATGGTGGTTATGGCTTTGGCCAGGGCTTTGTCAAAGGTGATATTGGCACTGGCAGTCAGTCGTTTATTGAGGGCGACGGGGTCGGATAACTGAAGAAGGTTGGTCAGGTCATCGCCGTTAATGGCCAGTTTGCCATCGCTTTCAAAAAAGCCATCATTCATTATGAAATTGAAACTGTTGATGATAAATTCTGGTGATCCCTTGATAAGGTTTTCACCGGTGCGGGTGGCGATCACTTGTATTTTAGCCGCTGTTTGTTCTGGGCTTGATTTATCTTCACCCGGCGCCTGATATAAGTCCGTGACAGATTTTACATAATCGGTAAGGGCCTCCAGATTAAGGTTGTTCAGCGCAAAGCCCAATTGGAAATCTTTCAAGTCAATATCTTCTACCGTCAATGAGGCCAGCTTGAATATGCCCTGAAAGGTGAGGGCGGTTTCACTTTCCTTGTCAAATTCATATTCGCTGGTGAAATTATTCAGAGATAAAGATACGTCCTCTGGAGCAGAAAAATTAAAATCACTCAGGGACGACATCCCCTTTCCGGCCCAGATATGGTCATTTATTTTAGTCCCCGTGGCATGGGATATCATGGTGTTAAAGATGAGCCCGCCGGTGTCTGAGGTCAGGGAGAATTTGTCCAACTGTGCCGAGGCCTCATATTTATCAAGATTTGCATTAATGGTGCCATCAATGGTCAAACCAGAAAAATCAAGGGTCAGCTCTTCACCGGTTTTCGTTGGAAATGTTGCCTTAAAGGACGGACTATCCATCGTGATATGTGTTGTGCCGCCGTAGGAGACGGAGGCAAAAAGATCAATCAGGCTGGTGATGCCGGATTCTTCCTTGAAGGCTATATAGTTCTCATGGTTAATATCCCTCAGATTTCCTGACAGGGTCAGAAAGGCAAAGTTTATTCCATTTTGGAAGGTTACCGGACCGTGAGCGATGGTAATATCGAAGACCAAGCCTTGTTTCAGGACCTCAAAGGTCGCGGCGTCCATTTCTTCATCGTCTGCGTCACCTTCAGGATCAGAGCCTTTCAGGATGGTCAGGGTATGGTCGTCAAAGCCATAGGTCAGGGTTGCCCGTGAGGTGAACCAGCCCCGGTCATAATCCTTGAGCGTGATGGCGTATCCCGGTACCTGGGACATTTTAACGGCCTGGGCCTCAATATTTTCCTGTGCCTTCTTACCAATAAAATAGGGGGTCGCCCCAAGAATAAGGACTAGGACAAGGACAAGGCTTAAAAGTTTTTTGTTTTTCACGGGCATTCCCCAATTTTTGCGATTAAACTATTCCGCAGATTATAACTAATTATGACGTGCCGTCACTTGATATTTTTACGTCAGGACTTAAGTTAACTACTTGCTCTAAACGATATTCAGGGAACTATAATATGTATGATTTTGATTTTTTTGTCATTGGTGCCGGATCAGGCGGCGTCAGAGCCAGCCGTATGGCGTCCACTTATGGGGCCCGGGTTGCTATTTGTGAAGACTATCGGGTCGGAGGTACCTGCGTTATCCGGGGCTGCGTGCCGAAGAAATTATTTGTCTATGCCTCTGAATATTCGTCCCACTTCAGCGATTCCAAAGGATTTGGCTGGTCCGGGGGGGAACAGACCTTTGACTGGCCAGCCCTGATTGCCGCCAAGGACAAAGAAATTGACCGCTTGAATGGCTTGTATATCCAAACCCTGAATAATCACAATGTGGAGGTCATTCAGGCGCGGGGCCGCTTGCTGGATGCCCATACGATTGAGCTGACCTCAGCTGAGGGAACCCGGACGGTCACGGCTGATAAAATCCTGATTGCCACTGGAGGCTGGCCGCAAATGCCGGATATTCCGGGCATTGAGCATGCCATTACCTCCAATGAAGCTTTCCATCTGGAGCAATTGCCTAAAAAACTGGCCATCGTCGGCGGTGGTTATATAGCTGTGGAATTTGCCGGAATTTTCAATGGCATGGGCGTCAATACCCATCTCTTGTATCGGGGCGAGCAGATTCTGCGCGGCTTTGACCAGGATATGGCTGATAAACTGAATGAGGAAATGGGCAAAAAAGGCGTTGATGTCCGGGTCCGGACCAATGTCACTGAAATCGTCAAGACCGACGAGGGCTTGCTCCTGACGCTGACCGATGGCTCAACCATGGCCGTTGATGCGGTGATGTATGCCACGGGCCGGGTGCCTAACACCAAAGGCATGGGCCTTGAAGAGGTCGGTGTTACCCTGACCGCCAATGGGGCTGTTGTCGTCGATGAGCAGTTTAAAACCTCGGTCGAGAATGTCTTTGCCGTCGGTGATGTCACCGGCAAAATACAGCTGACCCCGGTGGCGATCCGGGAAGGCGCCGCCCTGGCCGCGACCCAGTTTAACGATACGCCGACACTGGTCGATTATGAAAATATCCCGACCGCAGTCTTCTCCCAGCCGTCCATTGGTACCATTGGCCTGACAGAAGCTGAGGCGGTGGAAAAGTTTGGTGATGACCTTAAGGTTTTCCGCTCCGAATACCGGTCCATGAAATTCACCCTCAGTGGCCGGCCGGAACGGTCCCTGATGAAGATGATCGTCCAGAAATCCACCGACCTGGTGGTTGGGGTTCATATGATCGGTCCGGATTCCGCTGAAATCGCCCAGGGTATTGCCATTGCCATGAAATGTGGCGCGACAAAAGCCCAGTTTGATGCCACCGTGGCCCTGCATCCATCCTCGGCGGAAGAATTTGTCTTAATGAAATAATATTTTATTGAAAGTATCTTTTTTAGAAGAAAATACCCTTGTGGCGTCTTTTTTTGTGGAATTAAAAGGTGAAGGGGCCTATATGAGGCCTTGGTTTAGTTAAGGAATGGATAGAATAATGCGTAAAAACTGGACACCTGACAGTTGGAGATCAAAAGCCATACGGCAGGTTCCTGTTTATGCTGATCAGGCAGAACTGGAAAGAGTAGAAGCAGAACTGAACAAATGCCCGCCGTTGGTTTTCGCCGGTGAGGCAAGACGGCTGACAGCACAGCTGGGCCAGGTGGCAGAAGGCAAGGCCTTTTTGCTGCAGGGCGGTGACTGTGCCGAAAGTTTTGATGAGTTTCATGCGGATAACATCCGGGATACCTTCCGGGTCCTGCTGCAGATGTCAGTGGCGATGACCTTTGCCGCGGCCTGTCCCGTGATTAAGGTTGGCCGTATGGCCGGCCAGTTTGCCAAGCCGCGCAGTTCTGATTTTGAAACCATTGATGGCGTGGAATTGCCCAGCTACCGCGGCGATATCATCAACGGGCTGGACTTTACCCCAGAGTCTCGTATTCCTGACCCGAAGCGCATGCTGAGAGCCTATGGCCAGTCCGCCTCGACCTTGAATCTGCTGCGGGCCTTTGCTCAAGGGGGATATGCCAACCTGCATAAGGTTCATCAGTGGAACCTGGAATTTGTCGGTAATAGCTCGGCTGCCCAGAAATATTCCGATATGGCGACCCGCATTGATGAAGCGCTCGGCTTTATGAAAGCTTGCGGTGTCGATCCGGAGTCCCGTGAATTAAGCGGTACTGATTTCTACACCTCCCATGAGGCTCTGCTGCTGTGGTATGAGGAAGCCCTGACCCGCGTTGATAGCACTACCGGCCGCTGGTATGATACCTCCGGTCATATGTTGTGGGTCGGCGACCGGACGCGCATTTTGGACGAAGCTCATATTGAGTTTTTATCCGGAATTGGCAACCCGCTCGGCGTGAAAGTCGGGCCGACCACGGATATGGATGACTTGATTCGCATCCTGGACAAGCTGAACCCGCAAAATGAGGCCGGACGGATCACTTTAATCTGTCGCATGGGCGCGGACCTTCTGGAGGAAAAACTCCCCCCAGTTATCCGCCGAATTCAGGCAGAAGGCTGTCAGGTTGTCTGGTCTTCTGACCCGATGCACGGCAATACCATTAAATCCTCCACCGGTTTCAAGACCCGGCCTTTCGATCAGGTTCTGGCGGAAATCCGCCGTTTCTTCCGGGTCCACCGAGCTGAAGGAACCTATGCTGGCGGCATTCACTTTGAGATGACCGGTCAGGATGTCACTGAATGCACCGGCGGTGCCGAAGCGATCACTGATGAGAAGCTCGGCGACCGTTACCGGACCTTCTGTGACCCCCGGCTGAACGCCAGCCAGTCGCTTGAGCTTGCCTTTTTGATTGCAGAAAGTTTAAAAGAGGAACGTCAGGCCCTGGCACTACAAGTCAAAGCTGAAACCGCACAGGCCTGATCTTTTTTTACTTAAAGAGATTTGGGAGTTATGGATCAGGTAAAATTTGCTCTTGCGAGCCTGAACCCGACGGTCGGTGACCTGTCAGGGAATTATGACAAGATCGTAGCAGCCCGCGAGACGGCCCGGGGGCAGGGCGCTGATCTGGTGATCTATAGTGAATTGTGCCTGATCGGCTATCCGCCGGAAGACATTGTCCTGAAAGGCGCCTTCCAGAAGGCAGCCATGGACAAGGTGGCTGAACTGGCTGCCCTGTCCGCAGATGGCGGTCCGGCGATGCTGATCGGTTCCTGCTGGCGCGAAGGTGGGTTGCTGTATAATTCGGCTATTCTGCTCGACCAGGGCAGGATTGCCGCCATCCGTCACAAAGCTGACTTGCCCAATTACGGGGTCTTCGATGAAAAGCGGGTCTTTGCCGCCGGACCGGAGCCGAAAGCGGTCACCTTCCGGGGCGTAAAGCTCGGGGTGATGATCTGCGAGGATATGTGGCAGCCGGAGGTTTCGGGGGCCCTGATCCGGAATCAGGCCGAAATTCTGATCGTGCTCAATGGCTCCCCCTTTGAACAGGATAAATACAATGAACGGCAGACCCTGGCCGAAGCCCGGATCACCGAGACCGGCCTGCCGCTGATCTATGTTAATCAGGTCGGTGGACAGGATGAGCTGGCCTTTGATGGTGGGGCCTTCGCCCTCAACCGGGACGGCGTGCTTGCTGCCCGTGCCATGAGCTGGCAGGAAAGCCTCACTCTCACCACCTGGCGCAAAGACGTTGGCGCCTGGTCCTGTGACCAGACTGATGTTCATGACGTGCCGGTGGGCTATGAGGCCCTGTATCTGGCCATGGTTCTGGGCCTGCGGGATTATGTCCGGAAGAACCACTTTCCCGGTATTGTGTTGGGCATGTCCGGCGGTATTGACAGCGCGATCAGCGCCATTGTCGCTGTCGATGCGCTTGGGGCGGAAAATGTTCATCTGGTGATGATGCCGTCAAAATATACCAGCGAGGAAAGCCTGATCGACGCGGCCGTCTGTGCTGACTGGATCGGGGCGCGCATTGACAATATCCCCATTGAACCGGCGGTTCAGGCCTATGATACCATGCTGGCCGGGCAATTCGCCGGCACGGAACAGGATACGACCGAAGAAAACCTGCAGTCCCGAATCCGCGGCGTGATGCTGATGGCGATCAGCAACAAATTTGGCTATATGCTGCTGACCACCGGCAACAAGTCCGAAATGTCCGTAGGCTATGCCACCCTGTACGGCGATATGTGCGGCGGCTATTCGGTGATCAAGGACCTGTATAAAACCGATGTCTTTGCGATCAGCACCTGGCGCAATGAAAATCACCCCACAGGTGGCCTGGGGCCCAGAGGTCAGGTGATGCCTGAAAATATCATCACCAAGCCGCCGACTGCCGAACTGAAACCGGATCAGAAGGATGAAGACAGCCTGCCACCCTATGACGTGCTCGATGATATCCTACAGTGCCTGATTGAGGACGAAATGCACATCAAGGACATTGTTGCCAGAGGCCATGACCTGGAGACTGTTGCACGGATCGAACATCTGCTATATATCGCGGAGTATAAAAGACGTCAGGCGCCGCCCGGGGTTAAATTAACCCGGCGCAATTTTGGCCGTGACCGGCGTTACCCGATTACCAATGGCTTTCGGAACGCCCGTTTAGAAGAATAACCATAAGAATTGAGAAGATGTGATGACTAAACCCGTAAAAGTTCGTTTCGCGCCCAGCCCCACCGGCCTGCTTCATGTGGGAAATATCCGCACAGCCCTGGTTAACTGGCTGTTCTGCCGCAAGGTTGGTGGCACCTTCCTGTTGCGCATGGATGATACGGACGTGGCCCGCTCCACAGAAGCCTTTGCCGAGGCCATTGAACGGGACCTGACCTGGCTCGGCCTCAACTGGGACGAAACAGCCCGTCAGTCGGATCGGTTTGACCGCTATGAACAAGCCCGGGATAAACTGAAAGCCGATGGCCGCCTGTATGCCTGTTATGAATCCGGGCAGGAGCTGGAACTGAAACGTAAAGTCCAGCTCGGCCAGGGCAAGCCGCCGGTTTATGACCGGGCGGGACTGGCGCTGACTGACGCGGAAAAGGCCGATTTTGGGGCCGAAGGCCGCAAAGCCCATTGGCGGTTCAAGCTTGACCTGCCGGCCCGCGTCGAATGGCAGGATCTGGTCAAAGGGCGCCAGAGCTTTGATCTGGCCGCCCTCAGTGATCCGGTCCTGATCCGGGAAGATGGTAGTTTCCTCTATACGCTGCCTTCCGTTGTCGATGACATTGACTTTGGCATTACCCATATCATGCGCGGCGAAGACCATGCAGCCAACAGTGCGGTCCAGACCCAGCTGTTTGAAGCCCTGGGCGGAAGTGCCCCGGAATATGCTCATTTCTCCCTGCTGACCGGCGCCGGGGGCGAAGGCCTGTCCAAACGTCTGGGCACCGCCAGCATCCAGTCCTACCGGGATGAAGACGGGCTGGAAGCCATGAGCATCAACAGCCTGCTGGCCCGGCTCGGATCTTCTGAGTCCATTGAGCCCATGACTTCTATCAAGCCCTTAATCGATGGCTTTGATTTTGCAAAATACAGCCGGTCGTCTGCCAAGTTTGACCCTAAGGATCTTGAGATCCTTAATGCTAAAATCCTTCATCAGACCGACTTCGCCGCCGTGGCGGACCGTCTGGATGGTGTCGATGAGGCCCTGTGGACCATTGGTCGGGGCAACATCACTAAGCTCAATGATATTAATGAGTTGAAGGTGATTGTTAAGGGGCCACTTGAACCCGTTATTGCTGATCCGGCCTTTGCGGCCCAGGCGGCAGAGCTGCTGCCCGCCGCCCCGTGGGATGCGACAAGCTGGAAAAGCTGGACCACGGCAGTCAAGGAAGCGACCGGAGCCAAAGGCCGGGCGTTATTCATGCCCCTGCGTCAGGCGATCACCGGCATGGATCACGGTCCGGAAATGGGCTTGTTGTTGCCGCTGATTGATCCGGAAATCGTCAAGGCCCGCCTTCTGGGTAAAACCGCATGAGCCTTAAGATATATAATACGCTTAGTAAGCGGAAAGAAGACTTTAAGCCGATCAACCCGGATCATGTGACGATTTATGTCTGTGGCCCGACGGTCTATAACTACGCTCATGTGGGCAATGCCCGGCCGGTGGTGGTGTTTGATCAGCTGGTGCGCCTGCTGCGTCATGACTACCCTAAGGTCACCTATGCCCGCAACATCACTGATATTGATGACAAGATCATTGAGGCCTCCCAGAAGAGCGGCATGGCTATTTCAGAGATCACCGAAAAATATGCCCGGATTTATGCCGAGGACATGGCGGCGCTCAATGCCGGACCGCCCGATATCACCCCGAAGGCCACCGACTATATTGCTCAGATGATCACCATGACCGCTGACCTGATCACCAAAGGCCATGCCTACGAGCAGGACGGCCATGTGCTGTTTGCGGTGCCAAGCATGGAAAATTACGGCGAGCTGTCTGGCCGGAAATTGGAAGACATGATCGCCGGAGCCCGGGTTGAGGTTGCTTCTTACAAAAAAGATGCCGCCGATTTTATCCTGTGGAAACCATCCAGTGATGATCAGCCGGGCTGGGACAGTCCCTGGGGCCGGGGTCGTCCGGGCTGGCATCTGGAATGCAGCTGCATGATCGAGGATAATTTTGGTGAGACCATCGATATTCATGGCGGCGGGCTGGATTTGATCTTTCCCCATCATGAAAATGAAATCGCCCAGAGCCGCTGTGCCCATGACGGGGCCCCGCTGGCCAATTACTGGATGCATAACGGCTATCTGACGGTTAACGGCGAAAAAATGTCTAAATCACTGGGCAATTATATCACTGTCCATGATCTGGAGGAAGAATTCCCTGGCAAGGGTGAGGCGATCCGTATGAGCCTGCTGTCGGCCCATTACCGCCAGCCGGTGGATTTCAGTCGCGACGGTATTAAACAGGCCCAGCGCCAACTGGACCGCTGGTACCGCCTGACCGACGGTGTTGACGCGACAGGTGTTCCGGTGCCGGAAGTCTTTCTTGATGCCCTGCGCGATGATCTGAACACCCCGAAAGCCATCGCCGAGTTGAATGCGCTGGCGAAAAAGGCTGTCAGTGATGATCTGGCGAAGCAACAGTTGAAGGCGGCAGCCAATCTGTTTGGTGTGTTGGAAAAACCAAATAATGAGTGGTTTGGTAAAACCTATTTACTTGGTCATGTAGATGAAGGGGAATATATTAAAAAATTAATTCAGGAACGTGCAGATGCCAAAAAGAATAAAAACTTTGTCCGTGCTGATGAAATCCGCAAGAAGCTTTCCAAGGGGGGTATATTCTTACTTGATGGGCCTAACGGAACTACTTGGGAAAAAAGATAGTATATACTAACCACTTCCATTGTCATTCCCACGCAGGTGGGAATCCAGCTAAACTAACAATGACTTCGAAGAAGACGTCTTGATCCCCCTAGATTCCCACCTGCGTGGGAATGACATAAAGGGGCTGTCAACCATGGACCCTGAAATGAATTCAGGGTGACGATGGGGGCAGAATACAGTTACATTATTCTTTAAAACATATCACCATAGACACCGGCTTTATAGTCGGCGTAGGAAATGATCTCGCCATTGGCCTGAAAACCGGGCAGGGCCATTTTTACGAACAGCGGCGCTATGTCATGGGGCGTATCCAGGATTTCCGGATCTTCGCCCGGCATGGCGGCGGCGCGCATGCTGGTGCGGATCGGCCCGGGATTGATGATGTTAGCCTTGATATTGGTGGTGTTGGCCACTTCCAGGGCGTAGGTCTTGACCATACAGTTAACAGCCGCCTTGGTGGTCGCGTAACCGCCCCAGTAAGCCCGGCAGTCTTCAGCCACAGTAGAGGTGACAAAGATCGCCCGTCCGGCGTCAGCCGCCCTCAGAAGGGGATCAAAAGACCGGATCAGGCGGTAATTTGCCGTGACGTTTATGGCCATCAATTTGTCCCACTCTTTGGGCGGGATATGGCCGAGTGGGCTGATAGGCCCTAAGATACCGGCATTACCGATCAGAATATCAAGCTTGCCCCACTGGGACGCCACATGGCCGCCCAGACGGTCAATGGCGTCAAAATCGGTCAGGTCAAGGGGCACCAGAGTGCTTTCTGCGCCCAGTTCCCGCACCGCGTCATCCATCTCTTCCAGAGCGCCAGTGGTCCGGCCTACCATGATGATATGGGCGCCTTCACGGGCCAGTTCCAAGACCACGCCGGCACCAATGCCGCGGGTGGCTCCCGTAATAAGGGCGACTTTACCGTCGAGTTTTTTTGTCATTTTTATGGCTGAGTTTCGTTGAGGAAAGAAATCTGTGAGGGCGCATCATCCTGCTCTTTATCGGTAAGCGGGGTCGGATAGTCGCCGGTGAAACAGGCGTCACAATATTGCGGCGTTTCCGCATCACGGTCTGCATCACAGACGGCACGGTACAGGCCATCAATGGAAACAAAATCCAGGCTGTCGGCCCCGATATGTTTGGTCATTTCCGCGATCGTCATGTTGGAGGCCAGGAGCTTGTCTCGCTCCGGCGTGTCGACACCATAATAACAGGGGTGGGTCGTTGGGGGGCTGGCAATCCTCAAATGAACTTCCTTGGCCCCGGCCTGTCGGACCATATCAACGATCTTGGTCGAGGTGGTGCCGCGCACGATGCTGTCGTCAACCAGAACCACGATCTTGCCTTCCAACTCGCCCCGGTTGGCATTATGTTTCAGCTTGACCCCAAGATGGCGGATCTGGTCTGAGGGCTCAATGAAGGTCCGTCCGACATAATGATTGCGGATGATGCCCAGTTCAAAGGGAATGCCGGCTTCCTGGGCATAGCCAATGGCAGCCGGGGTGCCGGAATCCGGTACCGGAACCACAAGGTCGGCATTGACTTTTGATTCCCTGGCCAGCTCAACACCAATGTTTTTGCGGACTTTATAGATGCTTTTGCCGTCGGACAGGCTGTCGGGCCGGGAGAAATAGACCTGTTCAAAAATACAGGCCCGGGGTTTTTGGGCCGGGAAGGGTTTCGAGGAATGCAGGCCGTCTTTATCGATGGTTACCAGCTCGCCGGGTTCAATATCCCGGATATATTCTGCGCCAATAATATCCAGGGCACAGGTCTCTGACGCGAAGATATAGCTGCTGTCGGACATTTTACCCAAGACCAGCGGTCGGACACCCAGGGGGTCACGGGCACCAATCAGGAGATCCTTGCTCAGGGCGACGATGGCAAAAGCCCCCTCAATCCGGCGCAGGGCATCAATCAGGCGATCCCGGAGGGTCAGGTAAGTGCTGGTGGCGACCAGATGAATGATCACTTCTGAATCAGTGGTTGACTGGAAAATTGCTCCCTTGCTGACCAGAAGGTGGCGCAGGGTCCTGGCGTTGGTCAGGTTACCATTATGAGCGACGGCAAAGCCGCCGGTGGACAGATCGGCGAACAGGGGCTGGATATTGCGCATACCCGCGCCGCCGGCGGTGGAATATCTCACATGGCCAATGGCTGAATTTCCCGGCAGGGATTCAATGACCGGCTGGCTATTGAAGTTATCGGATACATGGCCGAGGGATTTATGAGAGTGGAACTGTTCCCCGTCAGAGGCAACGATCCCGGCTGCCTCCTGTCCCCGGTGCTGTAGGGCATGAAGGCCGAGCACCGTATGGGCGGCTGATTCAGCGTGGTTATAGATACCGAAAACCCCGCATTCATCGTGAAATTTGTCTTCCTCGAACAGATGGGGGACAAAAGGGTCTAGAGTGAGCGGCGGGAGATTTCGATCTGTCATATATAAAAAACCAACTTATCAAAGGGGACTTTGGTCAAAATTGTATTTGAGGGCGTTATATGGCCTATTATGGCATAAGGAAACCTTTTTTTAGCTATTCGACAGTTTCTCAAATAACCGGTCCATTTCTTCCTGGTTTTCTTTTTTATAATTTTTGGTTTTATCGTCTTTATTGCCGTTTGTCGGGAAAGAGGGGATCATCTTTTTCATGCGTTCAATGGCTTCAAGGTCTTTACGCTTTTCCTCCATGTCCAGCTCATCAAAATAGGGGTTCATGGCAGAGATCATGCTGGCACCATATTGGATCAGGGGCCGGGACTTGGCGACCTGAAACCAGTTGGGCTGATTATTTTCCGAGATGAAGGGTGTGGTCAGCATATAAATGGCGCTGATGACAAACATGCCGGTGAACAGGCCAAACAACAGTCCCATGGCGCTGTCCAGGGAGCCAATATTACTGTTTCTGACAAAGCTGCCGATGATGCCGGCGATCATTTTCAGCACCAACAGGCTCAAAGCAAACATGACAGCATAAGTCACCACATAGGCCATAATATCGGGCTGAACCATTTCACGGACATGGGGGATGGCCTTGGGGGCCAGTGTGCTGGTGATGACGAAAGATCCGCCCCAGGCGGCCAGGGTCAGGGCGGCGGCGGTAAAGCCCCTGACATAGGAGGCGATGCCAAAGATGATCAAGATGACCACCACCGTTGCGTCCAGGGGATTGAAGGTTAAACCTTGGAATAACTCATTCATCGAAAAGGGTCCTGTTCATTGTAACGCATCTTGGGCGACAAGATCGACTAATTTGGTGATTTGGTCTAGCTCCATCAGCTTTAGACCCTTGCCCTTGAGTTTGATATTTGCGGGCATATAGGCCTGGGCAAAGCCAAGTTTAGACGATTCCTTGATCCGGGCCTCGGCCTGGGAAACCGGTCTGATTTCCCCGGACAGGCTGATCTCACCAAACAATATGGTTTCTTCGGGTATTGGACGATCAGAAAGTGACGATATTAAGGCGGCAGCGACCGCCATATCAGCAGCGGGTTCCGTTATGCGCAGGCCGCCGGCAACATTCAGATAAATATCATAGGCCCCAAGTCCCAATCCGCAGCGGGCATCAAGGACGGCGATGATCATAGCCAGGCGACCATTGTCCCAGCCAACCACGGCGCGGCGCGGCTGTCCGAGGGTGGACGGGGCGACCAGGGCCTGTATTTCGACCAGCATCGGCCGCGAACCTTCCATGCCGGCAAAAATCGCCGAGCCGCTGATATCGCCGGATCGGTTGCCGATAAAGAGCGCGGAGGGGTTGGGAACTTCCTGCAGGCCAAGGTCGCTCATTTCAAAGACGCCAATTTCATCGGTAGCACCAAAACGGTTTTTCACCGCGCGCAGGATGCGGAACTGGTGGCCACGGTCGCCTTCAAAATACAACACCGTATCGACCATATGCTCCAGAACCCGGGGGCCGGCAATCTGACCGTCCTTGGTGACATGACCAACCAGGAAGATACAGACATTCTTGCGCTTGGCATAGCGGATCAACTCCTGGGCGCAGGTGCGGACCTGGGTCACGGTCCCTGGTGCGCTGCCGACCGTATCGGCATACATGGTCTGGATACTGTCGATCACCACCACCTGAAGGCCGGGTTCTTTATCGAGGGTGGTCAGGATGTCGCGCAGGTTGGTTTCGGAGCCGAGCCGGACCGGACACTGGCTAAGCCCCAGACGTTTGGCCCGCATGCGGACCTGAGAAACGGATTCTTCGCCCGATATGTATATGGTTTTGGTGCCGCCCGCCGCCAGTTTGCCGACGGCTTGCAGTAGAATAGTTGACTTGCCGATGCCAGGATCGCCGCCGATCAGGATCGCGGAGCCAGGAACCAGCCCGCCACCACAGGCCCGGTCAAATTCACTGATGCCGGAGATCATTCGGGGTGGGGGGGCATCTTCGCCTTCAAGATCGCTGAGGGTAATTATCCGGCCTTTGGACTGGCTGGGCTGTCCCTTGCCGAGCCCTGACGGATGGGTCAGGTTCTCTTCCTCGACGATCGAGTTCCAATCATTGCAGGCTTCGCACTGGCCAGCCCATTTGCCGGTGGTGGCGCCGCAGGACTGACAGACGAATGATTTTCTTGATTTTGCCATGTTTATGCCTTGAGCAGATCCATCTGGATCGGGCCTTCGGCTTTGCCGTGGATGAATTGATCCACATAAGCGTTGCCACTGTGATCAATGTCGCTGCGCGGGCCGGTCCAGATGATGTTGCCATGATAGATCATGGCGACTTTATCGGCGATCTTGCGGACGCTGGACATGTCATGGGTAATGGTTAGGGCGGTGACGCCCATGTCTTTCACCCGCTCGACAATCAATTCATTGATCACATCGGCCATGATCGGGTCAAGGCCGGTGGTCGGCTCGTCAAAAAAGATGATTTCCGGCTTATTAGCAATGGCGCGAGCCAGGCCGACCCGCTTCTGCATGCCGCCGGACAGCTCGGACGGGCTTAAGTGGGCCACATCGGGGCTGAGGCCAACCATGCGCAGGTTCTCCACCGCAACCTCTACCGCATCCCTGCGGGTGATCTTACTTTCCGCCAGCAGGCCAAAGGTGATATTTTCCCAGACCGGCAGGCTGTCGAACAGAGCGGCCCCCTGAAACAGCATGCCGAATTTCCGTTGCAGGCGCTTGCGGCCTTTACCGCGCAGGCCCACAGTTTCCTCGCCGTCAACCTTGATGCTGCCCCGGTCCGGATGCAACAAGCCTAGGATGCATTTCAGGGTTACCGATTTGCCGGAGCCTGACCCGCCAATGATAACCATGGACTCGCCCGGTTTAACGTCAAGATCAACGCTATCGAGCACGACCTTGGGGCCAAATTCTTTATGAAGGCCTTTGAGGCTTATTTTTGGCGTAACAGTCATGATGCGAAAAATATCTCCGTAACCAGATAGTTTGTGAGAAGAATGAGCATACAGGCGGAGACCACCGCATTGGTGGTGGCAATGCCAACCCCCTGGGCACCGCCCTTGCTGTGATACCCATGATAACAGCCCATCAGAGAGATGAAGAAGCCGAACACCGCCGCCTTGGTCAGACTGGCATAGATATCAGTTGCTTCGAGGAAACTCATGGTTAAGGCCATGTAATTGCCGGGATTAAAGCCGAGCTTGCCGGTGGCAATCAGGAAGCCACCCATGACGCCGATGCTATCGGCAACCACCACCAGCATGAGAGGCATCATCAGGGTGGTGGCTATTATCCGGGGCGCGATCAGATATTTAAACGGGTCTGTGGACAGGGTGACCATGGCATCGATCTGTTCGGTGACCCGCATGGTGCCCAGTTCGGCGGCCATGGAGGCACTGACCCGTCCGGCAACGATCAGGCCGCAGAGCACAGGGCCGAGCTCCCGGACGATACCGATCACCACAATGCTGGGCAAGGCACTTTCGGCATTAAACCGTGAGCCGCCTTCAAAGATGTTGAGCGCAAGGGCGGCACCAGTAAACAGGGCAGTTAGGCCCACCACAGGCAGGGAATAATAGCCAATCGCCATCATCTGCCGGAGCAAAGACCGGAAATAAAAGGGCGGTGTAAACATATGGGATATGGCGGTTGAAGCGAATATTCCCAGGCGTCCCGTAGCCTGTAAAAAGCTGAATACAACCCGTCCGATGACGGCAAGAAAATTCATGTAAATACCTAACTCTTATTTGTAAATTCTTTGGTATCTTTCCCTGACCCCAGTCAGGATTTCATATTGGCTTAGGGTAGAGACTTCCGACGCCATTTCAAGTGTTATATGTTCCCCGAGAAGTTCAACATCACTGCCTGTTCCAATTTCTATGTCTGTCACATCAACCGCGATCATATCCATGGACACACGACCAACGATGGGCAGCAGGGTACCCTTGGCAAAAGCCTGGCCACAGTTATTGAACACCTGCAGGTAACCATCTGCATAGCCAATGTTTATGGTGGCAATATGGCAGGGCCTGTCAGCGGTCCATGTGCTGCCATAGCCCACTGATTGCCCGGTCTCCAGCTGGCGAATTTGCAATATCTTGCCGGTAATCCGGAAGGCCGGCCTGATCCTCTCTGGTATGGTGTGCTTGCCCGGATTACCGCCAAACATCAGCAGGCCAGGCCTCACCAGATCAAAATGATAGTCCGGCCCCAGCAGAATGCCGCCGCTATTAGCCAAGCTGGCTGGGATGTCGGGAAAATGCCGGGTGATAGCAGTAAAATCTGCCAGCTGCCGGGCATTCAACGGATTTAACCGATCATCGGAACAGGCCAGATGGCTCATGACAAGGGCGATGTCAAGTTGTGAGCGTAAGGCGATATCCTTGATGAAAAGATCGGTTTCAGCCGGTGTGAGACCCAGGCGGTTGATGCCGGTATCAAAATGAACGGCACAGGGCGGGCGTGCTTCCGGGGTCATCTCCGCCCACAGTCTGATCTGGTCCAGGTCATTGAGGACCGGCCGGATATTGTGACGGGTGAAATACTCCCCATGGCCGGGAAAGAAACCGTTCAGGACATAAATGGTTGATTCTGGCACAAAGCTGCGCAGGGTTATGGCCTCGGTTAAATTGGCGACGAAGAAAATCCGGCAGCCAGCTTTGTGGTACAAGACCGGGGCCACCTGTTCAATGCCCATGCCATAGGCGTCGGCCTTGACCATGGCCGCACAATCAGTTCCGCCAGCCAGTGCGCGACATCTTTTATAGTTATCAACGATGGCCTTGAGGTTGACCGTCAGGGTTGCCTGGGCATCGGTTGGAAAGTCCAGGGCCTTGATCAACTATTTTGCTCCGGCAAACGGCTATCAGATTCAGGAAGATCAGAGAATTTGGTGATACTGGCTTCGAACATGAGGTCGATTTTACCGGTTGGGCCATGACGCTGTTTGGCGATGATGAATTCGGCCCGACCATAAAGTTCTTCGCCCTTAACCAGCCAGTCGATATGTTCCGGAGTGCCTTCATCGGGCTGGATCAGATTATGATAATATTCCGGCCGGTAAACGAAGGTCACCATATCCGCATCCTGCTCAATGGATCCGGATTCCCGAAGGTCAGATAGTAGCGGACGTTTGTTGTCCCGGGCTTCAACATTACGGCTGAGCTGGGACAGGGCAATGACGGGTATGGAAAGTTCCTTTGCCAGGCCCTTGAGTCCCCGGGTAATCTCGGAAACTTCCTGAACCCGGTTTTCCGGTCCTCGACCGCCGCGGCCCGATCCAGACAGCAGTTGCAGATAGTCGACAATGACAAGGCCCAGACCATGCTGACGTTTCAGCCGGCGGGCACGGGTTCTCAAAGCCCCGATGCTTAAAGACGCGGTATCATCAATGAAGAGCGGTAGTTCTTCAAGGTCCTGGGCGGTCCGGGCCAGTTTGTTGAATTGCTCCTGGGTGAGCTTACCCTGACGCAGGTCTTGTGATGACAGGTTGGCCTGTTCGGCCAGAATACGGGCGGCCAGCTGGTCGGCGGCCATTTCCAGGGAAAAGAAGGCGACGACGGCCCCCTTGGTATCCTCATGGGAAATGCCCAGTTCCATATCATCCCGGTAGGCTTTGGCGGTATTAAAGGCTATATTGGTCGCCAGGGCGGTTTTGCCCATGGCCGGACGTCCGGCGATGATCATCAAATCCGAATTATGCAGGCCGCCGATTTTGCGGTTGATACTGTCAAAACCGGTGGTCTTTCCGGCCAGTTTTCCGCCGCGCTTGAAGGCCCGTTCAATGTTTTTGACCGCTGCGCTGGAGGAGGCGGCAAAGTCTTTAAATCCGCCCTCGGATGTGCCCTGTTCGGCCAGAGAGTAGAGATGTTTTTCCGCGTCTTCGATCTGGTCCTGGGCGGTCTTGTCCACGTCATGCTCATAGGCACCGTTGACGATATCTGTGCCGACCGTGATCAATTCCCGTTTAAGGGCCATCTGCTGGATGATCTGGCCATATTCGGCGGTATTAATGATGGTCACGGCCGCTGTCGCGAGCCGGGCGAGATATTCTGCGCCGCCAATTTCGGCCAGACTCTCTTCATTTTCGAAGTAGGGCTTCAGGGTGACCGGTGAGGCAATCAAGCCCTTTTCGATCAGTTTCAGGCAGGCCTGATAAATATTCTGATGGGCGGGGTTGATAAAATGATCTGGGGTGAGGAAATCCTGAACCCTCTCCAGCGCATCATTATTGACCAGAATCGCGCCGAGCAAAGCCTGTTCCGCCTCCAGATTATGGGGAATCTGACGAAAGGAACTGTCATCATAGGCGACAACATTATCGTCCGGAATGCTATCGTCAAATGGAATGTCTGGAAAGTCTGTCATGTAATTTTATATATCCCTTATGCGAATCGACTATAGCAAATGAATAGGTGGAATGTTAGGCAAAAAAAGGGCTGCCGGTTAAGGCAGCCCTTTTCATAATTTTTAGAAATTAAGCGGTAATTATTCGCTTTTTTCTTCCTCAGCTTCAGCGTCTTCAGCAACAGCTTCTTCAGCCGTTTCTTCTTCGCTTTCGGCATCGTCACCTGCGTCAAAATCTTCTTCGTTTTCGAAGTAATCTTCAACAGAAACGTCCAGCTCTTCTTCAGCCGTTTTGGCATCAAGTCCCTTGGCCTGCATTTCAGCTTCTTCAGGGGAGCGGGCGATATTAATTTCAATACCAGTGGATACTTCAGCATGAAGTTTGATCTGAATGGTGTATATTCCAAGATATTTAATGGAATGATCCATAGTGACCTGATTCCGGGCCACTTTCAGATCCTGTTCACCAAGAGCATCAGCAATATCACGGGCGGTGACGGAACCATAAAGGTTGCCGGCTTCGCCAGCCTGACGGATGATCACTGCGGATACACCGTCAAGTTTAACTGCTACGGCTTCCGCTTCAGTCTTAGCTTCAAGGTTTCTGGTTTCGATTTCAACGCGCTGAGTTTCGAAATAAGCCCGGTTTGCTTTGTTAGASCGRAGRGCTTTTTTCTKAGGYARSAGAWARTTSCGWGCATAACCRTYTTTKACRGTTACRRYRTCRCCRATYTGKCCHAGTTTRCGAACVCGTTCAAGAAGKATGATTTCCATGKTTCRTTCYCCCTATTKMACGATRTATGGCAKAAGTGCCARRTTRCGKGCGCGTTTGATKGCTTTGGCCARTTSRCGYTGTTTCTTTGTKGAAACRGCRGTGATRCGGCTYGGSACAATYTTKCCACGYTCGGAAATRAATTTGSTSARAAGACGSACRTCTTTATAGTCRATTGTCTGGGCATTGGCACCAGAGAAAGGACAGGTTTTGCGACGTCTGAAGAADGGGCGACGGGTATTTCCGCCACCGGAACGTTGTTCAGCCATGTGATGTTCTCCTATTCTTTAGCAGCGCTAGTGGGTTTAGCKGACGCAGATGAGTCAGYCTTTTTTTCAAAACGGTTTGGGCGRCTGTCTCTGCCTTCGTACCGKGAAGGGCGACCTTCGCGATCTTTAGAGCGCAGAACAACAGAATCACCGGCTTCCAGTTCTTCAACCCGAATGGTCATGAAACGGACRATRTCTTCATGAAGACGTTCGTTTCTTTCCAGTTCACCAAGTGCATCAGCAGAACCATCAATGTTCAACAGGACATAGTGACCTTTTTTGTATTTTTTAATCCGATACGCCAGGGACCGHAGACCCCATTGCTCAGTCTTGGTWACTTTGCCGCCATTGTCTTCAACGATTTTTGTTAAATCTTTGGTAATCGCTTCAACCTGTTGAGGTTGGATATCCTGGCGCGCGATAAATATATGTTCATAAAAAGCCATTCGCAGGCTACTCCTTGTATTTAAAGGTCATTTAACGGTTTTTAGSGCGGGGTGATTACGAATATCAAATCGTCACATTATATAATTAACCGACACAGCATACCGAGGCGTTCCCTWWCRAGAACACCCTGACGCGGCGCAATATACAGGAAAGGTCAGYAATGACAAGGGATAWGMGGYCTTTTTYAGGRWTTTTTTCGSYSYCCTGWWAAWTCCGYTAAAATAAGCCCYGTTKNTCCCNTCTATAAGGTCGACWTTTMMGGGSCTAATTGCTATGACACTWGCATGNAAATAAACAYCAAAAGGAWTTCMAYATTATGACWCGTGCATTTGTTTTTCCCGGCCAGGGTAGTCAGRYCGTCGGTATGGGRAARGAACTGKCAGAAAATATGCCYGTTGCSGCCCAGGTTTTTGAAGAAATAAATGATGCCCTCGGGCAAAAYYTGTCYGSYTTGATGTTTGAAGGSCCCCAGGATGAKCTRACSYTGACCCAWAAYGCCCARCCGGCCCTGATGGCCTCAAGYATYGCGGTGATGCGGGTTCTGGAAAAAGAYTTTGACGTKAARCTYGGTGAWGTAGCGGCYTATGTGGCCGGTCATTCCCTGGGTGARTATTCMGCYCTGACSGCSTCYGGGGCKMTTAGCCTSACYGATACGGCWCGRCTGTTGAAATTRCGYGGCGAAGCCATGCAGCGTGCGGTGCCGGTTGGYATCGGGGCCATGGCYGCMCTGCTGGGSCTGAATTTTGATGTGGCCGTAGAGGTTGCCGCCGAAGCTGCTCAGGGTGAGGTTTGCACTGCGGCCAATGATAATGCCGATGGCCAGGTGGTGATTAGTGGTCATAAGGCTGCCGTGGAGCGCGCTATTGTCATCGCCAAGGAAAAAGGCGCGAAACGAGGGATACTGCTGCCGGTTAGTGCGCCGTTCCATTGTTCCCTGATGCAGCCCGCCGCCGCCGAGATGGCTGAAGCTTTGGCGGATACTGTTATTTCCGCACCGATCGTGCCGGTGATTGTCAATGTCACCGCCGCGCCGGAAAGTGATCCTGAGAATATCCGGAAATATCTGGTGGAGCAGGTCACGGGCCGGGTGCGCTGGCGGGAATCAATTTTGAAAATGAATGAGCTTGGTGTTGAGCATCTTATCGAAGCCGGGACCGGAAAAGTTCTGAGCGGCATGGTGCGTCGTATTTGTCGTGACATCAAAGGGGTGTCTCTGCAAAGCCCGGCGGACCTCGAAGCCTTTGCTCAATCCCTAAAATCATAATCAAGACGGAGAATACCATATGTTTAATTTAGACGGTAAATGTGCGCTGGTCACCGGGGCATCCGGCGGACTGGGCAGTGCCATCGCCCGCGTCCTGCACAGTAACGGCGCCAAAGTCGCCCTGTCCGGCACCCGGATTGAGCCTTTGGAAGCTCTGGCGGCGGAACTGGGCGAGGGTGCCTTTGTGGTACCGGCCAATCTGTCCGATCCTGAGTCTGTTGCCGCCCTGCCAAAGGCAGCGGAGCAGGCCATGGGCCAGGTCGATATCCTAGTCAATAATGCCGGTATTACCCGCGACAATATCGCCATGCGCATGAAAGATGCCGAATGGGACGATGTGATGCAGGTCAACCTTAAGGCGGCCTTTAAATTAACCCAGGGTCTGATGCGCGGCATGATGAAGCGCCGCTATGGCCGGGTAATTAATATCACCTCCATCGTCGGCGTTACCGGCAACCCGGGTCAGGCCAACTATGCGGCGTCCAAGGCTGGCATGATCGGCATGACCAAGAGTCTGGCCCAGGAGCTAGCCTCCCGTAACATTACTGTGAACTGTGTCGCACCCGGCTTTATCGAAAGCCCGATGACTGATGTGCTCACGGATGACCAGAAAAACGGCCTGCTGGTCAGTGTGCCGATGAAACGCTTAGGTCTTGGTGATGAAATTGCTGCCGGTGTGTTGTATCTGGCCAGTAGTGAAGCAGCCTATGTGACGGGACAAACCCTTCATATCAATGGCGGAATGGCCATGATCTGATATTATAGTTCATTTATTCTTGGCAACTACGGACTTAATGTGCTAGGAAGCCTCCGATGAATGAACGGCTTGGTTAATTCAAAGTCCATTATTATATAGGAATTCAGTTTTTTTATTGCTTTTGCTTGTAAAAGGAAAATAGAGTATTAAATACTGGTTCTGTGATTATCAAAACCCGGGCTTGAAGAAGCCCCCTAAAATAGGGATAGAATTATGAGTGATGTAGCTGAACGCGTTAAAAAGATTGTTGTAGAACATTTGGGCGTCGAAGACGACAAAGTGACAGAAACTTCAAGCTTT
Source organism: Alphaproteobacteria bacterium (assembly GCA_002401455.1). Lineage (GTDB taxonomy): Bacteria > Pseudomonadota > Alphaproteobacteria > Sphingomonadales > Emcibacteraceae > Paremcibacter. The sequence goes on from NVTE01000006.1 coordinate 61,495, forward strand.
ATCGATGATCTTGGCGCTGATAGCCTGGACACTGTTGAACTCGTTATGGCATTTGAAGAAGAATTCGGTTGCGAAATTCCTGATGATGCTGCTGAAAAAATCCTTACCGTTAAAGATGCTATCGATTTTATCAGCGCTAACGCTTAATACAGCAGTCGCTGTTGCCTGATATCGCGAGATATGGCAAAATAATTATGGCCGCGAAGCACTCTGTCTTTTAATTGTAAAGATAAGGCGCTCGCGGTCTTGTTATTCTTGGTGTATTCTGCTTTTTTAATATATATTATGTCCTTGCAATGAAAAGGAAGTTATTATGATGAGACGTGTAGTAGTTACTGGATTGGGGCTTGTTACCCCGCTGGCTTCGGGTGTCGAAGAAACCTGGAAGCGTCTTATCGCCGGAGAGTCCGGTGCCGGACCGATCACCCGCTTTGATGCAAAAGACCTTTCTTCGCGCATCGCCTGTGAAGTTCCCCGCGGTGATGGCACCAATGGCACCTTCAATCCTGATGACTGGATGACGGCCAAAGAACGTCGCCGGATTGATGACTTTATTCTTTATGGCATTGCCGCCGCTGAAATGGCGCTGGAAGATTCCGGATGGAAGCCAACAAGTGACGAAGATCAATGGCGAACCGGTATTCTGACCGGTGCTGGCATTGGCGGACTGCCCGGCATTCAGAAAGAATCTATTGTCATGCATGAGCGCGGTGTGCGTCGGGTCAGCCCGTTCTTCATTCCGCGCTGCCTGATCAACCTGATTTCCGGAAATGTCTCGATCCGTAATGGTCTTAAGGGACCAAACCACGCGGTTGTGACCGCCTGTGCTACGGGTACTCACGCCATTGGTGACGCGGCCCGGATGATTGCGCTGGATGATGCGGATGTGATGGTTGCCGGTGGTGCTGAAGCCGCTATCTGTGAAATGGGCGTTGCCGGTTTTGCCCAGGCTAAAGCCCTGAGTACGCATTTCAATGACACCCCAGAAAAAGCCTCACGGCCCTATGACCGGGACCGGGACGGCTTTGTCATCGGTGAGGGCTCCGGTATGGTGATCCTTGAAGAATACGAGCATGCCAAAAAACGTGGCGCTAAAATTTATGCCGAAGTTGTCGGTTATGGCCTGTCCGGTGATGCCCATCACGTGACAGCCCCGGCGCCGGATGGCAGTGGTGGCTACCGGGCCATGCAGGCGGCCTTCAAACGGTCTGGCCTGACCCCGGCAGATATCGGTTATGTCAACGCCCACGGCACCTCAACGCCTCTGGGTGACGAGATTGAATTCAATGCGGTGAAAAGAATGTTTGGTGATGCGGCAGGTCAAATGGCCATGTCCTCGACGAAATCATCCATCGGCCATCTTTTGGGTGCCGCTGGCAGTACCGAAGCGATCTTCGGTATCCTGGCTATGAACCGCGGTGAATTGCCGCCGACACTGAACCTGGATAACCCGTCTGACGGCATCGAAGGTATCAACCTGGTGCCTCATGAAGCGCAGCAGAAGACCGGCATTACAGCTATCCTGTCCAACAGCTTCGGCTTTGGCGGCACCAATGCCTCGATCATCTTTAAGGCAGTGTAGGTTATTCCCATGACGGGAATTAGAAAATATATCATATTACTTTTGTTAGGCAGCACCTCGTTCGGGGTGCTGTTTTTCTATCTGGGTTACCGTAGTTTTTATGAAACCGGCCCCCAGGACCGCCAAGCGGTATATTACCTGCCCAAGGGCCAGGGCGTGATCCGCACCGCCTGGGAATTGGAAAAACAGGGCCTGATCACCAGCCAGGATATTTTCAAGCTTGGGGTCAAACTGTCGGGCTTTGACCGCAAATTACAGGCCGGGGAATTTGCCCTACCGGCCAAGGCCAGCATGTTCGATATCATGATGACCCTGTCCGGGGGCGAGGTCATTCAGCACCGCCTGACCATCATTGAAGGCTGGACCAGCTGGCAGATCGCCGAGCATCTTAATAGCATCGACAATATGACCAGCCCGGTCACCGATCTGCCCCGGGAAGGTTCGGTCCTGCCGGAAACTTACCTATATACCAAGAATACCGCCCGTCATGATCTGATCCGGCGCATGCAGGTGCGGCAGTTGGACCTGATGGATGTGTTGTGGCAGAAACGGGATGAGGGCCTGCCGCTCTTGTCCATGGAAGACGCGCTGATCCTGGCCTCGATCGTCGAAAAAGAAACTGCGACCCCTGCAGAGCGGCCCCATATCGCCGGGGTGTTCGTGAACCGGTTGCGGAAAAATATGCGGCTCCAGACCGATCCGACGGTGATTTACGGTCTGAGCCGCAAGGGTTTTATCAACCGGCCCTTAAGCAAGGCAGACCTGAAGGCAGATAATCCGTATAACACCTACCGGATTAAGGGACTGCCACCGACCGCCATCGGCCATCCGGGCCGGGCCGCTATTGAGGCAGTATTGCATCCGCTGAAGACCGATGATCTCTATTTTGTCGCGGATGGCACCGGCGGCCACGCCTTCGCCAGCAGTCTGAAACAGCATCTGAAAAACGTCAGGAAATGGCGCAGAATTGAAAAAGACCGGCAGCGGACAAATTAGATCTTCCCTTAATTCTTGGAGGGCATCACCCGGGTAATTCGGTCGAACAGCCATTCGGGCAGAAAACGCACCACGGCGCCATAGAGCAGGCTCAGTTGCCAGGGGAAGGTGATCCGGGCCTGATTCTTCTCCAGCCCCCGACGCAACGCCCGGGCCGCTTTGTTGGTTTCCATCAGGAAGGGCATGGGGAATTTATTGCTCGCGGTCAGGGCGCTTTTGACAAAGCCCGGACAGACCACATTAATCTCAATTCCGTGTCGGGCATAAAGGCCGCGCAGGGCTTCGCCGTAAGCTTTGACGCAGGCCTTGCTGGTGCTGTAAGCCGGGGCAGTGGGGGTGCCATGATAACCGGCGAGGGAGGAGACGAGGGCGATCTGGCCCCTGGCCCGGGGCTGCATCAGACGAATGGCCGGATGGACCGTATTGAAAACCCCGTTCACATTGACCTCAAAAATCTGCTTGGTATGGGCGCCCAGGTCCATATTTGTATAATAACCCAGTCCAATACCGGCGTTGGCGACCACCAGGTCCAGGGTCCGGGTGGCATCACAGTCTTCCATCCACTGGGCCATCGCTTTTTCATCACTGGTATCAATCAACCCCATATGAACCTCTGCCCCTAAGGTTCGGCAGCGTTCGGTCACCGCGGTCAGCCGTGCTTCATTACGCCCTGACAGGAACAGGGTCATGCCCTCTGCGGCATAGTCGAGGGCCAGAGCCTCGCCCAGTCCGCTGCTGCCGCCAGTAATAAGAATGGATTTTGGATTTTTCATCTGCGGTTATTCCTGCTATAGCTTGTCCCTATTACGTGAAACCATAACAGATGAAAAACCGAATACCATGACATTATCAAGTATGACCGGATTTGCCCGCGCCACAGGCCAATGGGAAAAATATAATTGGACCTGGGAAATCAAAAGCGTCAATGGCCGCAATCTTGATGTGCGCTGCCGGACCCCGTCCGGTCTGGACGGTATTGAGCAGATGGCTCGAAAGGGCATGAAGAATGCCATTGCCCGGGGCTCGGTTAATATTAACCTTCAGATGAGCCGGGAGACGGACAGCACCGCCTTTAAGATTAATCAGGATATGCTGGATGCACTGGTTGAGGTGGCGACAGAAACCGCCATGAAAAACCATCTGCCCCAACCCGGCCTGGATGCGCTGTTGGCGATCAAAGACGTCATTCAGTATGTGGAGGCCGAAGAAGACGAGGACAGCGTCAAGGCCCGTGACGTAGTATTGCAGACCTCCTTTGATGAGGTTCTGATCGCCTTTGTCGCATCTCGTCAGACCGAAGGCGCGGCCATGCAGGACGTGCTAAACGGTCTTCTGGATGAGATTGAACGGCTGGTGAAAGAGGCGGATGCGTTGGCTCAGGAACTGCCGGACCTGATCAAGCAACGTTATATGGATAAGGTCGCGGCCCTGCTCGATGACAAAAACACCATTGACCCGGAACGACTGGCGCAGGAAGTGGTTCTGCTGGCGACAAAGGCCGACATCAAGGAAGAGATTGACCGGCTGTACGCCCATATTGCGGCGGCGCGGTCCCATATGACGGCCACGGGCCAGATTGGCCGGAAACTGGATTTCCTGACCCAGGAATTCAACCGGGAAGCCAATACCCTATGCAGCAAGGCCGCCGATATTCGCCTGACCGATGTCGGCCTGTCCCTAAAGACGACCATCGACCAGTTCCGTGAGCAGGTCCAGAACATTGAATAGAGTCAACATGACACCTAAAAATATCAAGAAAATTGACCGGCGGGGATTATTGCTGGTGTTGTCCTCACCGTCGGGGGCCGGGAAATCAACCCTGTCGCGGCTGTTGCTGGACCAGGATAAGAATATTACCCTGTCGGTGTCCATGACCACCCGCAAGCCGCGCACGGGAGAAGTCGACGGCGTGGATTATAATTTTGTGACCAAGGCTGAGTTTGAAGCTCTGGTGGCCGAGGACGGCTTCCTGGAATATGCCAAGGTCTTTGACAATGATTACGGCACCCCGGCCGCCCCGGTGGAGCTGGCCATGAAAGAAGGCCGCGACGTGTTGTTTGATATTGACTGGCAGGGCACCCAGCAACTGACCCAGAAAGTGGCCAAGGACCTGGTGCGGGTGTTCATTCTGCCGCCGAGCAAGGATGAGCTGGAACGGCGCCTGAAAGAACGGGCCCAGGATAGCGCCGAGGTGGTTGCCAAACGCATGTCAAAGGCCAGTGAGGAAATCAGCCACTGGGACGGCTATGATTATATCATCGTCAATGATGACCTGGACAAGGCCGAACAACAGCTGTTCTCCATCCTGCAGGCCGAGCGCTTAAACCGCGAGCGCCAGACCGGCCTGGTTTCCTTCGTCCATAAGATCATTGGTGAAGGCTAGGTCTCTAGTTCTTTCCGTATTCCAGCGCCAAACGACAGAAATCTTCAACCGTTAATTCCTCGGCGCGGCAGGTGGCTTTGATGCCGGCGGCCTCCAGTCGGGGCAGCGGGTCCTGCCCTAAAGCCTTCAGGCTGGTGCGCAGCATCTTGCGCCGCTGGTTAAAGGCGGCGGAAACCAGCTTTTCCACAATCGGCTGTTTTGGGGTGTCCGGTTGCTCTGGCGCGGGGCTGATGCCGACGATGCAGGAGGTGACTTTCGGCGGCGGAATGAAGGCCCGGGCCGGGACATCAAACATGATTTTTGAGCTGGCGCGGTATTGGCCGAGCACTGACAGACGACCATAAGCCTTGGTCCGGGGCTCAGCGACGATGCGCATGCCGACCTCTTTCTGAAACATCAGGGTCAGGGAACTATACCACGGCAGCCAATCTGCCAGGGTCAGCCATTTGACCAGCAGCGCCGTGCCGACATTATAGGGTAGATTGGCGATGATTTTGATCGGGCGGCCTTCGGTGTCGCCGATCAGGGCCAGCTCATCAACCTTCAGCGCGTCGCCTTCATGGACGTCAAGCTTTCCCGGGTAGGCGGCCTGAACCTGTTTCAGGGCCTCGATACAACGCGGGTCCATTTCCACCGCCACCACCCGGTGGGCACCGTTCATCAAAATAGCCCGGGTCAGGGCGCCGGGGCCGGGGCCTACCTCATAGACGATGGAGTCTTTCAGGCTGGTACCGCCCAGACCTTCGGCCGATCGGACAATTTTCCCGGTCAGGTTAAGGTCGGTGAGAAAATTCTGGCCCAGGGCCTTTTTGGCGTTTAACTCATACTGGTTGATAACATCCCTGAGCGGGGGAAGACCGTCCTCATACATTTTTGCGGGTCCTGTTGGTATATATTTTCTGGGCCTGTTTCAGGGCGTTGATCATGCTGTTGGCGCTGGCCAGGTTTTTCCCGGCGATATCAAGGGCCGTACCATGGTCCGGCGATGTGCGGATGATCGGCAGGCCGATGGTCACATTGACCCCGCCATCAAAATCAAGGGTCTTGATCGGGATCAGGGCCTGATCATGATACATGCACAGGGCGGCATCATAGGTGGCCCGGGCCGCTTCATGAAACAGGGTGTCGGCGGGCAGGGGGCCGCGGATATTCATGCCCTGCGCCCGGAGAAGGTCAAGGGCTGGCGTAATGATCCGCTGTTCCTCGGTACCCATGGCCCCGTCTTCACCGGCATGGGGGTTTAATCCGGCAACGGCAATGCGGGGATGGTCCAGGCCAAAATCCTGGATCAGGGCCGTGTTTATAATTTCGCTGGTCCGGCGGATCAGCTCAGGGGTGATCGCTTTAACCACGTCCGTGATCGCCATATGAATGGTCAGTGGCACCACCCGCAGGTGATCGGACACGAGCATCATAACGGGCATCAATACGGGGGTATGGGGAGCAGAGGCTTGTTTCTGGCATAGTTCCGCCAGATATTCCGTATGTCCGGGACAGGAGAAGCCTGCTTCATAGAGTACGGATTTCTGGATCGGGGCGGTGACCAGACCGGCCGCCTTGCCCTCAAAGATTAGCTCAACAGATTTTTCTATGGCCCCGATGGTCAGGGCTGCGGTCGCTGTTGACGGGGTGCCGAATGTAAACTCATCCGTCAGCCCTAAATCGAGAACCGGTAGGGCGTCCGGAAAGGCCGCGCCGACGTCTTCCAAAGAGGAGAGGGGCTGTAGCGGAATTTCCAGGCCTAGTTTCCGGGCGGTTTCCGCCAGGACCCTTTCGCTGCCAACAACAAAAAAATCCGGCAAATTATGGTCGGCTCGATCCATCCAGGCTTTCAGGATGGTTTCAGGGCCAATACCGGCAGGCTCACCAAGGGAGACAGCAAAGGGTAGCGGTTTAGTGTTATTTATAGTCGATAATGGCATCACGCCGAAGATCCCTGAGGTGGCGTCTGGCGATCAGGCCAACCCGCTGCTGGGACAGGCTTCCCTCAACACTGTCATAGTCGGGGAGCCGTATCTCGGGGTCTTTTCTGTCGCACACGACAAATACACGGTAGCCGTTTTCTTCCTTGAGAGGTTTGGTTGCATGGCCAATTTCAAGATCGAGAAGGGTTTGATGCATGTTCTTGGGCAGTTCTGAAATGGCGAGATTGCCCAGGCTGCCGGTTTCTTTGGCCCCGAGAGCCTTGCCTTGTTCTTCCAGATTTTCACAATTTTCAATTTTTGCGGCGGCGGCAGTTACAATCTTTTCCAATGCAGCCACTTCGTCGCTTTCGGCCTTGTCGGAAATTTCAAAGAACATATGCTGCAAGTCAACACGGGCGTCGATTTCATTGGGGGTCAGAATCTGCCTCTTACCCGCAAGTTGAAGGATATAAAACCCGTCTTCTGTTTCAATGGGGTCCGAAATCTGACCGATTTCCATGGCCTCAAGGGCGGTGACAATTTCCATGCTAAGTTGGGATTTCATCAACCAACCCAGGTCGCCGCCGACTGCGGAGGTGGTTGACTGGGAGAACTGACGGGCCATCTGCTGAAAAGAAGCCTTGTCTTTCAGTTGTTCAACAATCCGGTGAGCAGCTGTTCTGCTATCTTCACGCTGGTCATTTTCAGAAACCAGCAGGAAAATTTCCAGCGGGTGATATTCTTCCTGGCCTTTGTTAGTGGTCATGCGGTCCAGAATGGAATAGATTTCCTCATCACTGATACTGACCTGAGGCATGAGAAGGCCACCAACAATTTGTTCCCATGCCAGACTAGCTTCAATCTGAAGCAACATGGATTCCTTACGGATGCCAACCTGGCCTAACTGTTGTTCCAGTTGGGACGCGGTCACTCTCATCTGCTGGGCATAGGAGGCAAAGGACTGTTCCTGCTCCTGTTTACTGATGACGGTTTTATATTTATCTGCTTCCTGGGTCTTTAATTTGTCATCAACCAGGCTTTGCAGGGCCTGCTGATTAAAATATTGTTGTTCCTGTTGGGTAAACTGACGGGCCCCTGATGACATCATGAACAGGAGAACCCGTTGTTTCAGGTCATAGAGTGAGATTGGGCTGTCATTGACCACTGCAACAATTTGTTGAACATCACTAAGTTGCTGTGTTTCGTTAGATTGCTGGGCAAATCCTGGTAACGGGGACAGCAGGAAACTGCTCATGATGGCCAACACGCTTAACTTGAATGTTCCGGCAATATTTTTTCGATTATTTTTATACATATCTAACCTTGGTCAAACCCTAAAATTTTACGCTATATCTATACTGGTAAATATTGGAAAAATCAAAAGGCAAATTATCTCAATGTTATTCCCCTGATTTTGTCCCAATAAATTCTCAATTATCCCAAATGTTTTAAGACCAGCCTGAGGTGGATTGTGCTGGATGGGGTAATGTCTCGGTCAGAGGTCAGGCGTCTTTCAAAGCCCAGCCCAAATTCCAAGCATTCATTCTTGAATTTAACACCAGCATCGTAAGAAATTGTGTCATTTTTAAGCATATCACGAACCCAGCTGCCATACATGGTCCACTGATTGGTAACGTGATATTGAAACCCAGTACCTAATTCCTTGATATTTTTAAGTTCTGTATTGGTCAGGTCTGTCCCCGCCCGGTCAAGGTCAAGGAAGCGCACAGATACTCTGACTTTTTTTGAGCCGCCGGACAAAATCATTTCATTACGGCGCAAACGGAGACTGCTTTTGTCCAGCCTGAAGCGATGGACATAATCAATATAATCACCATATGTCACATCCAGACGACCAACAAAGTCAGATGACTTGCCTTCGAAACCTGATCCGACAGGGAATGTTTCAGAGGATTGAATGCGAAAACTTTGCCCTATGGTGCCGATGACAGTGGTTTTTCCGGCATAAAGGGAATAGCGCAGGCCATAATTAATTCGGGTGCCGGATTCCCATTTATCATATCCGTTATAGCGCTCATGGCTGAACAGGTTGTTTTCATCAAATTCGAAATTCCGGCTGTCCTCATTGACGATGTCGGTTGAATTCTTGTTATTGGGCGCGAAAATGATCGAGACCAAAGGTTCAATGATCTGTTGTGTTGTATCGCCATTTTTTATGAAAGGCAGTTTCCAGTCGATGGCAAATTTTGGTAACACCCGGCCAAAAGTGCCATTAGTCCCGCCGTTGATGGGCTGGTCCTGTAATTCTGCCGAACTGATATGAAAGGCGTCAGCCCGAACACTTGCGGTGAAGGTATAAAAGTCACCGAGGCTGGTTTTTAGCGGCAGTTTCCAGGCTCCCTTAAGGCTCACCCGTTGTGAGTTCAGGCCTTCGGACCGGACGATGGCGACACCGCTGGCATCAACGGTAAACTGGTTACCCCACTTGCCCGGAGTCGAGGCAATATTCAGGTCGAATGCTGGCAGGGCCTGGCCGGTGGTGGCGGTGACATCCTCTTCGTCAAGGCCCTGAAATCCATAAACACCCGCTGTGAAATAGCTGCGGTTGGTGAAATTCTCTATGCGGGCATGACTTTCCAGGACGTCGGAACGATCCTGATAATAGCGTCTCAGGTAAGTGTCATCGCTGACCCAGCGCAGATCATAGTCCCACTGCCAAGTGTCGCTGACCAGGTTCAAATTATCCAGAGAAAATTTTCCGCCGGAAAAAATATGGCCTCTAATTTCGCGATCGCCGGTATCAATTTTATCCTGATCTCGGTCAAGGGCATAGGTCGTGGACCCCTTGATGAAAAACTGGCCATTGCCGGTATGCTGGCGATATGTCCCGGCCATGACAATGCCGTCCCGTGAGGTGACCAGGGGTTCCAGGGTCAGGTCTTTATCCGGGGCCAGGCTAAAATAATAGGGGATGGTGACATTCAGGCCGAGCTCTGATGAGGTCGAGAACTCCGGTGTCAGAAATCCGGAGGCGGAATGAACCGTGGGGTCTGGATGGGAAAAATAGGGAGTATAGAGAATAGGCACTCCGGCCACTTCCAGAATTACGTTTTTATACCGGATGACCTTGTCATTTTCATCATGGGTGATGGCGGCCGCGCGAATTTGCCATAAGGGTTTACGCTCGCCGTCCCGGTTGCAGGTCTTACAGGGGGAATAGGCCGCTCTTTTGAAAGTGGTCTTGCCATCGGTACGGCGTCCTTCCTGGGCAATAAGATGGCCATCGTCAGCAAAAAGAACCCTTATATTTCTAATGAATCCATCCTTGAATCCATCGGTCAGGATCGTTTCGTCCAGAAACATGATATTGCCATTGCCATCCCGAATACTGATGTTACCGGTGGCTTTCACTTCATGGGTTTTGCGATTAAAGATAACCTTGTCGGCTTTAAGAACGTTGCGACCCTGGTACAGGTTGACATCACCGGTGGCAATGACCCGGTCTTTTGCGCTGTCATAAACCACATTTTCGGCAGAGAAATTAATGTCCTTTTTCATGTCGGGCATTGTGCCAACAGGGGCCTGATCCTCGAAGGACAGGCTGTCCATTGAAGAGAGTGATATTAAGGCCCCTGATAACAGGCAGGTGAGGATTATTTTTCTTCCCATATAGCGTTATTTACAGACTTTTCTTTTTGTTGCCTACCGTTATTTCCTGATTGCTGGAAAATAGTCTGGAAATGAACAGGACTTTACACTTGCACAATGCCATTTGCAGCAGTATCAATCATTAAGGAACACCCTAGAAATACACTTGGACATAATTGAGGCAATAATGAATATAAAATTTATCAAGAATACTCTTCCCACTTCCGATGCCCACATCGTTTTTGTTTATGCTGACAGGGAGATGTCAGGCACGGCAGAAAAAATTGATAAGGAAACCAATGGACTTATCAGCCGGGCCATGGACGTTGGACATTTCGAGGGTAAGTTTGGCCAGATGATTGATCTTGTCGCCCCGACAAATCTGGATATCAATCGTGTCCTGGTTGTCGGACTTGGCAAAGAATCGGCCCTTGATGAAGTGAAGGTCCAGAAAATTGGCGGTAAAATTATGGCCAAATTGATTTCTTCGGGTGATGAAAATATTTCCATAGCTGCGGATACTCCTAAAAATGCCAATATTTCAGGGGCTGAATTTGCCGCTCACCTGGGGTATGGCATTCGCCTGCGCCGCTATCGGTTTGATAAATATTTCACCAAGGAAGCCGAGTCCAAGAAGCCATCCGTCATCGCGGTCTCTCTGATGACCCCGGCGGTCAAGAATGCGCTAAAGCTTTTTACCGAGCTGGACTTTGTTGCTGATGGGGTTCAATTGGCCCGTAACCTGGTGACCGAGCCCGGCAATGTGGTTTATCCGGAAAGCTACGCGGAGAAAATCAAGGAATTATCCACCCTCGGTATTGATGTTGAAGTCCTGACCGAAGATGAAATGGAAGAATTAGGCATGGGCTCTCTGCTCGGTGTCGGGCAGGGCAGTGCCTGTGAATCCCATATGGTGATCATGCACTGGAATGGATCGGAAAATGATGATGAGCCACCGGTGGCCTTTGTCGGTAAGGGCGTTACCTTTGATACAGGCGGTATTTCCCTGAAGCCGGGTGCAGGCATGGAAGACATGAAATTTGATATGGGGGGATCGGCCGCTGTGGTTGGGGCCATGAAAGCCCTGGCCGGGCGGAATGCCAAGGTCAATGTGGTCGGTATTGTCGGCCTGGTGGAAAATATGCCGTCCAGCACCGCCCAGCGTCCCGGTGACGTGGTCACCAGCATGTCCGGACAAACCATTGAAGTTATCAATACCGATGCGGAGGGACGGTTGGTCCTGGCTGATGCCCTGTGGTACACACAAGACCGTTTCAAACCTAAATTGATCATTGATCTGGCGACCCTGACCGGGGCCATGATGGTGGCGTTGGGCCAGGAATATGCCGGTATATTCTCGAACAATGATGAGTTGTGTGAGAACCTGACCACGGCGGGCAGCCAAGTTGATGAGCTGGTATGGCGTATGCCCATCGGCGCGGCCTATGACAAGATGATTGATTCCAAGATTGCCGATATGAAGAATATTGGCGGTAAATATGCTGGCAGCATCACCGCCGCCCAGTTTTTGCAGCGCTTTGTCAATGATGTGCCCTGGGTTCATATTGATATTGCCGGAACCGCCTGGAAAACGGAAGGCTCAGATGTGGCTGACCGGGGTGCCACCGGCTATGGCGTGCGGCTTCTGGACCAGTTTGTGCGAAACTCCTACGAAGATTAGAGCCCGAAGCTCCTTAGGGGCTTCGGCAAGGGCAAGCGCCCGCCCGAGTTAATACGAGGAAAGCCTGAGCTGCCTGAGCTTTAGTTTACTAAAGCGGAAAATAAAGGAAAGCGCCGGCGATTGAGGCAAAACATAAATCCGAAGCCGACTTTAGGCTTCGGCAAGGGCAAGCGCCCGCCCGAGTTAATACGAGGAAAGCCTGAGCGTGAGCGCCGGCGATTGAGGCAAAAAATAATGACTGAGATCAGCTTTTATCATCTTCTGCACCAGCCTTTGACGAGCGCTTTGCCAAAGTTGCTGGAAAGGGTGCAGGGGGCCGGGTTAAAGGCTGTGATCAAGGTGGGGTCGGAAGACCATATGAAGGATCTGGATGAGGCTCTATGGAGCTTTAAAAAAGACAGCTTTCTACCCCACGGGCATATGAAGGGCAAATTCCCCGACCAGCAACCTATTTACCTGACCACCGGCGATGAAAACCCCGCCGAAGCAACGATTCTTGTGCTGGTAGACAGTATGGAAAGTGACCTACTGGATAACTATGACCGGTGCCTGGAGATGTTTGATGGCACCGATCAGGAGGCCGTCACGGCTGCCAGAGTGCGGTGGAAAACCTATAAAGAGGCCGACCATGACCTGACTTACTGGCAACAGACTGAACAGGGCGGGTGGGCTAAAAAGGCTTAAGGTCTAGACCAATTATGAGCAGGGCGTCGTTGATGCTGAATCAGGGATAATATTCTCAATAGAGCCGCGTCTGGGCCTGAAATAGGATAAATATTCTATTCGTTCGCCAATATCGATAAAACCGATGATCGGGGTGAAATTATAAACAACTTCTGTAACCACCAGAACCTGAGATGTCATGACAATCATATTTTCCGGGATATCAGAGGTTGCGACAACTGACCCGGCACTGCCAAAATTATTAGTACTGTTCATGGAGCCATAACATCTCTGCCAGGCCACCTGGTAACTGGTCGGTGCGGAGCCATCGGTTCCGACTCCGATGATGGCGGTGACGGTTGCCCGGCCATCGGCGGCCAGGTCGAGGGGTTTGCTGACCTCACCCAGGGACAGCATCATATCTGATAGTTGGGACTCGGTTAAGCCTTCATCCATCTGGGTGATCAGGTTGGATATGGTATAGGACGCCCGTGATATTTTCTGATTGGCGACCAGGAAGGACACCATGTCCGCACTGGCAAGGATCATCATGATGATGACCGGTGACACCAGGGCCATTTCTATTGATATCACGCCTCTATGGCATCGTTTAAGGAGGCTCAGAAGCTTCATGAGCAGATCACACTTGTGCTTGGTTCCCAGGATGCCCCGCCAAAGGGTTCGTTCCGGACGACGGTGGAAGCCGACAGGTTGATGGTTTCTTTCCCACCCATCATGGAAATCATATAGCTGGTCATATAGGGAAGATTGACATCAACGGTCATGACCATGATGTTTTCCTCGCCCCCGGCACCGGACGATCCCATATCAGAATCCCATGAGGTATTAGCATTGATGTCGGAATAACATTCTCCAACATCATAATTGCCATTGCCATTCTGGTCCACATAGGGTTCCGGGTCGCCAATATCTGAGAATGACTCGTAAACTTTCATGGATACGGTAATGCCTGAGGTGATATTAACATCCTTCAGATTGGACAATACAATATGTTCGATATAATCCGACCGTGTATTGTAAGCTTCCGGCAGGTTGCCGGTCATGGCTGTCCGGGTTGCTTCTGAAACCGCGCCCTCCAGGGAAGCATTGACCATATAAATACGGCCCAGTTCAAATCCGCCCATTGTCATGGTCAGGAATACAGGCAAGACCAAGGCATACTCAACTGCCGCCGCGCCTTTTTGCTGGCGGGCGAGAAGCCGAAAAACATTTCTCAGTGAATATGTGATCCGATATAACATGGACTATCCCCTGTTTGTTTTGATTTCATTTGCATTCCTAAATGCTAAAATACCGCTAAAGGGTTTAAAAATGCTTTAACAAGTCAGGGGGATTTTTATAAAATTGTAGGCATAGCTTAATCCTTTTTTAAACGGACCCGGAATAGAATTCGTGCTTATTTTGTTAAATGCAAAGTTCTGTTGGAGGATAAAATGGTTTCATACCTAGTACAGAAAGGATCAAAGCTCGCCGCGCGTCTCGCTCGGGACGAAGAAGGTGCCATCCTCATCAAAACAATATTCATGCTGGTCCCCCTTATCGCTATACTGGGAATCGGTGTCGATATGTCCCGGGCCTACCTGTATCGCTCTCAATTGTCAGGGGCTCTTGATGCGGCGGCACTTGCTGGTGGCAAAGCTTTTCACTCTTCTACCAGAGACGATGAAATTACGGCGTTTTTTGAAAATAATTTTTCCTCTGACTACATGGGAGGCACTCTAGACTCATTTGTAATTACTGAAACAGATGCCGTACAGAAGACCCTGACCGTGACAGCGTCTGGCTCAATTCCTGCAACATTCATGGCGCTTTTTGGTTATGGCTCTATTCCCATAAACGTTGCCGCAGAAACCACCAGCAAGACCACAGGGTTGCAGCTGGTGATGGTGCTTGATTCCACTGGCTCCATGAGAAGCTCTGCTGGCAACTCGTCCCGGATGACAGCGCTGAAAGAAGCCTCAACAACACTGGTGAATTCCCTGTTTGGCAATGACCCAAGTTCTGAGCAATTATCCATCGCCATAGTGCCCTATGTCACGACGGTTAATGTGGGGCATTTGCTTGATAGCAGCTATATGGATATGAGCACGGTCCCGGCAAGTTATACCTATGATGCCAATGATCTTAACAAATGGGCTGGCTGTGTGGAGGCAAGAACAACTAATGCCAGTCTCAATGCCAATGCCTATGATGTTCAGGTCGAGCATCAGGGACAGGACTGGGTGCCATTTCTGTGGCGGCCCCATTATGATAATCATTTTTACAGCCTGCCCGGCATTAAGGGGCCGAGTGGTGAAAATTGGCCAGCACCTAATTATCAACTCAAGGGTGGAAATGGTGAGGGGTCCAGTGATGCCGGGCCAAATATCAATTGCCCGGCCCCCGTGCTGGATTTCACCAATGACAAGGCGGAACTGACAAATTATATTGATGGCCTGTATTATTCCTATAATCGGGGAGGCACGATTGCTAACCTGGGGATGATCTGGGGCTGGCGCATGTTGCATACGGGTTCGCCGTTTTTTAACCCGGTGCCCTATAATGATGATCAGATGCTGAAGGCTGCGATTCTGATGACTGACGGCCAAAACTGGATTATTGGATCCAGAGGAAAACATCCTAATTATGATGGGCAGAATTCCTCCCGGGATAATCGGGACACCTATGATGATGATGGCGATGGTCAGTGCTCCCGGGGCTGTCGTCGAAGCCGGTGGGACAGGGACGATGAAAATAACGGTCCCCGGGCCTTTGATGCCCGCAACGGCAATGGGATTGGTCGCTATTATGTCGGCGATTATTCCGGTTATGGCCGCCGGGACCTGGGTCGTATGGGGGGGGCGAAGACCAAATCTGCTTCGACCAGGGCGATCGATAAACGCCTAGCTCATGT
Organism: Alphaproteobacteria bacterium; assembly: GCA_002401455.1. Lineage (GTDB taxonomy): Bacteria > Pseudomonadota > Alphaproteobacteria > Sphingomonadales > Emcibacteraceae > Paremcibacter. The sequence goes on from NVTE01000006.1 coordinate 77,227, forward strand.
CTGTGCCGCCATGCGGGGGGCGGGCATTACCATTTATACCATTACCTTTGGCAGCGGGGCGACCAACCCCAGCCTGCAAAACCTGTACCGGGGCTGCGCTACGGACAGGGGTAAATATTTTCATGCCCCATCCTCCTCTGAGCTTGAAGGCGCGTTTGAGGCCATCGCCAATGACCTGTCCAATCTGCGGCTCAGCAGATAAAATGTCTTCGTAATGTTATTCTGTCGTTTTTTCGGTTCACAGGGCAAATAAAATTGTCTATAAGGGCGGGTAATTGAAACATTATGCAAGATTAAGCATGCGACAGATGACAATATCATCATTGACCTTTCCGAATACTGGCCAGATTTGTGCCGGGACTGTTCGGCTGTTCGCGGCGTCCCTCCTTCTATTATCCCTTCTTCTTCCAGGTCGACTTAGTCGCCCCTGACGTCTTGATATTATGAGCCAGTTCGCTGGCGGACGGGCAGGGGAGAAAAACAAGATTTCACTCCCTGACCGGGAAATATGATATATTCACTTTACAAATTTTAAGGCTACGACAATGACCACAGATAAAAACAGGGTTATAATTTTTGATACCACATTGCGCGATGGGGAGCAGTCACCGGGCTGTTCCATGACCCTCGGCGAAAAGCTGCGGGTGGCGGAGGCCCTTGAAAACTTGGGTGTCGACGTGATTGAAGCCGGGTTCGCCATTGCTTCCAACGGTGATTTTGAGGCCGTGTCCCAGGTGGCGCAATTGCTGAAAGAGACCACAGTTTGTTCCCTGGCCCGGGCCTCCTTCAAGGATATTGATCGGGCGGCAGAGGCGCTGAAAAAGGCGATTCGCCCCCGGATTCATACCTTCATTTCTACCAGCCCTCTGCATATGGAGTATAAGCTGCAAATGACCCCCGATGAGGTGATCGGGCGCATTGCCGACAGTGTCAGCTATGCCCGTAACCTGTGTGATGATGTGGAATGGTCCTGTGAGGATGGCACCCGGACCGAAGAGGATTTCCTCTATCGCTCCATTGAGGTCGCGATCAAGGCCGGAGCCACGACCATCAATGTGCCGGACACCGTGGGTTATACCACCCCGGATGAATATCGGATCATCATGCAGAAGATCATCGAGAATGTACCTAATTCTGACAAGGCGATCTTCTCGACCCATTGTCATAATGACTTGGGGCTGGCGGTGGCCAATTCCATCGCGGCGGTCCAGGGCGGGGCGCGACAGATTGAATGCACCATCAATGGCATTGGTGAGCGGGCCGGTAATGCGGCGCTGGAAGAAATTATCATGGCCTTCCGGACCCGGGCGGATGTCCTGCCCTACCACACCAACATAATTACCCAGAACATCCTCAAAACCTCTAAGCTGGTGTCGTCCGTCACTGGTCTTAATGTCCAGCATAACAAAGCGATTGTCGGGGCCAATGCCTTTGCCCATGAAAGTGGGATTCATCAGGACGGCATGCTGAAAAATGCCGAAACCTATGAAATCATGACCCCTGAGTCCATCGGCCTGAAGCAATCCGAACTGGTGATGGGCAAGCATTCCGGTCGTCATGCCTTCCGGGAAAAGCTGAAAGACATGGGCTATGAACTGGGTGATAATGAATTTATGTCCGCCTTCACCCGATTCAAGGACCTGGCCGATGTGAAAAAGACCATCTATGACGACGATATTATTGCCATTGTTGACGAAAATATGCGCGATAATGACCATATGAAGCTGACCAGCTGGTCGTTCATCTGTGACAGTTGGCAGGAAAGCAGTGCCACTTTCGGCCTGGAAGTGGACGGCGAGAATATGACCGTCTCCAGCAAGGGCAACGGTCCGGTCGATGCCTCCTTCAAGGCCTTGCGTGAGTTATCCGGCGGCGAACCGAATCTGGAGTTGTATCAGGTTCATGCGGTCACCCGCGGAACCGATGCCCAGGCAGAGGTCACGGTGCGGCTTGAAGAAGAGGGCAAGACGGTTAATGGCCATGGGGCTCATGTAGATACCCTGGTGGCGTCTGTTAAGGCCTATATCAATGCGCTCAATAAACTGCAGGTCAAGCGGGAAAAAACCGCCCCTGAGGCCATGAGCGATTAATCTTTATTAACTATAGCCATTTCACTGGGGGTTTCTCCTTGTGGAATGGCTATAATTTGTCCATTTTTGGTAATTTAGACTTAATATGACCAAAAAACACAAAAGGCGTCAGATTCTCCACAATAAAATTGCTTTCGAAGCGGTATGTTAATACAAACGATATATACGCGCCGTAATAGGGTTAATGAGACCGAAACGGGCAGGTTAAGAAAAGCAACAGGCGATAATATATGTTAGAAAAGCTTCTGGGGATGTTCTCATCCGATATGGCAATTGATTTGGGAACCGCAAATACCCTTGTTTATGTGAAGGGTCGTGGCATTGTCCTGAACGAACCTTCCGTGGTGGCGATCAAAAATATTAACGGCGTCAAGTCGGTTATTGCCGTCGGGGAAAAAGCTAAAATGATGTTGGGCCGGACTCCAGGCGACATCGAAGCCATTCGCCCCTTGCGCGATGGCGTGATTGCCGACTTTGAAGTGGCCGAAGCCATGATCAAGGATTTTATCCGCAGAGTCCATAACCGCAGCATGTTTGCCAGCCCCCATATCGTTATCTGTGTGCCCTCAGGCTCAACGCCGGTGGAGCGTAAAGCTATTCGGGACAGTGCCCTGGAAGCGGGTGCCCGTCGTGTCTCCCTGATTGAGGAGCCCATGGCAGCAGCCATCGGGGCCGGACTGCCGGTGACAGAACCTACCGGGTCCATGATTGTTGACATTGGTGGTGGCACCAGTGAGGTGGCGGTTTTGTCTCTGGGCGGTATCGTTTATGCCATGTCGGTCCGGGTTGGCGGTGACAAGATGGACGAGGCGATTATTTCCTATATTCGGCGCAATCACAACCTGTTGATTGGCGAAGCCAGTGCAGAACGGATTAAAAAGGAAATTGGGACAGCTGCGGCACCGGAAGATGGCGTCGGAGAAACCATGGAGATCAAAGGCCGGGATCTGATGAACGGTGTTCCAAAAGTGATCATCGTTGACCAGCTTCAAATATCTGAAGCGATGACTGAGCCGGTAAGTGCCATTGTGGAAGGGGTGAAAACAGCCCTGGAACATACGCCACCGGAATTGGCGTCAGATATTGTCGAAAAAGGCATTGTCCTTACCGGCGGCGGAGCCCTGCTGCGTGATCTGGATAAAATTATCCGTAAAGCAACGGGACTTGCCGTGATCATTGCGGATGAGCCTCTGACCTGTGTCGCATTGGGCACCGGACGGGCGCTGGAAGATGAAATTCTGCACCATGTTCTGCTCGATTCCTATTAAGGCCGCAAATTTCTGGACATATAACACGAGGGTAAATGATGAAGGAGTTGAGACACAGGTTTTCCTCTGGCTTCTTCGTGACCATGGCCCTTGCCCTGCTCATATTTGGCAGTAAGAACAGCCCGGTGGTGGATGGATTTAAGTCAGGGGTTTCTGATTTTTTTGTCCCGGTTCTGGATCTGGCATCCCGGCCTTTTGAAGCGGCTGATGATTTCATCGAATGGACACAGCAGGTCGCCATCGTTTTCTCGGAGAATAAAAGGTTGCGGGCGGAAAATGACAGCCTGAAACAGGCCCGGACCAAAGCCTCCCAACTGGCCATTGATAATCAACGTCTGAAAAGGCTGTTGAATGTGGGCGAGGGTCAGGTGAATACCCTGGCCGCCGCCAGAGTGGTTTCGGACAGTGACAGTCCCTTTTTCAAGAGTGTCCTGATTAACCGGGGAACCCGTGACGGGGTGGGAAAAGGCAAGGCGGTCATTAACGAAGACGGCATCGTCGGACGGACCATCACGGTCGGCGCGTCCTCCTCCCGGGTTTTATTGGCTACGGATATTAATAGTCGTATCCCGGTTAAGCTGGCTTCCGGCGGTCTGAATATGATCCTTGAAGGTGACAATTCAGCCTATCCAAAACTGGCCTTTCTGCCCTTGGGTGAACACCTGGTTATCGGAGACCTGGTCCTGACATCAGGCTATGGTATGGTTTTTCCCCCTGATCTGCCAGTGGGGCAGGTAGTGGCCATAAATTCTGAGGGCATAAAGATTAAGTTATCGGCTAAATTATATAACCTGAATTACGTCAGTATTGTCGGCTATGAAATTATTCGCAGCCCGGTCACCAGTGGAGGTGACCCTAGTCTCAAGGAAATAAACCGATGAATATGGGACTGGAAATAAAATCAGAGGTTGGTTTCCGAGGGGCCTTGCCCTTCCTCAGTACTTTGGTGCTGCTGGTGATGATGCAGCTTCAATACAGGGTATTCTTTCTGGATAACCTGTTTCCATTTTTGTCGCTGGCGGCGGTCTATTACTGGTGCATTTTCAAACCTCAGCTAATGCCGGTGAGTGTTGTTTTTTTGCTGGGAATATTGCAGGATATATTGAGTGGTGGCCCCTTGGGTATGATGGCGTTGCTCCTGGTTCTAGTCCGGATATTTGTGGTCTGGCAGAGCAGTCGATTTCTGGAGCGGGAATTCCTGTTTAACTGGCTGGGGTTTATTTTTATAACGCTGGCTTTCGGTTTGGGGACCTGGGTCATTGCCTCCATTTATTTGAAACAAAGCCAGAATTTTTGGGATTCTTTCGGACAGAGCATGGTGACCATCGCCGTTTTCCCCGTGGTGTTTCTTACCCTTGGATGGGTGCGTAATCTGCTGGTAAAGGAGAGCAGGTGAGAAAATGGCGACGTCTCCTGATGATCAAAAATACAAATTATTCACCCGGCGCGCTGGCCTGATTTCAGGCGGTATGCTGGTGTTGACGTCCGGACTGATCGGGCGGTTGTATTATCTGCAGGTTGTTGGCCAGGATCAATACAAACTACTGGCGGACAAGAATAGGATCAGTTTCCGTCTGTTGGCCCCGGAAAGAGGAAAAATCCTGGACCGGAATGGTTACGGGTTGGCCATTAACCGCACAGATTACCGGGTCAATATCATCCCCGAACAAACAGACAATGTTGAGAAAACCCTAGAAGCCCTGAACTTGATTTTACCGATCTCAGAACGGCAGAAAAGAAAAATTCTGCGGGCGGTTAAAAGGCAAAGGGCTTTTTTACCGGTCACGGTCGCTGAGAATCTGGACTGGGAGACCTTTGCCCGGGTAAATATCAATATTCCTGATCTGCCGGGAATCCAGCCTGACATGGGGATCACCCGCTTTTATCCTGAAAAAGACCTTCTGGCCCATATTGTCGGCTACGTCAGTTCGGTCAATGTCCAAGAAATTGGTGAGGACCCGTTGCTGGAACTTCCCGGTTTCAAGATTGGCAAGAATGGCATGGAACGCATTCTGGACCGGAGACTTCGTGGCAAAGCCGGTAACAGCCGGGTTGAGGTTAATGTCATGGGCCGGGTCATTCGGGAGCTGTCCCGTCAGGACAGCGTGGCCGGAGATACGCTGAACTTGACCATTGACCGGGATATTCAGAAATTTACCGCTGACCGGGTCCGCGATGAAAGTGCCGCCGTGGTGGTGATGGACGTTCACAGCGGCGAAATACTGGCGCTGACCTCGACCCCGGCCTTTGATCCCAACGACTTTAATCTGGGCATAAGTCAGAAGAAATATGATGTGCTGCTCAATGATGCCCGCAAACCTCTGATCAATAAGACCGTTCAGGGTGAATATCCGCCCGGTTCAACCTTTAAAATGATTGTCGCGCTGGCGGCCCTGGAGGCGGGTGTTATTGATGCTAATGAAAAAATATTCTGTAACAGTAAATATCAGATCGGCAATAGCACCAAACATTGCTGGAAACGGCGGGGCCATGGGGCTGTGAGTATGGTCGAGGCCATTGCCGGGTCCTGCGATGTCTACTTTTATGAGATTGCCGGACGGGTCGGTATCGACAGAATTCATGATATGGCAGCACGTTTTGGCCTGGGCAACAAATTTGGCATTGCTATCCCCGGGGAGCGAAAGGGTCTTAATCCCTCAAAGGGCTGGAAAATGGCCAACCGGGGCCAACGCTGGCAAGGCGGGGATACGGCCAATGTAGGTATTGGACAAGGCGATGTCCTGGTAACCCCTCTGCAGCTTTGCGTCATGATGGCACGTTTGGTGAACGGGGGCAGGGCGGTTATGCCAAAAATTCTACTCTCAGATCAAGAGACGGCCTCTGAAGAGCCGGAGGTGATCGCCTATAATCGGCGCAATATGGACATTGTCCTGCAGGGGATGTCGGCGGTGATCAATAAACCTATAGGGGTTGCCTTTGCCCAGCGCATGAGGCAAAAAGATATGTCTTTCGGCGGTAAGACGGGGTCGGCGCAGGTCCGGCGTATTTCTAAGAAGGAACGGGACGTCAGGGTGCGCAAGAATGAGGAAAAACCCTGGGTCGAGCGGGATCATGCCCTGTTTGTCGGCTTTGGCCCTCTGGAGAATCCGCGCTATGCCATTAGTGTGATCGTTGAACATGGCGGGGGCGGGGCGACGAAAGCCGCGCCCATTGCCCGGGATGTGTTAGAATTTATGTTCGGTAAGGATAAACAAAAGTCGGCTTCAGTGGCACTCAAGCAGGAGGATAATACCTGATGGTGATAGGCTTGCAAGGTCGGCGGCGATCAAAATCTGTGTTTCAGAAGCTGTCAGAACTGAATTTCCTGATTGTCATTGTTGTGATCATGATCGCCGGGGTCGGTTTTGCCCTGCTGTATTCCGTGGCCGGGGGAGCCGTAGACCCCTGGGCTAAAAAGCAAGTGATCCGATTTGTCATTGGCATGGTCGGTATGGTTGTCATCGCCCTGATTGATATCCGGGTATGGATGTTTCTGGCCTATCCGTTTTATTTCCTATCTTTGATGCTGTTGGTTTTTGTCAGTGTTATGGGCCATACTGGCATGGGGGCGACCCGCTGGATCAACCTTGGATTCATGAATCTACAACCGTCAGAGCTGATGAAAATTGCCCTGGTTCTGGCCCTGGCCCGCTATTACCATTGTCTGGCCAAGGAGGAGACGGGAAAATATATGCGGCTGATCATGCCGGTTTTCCTAATTGGAGCCCCGGCGGTTTTGGTGCTGTTGCAGCCAGACCTAGGCACGGCGCTTCTGATCATCATTGGCGGACTGTCCATTTTATTCTGTGGCGGCGTTCGTTTGTGGATATTTGTCGTCGGTTTTATTGCCATGATTCCGACGGCTTTCGGGGCCTGGAATTATATGAAACCCTACCAGCAGAAAAGGGTTCTGACTTTTCTTAATCCGGAAAGAGACCCGCTGGGGGCAGGATACCACAGTATTCAGGCCAAAATTGCTGTTGGTTCCGGTGGAGTGTATGGCAAGGGGTTTATCCAGGGAAGCCAGAGCCAGCTTAACTTTCTGCCGGAGAAGCATACGGATTTTATCTTTACGGTCCTGGCGGAGGAATTTGGCCTCATGGGCGGGCTGGGTCTTTTGGGGCTGTATATTATTCTGCTGGGCTATGCCCTGATTATCAGCATGAGCGTGCGCAGTCAGTTTGGACGATTGTTGTCTTTTGGCATCGCGGTGACCTTTTTCCTCTATATGTTCATTAATGTGGCCATGAATCTGGGCATGGTGCCTGTGGTAGGTGTTCCGTTGCCGTTGGTATCCTACGGCGGATCAGCTATGTTGACCCTGTTGGTGGGGATCGGTTTTGTGCTTTGTGTGGCGATCCATCGGGATACATCAATCTCCCGGGGTGGGGCCTTTGCTTAATCCTTAAATTGGTTCCTTTTAGTCAATATTCACTCGCGCCTGTATTGCTTTTTTTGGATTTTTATATTATAGTCCTCTTAATAAATAATCGACCTGGAGGAGCGATCGCGTCCTCTTTTTTTTCGTTTTTTGGGTTTTAGCACCTAATATGGTTAGTTGCCCTAGTGGAGGGCATGGAGTAGACAATGTTGCATCGGATTGATCGGACAGAAATTCGTAAGGAATTCTTTTTAGCCGTCATTATTGGTATTGTAACCTGCTGTATATTTCTCTTAATTGTAGGTTGGTAATAGGAATACTTAGTCTGACGAATTACCTTAATTCAGCTTGCCTGAAACACTTGCTGTCATGGTCATTGGCTATGCCCACGGCTTGCATGAAGGCATAACAGATTGTCGGACCGCAAAATTTAAATCCCTTCTTTTTCAAGGCGTTACTCATGGCTTCTGACTCTGCCGTCGCAGCGGGAACCTGATCGATGTTCGGCCAGTTATTCTGGAGAATTTTACCATCGGTGAAGCTCCAGATAAAATCAGAAAAACTGCCGGCCTTCTCTGTCTCCATGATCAGGTAAATATGGGCATTCTTAATGGTAGACAGGATTTTTAGGCGGTTGCGAATAATGCCTTTGTCCTTCATGAGCCGTTCAATATCATCCTTATCATAACGGGAAATTTTTTCAGGATCAAAGTTATCAAAGGCTTTCAGAAATGAGTCTTTTTTGCGTAAAATTGTAATCCATGACAGACCCGCCTGAAATCCATCCAGAATGAGTTTTTCAAAAAGCTGTTGTGAGTCGTATACTGGTACGCCCCATTCTTCGTCATGGTAGGCTACATAGAGCGGGTCATCACCCGGCCAGCTGCAGCGGATTTTATCACTCATGTATCTTGCTCGGTCAACCAGTCTGGCCGCCAGGGGGTGACACTGGCTTGGCCACAGACATAGGTTTGGTCAAATTCCATATGGGCCAACCGGAAATAGCCAATCGCCTGCCCATCCCTCCCGGACCTGATGTCGCCAATTTTTTTGCCGTTGTCGTCTGTGATCTCTGTGCCCCGCTCTGGCAGGTCGCCCTCGACAGTCACTGGCAACAGGCGTTTTTTCAGATTGGACCGATGTTTCATGCGAGCCGTTACTTCCTGGCCCACATAACAGCCTTTGTTAAAATCGACCCCATTTAACTGCTCCATATTGCCTTCCAGGATCAGAGTCCGGTCAACGTCAAAGTCCCGTGACCCGTCGGGCAGACCAAGGGCAAGGCGATGGCTGTCATAGTCAGTGCCGCTATTGTGGGTGTTCTCTACAGGCGAGGCAGCCAGGATTGCCCTGAACCCCATAGCGGCATGTCGGGGGTCTGGATAACATATCAGAGAGTCCTCAATCCTGTCAGAGGTGGCCAGGACAGTATATGCGCCAGAGCAGTCTGTAATATCGACTTCTGCCCGGAGCTTATACATCATCAGCCGACGATACAGGTCCGCCAGCCGGTCCCGTTCACAATCCAGATAGAGGGTGTCGTCCACCTCCGAGATGAAAAAATCATGGAGATATTTACCCTGTGGGGTCAGCAGGGCGGCATAAAGGGCAGAGGTATCTGTTATCTTTTCCACATTGTTGGTGATGAGGCCCTGAAGGAAGCTTTTACGGCCTGGTCCAGAAATTGTCAGGATTGCGCGTTGTGTCAGGACACTGGTGTCGGGGAGTTTTTGCATAGGTTCTTTTCTATAATTTCTTTCAGATGGGCGGTTATTTTTTCCGCCGCGTGTCCGTCACCAAAGGGGTTATGGGCGTGTTGCATTCTTTTATAATGCGCCTTGTCCTCAATAAGCAAGTTCAGTTCATATAATATGGTGTGCTTTTCGGTTCCCGCAAGCCTCAGGCAACCGCTGTCCAGACCTTCGGTTCGTTCTGTCATGTCCCGAACAACGATAACCGGAATATTGAGCGCGGGGGCCTCTTCCTGAATGCCGCCGGAATCTGTTATGATGGCAAAGGCATTAGCCATAAGGTGAACAAATTGCGGATAGTCAACAGGCGGCAGGAGGGTGATATTTTTCTGTTCCCCAAGCTGGCTTTTAATCATCTGAGAGCTGAGGGGGTTGGGATGCAGGGGAAAGATGAAATCAAATTCTGGTTTGCTGATGGCAAAATCCCGCAGGCAGGATGTAATTATCATCAACGGGGCCCCCTGACTTTCCCGTCGGTGCAGGGTGATCAGGAAATAGGGCCTTTCCCCTTCTTGGCGAGGGGCGGTGGAATTACCCCTCTCGCAGGTTAACTGAGCATGGGTTTTAAGGACCATGTCAACCGATGTATTGCCGGTCACAAAGATATTCTCCGGGGCGATATTTTCCCTGAGTAGATTTTGCCGGGCCAGGTCTGTGGGGCAGAAATGCCACGTGGCCAGGGTAGATATTTTTTTGCGGTATATTTCCTCGGGAAACGGTGATGAGATATCGTGGGTTCTGAGACCGGCTTCTATATGGGCAAGGGGAATACCCTTTTTAGCTGCAATGACCGCGCTGGCCATGGCGCTTGCCGTATCGCCCTGGATAATGACAATGTCAGGATTTGCGTGATCAAGGACCCGGGGAAGTTGGGCGAAGAGCTGGGCCATCAGTTGGTCCAGGCTTTGGTCCTTGCGCATCACATCGAGTTGATAGTCCGGGACCAGGTTAAATGTATCCAGGTGCTGGCTTAAAATGTCCTTGTGCTGTCCCGTGTTGCAAAGCTGGGTCGTGATATTTGGCATCGTTTTCAAGTGTTGCAAAACTGGAAATATTTTAATTAATTCTGGTCGGGAGCCGCAGCAGAACAATAGTTTTCGCACTCTGGATATACTCTGTTTTACTGCAAATATAATTGTCTGACCCCCTAAGGAATATCTTGTTGAGTTATCTAAATAAGGGTATTCCTGTTACCATAACTTAAAAAAGGGACTGATTCTAGTGACAATTGATATTCTGATACAGAATGCAATCTGTGTATCCCATAACGGGATGGAAGCAACAGACGTGGCCATCAAGGATGATATTATCGTGGCTATTGGGCATCTTGATAATGTTGATGCCAAAGAAGTAATTGAGGCCCGGGGATTACATCTTATGCCGGGGGTTATTGATACCCAGGTTCACTTCCGCGAACCGGGGGCGGAAACTAAAGAAGACCTGGAAAGTGGCAGCCGTGCCGCCGTTATGGGCGGGGTGACCGCCGTTTTTGAAATGCCAAATACCACTCCCTCCACCACTACGGCCAAGGCCCTTCAGGACAAAGTCAAGCGGGCAACCAACCGCATGTGGTGTGATTTTGCCTTCTATATGGGGGCGTCAAAAAAGAATGCCAAGACCCTGCACAAGCTGGAAAGACTGCCCGGTTGTTGCGGGGTAAAAATTTTCATGGGATCATCCACCGGCGACCTGTTGGTGGTCGATGACCAGACCCTGGCCGACATCATGTTGAACGGCAACCGCCGGATAGCCATTCATGCGGAGGATGAGGCTCGCCTGATCGAGCGGCAGCATCTGTCAGAAGAGGGCGGCGTCGAGCAGCACCCCGTCTGGCGCGATGCCAAGACCGCGTATCTGGCCACGGAACGTATTCTGGACATGGCCCGGCGCACGGGCCGCCAGATTCATGTGCTACATGTGACCACAGAGGATGAGATGGCCCTGCTGGCAGCCTATAAGGATGTGGCCTCGGTAGAGGTGACTCCCCAGCATCTGACCCTGTCGGCGCCGGACTGTTACCTGGAGCTTGGCTCATATGCCCAAATGAATCCGCCAATCCGGGGCGAGGCGGACCGTATCGGCCTGTGGAAGGCGCTCAGTGTCGGCATCGTTGATGTGCTCGGCTCTGACCATGCACCCCATGAGAAGGAACAAAAGGCGCTGCCCTATCCCCAAAGCCCGTCGGGCATGCCCGGGGTCCAGACCATGCTGCCGCTGATGCTGGATCAGGTCAATAAGGGATTTCTGTCCATGGAACGCCTGGTAGATCTGACCAGTGCCGGACCGGCCCGGCTGTTTAACATTGCCGGCAAGGGACGTTTGGCGGTGGGCTATGACGCGGACCTGACCCTTGTTGACCTGAAGAAAAAATGGACCATCGACGAAGACTGGTTACAAAGCAAATGCGGCTGGAGCCCCTTCACCGGCCGGCAGATCACGGGCAAGCCCGTGGGCACCTTTGTCCGCGGCAAAAAAGTCATGTGGGACGGGGAACTGGCCGACGAAGCCACTGGCCAGGCCATCCGTTTTCAGGATACATTAGGCGGCTGAGCCAGGCCTGGTCTTTATTAATATTTGGGAGGATTAAGAGATGACGCATAAAGTGATCAAATGCCTGATGATCGGGGGTATTGTCACGCTGAGTTCGGTGCTGGCGACGGCAGCGGAACCCGCGCCTGTCAAAGCGGCCCCAAAGACCGAAGTAAGAGCGGTTCTGGATCAAATTTTTACCGCAATGAGGGCCGGGAACGGGGCGGCCATGTCGGATCTGATCCTGCCGAACGCTCCCCTGGACCGCATCACTCCGGGCAAGGCAATCCATCACGGAAAAGTTTCAGACTGGATAGACTGGGTCGACAGCCTGAACCCCGGGCAGGCCGATGAGCAGATATTTGATGTGAAAATAAACGTGGAAGGCCCACTGGCCGCCGCCTGGGCCCCGTTCACCATCGCCCTCGACGGCGAGCTGAAATCCTGTGGTGTGAATCAGTTCACATTGGTCAAAACTGATGGCAGCTGGAAAGTGGCCTATTTGATTGATACCCACACCCCGGATAAATGCCTGAGCAAATAGAGCCGGTTTGAGGAGTGGGGGTTACTGATTCCAACCCAAAGCAGCCGTTCGCGAGAAATAATTTTGACCCGTCTATTTTACTTAACAAGCTTAGAATTGAAGCATTTGGCCTTCTAGTGAATTTCTCTAAATTAATAAAAAAGTCCTGACCGATGCACCCTTAAAGACCTATAGAATGCGGTGTATCTTTACAAAATAATGGAGTAGTGTAACCTTATATAAAATATATAAGGAGAGAAAAAACTATGCAATCCAATTTGTCTATAGTTGCAAATGTTATGCAAATTGTAATGGGAATTTCATTAATATGCCTTTCCGTTATTGTATATTATCATCAGAAAAAAAATGATAAAGAAGCGTTGCGTCATCGAGCATGGGATGCTCAACAACAATTAAATTTTATGATCCTTTCTAATAATCATATTTGGCGTGGGTCAGATTTAATTATTGATGGGCATACTGGCTCCTCTCCCTTAACGATAGAGGATGTACAAGGTGCGGTGTTTATCAGTTTTATACAAATTAATAGAATCCATTCTCTGTGGTGCGGATGGCAATCGGGAATTCTAAAAAGACATGAACTATTAGAAGAATTGCGGCCAACCTTGGCCATTCAATTAGGCATACCTGAGATTTTTGATTATTGTCTTACTAGAGGATATTCTGAGAGTTTTGTAAAGTTTATGATTGAGGAAATGAAATACGTTAAAGAAAACCTTCCACAACCTGAAAGCACATTCGTTTGGGCAACAAATTACTTAAAAGCCCAAACAAAAGAACCAAAATTTACATAAAATTTCATTCTTTTAAATGACTTCTTACGACCCAAAGCGGACTCTCAGGAATTTAGTTTAGATAATCAGAAAATTCAACTTTCTTAAAATCAATTGGATAATATTTTCAGTTTATATAAGGTTGGCAGTGGGGAGCATAATATGAGGAAACATTTAAAGGAATTACCGCTAGCAATCGTAGCTTTTGCTATATTTAATCATGGGTTTTTGCCAATAAGTCTTCCATATCAATTAAGATTTACGATGGACAGTTTTAATGCTGGTTTTGGTATTCTTATCATTGTGGCTTTGCCCATAGCTATATTTGTCCGATCCTCTTTGTTTAAGAATATATATTTGAAAATACTAGGCTTTCTCTCATTCATAGGCGTTCTCGGCTTGTATTCTGTTGGTTTTTTAGCATTAATATTCATTTTTTTTGATTTCTTTGAAACAATTGAAAATGGCAGAGATATATCCTTCAAACTAGAAAAAGATATTGAAATTAGTGGGTATCATTACCGCCTTTATCATACCGTGTGTGGCGCAGGATGCAGCGAAAGAAAAATTCTGAGAAAAGAAATGAATTTATTGCCGGGATTCAAAATAGTAAAACAACTGTATAATACGGATATCTTCAACCCAGTAACCCTAACCGTTATTGATTCCAATAAGATACAATTAATTGTTGGGAATTATGAAGATGAGACTAATATTGAAATAATCACTTATGAGCCTTGAGCAAATCTTAAATCACCGCCAATGTCCGCTCTTGGCAGAAAGCAGACTCTCAGATTGCTAAAATCTGGATTTTTTCTTATACTGGACCATGACTGACGCGCCCTCAAAACCGGAAAAATTCCGTGCCTTTATCGCCCTGTCTCTGACCAATGACGGCCTGGATCGGCTCAAGGCCGTGATCCGGCCGCTGAAACGCCATTTTGAGCATAAGAATATCCGCTGGGTACCGGGCCAGAACTTCCATATCACCCTGGCGTTTCTCGGCCATATCCCGCGCTTTGATATCCCCGCGCTTGAGAGCCTGATGGCCGGGGTCAGTGCCGCGACCAAAGTGTTTCCGGTGGCGGTCGGCCCGGTCACCCTGTTCCCCAACCCAAAGAAGGCTGGGCTTTTGGTGGCGGATGTGGTGCTTGATGCGCCGCTGGCCGACCTGCAGGCCCGGTTATATGCCGCCCTGATTTCAGACGGGTATCAGCTGGAAGACCGGCCCTACCGGCCCCATATCACCATCGCCCGGCTGAAAAAGACCGTGATCACCGAGCTGCCGCCGGTAACCGACACCGCGCCCGTCCTCAATCCCATAACCGGTATTCACCTTTACCAAAGTGAAAGCGCGGTCGGTGGTGTGGTTTATTCCATTCTGAAGACGGAATTATTAACGGGAAAGGGGAAAGCTGCTTATTAATTTATAAGCGAAGAGGACAAACAAAACCCCACCATATAGGTTCGCAAAAAACCGGGTAATGAATAAGGCAGTATCAGGGCTAACAAATGTATCACTGAAAATGCCAACCTGAAAAAATACAAAAACGTTCCAGAAGTTTCCTGCAAACATAAAGAAAAATAAAATTATGGCCACTATTTTAAGACTTCTTAAGCGTAAAATGGGGGCGATGATCGCACCAGAATAATATGCGGCAGTGATGGCAAGGAGAAACAGTGAAATATTGTAAATTATCAAGAGAGTAAGATGATCTCGAATAAAGTATGGAAATAAGACTGCACATACATAAGTGAGGTAAATGCCTAAAACTTGCAGGATTCCTATTATTGTATTTGGCAATTTAATATTCATCTTGTCCCCCTTTTATAGTCCCTAATCCTTGGCCTTTTTCGCGGCCTCTGCGGCGCCCTCCTTGGCAAAGTCGCCTTTCAGGAAATCGGAAATCAGGATCGAAGGGTTTAACGCCTTGAAGTCGGCCATAATCCGATCCAGCGGTACATCGGCATAACGGCCCAGGTCGCGGATATATTCCATATGTCGGTGGCCATCTTCGGTGAAGGGATGAAAGACAGAATCCTCGCGGCCATCAAATTCCAGCGGCTTGAGCCTGAACTTCTGGCATAGGGACAGATTAAAGGCCGGGGTCGCCTTGACCCATTTTCGCTCCAGAAACAATTCGGTATAGGCGTGCCAGGGCATAATATCGCCGCCGATGAATTTCTTGAGCCGTTCGGTGGTGATGTGATTTCTGACATCGGCAAAGCCCAGTCGGGCTGGAATATTGAGCGACCGGGCACAGGCGGCCAGGATGGCGGCTTTCGATATGCAAAAACCAACGCCTTTATCTAAAGTCCAGCTGGCTTTAAAGACGTCCGGGTTGGTGTAATCCACATAGGGTGTATAGGGGAAATCATCCCTGACCCGGTAATAGAGGGCAATGGCCTTCTCCAGATCACTGGCTATCTCATGGGTGGTTTCCCTGGCATAGGCAATGATATTTTCCGCGTCACTGTCTACATAGGTGGCGGGCATCAGGTACATGGGTATCGACATAATTTTATGCTCTTACAGTTAAACTATTCTTGAAACAGGTAATCCCGGGTCAGGGGGACAGCATCTACTTTTTTGGCCAGTTGAAATTGAAAAACAACATGGCCCATATGACGGAAGGAGGCCTCCCCACTGGCCAGGTAAAAATCCCACATACGGAAAAAACGTTCATCATAAAGATCAATAATTGCCGCCTTGTTTTTATGAACCCGTACCCGCCATTCTTTGAGGGTTTCGGCATAATGCAGCCGCCAAATCTCCATATCGGTGATATACAGCCCAGCTTTTTCAATGATCGGAGCCACTTCGGACAGGCTGGGCGCATAGCCGCCGGGAAAGATATATTTCAGGGTCCAGGGATCGGTGGAGCCCGGACCATCGGCCCGGCCAATGGTATGGATCAGCGCCACGCCATCGTCTTTCAGGCTGTTATAAATTTTGTCAAAATAGGTTTTATATTGCCGGCGGCCCACATGTTCAAACATACCGACAGAGACAATACGGTCAAATTTCTGGTCAATGTCTCGGTAGTCTTGAAAGCGGATATCAATCCTGTCCGTCACATCATTGTCCTGCACCCGTTGACGGGCGACGTCATATTGTTCCTGACTGAGGGTGACGCCGGTGACATGGGCCCCGGATAATCTGTTGAGATGCAGGGCCAGCCCGCCCCAACCACAGCCGATGTCGAGAACTTTGTGATGCTCTTCCAGCAGCAACTTGGCCGCGACGATATTTTTCTTATTTTCCTGGGCCTGTTCCAGGGTGTCATTTTTCGATTTGTAATAACCACAGCTATATTGCCGATCCTTATCCAGGAAAAGGTCATACAGGTCGCCTGAAAGGTCATAATGATGGGCGACATTCTGTTGGGATCGTCGGGCCGGATTAATTTGTGCTAGCCAGCTTTTTAACCGGCTATAAGGGTCGCCGCCGGTCAGATGCATGGCATTGTCCGGCCGCCATTCCATATTTTTGAGGATCAGGTTGAGGAAATCAAAGATGCTCTTGCCGTCCTCAACGGTCAGCGTGCCGTCCATATAGGCTTCACCGGCCTTGAGGTCGGGCTTGAGGAAAATTTGCAGAGGCACCAGTTTAGTATGGAATCGGATAGTCACCTCGGGCGCGGCACTGCCAGTAAAGCTGTGCTTTTTACCCCTGGCATCAATAATATGTAAAGTGCCGTTGCGGATGAGTTTCTTAAGAAAAAAAGACAGTAGGAACATAGGCTCTCCCCATTAAGATTTGCCTGATCATGCCATTTTGTCGTATGCTGTGCAAGATCATAATTTTAAAGGGTTTACTCGGGAGAGAAGTGGTATGAAAATGATCCTTGCGGTGGCAGCAGGCGGCGCTCTGGGCGCGACGGGGCGGTTTCTGGTTGGCAAGATGGTGTTCCGGCTGATGGGCCCAGGCTTTCCCTGGGGCACGTTGACGGTGAATATCATTGGCTCTTTTGTCATCGGAGTGGTCGTGACCCTGCTGGCCACTCGTTATAATTTGGCCCATCACTGGCAGGGATTTCTGGTCATCGGGGTCCTGGGTGGTTTTACGACTTTTTCCGCCTTTTCCATGGAAGTGGGGCTGATGCTGGAGCGGCATGAAATCACCAATGCGGCCCTCTATGCCGGCACATCATTAATCTTTGGGGTCGCTGCGTTATTTATGGGCCTTTACGCGGGCCGCTATTTGGCGTAATACCAAGCCCCAACAAAAGGAAAAGATATGTCTGGTGTCAGTCATCATAAGGTTCAGTCGTTCGAAAATGACTGGCGCATTGATAAATGGTTTAAAAAGAATTTCCCCGACCTCGGGTTTGGTCGTCTGTCAAAGCTGATGCGAACTGGACAGGTGAGGGCCGATGGCAAGCGGGTCAAGTCCGGATTCCGGGTGACTGAGGGCATGGAAATCCGGGTGCCACCGATCGGGGTCAACCCCAATGCGGGCAAGGAGTGGTCCACCACCAACACCAAGAAAAAATTCACCCAGGAAGACGTCCGCTACATGCGGGATATGGTGATTTATCAGGATAACAGCGTCATTGTTCTGAATAAACCGCCCGGCATTGCGGTCCAGGGCGGCAGCAAGATCACCCGCCATGTGGATGGCCTTTTGGAGTGTCTTCAGGGCGACAACCCGGAAAAGCCCAAGCTGGTTCACCGGCTGGATAAGGATACCAGTGGTGTGCTGGTGATCGCCAGAAACAGCCAGGCGGCCAAAAGCCTGACCGAATCCTTCCGCAACCGGAAAACCAACAAGATTTACTGGGCGCTGGTCATGGGCCGGCCCGAACGCAATGAAGGTACGGTCAATGCGCCGCTTGATAAGGAGCCGGGCACCCGGGGGGAACGGATGATGGTCGCCGATAAGGGCAAAAAGGCGGTGACGGATTTTTTCGTCATGGACAGTGCGCTGAAATCGACCAGCTGGGTCGCTTTTAAGCCGGTGACCGGACGTACCCATCAGATCAGGGTCCATGCCACGGTACTGGACACGCCGATCGTCGGTGACGGCAAATACGGTGGCAAGGACGCTTTCCTCGATGGAGCGGTCAGCAAGAAGCTCCATCTCCATGCCCGCAGTATTGAGATTGATCATCCGGACGGCGGTTTGCTTAACGTGACGGCTGACCTGCCCCGTCATATGGTGGACAGCTGGGACATGTTCGGCTTTGACAAAAATGACAAGAGCAATCCCTTTGACGAAGAGGCACAATTTTGATCGACCTGACGATGTCAGAAACTGGGCCGGGAACAAGCGCATGAAGTTGATTGTATTTGATTGTGACGGCACGCTGGTTGATGGCCAGCATCTGATTTTGGATGCCATGCAGTCGGCCAGCCGGGCCTGTGAAATAGTCTATCCGGGCGATGAGGTCGTGCGCCAGATCGTCGGCTTGTCGCTTCTGGAAGCCATTGAAATATGTTACCCGCAGGAAACAGCGACGGCCCATAATGCCTTGAAGGATGCCTTTATCGGGCGGTTTCAGGAATTGCGCCTGCGCGAAGAGGATGATGAACCGCTGTATGATGGCGTTCTTGAGACGATCCTAGAACTGCATGAGGCAGGCTATCTGTTGGGCATTGCCACGGGAAAGTCACGGCGTGGCTTGGATGTCACCCTGAAGAATCATGACCTCAGAGACTATTTCCTGACCCTGAATACCGCCGATGACGGACCGGGAAAACCCCATCCCTCCATGTTGCTGAATGCCATGGCTGACGTGGGCGCCGAGCCGGAAAATACCTTCATGATTGGCGATACCACCTATGACATTCACATGGCGCTGGCGGCCAAGGTTCGGGCGGTCGGGGTTTCCTGGGGCTATCATGACCGGGACAAGTTGATCCAGGCCGGGGCCCATCATATGCTGGATGATATTTTACACCTTCGAAAGGTTCTCGATGAAGCGTTTTTATAAAGCCGCCATCCTTGTCACCCATGAGGCGGGCTATCTGGTGGAACTGGATGGCCGCGAGGTCAAGACCCCGGAAAAACGGCTAAACCTCAGCCCGAACAAAGCCATGGCCGAGGCTATCTGCCAGGAATGGAATGACCAGGGCGACAAGGTTGACCCCAACAGCATGCCGATCGCCAAGCTGCAAAATACCGCTATTGACCGGGTGGAAACCCGTCGTACTGACCTGATTGATGAACTGGTGAAATATGCCGGTACGGACCTGCTCTGTTACCGGGCTGAATTCCCGGATGACCTGGCCAAGCGGCAGGCTGACATCTGGCAACCGCTGCTGGACTGGGTGGCAAAAACCCATCAGGTGTCGCTGAAAGTAACCACAGGGATTTTACATATTTCCCAGGATAGTGCGCAATTGGCCCGGCTTAAAACATTCCTCCAGGGCATGGACAGTTTTCGGCTGGCGGCTTTTTATAATATCACCACCCTCTGTGGCTCGGTATCGGTAGGGCTCAATGTTCTGGGCGGTAACCTGACCGCCGAGCAGGCCTGGGAGGCTGCGGAACTGGATGAGAATTACCAGATCGAGCAGTGGGGTATTGATGACGAAGCCAAAATCCGTCAGGACAATATGAAGACCGAACTGAATGCCGCCGTGCGTTTTCTGGCGCTGCTCTAAGCTGTATGGTCAGGCCGGCCTGAGATTTTCCACGGGCTGAGGAAGTGATCGTCTTCCTCCTGCCAGCGGCTGGCCTTGATATGGTAGGCCAGTTCCAGGTTTTCCGTCGTTAATACCTGCTCAACCGGGCCTTGGGCCAGAATCTGCCCCTTATTGATCAGCACAAGCTCATCACAGTAGCGCCCGGCCAGGGTCAGGTCGTGAAGCACGATTAACACCCCGTGGCCGTCTGTCGCCAGTCCGCGCAGAATATCCATAATCCGCAGCTGGTGATAGGGGTCGAGGGACGCGATCGGTTCATCAGCGCAGAGATAATCGGCATCACTGACAATGGCCCGGGCGAGCATGACGCAGGCTCTCTCCCCGCCAGATAGGGTGGTGGTCAGGCGTTTCGCCAGATGCAGTGTGTCGGTCTTGACCATGGCCTGATGGATCAGGTTCTGATCTGCATCACTGATTTCCTGCCAGGGGTCAAGATGGGGAATACGGCCGAGGGAAATGATATGCTCCACATCCAGCGGCCAATGGACCGGTGCCCCCTGGGCGGCGTAGGAAATTTTTTTGGCTCGATCTTTTAAGCTCCAGCCCGATAATTCCTCGCCATCGAGGGTGATCTGGCCCGACTGGATATCTGTCAGCCCCAGAATGGCTTTCAGCAGGGTGCTTTTCCCGGCGCCATTGGGCCCGATCAGGCCGATCACTTTGCCTTTGGGCACCGAAAGGGAGGCGCCCTTGAGAATGGCATTATCTTTGATGGTCACATGAATGTTGTGGGCGTCGAGTGTCATCTCATGGTTCCCCGGGTTTTATAGATGATATAGAGGAACAGGGGCGAGCCGACAAAGGCCGTAACCACTCCGAGCCGTAACTGGCCGTGACCCACCGGTATCCGGGTTAACAGGTCGGCAATGGTCAGTAAAATGGCTCCCATCAGGGCGCTGGGTACCAGCAGGCGGCCGGGAGCATGGCCGATCAGGCTGCGCACCATGTGGGGCACCACCAGACCGATAAAACCAATGGAACCACAGACAGACACCGTGGCCCCGACGCTGATGGCACTGCCGATAATAACCTTCATGCGCAGCCTTTTCAGGTTAATGCCAAGAGTCTGCGCGGTGTCTTCACCCAGACTGCTGGCATCCAGCCCTTGTCCGACACCGCGCATGATCACCCAGCCACCGATAATGAACGGCCCGGCCAGGGTGATGTCGGTCATGGTCCGGTTTTCAAGAGAGCCCAGCAACCACATGATCATATCCTGCAACGACATGGGGTTGGGGGCAAAATTCATGGCTAGCGCGATGGACGCCGTGGCTAGGGAGCTGATGCCGATGCCGGCCAAAATCAAGGTCAGGACGCTGCTATCCCGGCGGGAAACCAAAGATAAAATCAAGGTTGCCAGCAGGGCCCCGCCCATGGACATGATTTGGATTGACAGGGGGAAGAGGGCGGACAGGCCAAAATATATGGCAATGACGGCCCCGAGGCCGGCGGTGGCAGATACCCCTATGATCCCCGGGTCGGCCAAGGGGTTTCGGAGCAGGCCCTGCAGGGCGGCCCCAGACAGGCCAAGGGAAGCCCCGGCCATTATACCCAGAATAACCCGAGGTAGGCGTAGCTCAAGGATGATGATCTCGGTCGAGGATTGCGCCGTACCAAACAAGGCCGACATAATATCACCTGGCGGAATATCCGCCGCCCCGATGAACAGCGACAGGAAGGCGATGATCAGCAAAGACAGGCTCAACAGAAGGGTCAGGGGCGACGGGGTGATGTTCATTTTATCAATGTCTCCAGCTTGCTCTGAATAAATTCTGCGGCATCGACTGAAAATATGCCGTTGCAGGATAAATAACGGCCCGGAACGATGATGGTCGGGATGGTGTTGAGCATCTCCCGGATCTTGCCATGGCGCGCCAGGCTCCATTGTGATACGTGAATATTTTTCTGATTGAAAAAACTGCCAATAATGATGTCGGGCGGATTTTGTACTAATGCTTCTAACGGAAGGGGTTGCCAGCCGACAAGACCGAACTCTTCGGACAGCGATGCGAGGCCAGCCAGCTTTATAATGTCATTGACAAAGGTGTTTTTACCCGCCGTGATTCCGCCGGGGGCGATATAAGCAGCGTGCAGTTTGCGGCCTTTGGCCAAGGTCATTTTGTTTTCCTGGGCCACTTTTTTTTCCAGGGCTGCCCAGCGGACTTGATGGTCGCGGATCAATTTCTCTGCTCGTTCTCCCTGGTCAAGGGCCGCGCCGATGACCCGCATATTCTGATAGAGGACTTGCGGCCCTATACCATAGGTGGATGAGGCGACCGGAATATTAGCCCGCGCCAACAGAGGAAGCATTTTGGTGCCGCCCCAGTTGCGGATCACCACATCCGGGGCCATTTGCAGAACCTCTTCGGCGGTGGCCCGGTATAGGGGCAGGCCCCGAGCCTGCTTCTGGTAAAAGGAGTGGCTTTCGATTGCTTCGGTGGTCAGGGCCATAATCTGATCCCGATCCGCCAGGGACAGGATGAACTGATCAGCGCAATAATCCAGAGACACAGCCATTGGCTTGCCATGAGGGGTGTTTTGGAGAGGTTCCTGAGCGTAAGACAGCGTAGAAAATCCAGCAGAAAACAGGACTGCCGCAACAGACAGTCTGAACATATTAAATACTATCGTTGCGGCAGTCTTCATAGGTTAGAATTTTCCTCTGATCCCGGCATAGAATGACCGGTCAGCCGTTCCATAACCACGGACCTGCTGATATTCCTTATCGAACAGGTTATCAACTCTGGCGTAAACTTCAACTTTATCATTGAGGTCATAAGAGGCCTTCAGGTCAAAACGTGTCCAGCCCTCAAGATCAGGTCCGAAGGAATATTTTTCTTTGCCATTATAGATAATGCTGGCGGTCAGGTTAAGGTTCTGGAGCGCTTGCCAGGAGACTTCTGCAAAAGCGGCATTTTCAGGAACCCGGATAAGGGCCAATCCTGAATTTGTATCCTTGGCATTGGTATAGGTGTAATTTCCGCTGATCAGTATAGTTTCCGTGACCTGAAGTTCAGCGAATAACTCGACTCCTTTGGTCCGGACATTATCTATGTTGAAATAGATTCCGCTCCAGGCGATCATGTTTTTAAACGTCTGATCGAAATAAGTGGCTCCGAGTTGGGCTTTGCCCTCCATGAAATTCTGCTCAAGTCCGATTTCCCAGCCATTGGATTCTTCGGCTTTCAGGTCAGGATTTCCACTATATGAATCGGTTAACTGATAGATGGTGGGGGCTTTGAACCCTTCGCCCCAGTTGGCAAAAATCTTGGTGTTTGTTTCTGCCACATAATAGGCCGCTGTGATCCGGGGTGTGGTTGTGCTGCCATATTGGTTATGGTCGTCATAACGCAGGCCCGCCGTAAGGGTCAGTCCCTCAACAGCCTGCCAGCTTATTTCGGAAAAAACGCTGTCGATATTAAATTTCTGGGAGGAAATGGTCTCGGCTTGAGTTTCTTCATGTTGCAGACCAAAGGACAGGCCAAACCCATTGCGAAGGTCATAGTGACCAAAATAATCCAGATTGAGGCGGCTGCCTTCAAATGTCAGGTAGGATACCGGTGCGCCATTTGCTTCACCGCGACGGTTAATCGTTGAATATTCCACGGAGAGGGTGTTTTGAAGGGCGCCATCCAAATAAGTAAAGAAACCCCGACCGGCAATCAGAAATTCTTCACTGAAGGAAACATCATCCGTATCCTGTAAACCATAAAAGGGCGGTGGAAAACCATCATATTCTGTGCGGCTGTCCACATAGCGGCTGATCAGTTGCAGGCTGTGATTTTCGGAAATCCTGGTGGTTATTTTGCCGTGAAGGGAAATGTTGCGGTAGCCATCGTCTTCGCTATTGCCATCTTTTTCATCGGCCTTTGAAATACCATCTGTTGTGATGGCTCCTGCGGACAGGTTAAAGCTGATTTTGTCCGTACCACCGGCAATATGTCCGCCGGCGCGGAACGTATTATAAGAACCGCCCTCGGCATATAGACCGCCTTCCAGGCCTTCACTGCCGGTCGGGGTGATGATATTGACCACACCGCCCATGGCATCTGAACCATAGAGAATGGATTGGGGGCCGCGCAACACTTCAATGCGCTCAATGCCGGAAGGGTCAAGGTTGGAAAAGTCAAAGGCACCCCCGGGAGAGGCGACATCATTAAGCTGTATACCATCAATCAGGATAACGGTCTGGGCTGATGCGGCGCCGCGAATACGAACTGTTGACGTGCCGCCAAAGGCGCCATTCTGGTTCAGGGATAGGCCGGGCACATTTTGCAGAATGTCCTGGACAAAAACAACCTGGGATTTTTCCAGGTCTTCGGCGCTGATCACGGAAATGCTGCTGCCGATTTGGGAAGCAGGTTTCTCGTAGCGGGTGGCGGTGACAACCACTTCTTCCAGGTCATCGGCGGCATAAGTAACGGGAAGGGTGGCGACTGTGGTTAACAGGGCGGTTGAAAGGTGTCTTTTAAAACCCATGGGATTTTTCCTCATAGTTATTATTTTTAATAAGTGCGAGGAAGGTCGTTGAATATTGTCAGGACACTCCGCACACGGCAACAAGCGTCACCTGTACGGAAAATCCGCTCTGTCCTATTATCCCGATAGGCAGATAGGGCGACATGATGGCAGGTTTCCTGACTTATGAGTTATGACTTGATATCACCTTCCCGAGTTCCCCCAGTGGTTCTAAAGATATCAAGCTCGTCAATTACAGTTGCGGGTACAGTCTCGGTTTATCACCGTGTTCCCTATTATCCCCCTGCGGGGCACCATCAATGGCCCTGATATAGTCCGAAGTCAGCCGACTGGCAAGGGGAAAATGTCACGGCAGGAGAATTCTCTGAACCCTAGTCCGCAGGCCCGGGATTACCTCACGTTCAAACCAGGAATTCTTTTTTAACCAGCCAAAATTGCGCGGGCTGGGATGGGGCAGGGGTAGGATATGGTCGCCATAATCTCGCCAAGATTTTACCGTTTCGGTCAAGTTTTTACGGGCTTGCCCCTTCATGTGCCAGGCCTGTGCATACCGGCCTATGACCAGCGTTAGCGTCAGGTCGGGCAGGTTATCGAGCAGTTGGGTCCGCCATTTGGGTGCACATTCCGGCCGGGGCGGCAAATCACCTGATTTGGCGCTACCGGGGAAGCAAAACCCCATGGGCAGGATGGCGATTTTGCTGGCATCATAAAAGATATCCCGGTCGATGCCCATCCAGTCCCGAAGACGGTCGCCGCTGGGGTCATTGAACGGAATGCCGGTCTCATGAACTTTTCGACCCGGGGCCTGCCCGACAATCAGAATGCGGGCGGCGCTGGAAATCTGAATGACCGGCCGCGGTGCATGGGGCAGCATATTCTCGCAATGCTGACAGGCCGCGACCTGTTTGATCAGATTTTCCAACTTGGTGTCGGTCATGGGGTGAGTCTAATCAGATAAGTCTTTTTGCAGGGTAAAGGCCCCGCGGATATCGCCGGCTTTAAATCCGGTGGCCCGGTCATCGGGGTAAAAGCTCAGGATTTGGTGCTTAAGGTCCGGGGCGATGCTTTCCCCGTGACAGGTTAGGCACAGGCCGCCCGTGGGGATCGCCTTCATATAGCGAAAGACCGTGCCATTTTCGGTTAGCTCTTGATGATCCAGAGTTTTAATGTCTTCCCCGGCCTGAAGACGTTTCTGAAAGTCGGCCATGACAGTCAGTTCCCAGGCGTCTGGTGCACTGCCGCTGTTGCGGGCCTTTAAGCTAGTCCGGCCGATGGTCCAGGGGCTGTCTTCCGACAAGCTAAGGGCTATTTCCGGAGCCTGGCGGGCACAGACATCAATGGCGGCGATGGCTCCGTCTGTCTTGATGGCATGGACCAAGGTTGTCTTTAGCTGTCCTGCATAATTTTTGATCAGGCCTCTGGCTTCCTGAACCCGTTGGTCCTGGTTTGAGGGGGAGGTTTCGCTGGCATAGAGGGGGTGTGTGAGGGCTATCACCCCCGTGAGACCTAAGGCAAGGGCAGAAAATTTTACAGGCATGGGGTATCCTTTATATTCAATGGTTATATCTGACTGTACACGATCAGGACCTAAATGACATCTTCAGATCACGCGGACTTTTCGGTTTCAGGAGCCATGTTTAGCCTCTGGTAAAGATACCCGAGGCCCAACAGCGCACCGCCCAGTCCCATGAAGGACAAGGCCCGGGATATGCCTTCTAACTGGCTCATGTCAATCGCGAAGACTTTTACCACAACCACTCCCAACACCAGAAGGCCTGCTTTCCTGATTGTTGGATAGTGATATTTAAGACCCGCCAGCAGCAGGGCGATGGCATAGATAAGCCAGACTAGTGAATAGCCATATAACTCTCCGTCGAATGTGACTGCCGGGTTAATGCCATGAGGGTGAAAACCGTTATAGACTTCAACGGATATCCAGAGCCATATGGCTAAAAAGGCGGTGAGGCCATAGAGATCTATGCTTCTGGGCTTGTTAGCACAGTGTGCGATATAGGCCTTGAGGCCATAAAGCAAGCCCGGGATGAGGAATTGCAACAGCTGCAAATTAAAGATCGGGATGGTGCCGACGTCTGGATTGTAGATAAAGACATTATTTATCACACCACCGCCAATGACAAGACCGAACAGGGTGACCAGGGTCATGAAGCGTCTGAGTCGTCCCAGCAGCGCATCGTTGTTTTTCACTTCAAACCAGAACAGCAGGCAGGTCGCCGCTGCCCAGTTAATGGTCTGTAGGGCGGTTTCCAATTCTGTTGGGTCTGACAATAACCGGTTGCCAGAGCTGAACAGAACCCGCAACTCAAGGGTGACAAATCCGACGGCCAGCAAGATGGCCCCGGCTTTCAGGGCCGACATCAGTCTGTCTTCTTCTCCGCCGTCCTGCCGAAACAGATGGGCGGCATAGGCGAATAACCCCGCCGTCAGGGCATAGCCGTAAAACAGCCAGTTGATCACCGGCAGGGGCTGTCCGCCACCATAGTCAAAGATGGAACCATTGAGAGTCAGGCGGATGAAGACAATACTGGCCAGCAGTAACGCCAGGGTGCGCAGGCCCCGGACCCCGGTCAGCCGCCAGATATGGCCGAGGGCGGCGATTTGCAGGGCGAGGGCGAAACTTAACCAGGCATCCCGCAGGACCATGGCAATGCCTAAGGAGATAGCCGTGGTCGCCCCGGCGGCATAGGCGGCGAGGGGCACCAGGTTTTCAGGCTTATTGGCGGCACGGAGCCTGATCACGGCCAGGACAAAGAAGGCGGCCAGAATCACGGCGACAAAGGCAAACGTGAGGCTGGTGCCCCAGTCTTCTATGCGCCAGTAGGTGATGATCAGCATCAAGACCGGCACAATGGCCCCGAGGGACGCCCAGACATTCTGCCGCATCAGGGCTCCCAATCGCAGGTAAATGGCAAACCCTGTAACGCCGGTGAAAATCAAACCGGCGGCGAGGAATTTTTCCAGGCCGGGAGGGGCGGTCGGTGCCCAGGCGGTCTTAAGCTGGTCAAAGGGCACGAGCGAGGCGTTGAATTCGACCAGGTTGGGCACATGCCAGGTGGCGAACAGGAACAGGCCGCCGGCCAGCGCCATCATGCCGCCAAAATCAGCCGCCGGACTCCGGTGGACGGCGTAGGCCTGGGCCAGGAGGCCAAGGGTCAGCAGGATCAGGCCCGTGGCACTGTAGTGATCCAAGCGGACCAGGCTGACCATTAGCAGGACGATGGTGATCATGACCCCGTCCGAAATATGGGTGATGACAGAGCCCTTTACCATGCCCTTGAAGCTGCGGTCGGTGAACCTGTCCGGACTGGCCCCGCTGAGCAGCGCCGCGTTGAGGATACCCAGAAGCACCAGATAGCTGCCGACTGGGATAATATCGCCCATGGTCCAGTTGGTGGGAATCCAGATGACCACCCACATCAGGGCCAGAACCAGGGTCGTGGCCGCCACATCGGTCCAGGCTTTCTGGCGTGAGACCCAGAGGCTGGCGGTGATGATCACCACCAGATAGGGGAACAGTCCCCAGGCGCTGGGCGAACCCGTAGTAACAAGAGCTGGCACAATGATGCCGCCAATCAGCCCCAGGTAAGCAAAGAAGCGTCCCTGATACCAGGCCAGACCTGAGGCGACAAAGGACAGAAGGGCCAGAGCGATGAAGGCCCCGAGGGCGGGCAGCAATTCATACAGCGCATAGGAAGCATAAATGGCAGCAAAGGCGGAAAATAATCCGGCGGCGGATATGGCGCTCGGCAGATAATCGGGGTCGCCTTTTAACACTTCAAAATTAGTGCGTTTCTGGCGGAGAATTTCCCCGCCAACGGTCAGGACAATACCCAGGGTAAAGCCAAAACTGACCCGGATCAGCGGGCTGAGCAAGCCGGCATCAATGGAATATTTAACCAGAAAACCCCCGCCGAGCGCAATGGCCAGTCCGCCAACCCAGACCATCCAGCGGGATGACAGGCTTTCCTCAAGGTTCCTGAGGGTGGTTGCGGACTTGGTTTTTTGGGGGGCTTTGGCGACTGTTGGCTGGGGTTCGGGCGGATGTGATTCAACGCTTTCGGGCGGCGTGGTGTCTTCCGCTACCGGTTTTTCAGGCTCAGGATATGGTTTTGGCTGAGGGGATTTTTTCTTGTTAGCCTCAGGAGAATATCGGGCCAAAGCCCTTTCAAGGGCATCGACCTTTGTCTGAAGAGCATTTTGTTCTTTATTAATTTTAAAAACAAATATTCCAAGGACGGCGGTCAGGAAAAGCCAAAGTAAACCCATATTCAATTCTCCAATTAACGTAAGTCTGTCCGCTTTTGGTATTAAACGATAGAAAATGAAGTTGTGAAAGTTCTAACTTTATTCATTTTTCTGCCTCTGTGTCCATATTTGTTTTGTCCCGATGCTGTAAGAAACCCCGTAGGCTAGGCAAATGAATGAACTCCAAATCAGGAAATTATCTAACACTTCTGGCATAAAAAAATAGGCCGGGATAATCACTAGGCCTCGAATAAGATAAATCATTGATATGAGAGTAAGACCGAGTTTTAATAAGGGCAGCTTGCGGATAATACCCGCCCCCGAAAAGGCATAAAGCGCCCATGTAAAGAGAATTATCGCAATGCCGGAAGTGATAATAGGGGGATACCACGACCCTGCCTCAGCCATGACAGCCATTTCTTCACCTGCGCCAAAAAAGCGGTACCAATCGGGGCCGCCAATGATGATGGCAACATGAAGAAGCGCAGCAATGACACTTAACATGCCACCAAAGATTAGGGGTTTATTGATTGTTGTCATGGTTTTAATCCTTAAACGCTGAGTTCTATCGCCGCCCCAATAAAGCACAGGGTTGAGACTAGAATGCCGATAAAGGGTATTTTGAACCAGTATTTTTTTGCCAGATATAGATACGACAGGCTAACCCCTACAGGAAGCCATGAAAACCAGAGGCTTTCCTCAATGATTGTGAAATGTGACATGGCCAGGGGGATATAAAATGCGGGGACAAGTAGAGCGCCCAAACTATGGCTGGCATTAAAGCCGACCCATGCCTTCCAAATTGTCGTTTCCTTGGTCAGGACGGGCGAGATGCCTTCCATGGCTTCCTTTACGGACAGGTTATAGGGGGTAAATTTATTGGTGGCGAAGGTATAAAACAAATGCACAGCCCCCAATAAACCGAATATACTTGCCGCTATTATAATTAAAATCTGTGCCATTTTGTCCTTCCCCTGTCAGATCTGTGATCATTGTTATAGGAACTATGGCTGAATTTATAAGTTATTTCCGTCTGTTATTCAATGGTTGGCAAAAGGGGCAGGGAGTTGGGGATAAGCCTAACATCACTTTATCCTCTGGTAAAACCCAGTTGAAACAATTTATCCCGCAGTCGTTATTTCATCGTGCGTTTAAACAGGCGAATGGTAGGTTTGATCAGGGGGCGATATAAATAGCGCAATATCCAGCCTGGGACCGAACCGCTGCGTTCCTCATAGGCGACGCGCCCCCGGGGGTGGCCCATAAACTTAAATGCCGGAGCGACATATTTACTGTCATCCGACCAAAATTCAACGGTTGTAATGTGTTTTACACTTTTGCTGCCATAGTGAGCAGGCGCGAGGAGACGCAGTGGCGCGCCATGTGCAGCGCATAAGGCTTCACCGTCCAAAGTATCGGCGAGCAACACATCATCGCCGAGTAAATCTTCGAGGGGCAGAATGGCCCGGTAGCCATCGGTACTTTTAAGAATGACAAAGGTGGCATCGGCATGGGGCTTGGCGTCGGGCTTTATGATCTTTTCATAGACGTCCCTGAAGCGATAGCCGCGCCATTCCAAACCACATTTGGACCAGCTGGTAACGCAATGAAAATCACTCACCTGCGTCACCCGGGGCAGGGAGGCGAGGTTTTCAGCATCGAGCGTTAAGGGGGTGTCCACATCGCCCCTAATGCGCAAAGACAAAGGCTCACGTTCAGCTTTGTAGCGATCGGCGTATTTCGTCAGGCCAAAGCGGGGAAAATCTTCGATTTCAAATTGACCGGGCGGCAACATTTTCTGCATAATTCACTCCATTCATATGATGAAATAAAACAAAACGACCGTTTGACCGTATCATTTAAATTCCAATAAACACATTGGTTTCTGAGATGTTTTTTCAGATTTATGATGTCTCCTGAGAATTTTATATAATATTCGCTTGACCTTAAATAATTCATCTCTATGTTCAGCGGCGGGCTATCCCTCCCCAACGGGGGACGCTTATTCTGCAAGGAGTAGGAGATAAAATGAAACCTTTACAGAAACCAGCGAATCCGCTGTTTTCGTCAGGTCCGTGCGCTAAACGCCCGGGCTGGACGATCAAGAATTTAGAAAACGCACCTTTGGGTCGTTCTCATCGTGCCAAAATTGGTAAATCCCGTCTTAAAGAAGCTATCGACCATACTGCGTCCATTTTAGGATTGCCAGAAGGTTACCGCGTGGGCATCGTGCCAGGTTCCGATACCGGGGCCGTGGAAATGGCGCTCTGGTCCATGCTCGGCGCTCGCGGCGTTGATATGCTGGCGTGGGAAAGTTTCGGCGCTGGCTGGATCACCGATATCACCAAACAACTGAAGCTGGACGACGTCCGCAGCCTGACCGCCGATTATGGCGACCTGCCGGACCTGAGCAAAGTCGATCCGGCCCGTGACGTTGTCTTCACCTGGAACGGCACTACATCCGGTGTCAAAGTCCCCAATGCCGACTGGATCAGTGATGACCGGGCAGGGCTGACCATCTGTGATGCGACTTCTGCGGCTTTTGCCATGGACCTTCCGTGGGACAAGCTGGATGTGACCACTTTCTCCTGGCAGAAAGTATTGGGCGGCGAAGCGGCTCATGGGATCATCATCCTCAGCCCGCGTGCTGTGGAACGTCTGGAAAGCTATACGCCATCCTGGCCTTTGCCGAAAATCTTCCGCCTGACCAAAAATGGCAAGCTGATCGAAGGTATCTTCTCTGGCGCGACCATCAACACCCCGTCCATGCTGTGTGTCGAAGACTATCTTGATGCTCTGAACTGGGCGGAAAGCATTGGCGGTCTTCGGGGTTTGATTGCAAAATCAGAAGAAAACCTTGGGGTTCTTCGTGACTGGGCAGCGCGTACCGATTGGGTACAGTTCCTGGCCAATGATGCGGCGACTGTGTCCAACACGTCTGTCTGCTTCAAGATTGTGGCGCCATGGTTCACTGACCTTGAGCCAGCGGATCAGGCAGCAGCAGCCAAGAAAATGGCGACGATGCTCGACGATGAAGGCGCAGCCTATGATATTGGCGCTTACCGTGATGCGCCGGCTGGACTTCGTATCTGGGCTGGTTCCACCATCGAAGCCTCTAATCTGTCGGCCCTTGTGCCCTGGCTCGATTGGGCCTACGAGCAAGTCAAAGCCACATATACATCATAATTCTAGATTTTTAAGGAAGGTTCCTGAAAATGGTAAAAGTACTTATTTCTGATAAGTTAAGCCCGCTGGCGAAAGAAATTTTCGAAAACCGCGGCATCGAAGTTGACCAAATTGTTGGTCTGACCCCTGAACAGCTGATCGAAGCCATCCCGCGTTATGACGGTCTGGCCATTCGTTCCGCCACCAAAGTAACCCAGGCTGTGCTTGATGCCGCCACCAACCTGAAGGTTGTTGGCCGGGCCGGTATCGGGGTTGACAATGTTGACATCCCCTCTGCCACCAGCCGCGGTGTGGTCGTCATGAATACGCCTTTTGGTAATAGCATTACCACGGCAGAGCATGCTATCGCCATGATGTTTGCTGTCGCCCGTCAGATTCCTTTGGCCAACGAAAGCACACATGCCGGCAAATGGGAAAAATCCCGTTTCATGGGTGTTGAGCTGACGTCTAAAGTCCTCGGCATCATCGGCTGTGGTAACATTGGGGCCATCGCCGCTGAGCGGGCTCTTGGTCTTAAAATGAAGGTCATCGCTTTTGATCCTTATCTGTCCGTTGAACGGGCTGAAGAGATCGGTGTTGAGAAAGTGGAGCTGGATGATCTCCTGCACCGCGCTGACTTCATCACCCTGCATACGCCACTGACTGACAGCACCCGCGGAATTCTGAATGCCGAGGCTTTCGCTAAGATGAAAGACGGCGTGCGGATCATCAACTGTGCCCGTGGCGGCCTGATTGACGAAGCGGCCCTGTTGGTCGCTTTAAATAATGGCAAGGTTGCCGGTGTGGCGCTTGATGTGTTCGCCGTTGAGCCTGCCAAGGAAAATCCTTTGTTTGGTCATGAAAAAGTTGTGGCAACACCGCATCTTGGTGCCTCCACTTCGGAAGCCCAGGTTAATGTGGCGGTCCAGGTTGCTGAACAGATGGCTGATTACCTTCTGGACGGTGCCGTGACCAACGCGCTGAACATGCCGTCCGTGTCTGCGGAAGAATCAATTCGTCTGAGCCCCTATATGGACCTCGCCAAGCAGATCGGTAGTTTTGCCGGTCAGTTGACCGAGCATGCCCTGCAGAGCATCCAGATCGAATATCAAGGTGATGTGACCGAGCTTAATACCCGGCCACTGACCGCGATTGTGGTTGAAGGCCTGCTGCGGCCGCTGATGGATTGTGTCAATATGGTCAATGCCCTGTCTGTGGCTAAAGAACGCGACATTGATATTGTCGAGACCCGTCACGATTCCGCTGGTGACTATAATACCTTTATCAAGGTCACCGTCACCACTGATAAACAGGTGCGCAGCGTTGCTGGTACTCTGTTCGCTGACAAGCGCCCGCGCATCGTCAGTGTCAAAGACATCATGGTGGAAGCTGAACTGACGCCAAACATGCTGTATGTGTCCAACGATGATCTGCCCGGATTTATCGGTGCCCTGGGGACAACCCTTGGCGCGGCCGGTCTGAACATCGCGACCTTCAGCCTGGGTCGGGCCGAAGAAGGCGGCGAAGCGATTGCCCTGGTGGCCATTGATGCGCCGGCCAATGAGGCGACAGTTGCCGCCGTGCAGGCCCTGCCTCATGTGAAACAGGTCAAAGCGCTGAATTTCTAGCCCTGACTGACATAATTTTCTGAAAAGAGGCCGTTTCGTTAAAGAGATGGCCTCTTTTTTTGTCTGGAAGGTGGGTCCTAATTGACTGAATAGAATAGCTGATATATAAGCACGGCGGTGTTGACTAAAAACACATAAATGGACGTGATATGCCTGATACAGACTATGAACCAAACCAGATAGCTCTTCTGCCCGAAGGCCTGCATGATACGCTGGCTGCCGAGGCCGAATATGAAGCCGAAATCGTCGAGAAACTCCGCCAGTGTTTTGCCAGTTATGGCTATGAGCGGGTTGTCCCGCCGCTGCTGGAATTTGAGGAAAGCCTGTTGAGTGGCCCGGGCAAGGCCCAGTCCCGGAATATGTTCCGGGTGATGGACCCTGTGAGCCAGCGCATGATGGCGGTGCGTACCGATATGACCGGACAGATTGCCCGGATCGCCCGGTCGCGTCTGAATAATTCACCGCGGCCTCTGCGCCTGAGTTATTCCGGCGATGTGCTCCGGGTGCGCGGCACCCAATTGCGTCCGGAACGGGAATTCAAGCAGGCCGGTGTCGAACTGATCGGTACGGACAGTCCGGAAGCCTACGTTGAAATTATTCTGCTGGCCCGGGACGTTTTGTCCACGGTTGGGGTGACCAATGCCAGTATTGACCTGACCATGCCCTTGCTGGTGCCGGCAATCTGTCGGGGCCTTGGGCTGGATAAGGATCGGTCCAAAATGGTTCGCCATGCCCTGAATGCCAAGGATATGGGGGCGCTTGATAATCTGGACGGTGAGATCGGCGAAATCAGCCGGAAATTATTATCCGCCGCAGGATCAGCCGACAAGGCGATGAAAATCATCGGTGGCCTGTCCTTGCCCGCAGAAGCCCAGATCATGTGTGACGAACTTAAACTTCTGGTGTCGCGGCTGAAGCAAGTCGCTCCGGAGCTGAGCATCACTATTGATCCCGGTGAATATACCGGCTTTGAATTCCAAACCGGCATTGGTTTTTCGCTTTTTGTTCGGGGTGTGCGGGGTGAACTTGGGCGCGGTGGCCGTTATCCGATCGGTGGGGCCGAGGACAGTGAGCCGGCAACAGGTTTTTCCCTCTATCTGGACAGCCTGATGCGGGCCTTGCCGGAGATGGCAGAGATCAAATATATATATTGCCCGTTCGGCATGAGCCTGGACGCGTTAAGAGATTTACGCCAGGAAGGGTACCGCACCATTTGCGGGCTTGAGGCAGTTGAGAATGACCTGGCGGAAGCCCGGCGACTGAATTGTCGCCATATCTGGCAGTCAGACAAAGTAACAGAGATTTTGAAAGGTTAAAATTGTGGCAAATGTGGTCGTAGTCGGTTCCCAATGGGGCGATGAAGGTAAAGGCAAGATTGTTGACTGGTTATCAGAACGGGCCGACGTGGTGGTGCGTTTTCAGGGGGGCCATAATGCGGGTCATACCCTGGTCATTGATGGCAAGGTTTATAAGCTGAGCCTATTGCCGTCCGGTATTGTTCGCGGTGGAAAATACTCTGTGATCGGTAACGGTGTTGTGGTTGACCCCTGGGCATTGCTCAAGGAAATTGATCTGCTCCGGTCCCAGGGGGCAGATGTGACCTCTGATAACCTGATGGTGGCGGAAAATTGTGCGCTGATCCTGCCCTTGCATGGTGAGCTCGACGCGATTCGTGAAGATGCGGCAAACCTCTGCACCAAGGGCGGTCCAAAGATTGGCACCACCCGACGCGGTATTGGGCCAGCTTACGAGGATAAAGTCGCCCGTCGGGCGCTCCGGGCCTGTGACCTTAAATCTGATGAAGCCATCGAAGCCCGGGTAGACGTTCTGCTCGGCCATCATAACCCGCTGCGGCGTGGTCTGGGCGTTGCGGAAATTGACCGGGAAGAGATGATTGCCAAAATCAAGGAAATCGCCCCGAAAATTACGCCTTATCTTGGCGCAAGCTGGCGGGTTCTGGATAAAATGCGTCATGAGCGAAAACGCATCCTGTTTGAAGGTGCGCAAGGGATCATGCTGGATATCGACCATGGGACTTATCCCTATGTCACCTCATCTAATACCATCTCGGCCCAGGCCGCTGGTGGCAGTGGTGTCGGGGCCAGAACCCTGGATTATGTCCTGGGCATTACCAAAGCCTATACCACCCGGGTTGGCGAAGGTCCGTTCCCGACAGAATTATTTGATGACGTAGGCAAAGGTCTTGGCGAACGGGGTCATGAATTTGGCACCGTCACCGGTCGTAGCCGCCGCTGTGGTTATTTTGATGCGGTTATGGTCCGTCAGGCGATGAAGATTGGCGGTATCTCTGGTATTGCCCTGACCAAGCTTGATGTATTGGACGGTATGGACGAACTTAAGGTTTGTGTTGCCTATGATCTGGACGGGGAAACAATCGATTATTTCCCGGCGTCGACAGAAGATCAGGCGCGGGTTAAGCCGATTTATGAAACCCTGGAAGGCTGGAGTGACAGCACTTACGGGGCACGTAGTTGGGTCGATCTGCCGGCAACGGCGATCAAATATATCCGCCGTATTGAAGAGCTGATTGAAACACCGGTTGCGATGTTGTCCACCAGCCCGGAGCGGGAAGACACCATCTTGGTTCAGGACCCGTTTGAAGATTGAGTTTTCTGAAGGTTCAGAAATGAAAAACGGCGCTTCATTCAAGCGCCGTTTTTTTATGTCTTTCCTTGATAAATCTTAGGTGGGCATATTGAAGTTAAAGACATTCATCTTGTTGCCGTCCAGATCGCGAAAATAACCCGCATAAAAATTGGGGTCAAAGTCGGGGCGCGGTCCGGCAGGGCCTTCGCAGGTGGCGCCCATTTTAATGGCCAGATTATAAACCTTGTCGACCATTTCAGTGCTGGGGGCGAAGAGGGCCATCATGTTGCCGTTGCCGGGTGTGGCGGGGTTACCATCATTGGGCTTGATCACGGCAAAGCTTGTGGTGCCGTCGCCGCTGCTCCAGGAAATGAAGCCGTCGGCTTCCATATTTCTTTTGGCGCCGAGTTCCGCGAGTAGGGTGTCATAAAATTTTCCCGCTTTTTCGATGTCGTTGGTGCCAACCATAACATATCCAAGCATTCTTCTTCTCCTGTGGTGATTATTGTTAAGTTTACAAAGGGGTGACTGGCTCAGGATTAATGTCCCTGAATGCCAATACCCTATATAATATAGGTGGTTATTTGATCATATCAAGCGGGGCTTGATCACTTAAATGTCAGGCTGAACTTAGTTTCATCATTCATTTGAGATGGCTTGTACTTTGGGTCAAGCATAGACCCTGGTTGCGAAGCAGACGGTCACGTCAAACGAGTTCAGGGTGACCGGGCCAGAGGGGGTGCAATTGGGTCCGATTGAAATTAAAAAAATGGATGCCCCGATTTTACCCGGGGTACCCAGAGGGGGATACAATAGGTTACAGGTAAACTTTATTTAATAGTGCTCACCATATAGATGCTGCTAGACTCGCAACTGGCGATTTCACCAAATCTTTTTCGGACATCCTTATTGGCGTCATTATCACCCCAGAACTCTTCCATGCCGGCGACCTTAGCCGCGTTTGGAGCAGTGCCGCTCCAATAAAATGACCCCCGGGAAATATCCTGGGAATAGAGGGGCCATAAGAGCTCCATGCTATACCCCTTGATCTTTTCTTTCCGGACAATTTTCATAAAATCAGCGGCGACTTTTTCCATGGCCTCCTGCTTGGCCCCCTCGACCAGCTTGCACTTGAAAAAGTCCCGGGCTGCGGCTTGGGCGGAATATGATGAAAAAGACAGGCTGATTAAAACGACTGATAAACTAAATGAAATACTCAAAAGTATACGTTTCATGTCCACTCTCCTTGTATTATTTAATTAGGTCGCATTGAGCGACAATAACAGGAGGTTAACACAACTATTGATTTAAATCAATTTGACGTGATGGCTTTGAGGGTTGAACCGGATTTAGGCCTTTAACACCTCAATATTTTCCTCAATCTCGATCCACTCCAACTCAAACTCTTCCAGGTCCAGGGTCATGTCTAGTTTTTCTGCAGTAAATTTCTTCAGGGCCGCGGCGGCTTTATGGTCGCCGTGGACATAGAGTTTCGGATTCTTCAGCGCCCGGTCATATTTTGCAATGTCCGTGGTCAGTCGCTTGATTTTCTTTTCCAGCTTTTCCCGCTGTTTACGCAGGGAGGTCAGCTCCGGATTTTCGCTCTTGACCTTTTGGACCACGTCAGTTTTTTTGGTCTTCTTGCGGGAGGTGGCCCGGGATTGCAGGATCAGCTTTTTATAATCTTCCATATCGCCGTCATAGGGGTTGACGGTACCATCATGGACCAGCCACAGGCGGTCGGCACAGGCCTCGATCAGATGGCGGTCATGGCTGATCATGATTACTGCGCCCTCATAACCGTTGATGGCATGAATCAGGGCTTCGCGGCTTTCCACGTCCAGATGGTTGGTCGGTTCGTCGAGGATCAGAATATGGGGCGCATTGAGGCTCATCAGAGCGAACAACAGCCGGGCTTTTTCACCACCGGACAGGTCTTCAACCCGGGTCATGGCCTTGTCGGAGCCAAAGCTGAAGGCGCCGAGCTTGGCCCGGACCCGGCTTTCGGGCACATTGGGCATGCGCTCCTTCAGGTGACTGAGCGGGGTACCGTCCATATTGAGCTCATCCAGCTGATGCTGGGCAAAATACCCCACGTCAAGCTTGGAGGATTTTTTCATCGCGCCGTCCATAATATCAAGTCGACCTGAGATCAGTTTGGCGAAGGTGGATTTACCGTTACCATTCTGACCAAGCAGGGCGATGCGGTCATCCATATCCAGGCGCAGGTTCAGGCGGGTCAGGATCGGCTTGCCGGCCTCATAGCCAACCTGGGCATGGTCGAGGGTGAACAGAGGCGGGGCCAGCGGTTTGGGGTTGGGGAACTCAAAGGAAAAGGTCTTGTCTTCCAGAATGCTGTCCAGCGGGCCCATTCTTTCCAGCATCTTGACCCGGCTCTGGGCCTGTTTGGCTTTGGAGGCTTTGGCCTTGAAGCGGTCGATGAAGCTTTGCAGATGTTTTTGCGCGGCTTCCTGTTTGACGATACCGGCCTTACGGTGGGCCAGCTGTTCCCGGCGCAATTTTTCGAAATTGTCATAGTTTCCGGTGTAGAGCTTGAGCTTCTGCTGGTCCAGATGCAGGATCGCGGTCACTGAACTGTTGAGCAGGTCGCGGTCATGGCTGACAATGATGATGGTATAGGGGTAGGTTTTGATGAAATTCTCCAGCCACATGACCCCTTCAAGGTCAAGATAGTTGGTCGGTTCATCGAGCAGCAGCAGATCCGGTTTGGTGAACAGGGTACAGGCCAGGGCCACCCGCATGCGCCAGCCGCCGGAAAAGGACGAGCAGGGCCGCCGCTGGGCCTCACCATCAAAACCAAGGCCGGAGAGGATGCTGGCGGCGCGGGCTTCGGCGGTATGGGCCTCAATATCGGCCAGCCTCATGTGAATGTCGGCGATTTTTTCAGGATCTGTTTCAGTCTCCGCGGCCTTTTCCAGGGCCTGCATTTCATGATCTGCTTCCAGAACCGTATCGAGCAGGCTGGTAGCCCCGCCGGGCGCTTCCTGAGCCACCTGACCGAGTTTGGCCTTGCGTCTGATTTGAAGCGAACCCTCATCGCAGTGCAATTCGCCGGTGATGAGTTTCAACAGCGTTGACTTGCCCGCACCGTTTTTACCGACGATGCCGACTTTATGGCCCGCAGGGACCCGGGCGCTGGCGCCCTCAAGCAAGGTTTTACCGGCAATACGGTAAGTGATGTCCTGAATTTGAAGCATAGAATGTACCTAATAAAATTTGTACAGGGTTTAACAGGATTTGGCAAAAATACAATGGATGATTTCTTCTGTTGATGTTCTGGCCAGAAAACATTATAACCCGCCCCAAATTGTATTTTTAAACTCAAGGATTGAACGATGACTGTTTCCCGTACTTTTTCTATTATTAAACCAGACGCCACCCGCCGCAACCTGACCGGCGCTATTGTTAAAATGTTTGAAGACGGTGGTCTGCGCATTGTCGCGTCCAAGCGTATTCAGATGACCCGCGCACAGGCCGAAGGCTTCTACGGTGTTCATAAAGAACGTCCTTTCTTTGGTGAACTGGTTGATTTCATGATCTCTGAGCCGGTTGTTGTTCAGGTTCTCGAAGGCGAAAACGCTGTAACCCGTAACCGCGACATCATGGGCGCTACTAACCCAGA
Source organism: Alphaproteobacteria bacterium (assembly GCA_002401455.1). Lineage (GTDB taxonomy): Bacteria > Pseudomonadota > Alphaproteobacteria > Sphingomonadales > Emcibacteraceae > Paremcibacter. The sequence goes on from NVTE01000006.1 coordinate 116,999, forward strand.
AGACGCTGACGAAGGCACAGTTCGTAAATCCCACGCCCTGTCCATCGGCGAAAATTCCGTTCACGGTTCCGACAGCGCAGAAAATGCTGCCATCGAAATCGCTTTCTTCTTCAAAGAAGACGAACTGGTTGGCTAAGCTTTAATTAGCTTAAGACATAAGAAAAGCCGCGGATCATTGTGATCGGCGGCTTTTTTTTGTGGGAAACTGTAATTTAACCCGTCATACTTTCGTTGGTTCCGGACTGATCAGGCCGTGTTCCGGGTAGCTGGCTTTTTCGATGACCGCCTTGTTGCCGGAAATGCGCACCCGGCCCAGGGCGACCAGCTTCAGGGCCTCCGGGTAGATCACATGTTCAAGCTCAAGAACTTTGCGCGACAGATTATCGGCATCATCTTCCGGGTCAACGGCCAGAGCCGCCTGAAGAATGATCGGGCCGTCGTCCATTTCCGGCCGGACAATATGCACCGTGCATCCGGTAAAGCGCACACCAGCCTCTAACGCCCGTTCCTGGGTATGCAGGCCGCGGAAGGCGGGCAGCAGGGACGGATGGATGTTCAGGATACGATCTTTCCAGCGATTGACAAAACGGCCGTCCAAAATGCGCATGAAACCGGCCAGGCAGATAAATTTGGCCTTGTATTTTTTCAGTTCCTGATCGATGGCTTCTTCAAAGCTCTCCCGGTCATCATAATCCCGGTGATTGATCACGGAGGTGGCAATGCCGGCTTTTTTGGCCCGTTCCAGGCCATAAGCCCCCGGGTTGTTAGAGATCACCGCCACGATGCGGGCGGGAAAACCGTCCTGGGCGCAGGCATCAATGAGGGCTTGCAGGTTACTTCCCTGACCAGAAACCAATACAGCAACGTCTAACATGCGATATATCCTGTTTAAGTTGAGGAAAGAGCCTGCCAGGCGGTATCATAGCCCCAGCTGCCCTTGGTGCCGGTGACTACGGTTGCCGGTTCGTTGGCTGATTTCTTCACCACCTGTCCCAAAGTATAGACCGTTTCGCCCATCTGTTCGAAGATTTTCCGGGTTTCCTCAGCACCGTCGGCGGTGACGATCACCACCAGGCCAATGCCGCAGTTAAAGGTCTTGGCCATTTCCAGCGGTGCCAGATTGCCAGCTTCCCGCAGCCAGTCAAAGACCGGCGGCAGGCTCCAGCAGCTGGCATCTACATGGGCGGAAACACCGTCCGGCAGAATGCGCGGGATATTTTCGACAAATCCACCGCCGGTGATATGGGAGATGGCATGGATGTGACCGGCTTTCAGGGCGGCCAATGTGCTTTTGACATAAATTCTGGTGGGCTCCAGCAGGGCGGCGCCAAATTCTTTGTCGGCATCAAACGGGCAGGGGTCATTATAGCCCAGACCTGAATCTTCCACCAAGCGACGAACCAGGGAGAAGCCGTTGGAATGAACACCGCTGGAGGCAAGGCCCAGAAGGACATCACCTTCCGCCACATGTTCACCGGTCAGAATCTTGTCCCGGTCCACAGCCCCGACACAGAAGCCAGCCAGGTCATAGTCGCCGTCCTTATACATGCCGGGCATTTCTGCGGTCTCGCCACCGATCAGGGCAGTGCCCGACTGGCGACAGCCCTCGGCGATGCCTTCGATGATGGCGCGGCCAGCGTCAACGCTCAGATGGCCGGTGGCAAAATAATCCAGGAAAAACAGGGGCTCTGCCCCCTGAACAATCAGGTCGTTGACACACATGGCCACCAGGTCGATGCCGACGGTGTCATGCTTACCGGATTCTATCGCTACCTTAAGCTTGGTGCCGACTCCGTCGGTGCCGGATACCAGGATCGGATCGGTATAACCCGCCGCCTTGAGGTCAAACAGGGCGCCAAAGCCCCCAAGACCAGATGTGCAACCGGGCCTTTTGGTCGAGGCTGCGGCTGGTTTAATGGCTTCTACAAGGTCATTACCCGCATCAATATCAACACCGGCATCTTTGTATGTGTAGGATTTTTTTTCGTTCACGATTGTCCACCTGAAAACATTATATTCAAGTTCAGATATAAGGGCAGGGGCGGGAAAAGGCCACCTGATTTTTATCAATTAAGAAATTATAAATGTCTTGCCATAGTCATGACAAAATGCGCAAATAAGTCTATAAGACGAAAAATGGATTGTTTGGATTAATATAATTGACTAAAAACTTTTTAAATACAATGATGTATATGATTATATTGATGTTTTTCATTAATATAAATGGCGGTCATGCCCTGGCGCAGGAGGCTGAAGGCCGTCCAGGTTCCGTTAAGGATCCTCTTGACGTCAGTCACATCGGGTCGCCAAAAATATATACCATCTATAATATCTCAATCGATAAAACGGCGAGAACGTCCAGCCGGGCAAGCCGGGCCGCCCTGCGATCCGCCCAGCGCATGGCCCTGGACACATTGTTCCGTAAAATTATTCGGGAAGAGGATCATGAAACTCTGCCACAGCTCTCCGACGGTCAGGTTGCGGAGTTGGTCAGCGGAATTGAGGTGGCCAATGAGAAAAGCTCGCGCGTACGTTATATGGCGGACTTTACCGTTCATTTCAGCCGGGACAAGATTTATAATTTCCTGTCTGAGAAACAAATTCCCTTCGCGGAAACATTATCTAATCCGGCCAGTATCCTGACGGTGCTGGAGCAAGACGGGGCAGCGGTATTGTGGGAAAAAAACAATGACTGGCGCGCCGCATGGCTGAGCTATGATACGGCAAATAACCTGGTACCGATCCGGGTCGTTGTCCCGTCCCTGGCTAATCGTCTGGCTCTGACCGCCGGGCAGGTGCAACTGGGAGACAGGCAACTGTTGCAGGATTTTGCCGACAGACAAGGGCTGGTGAAGCTTTATGTCATGAGTGCCCGGATCAAAAATGACATTGTCCGGCAAATAAAGACATTGGAGTTGAGTATTTATAAGCTTGGTGACGATGATTTTTCTTTCACGACAACAATAGATCTTGATATTACCACAGATGACATGAGTTCACTCTATGACGAGGCCATAAAACAGGCGACATATTGGTTGGATAATGAGTGGAAAGAAAAGGTGATGATTCACTTTGGAACCTCGTCGCACCTGAAGGTTCAAATCCAATATGACAGCAGTGAAGACTGGTTTCAGATCAAGAAAAAACTTGAGTCGATCTCCCTGATCCGAAAGGTAACATTAAAGAATTTTACCATCAGGGCGGCGGGTGTGGAAATAGAGCATTCCGGGGATGTCGAACAGATTATTCTAACCCTTGATCAGGAAAATCTGATTTTGACAGAACAAATGGATACTATGGCGACTGAGGAAAATTATCCTTGGGTCCTGACGTTAAAGAAGTAATACATATGCCTCCCGTACAAATTCCTTTTGATATTCCCGTGCGCGTTGCCTTTGAGGCGGAAGACTATCTGGTGACTGCGTCCAATGAGGCGGCGGTCCAGTGGATCGACCGCTGGCCCGACTGGAACACGACACACTGCACGATCCTGTATGGCACGCCGGGCTGTGGCAAAACCCACCTGTCCCATGTCTGGCAGCATAAGTCAGGGGCCCGTCTGGTCGATCTTGCAACTGTAAATCTGCCAGGGAACGCCTGTAGTCTGATCATTGAGAATGTGGATGTCATCCTTGAAGATCCAGGGATGCAGGAGAAATTGTTTCATCTCTATAACTGGCAGAAGGAAAAGGGCGGCACGCTGATGCTGACCGCGGACAAGCACCCAAAGCATTGGCAGCTTGACCTGCCGGACCTGCGGTCGCGGATGCTGGCCTCCATGGCCATAGAAATCGGGCCGCCGGATGATGACCTGCTGGCCGCCGTGATCGTCAAACAATTTATGGACCGACAGATCATGGTTCCCCTGGAGGTGGTCACTTACCTGATGGCCAGAATAGAGCGGTCATTTGAGGCCGCACGGGATATTGTGGCCAAAATCGATCAATTGGCCCTGAGCCAGAAACGTAAAATAACGATTCCCCTGGTTCGGCATTTACTGGATGATTAGCAAATAATTAGGGTGTTTCACAAAATTGCAATATTTTAGACATATTAATAGGCGGAAATAATTGGGATTTTTTAGATGACACAATCAGAGATACAAGAAGAAAAACCATTTCCGTTCCGCGATTTTCCCGTTGAAGAGCGCCTGATTAACCGCGAGCTATCGTGGTTGCGCTTTAATATGCGGGTGATGGAGGAGTCTAATAACCCGGCCCATCCCCTGTTGGAGCGCCTGCGGTTTTTATCCATATCAGGCAGTAATCTGGACGAATTTTATATGGTTCGGGTGGCTGGTATCCGCGGGCAGATTACCGCCGGGGTGGAAAAAATCAGCAATGAAGGCATGACGCCAACAGAGCAGTTGGACCAGATTAATGACCTGGCCGCAGACCTTATTCATAATCAGCAGGTCTGCTGGGCCGGACTGGTGGAGAGTTTGAAGGAAGAGGGCATCAACCTGATCGACTCCCGGGATATTTCTACCGAGGATATGGTCTGGCTTGAAACCTATTTCCTGGAAAGTGTTTTTCCGCTGCTCACACCGCTGGCGGTTGACCCGGCCCATCCGTTTCCCTTCATCCCCAATATGGGGTTTTCCATTGTCCTTGAACTGGAAAACAACGAAGATGGCCGGCCCCTGTTGGCCCTGTTGCCGGTTCCGCGCCAGACCAAGCGTTTTGTCCGCCTGCCGGGGGACGAGGTCCGGTTTATTTCGGTAGAGAATTGCATCCGCCTGTTTATGACCCGGTTATTTCCCAACTATTCCATTCAGGGGGAGGGTATTTTTCGCCTGATCAGGGATAGTGAGATGGAAGTAGATGAAGAGGCCGAAGACCTGGTCCGAGTGTTCGAAAGCGCGCTCAAACGTCGGCGCCGGGGCAGTGTGATCCGGTTGGAAGTCAATGCGGACATCCCGAAAAACCTCCTGAAAATGGTCCGGCGGGAGCTTCGCATAACCAAGAAGGAAATTGTCAATATTGACGGGATTTTGGGTATTGCGGAGGTCGACCAGCTGATTGTTGATGGCTTTACCAATCTTAAATTTCCCGCCATGGACCCGCGGTTTCCCCAGCGCATGAAAGAAAAGGGCGGCGATTGTTTCTCGGCGATCCGGGAAAAAGATTTTATCGTTCACCATCCTTTTGAGAGTTTCGATGCAGTGGTCAGCTTCCTGCGCCAGGCCGCCCAGGACCCGGATGTGGTGGCGATCAAGCAGACCCTGTACCGGACCAGTGATAATTCGCCGATCATCCGGGCCCTGATTGATGCGGCGGAGTCCGGCAAGTCGGTCACCGCCCTTGTGGAGCTGAAAGCACGGTTTGATGAAGCCCGCAATATCCAGTGGGCCCGGGATATGGAACGGGCCGGGGTTCAGGTGGTTTACGGTTTTCTGGAATTAAAAACCCATGCCAAGATATCGGTGATCATTCGCCGGGAAAATGAACAGCTGCGGACCTATATTCATTATGGCACCGGCAATTACCACCCAATAACCGCTAAGGTATATACCGACCTGTCCTTCTTCACCGATGATGAGGCACTGGGCCGGGATGCTGTGCATATTTTTAACTATCTGACTGGATATGCCAGGCCAAAACAGTTGGAAAAAGTGGTGATTTCCCCCTTTGGTATCCGGGACCATTTGATGGGTATGATTGATCGGGAAATAGACTTTTCCAAGGCGGGGAAGCCCGCCAGTGTCTGGGCCAAGATGAATGCGCTTGTCGACCCGATTATCATTGATAAATTATATGAGGCGTCCTGCCAGGGGGTCTCCATTGATTTGGTCGTGCGGGGCATCTGCTGTCTGCGCCCTGGTGTGGCGGGAATGTCGGAGAATATTCGGGTGAAAAGCATTGTCGGCCGCTTTCTGGAACATTCTCGAATTTTTTGTTTTGGCAATGGCCATGTCATGCCCTCTGATGAGGCAAAGGTCTATATTTCCTCTTCTGACTGGATGCCGCGCAATTTTGAACGGCGGGTGGAATCGATGATTCCCCTGGAGAACAAGACGGTCAAATCTCAGGTTCTGGGCCAGATCATGGTTGCTAACCTAAAGGATAATGTGCAAAGCTGGCATCTGGAAGAGGATCATTCTTATAAACGGGCCACTGTGGGGGAAGAACCCTTCTGTGCCCATGATTATTTCTTGAAAAATCCCAGCCTGTCCGGTATGGGAAAAGCAATTAAGGGCAAGGAATTTCCCTTGCGGTTAACAGAGTGATGGTTCTTGGTAAAATTTGCAGTTATTGACATCGGATCAAATTCGGTCCGTCTGGTGGTTTATGAAAGCATGCGGCGGGCGCCCTATGTAATTTTTAATGAAAAAATCCTGTGTGGCCTGGGACGCGGCTTGTCTGAGACCAATACGATGCGGGACGAAGCCATGGATGCGGTGATCGACAACCTGCAACGGTTTCATCTGATGCTGGACAAAATGGATGTGGAAAATTACCGGGTGGTGGCGACATCTGCGGTCCGGGATGCCAAAAATGGGCCGGCTTTTGCGGAAAGAATCAAAAGTGAATGTCGGCTGGATGTGGCGGTAATCCCGGGGGAGGAAGAAGCCCGGCTATCAGGACTTGGGGTGTTATGTGCTTTGCCCCGTGCCACAGGCATCATGGGTGATCTGGGCGGGGGCAGTCTGGAACTGGCCCAACTGTCAGATGGTGACGTGGGTCAACGGGTAAGCTTTCCTATTGGGCCGCTGAAATATCAGACCTTAGAGGGTCAGACCATTACCTCTCCCAAGGCCGATGTGGATCAGGCAATTGCCTCCCTAAGCTGGTGCCAGGAGCATAAAAACGAGAATTTTTATGCGGTTGGCGGTTCCTGGCGGGCGCTGGCCAAAATTCACATCATGGAAAAGGGCTATGTCCTTAATAATGTTCATCATTATACCATCGAACGGGAGGAGGCACTAGAGCTTACTGACCGCATATCCAAGATGCACCCGGTTGAACTGGGCCGCTACCGCAGTCATATTTCTTCCCGGCGCCTGCGGGTTCTGCCCCTGTCGGCCTATATTCTGAATCGGTTGCTTAAGAAACTTAAATCAAGCCGCCTGGTGATTTCCGGTTATGGCCTGCGGGAAGGATTGCTCTATGAAGCCATGGCCCCGGACGTGCGGGAACAGGACCCTTTGATTGCGGCCTGTCATGATATTGCCGCCAATACCGGGCGTTTTTCCGAGCATGGCAAGCGATTGCAGAAATGGATTGATCCGGTCTTCCCGGAGGATGACTTTGAGCATAGACGCCTGCGGTTGGCCGCGGCGATCCTCAGTGATGTGGGCTGGCGTGGTCACCCGGAATATCGGGCGGAAAAGGTTCTCTATGAAGTGCTGCATGGGCGCCTGCTGGGACTTACCCACCGGGGGGCGGCCTTTATCGGTTTGGCACTGTATATCTGTTACGGTGGCCAGTCAGGCGAGCAAGATACGGCAAAGGTCGAAACGTTACTGAGGCCCGAAGATATCCGCTATGCCAATCAGGTCGGGAACGCTCTGCGCCTGGCCCAGAGAATCTCCGGTGGCACAGAAAAAGGTCTGAAGTCAGCCTCCCTGGAAATTCTGGACGGGACGATGATGCTGAATATTCGCAAAAAGGATCAGGCCCTGGTTAATGAAGTTGTCATGAAACGCTTCACCCGCATGGCCAAGGAATTTGATTTAAAAGAAGAGATCAGGATTATCTGATCTCTTCTTGGTATTTTATGTATTCTTGAGATTAATCTTAAGATTCTGGCTGTGAACTTTCCTGGACCTCTGCTGGTGTGTCGGTTTCTGTAGCCGGCGTTGGGATCAGGATGATTTCGCCATTTTTCATGGAAAAAGCCACTTCGCCACGTTTCACCGCCAGGGCCTGTTTGCCAAACAGGTCGTAGCGCCAGCCGTGCAGGGCAGGAATATCCGCCTGATCACTCTCCGCCAGCTTTTCAAGGTCATCCACAGAGGCGATAAGCTTCGGCGCCACATGTTCATTCTGACAAATCAGTTTCAGTAGAACTTTCAGCAGTTCCATCACCGGATCTGTATTCTGGGCCGGGGGCCGCTTGCGGGAAATTACCGGCAGGCTGTCGACAGGCTGCTCAAGAACCCGCTTTACGGCCGCCAAAACATTCTGGCCACTCTTACTTTGGCTGAATTGGGGAGACAGACCCCGGATGCTACCCAAAGCATTAGCATGTTCAGGTCTTACCGCTGAAACTTCAAGTAAAACCTCATCACGCATAACCCGGTTGCGGGGAAGGTTGCGAGTCTGGGCTTCGTTTTCCCGCCATTCGGCAAGGGCGCGGGCGACGGCATTGAACAGCCGGTTACTGCTTCTGATTTTTAGTCGCTTCCAGGCATTCTCCGGTCGAACGATGAAGGTTTCCGGGTTGGTCAGGTCAGCCATTTCCTCGGACAGCCAGATACTGCGGTCGGTTTTTATCAGTTGGTCGTTGAGTTTCTTGTAGATGACCCGCAGATGGGTGACGTCGCCGAGGGCATAATCAATCTGTCGCTGGGTCAGGGGCCGCCGGGACCAGTCGGTAATGCGGGTGCTTTTATCCAGGGTCGCGCCAGCCATGCTCAGCACCAGTTTTTCGTAACCGATGCTGTCGCCGTAGCCACAAACCATGGCCGCGACCTGAGAATCAAACAGGGGTTTTGGCACCACACCCTTCTCATTGACGAATATCTCAATATCCTGCCGGGAGGCATGAAAAATTTTCAGGATATTCTCATTGGTCATCAGGTCATAAAAGGGGTCCAGATTAATGCCGGGGGCCAGAGGATCAATGGCATGAAACTCTTCCTCGTTGGCGACCTGAATCAGGCACAGCTTGGAATAATAGGTCTTGGTCCGCAGAAATTCTGTATCTACGGTGATATATTCTGATTTTTCCAGCCGTTGGCACAGGGCCACTAATTGGTCATTGCTTGTGATTACGCTCATATATTTTTCTTACCTGAAGCTTGTTATCCGCTTCTTAAGGAGGAAGCCTGATAAAGAATTACTTGACAAGTGGGCAATAAAGCACAAAAACACCATGATTTACACATTAAAGTTAGAAGAATTATCATGACCGAACAAAGGCACGAATACAGAACACATACATGCGAAGCTTTGCGCGCAGAAAATGTCGGGGAAATTGTCCTTCTTTCCGGCTGGGTTCATCGCAAACGGGACCACGGCGGTCTGTTGTTTATCGATCTCCGGGATCATTATGGTTTGACCCAATGTGTGATTGATACCGACAACCCCTGTTTCAAGATGGCGGAAAGCCTGCGGTCCGAATTTGTTATTCGGGTTCAGGGTAAAGTAGTTTCCCGTAGTGCCGAGACCACCAATGACAATCTGCCCACCGGGCATATTGAACTTTTCATTGAAGAAATGGATATCCTTTCTGAGGCAGCTGAACTGCCCCTGCCGGTCTTTGGCGAACAGGAGTATCCTGAAGATGTTCGGCTGACGTATCGCTATCTTGACCTGCGCCGTGAACGCCTGCACAAAAACATTGTGCTGCGGTCCGATGTGATTTCCAGCATGCGCCGCCGGATGGTCGATCTGGGTTTTCGCGAGTATCAGACTCCGATCCTGACCGCCAGCTCCCCAGAAGGCGCGCGGGACTTTCTGGTGCCCAGTCGTCTGCACCCTGGCAAATTCTATGCCCTGCCACAGGCTCCACAGCAGTTCAAACAGCTTCTGATGATTGCCGGTTTCGACCGTTATTTCCAAATTGCGCCGTGTTTCCGGGATGAAGATGCCCGGGCCGACCGGTCACCGGGTGAATTTTATCAGCTTGATGTGGAAATGTCCTTTGTTAACCAGGAAGATATCTTTGCCGCGCTTGAGCCGCTGATGATCGGCCTGTTTGAAGAATTCACCACCAAGAAAGTTACCCAGGCTCCATTCCCGCGCATTCCGTTCAAGGAAAGCATGTTGAAATATGGTAACGACAAACCTGATCTGCGTAACCCCATTGAAATCTGTGATGTGACAGAAGTCTTCCGCGGGTCCGGGTTTGGTATTTTTGCCGGTGCGGTTGAAAAGGGTGCGGTTGTCCGGGCCATTCCAGCACCAGGGGCTGGGGGCGCTAAAGCCCGTAGCTTCTTTGACAAGATGAATGACTGGGCCCGGTCCGAAGGTTTTGCCGGTCTGGGTTACATCCGCTTCAAGGATGGGGAGGCCTTGGGCCCGATTGCCAAGAACCTTGATGATGACCGTCTGGCACAGCTTAAGGAAATTGCCAGCCTGGGCGAAAATGATGGTATTTTCTTCGCCTGTGGTAAAGAAAGTGAAGCCGCCCGTCTTGCCGGATTTGCCCGGACCAAGGTTGGGGTTGATCTTGAGCTGATCAGTGATGACGAATTTAAATTCTGCTGGATCGTTGACTTCCCCATGTATGAATATGATGAAGTCGAGAAGAAACTTGATTTCAGCCATAACCCTTTCTCTATGCCGCAAGGGGGAATGGAAGCCCTGGAAACAATGAATCCGGAAGATATTCTCGGTTACCAGTATGATATCGTCTGTAACGGCATCGAATTATCCTCTGGCGCAATCCGGAACCATAAACCGGAAATTATGTATAAAGCGTTCGACCTGGCCGGTTATGGTCCAGAGGTCGTTGAGGATCGCTTCTCTGGTATGCTCAACGCCCTGAAGTTCGGCGCCCCACCCCATGGTGGCATCGCACCAGGGGTTGACCGTATTGTCATGCTGATTGCTGATGAGCCAAATATTCGGGAAGTGATCATCTTCCCGATGAATCAGAAGGCCGAAGACCTGATGATGAAGGCACCAAGCGAAGTTTCCAAGAAACAGTTGCGGGAACTGCATTTGCGGACAATTGTGCCAGAGACTGAAAAAGAGACTGAAAAGAAATAACTCAGGCGACTGAACAGATACAAAAAAACAAGGCATAGCGAAAATGCTGTGCCTTGTTTAAAATATTTAAGAGTTAAAAAACTTTAATTTATTAAAGCTATCCGGGCTTTACGCCTTGATGTCGACTTTCTGGCCAACATCGGGGCCAGTGTCTGACTCAACTTCTTTCCGCTCGACAGAAGAATCGTCGGCTTTATTGGAAAGCATCTCTTTTACTGTCGCCACATTTTCCTGACTACTGCTCCGATCAAATTGTACTTGATTGGAGGTGCTACTCGTGGAGGCAATATCAACCATTGTGTAATCCTTATTGTTTTCCGATCTGCTAAGTGTATAACATATATTTTAATGAAACTTTAACTGTTCGTGAAAATTTTATGTAATGATGGGTGTTAGGGGAAATACCGCATTATATGATATAGAGGATAAGTTGAAAATTATAATTGACGGTGCCCTGATGACCCAGAAATTCACCCAAACCCTTGTCCTGGTTTTAAGCTGTTTTTTCCTTGTTTCCTGTGGCGGGGAACGGCGGGTGGATGGTGAAATGCCCTTTGATTCCTCATCTCTGATGAATATGGCGGAGAGCTTTCTTCAAGCCGGGGATTATGGTAACGCCATGCGTCTATATCAGCGGGCCGCCAATGAGAACCCCCAGCATATCCCCTCCAGGCTTGGGCTGGCCAAGACCTATCAGGCCTTAGGTGCCACCGATGCTGCGATCAATTTTTATGAACAGGTGTTGCGCCTGGACCCGAATAATATGGATGCAAAGATGGGCAGTGGTCAGATGCTGATCACGAAAAACCGGCCTGCCGATGCCATTCCGTACCTTACCGGACTGTCCGGGCAGGACCCGAAAAATTACCGGATTTTCAATATGCTAGGACTGGCCCATGACCTGATGGGTCAGCAGGAAGAGGCCCAGATGAATTACGGCCGGGGCCTGACCCTGGCGGCAGATAATATCTCTGTATTGAATAACCTGGCCCTGTCCTTTGCCTTTGAGGAACAATATGCCCCCGCCATCAAGTTGTTAAGCAAAGCGATTAATCTAGATTATACCGTCACCAAGGCCCAGCATAACCTGGTTCTGGTTTATGTCCTGTCCGGCGAAGAAGACGCTGCGCGCGAGATTGGTGACTCTATTATGACCCGGGAAGAAATGGAGACCAATATCGCCCGTTACAGATGGGTGAAAAGCCTTTCCCCCGGCCAGCGGGCACAGGCTATTTTCCTCGGAATTAAGAATTTTCCGGGTCAGGCCGGAAAGGCTGTTCTATCCGGGGGCAGAGAACAATCAGGCAGGGAAGAAGAAATTATCCCGGATGACCCCAAAAAGCGCCAGCTTCAGGAATTGTTAAAGCAAGAAGTGGCTTCTTCAAGTCCCAGAACTCAAAACACAACTGAAAACCCATTAGGGAATAGTGCTTCAGATTCTCCGGAAACCCCTTCGCCTATACTATCTGATGCCCGGGTCCAGAAGGCTGTTAAAAAGCCCTCAGAGAAGGTTTACCGGGTTCAGTTGGGCTCATACCCCAATCCAAAGTTGGCGCGCAGTGGGTGGGCTAAAATCGGACGTCGTAGTAAGGATATCCTCGAACCTTATGAACCCCTGGTAAAACTGGTGACGTTAGCCAATGGCAAAAATCTGTTTCGGCTTTTTGTCGGGTCCATTGAAGAAAAAATGCTTGCCCGGACTGTGTGTGACGACCTACGGGATAGGAATGTGGATTGTCTGGTTCTCAAAACTTCAAAAGATTAGAGCCCTGTATAAAATTCCTCTTTCATCTCATGGCTAACTGAAATATGTATGTGGTTTCAGCATAGCTACAGGAACAGATATGAGTTCGCATAAAGTTTTTAGCGATAAAAGAACAAATATTGAATATCCCGCACGACAGTGCTCCACCATGGCGGAACTGCGTGGAGATATTGATCAGTTGGACCGGGTCATCGTCGAATTGCTCAGCATTCGTCAGGGATATATGGAGCAAGCTGCACGGATCAAGCAGAAGAGAACCCAGGTTCGCGATGAAGAGCGGGTTGAGGATGTAGTGGCTAAAGTGATGGCGCATGCGGATAAAGTTGGGGCTCATCCTGAGTTGGTAGAAAATTTATACCGTCAGATGATCGAATGGTGCATCAGCTACGAATTAGGGGTTTTTGATGACACCCGTACCCCTGAAGACAAACCGAAAATTAAGTCATAATCAAGTCGTGAATTCGTAAATGCCCCTGAATATACCTTGGTGGCGACGGCTTTCTTTGCGTGCGGTTGCCTTTTGCCATTGGGGCCCGTAGTGATCTCGCAGGGTTGAAATAATATCCTGTGTGCCCAGATAGATAATATAAATTATCATTGGAATAAACGCCAAACCGGCAATATGCAGTACACTGTCCATAACACTCTTCCTTGTTCTTAATTTGTTCTACCAAAAAACACGGGTTTGGTCAAGAACAAATAAGAACAAAAGAGGAATAAAAGGGAGATTTCGCCATAAAAGAAGTATTATTTTCCCTGAAAGACTGGTGGTCTTTTTTGCAGGAACGCCATTACACCTTCCATAAAATCTGGAGAATGTCCGGCAGTCTGCTGGGCAACTGCTTCGGTTTCTAGTTGTTGTTCAAGCGTGTTTTCCTCAGAAGAATCCAGTAATTTTCGAATGGAAACCAGGGCCTTCGTTGGCATTTTAGACAATTTTTGGGCGAGGGTCATAGCCTCAGTCATCAGATCATCCTGGTCAACTACTTTAGAGATAATGCCAAAGTCCACGGCCTCTTCAGCTGATAGCTTTTCCCCGAGCATCATCATGGATACTGCCCGGGCCCGACCAATCATGCGTGGCAAAAAATAGGTGCTACCGGCATCGGGGATCAACCCAATATTCACAAAAGCCTGCAGGAAATACGCCTGCTTTGCGGCAATGGCAATGTCACAGGCACAAACAAGGCTCATGCCAGCGCCGGCTGTGGCGCCATTAATGGCAACAATTGTCGGGATGGGTAAATTCTTGAGGCCCATAATCAGGGGATTATAGTTTTTCCTCAGGAGTATTGCCAGGTCAGGTGGCATATCGCCCGCCTGATCCTTAAGATCGGCTCCGGCACAGAACCCTTTACCTTCTGCAGTGATCAGCAACGCCCGGACCGGATTAGCCTCGGCTCTCAGTTCGGATAGAATATCCTGAAAATCTTCAAAAAACGCCCCATTCATGGCATTCATCGCGTCGGGGCGGGACAGGGTCACAATCGCAACCGTATCATCATAAATCAGCTTCATGGTTTGAAGGGGACGGGCAGAATAAGACATGGGCTTCTCCAGAGTTTCAGGAAAAGCCCATTGTAAATTAAAACGATCGTTTGTAAAGATGCCAGTGGTGAATTATGCTATTTTAATCACCTTAGCATGTCCTTCGTCTTCCAGCGTCACCCGGTTTCGCCCATTTGATTTTGACCGGTAGAGAGCGGAATCTGCCCGTTCTAGAAATTCATTGCGATGTTCACCAGGGCGGTATTTTGCCACACCAAAGGAGCAGGTTATTTTACCAATATTTTCGCCGGTACTCTTGCGTTTCATTTTACGTTTGGCGATGGTCTCCCGGATCATATCGGTAAGGTTATGTGCGGTGTCCAATGACATTTCTGGCAAAATGATAACAAATTCCTCCCCGCCATAACGGGCGGTGGTCCCGAATTCGCAGACACGGGTTTTCATGGAATGGGCAACAACTTTCAACACCTGATCCCCCACATGGTGGCCCCATGTATCGTTGAATTTCTTGAAATGATCAATATCGCCAATCACCAGGCAGAGGTCGCTGTCTTTCTCATTGGCCTTACTGATAGCCACCTTCAGGTTTTCTTCAAATGACTTCCTGTTGCCAATATTGGTCAGCATATCCGTTAGGCTTTCCAGACGGACAGCCTCAAGGTTGGTTTGTAATTTTTGAACAGTTTTAGCCGATTCTTTGAGTTGCTGTTGAGCAGAATTATTCTGATTGGCAAAATCTTTTGTTTCTGTCAGAAGGCTTGAAATAATGACTTTGAGCGCCTCGCCCCCTGGAACATCATCCATGCTGCGCAGGCTGTCGTTCAGGGCCGCGCCATAATTTGCTGTCCCTTTATTCAGGTCCGCCACGGTTTTAGCAATTTTGGTCAGTTCGGATTGAATACCTTGACCCGTCGTGGTTACAGAGTTTTTTTCCTGATCGTTGGAAAAAAATTTTTCATGGAGGTTGGTGCAAAATTTGACGGAAAATGGTTTTTTCTGGCGGATCATGTCATCAATTATCTTGTTGAGTGACATGTTTTCTTCGCTGGCATAATCATACCAGACTTGGTAATTAGCCGGTGAGGGTACGATATTATGTTCTGAAATTAGCTTCAATGCTTTGTCGGATGTTTCCCCTATATATTCGACATCTTGTTTGTTCCGTAGGTGCGACATTTTTTCTGCCTTAAATCTGTTTTTATATTACTCATAAGAAGGCGTAACACATCCTTCCGTCTTGACAGATATATTAGCGGAAACACACTAATGAATTGCTAAAGAGGGTGGTTAATTTTTGGTAAAACTCAAATTTAATTAAAATTAGCTGCTTTTTTTCTTCTTGGTTTCATCCCGTAATAGGAAGGCCGGGACAAAATCACTTTCACCAAAGGCGACCTGGTTTTTCTGCGGGTGCTGCTGGCGGGAAGGATTTTTGTCTTCTCTGGGCTTTGAACGGGAAGACTTTGCCCTAGAATCTTGAGACTTAGAATCCTGAGACTTAGAATCTTGGGGTTTAGAATCCTGAGACTTAGAATCTTGGGGTTTAGAATCCTGAAACTTAGATTCCTGGCTGTCATCCGGTTTATTTTCCGCAGTGACGTCAGCCTGTTTAGGTTTTTCAGTCCGGGATTTTTGTGACGACCGTCTTGGCCTTTGTTCTTCTTCCGGTATCTCGTGCAGCTGAATTTCCTTGCCGAGGAATTTGGTCAGAAAGCCGAGAGACTTCTTTTCCGACGGGCTGGTCAGGGTAAAGGCACTGCCTTCACGTCCGGCGCGGCCGGTCCGGCCAATCCGGTGTACATAGTCTTCCGGATTGTTGGGAATTTCAAAGTTGAACACATGGCTAACATCAGGGATATCAAGGCCACGGGCGGCCACATCACTGGCGACCAAAATCTGGATATCGCCGTTTTTAAAGCCCGCCAGAGTTTCTGTGCGTATGGACTGTACCAGATCACCGTGCAGTTCGCCGACACTATAGCCATGGACTGACAGGGATTTTTTAACAACTTTTACCACAGACTTCCGGTTACAGAAAACGATGGCATTCTTGATTGTTTCTGATTTCAGCAGCGACCGCAGGGCCACCCGTTTCTCTTTTTCACCGCCCTGAATCTTACAGAGGTGCTGGGTGATAGTTGAGGCTGTGGAGGCCGGGGCCGAAACTGCGATTTCCTTAGGGTCTTTCAGGAATTGGTCGGTCAGTCTTTTGATTTCCCGGGGCATGGTTGCGGAGAAGAACAGCGACTGGATCTTCTGGGGCATGGCCTTACAGATTTTTTCCACATCGGGRATGAAGCCCATGTCYAGCATGCGGTCAGCYTCGTCGACCACMAGGATTTCRACACCRTTGAGCATCACTTTWCCGCGCTGCATATGATCCATCAGKCGGCCGGGGGTGGCGATCAAGACATCGACACCRCGGTCAAGTTTCTGTTCCTGATCCTTAAAGGCGACACCGCCAATGAGCAGGGCCATGGTCARTTTKGACTTTTCRCCGTATTTTTCRAAACTTTCCGCGATCTGAGTCGCCAGTTCCCGKGTCGGCTCAAGAATCAACGAGCGCGGCATTCTGGCCCGGGCWCGGCCCTGGGACAGGATGTCGATCATCGGYAGCGTAAAGCTCGCCGTTTTYCCGGTTCCGGTTTGGGCAATGCCCARTATATCCCGGCCCTGAAGAATAGCGGGWATCGCCTTCTTCTGAATAGGGGTAGGAGTGGTGTAGCCGGATTTCTCGACTACKGAYAGCAARTCTTCGCTYAGACCTAAAAAATCAAAACCCATATGGTGTTATTTCGCTTCTCAAAAAATAATATCCTGATATATSTGGSGCACAATAAGCACTACGATAAAAATGTCAATCTTTGTCGGGCTTTGCTATACTTCTTTAGCTAAAAATTYNAAAAAAAGGATRTGTWATGGGTAAAAATYTGATYCTCGTGCCGGGRTTGCTGTGTAATCATGATWTGTGGCTSGACCAGATCGGTGARTTTGAGGAYGACTACGACATGAGCATTTTGGATCATGTTTCCCATGACAACCTGCCAGACATGGTCAGTGCGTTCCTGGCCGATGCCCCGGACACATTTAACCTGGCTGGCCTGTCCATGGGCGGTTATATCGCTTTTGAAGTGCTGAGACAGGCCCCAGAGCGGGTAGAGAAGCTGATTCTGTTGGATACCAATGCCCGGGCCGACCGCGCACCGCAAATTGAGATGCGGGAAGGCCTGATCGCCCGCGCAGCCACCGACGATATTCGTCAGATCGCCCGGGAACTGATGGAATATCTGATCCACCCGGATCAGTTAGGCAATGAGGCGCTTTGTGAGCGAATCATCGAGATGGCGGCAGACGTGGGCGGCGAGGCCTTCGGGATGCAACAACAGGCTCTGATTAGCCGACCTGATTCCCGGGACTTCCTGCCGTCTATTAGCTGCCCTACTCTGATCATCTGCGGCGAACAGGATGCTCTGACCCCGCCGAAGGTCCATCAGGAAATGGCCGACCTGGTCCCCGGAGCCGTTCTGCATCAAATCGCCGACTGCGGCCATCTCAGCACAATGGAACGGCCAGAGGAAATTAACCGGCTGATGCGGGACTTCCTCAAGGGATAGCAAATAGGTTTCATAATATGTCAAAGGACAGGATGACGGATTTATTGGCGGGTTTGCATCCGGATAAGATTCCCATCAGGGACGGGGTGGTCCTGCTGCCGGGATTTTGTGACAGTGATCTGATTCTGCGGGCGGCCCAAACCATTGTCGTGGCCGCGCCTTTCCGCCATATG
This sequence comes from Alphaproteobacteria bacterium, assembly GCA_002401455.1. Lineage (GTDB taxonomy): Bacteria > Pseudomonadota > Alphaproteobacteria > Sphingomonadales > Emcibacteraceae > Paremcibacter. The sequence goes on from NVTE01000006.1 coordinate 134,940, forward strand.
ACAACCCCCGGCGGCCGGCCCATGTCCGTCGCGATCACCAATTGCGGCACCGTGGGCTGGGTCTCGGACGCTAAAGGCTACCGCTACGCCCCCCGGGACCCGCTGAGCCAGCGCCCGTGGCCAGCGATGCCCGACTGCCTGGCCCAACTCGCCACCGATGCGGCGGGGAAGGCGGGCTTTTCAGATTTTCACCCAGACAGCTGCCTGATTAACCGCTATCAGCCGACCGCTCACATGGGGCCCCATCAGGATAAGGATGAGCAGAGCTTTGACTGGCCCATCGTCTCGGTCTCCCTCGGGTTGTCGGCGCTGTTTCAGCTTTACGGTGACACCCGCAAGGGACCGGCGCTGAACATCCGTCTTGATGACGGTGATGTCCTGGTCTTTGGCGGGGCGGCGCGCATGAACTATCACGGGGTGCGCAAAATCCTGACCCAAGGCCCGGCCCCCCTGCCGGACCAGCGCCTGAACCTGACCTTTCGCCGGGCCCTGACCTGAGGGTCCGGGACGCACTCATTGCGATATCATTCCTTGACATAGAGCACGCACTGCGATTAATGTGGTGGCAAAGTAAAGGGGGGGGGGTAACGGTCCGGCGCCATAATGGTTATGGGTTAAATTATTGTTTAGGAGTAATAATAAATAAATTAACTTTGATCTCATTGAGTTATTTATTACAAGATACATAAGGGGTTATTCATGAAAATATCATGGCCTACGACCATCACCATGACTGAATTTTGGTTGGCTTGGGTAATTGTTGTATTATTAATGCTGTTTTTTTCTTGGGGCTTCGAATTAGGTAAGACTAAGGCGATATCTGAAAATGAAAAACAGAAGAGCGAACATAGATCAGGTGGGTTCCTGGAGCGGAATTATATTCATTCTATATGGGAGGTGGAGGAGGCAGGAAATGGTCCGGAGCTATAGTGTTTTATGGTTAGCCATTGTTTGGGGGTAATAAAAAATCAATCACTCTGGCCCCATTGAATTCCATTGATTTGGTGAATTCAAGTTGCAAGTGCGACAGTGAGGGCTCAAAGTAGGACATCGCTTGCGTTGCTGATAGAATGGGGTTCTAACATCTTATTCACTCAGGGAGAAAATCATATCCTATCACCATCTTAACGCAAAAGAACGCCACACGTTGATGTATCTTTCCAAATAGGGTCAGAGTCGATTGATTTTTTATAACATTATTACAATGGTTTAATGCAAGGTTATTTTTACCAAAACGACCTTCCGTCATGCAGGGAAGGGGCGTATGGTGGGGGAAAGTAAAGGAGCATAAATGCTACGGATTTCTCTGTTATTGTTATTAATATTGTCACCGCACAACGTAGCATTTTCCGCATCTGTAAAGCAGGGTGATAGGGCCTATCTGTGTTTCTCCCATAACCTGCATCCCACATGGCCCGAAGTCTTTGCCTATCAGGTCGAGATTCTTAAGGTCTATGACACGCGGTTCAAGGTCGAAATCGTTGATGCCTTTCCTGCCGGCGGCCGGGTGAATGAGGAGCAGAGCCCGGTCAGGGGGGACATCATGAAAATTTCCCTGAACAGGGTCTATAGCAAAGAGATGGCCGGGGTCCAGCCCGGGATACGGTTTAAAGGAAAACCCGTCTGTAGTAAGCTCATGGGGCATACGGTCCAGCCCTGAAGGCGATCAAGATTAAAGCTCACTCCCCCGTTTCACCTCCGGCCTTTTTTTCAGTTTCGGGGCTGAAAGTAGCATTTTGCTTCCCGCCCAAAACCAAACCCCTCGTCAATGGAGTATTTCAGGTCACCCAGCCCAATTCCCTGGGTATTTAGGATCTTGGACAGGGTTTTTCCCTTGGAGTTCATGATTATGGACTTTGCGATTCGGCATCTTTCCCCCTCGAAGAAACGGACCTGGGGGGGGACTTGGGAGGTTGTGGGCAGGTCATTGCTCTGATCTTCATTTAGAACAGTCCGGGTGAAATGATCGGACAACTCTATAATATTTTCTGCCGCCTCATAATCCAGAGCCGGGAAAGAGGCCGACACCAGGCACATCACGCCGTCAATCTCGTGATCCTTGCCCGGAACCGCCGCTTTGGCCACGTCACAAATCACGCGGTCGAAGTCATTTTTATAAAGCTGCAGGATTTTAATGCTGCTCAGAATATTGAGTTTTTCAAACTCCTGATTGACCAGCCGGGTAAAATTATCTTCCTTGGCAAAATACGCCTCAATTTCCTGACGGGAGCCGAACCATTCATCATGTGATCCCCGTTCGAATTCCTGCCAAAAGTCCTGTAGAGACGGCGGCAGCGTCGCCTCATTCCCTGACGATGGGATCAGTTTTTTGAGGAGGGTCAGCGGATTGACACCAAAACTCTGAACCTCTTTCAGCAGCGGTTTATAAACATCCAAATTCCAGCAGAAATCTACCAGGAAATGAAGTTTCCTCAGATAGAAAACCTCTTCCTCCGTCATGGTATCCGTCTGGCGCAGGCTTTCCTCATATTCAAACACCTGAAAGGCCTGGCCGCTGGGGGTTTTATAAATTCCCGCATCCCCATGAATAAGCCGGTATTTGGTCTTAAAACCAAACTTCTGGCGGGTGTCATGGGTATTTGTCTCCGCCCCGGCCAGCAGGCGCATGTTATGGTTCATGATAATATCGACTCCGATATCCATCAGATATTCAATCCCCTTCATATGTGACTCCAACGTTTCCGCCGGCAGGGGTACGATCATATCCGAATAGGTCAGACTTCCGATGGAATGGAATTTCTTGTGATATTCCGTATAGGTTTCCAGGGCAATATTATCGCGTTTAATATTTTTCAGAACCTCGTCATCCATGCTCTGAACGGCCATGGACGGCACGACCATATCCTGCAAGATTTCAGCAATCTCAAGGTTCCTGTCGGTGGTGTTTTTGGCCAGCCATATATGACAGCTGGTGGGATAACCATAGGTATCTTTGTTTTTCCGGATCGCGTGGGCAATTTCCACGTCCCGCTTCAGAATGCCGAAATTGGCATCACAGAAAATCCAGTTCCGGGCCGTTGTCCGCGCCCCAACATAGGCTATTTCCTCTAACGCCACATCCAGTTCAAAGCGGCGCACTAGATTATGGGACGCCATGCCCCAGGCACAGAAGGTACAGGTGAACGGGCAGCCCCGGTTGGTCTCGAACAGGGGAATCATGCCCGATTCCAGAAATTCATCCAGATAGCCGCCCAGATAGGGGGAGGGGATATTCTCGATTTTCTTTTTCAGATGCCGTTCCGGGCTGGCCCTTAGCTCGCCCTGCTCCAGCCAGATCAGATTTTTCGGAATATCCGGCTTATCCTCCGCAGGCGCACTCCACCATGTCACCAGGTCAGAGAAAGGCTCTTCCCCGCCGTTGATAATGGCATAATCAATGAAATCAAACGCCTCGAGGAATTCCGTTCTTAGGGTCGTATCATTATCAATATTAGGCCCCCCGGCTACCAAAAGAGAGTCCGGCAGGATGGAACGGATATATCGACCAATCTTTTGGTTCAGGCTCTGATTCCAGCCATAATTTGCAAAACCGACGATCGCGGGCTGGTCTTTGATGATGTTTGCCAGCGCCTTTTCCGGATGTTTGAACAGCTTCACCTCCACATTATCACCGTGGATCTGATCCAGATAGGCGGCGATATAGCCGATGCCCAGGGGCACAGGAATAGAGGCGTCCTGAACGGTCTGCGTATGTGCCAAATCCAGAAGGTAGATCAGTTTTTTTTCACGATGCATGGGGAAAGGCCTTCATAATTCTCTGGGGCAGCAATCGCGCTTTAATAGTTTTGGCACGACAAACTCCGTGGGTCAGGATGATAGAAAACACATAAGAAACAGCTGCAGTATACACCGCGCCACGGGCGAGTAAAGATACATATTGGAAATTCCGGAGGGGGCCGCAATTGATGGGGGCCGGGTCGGTTTATTTTTTATTTCGCTAAATCAATAGCCTATCATGGGGCGCCTAAATATCCAGCTCCGCCACCTTGTCGGCGTTTTCCTGGATGAATTGGAAGCGAAGTTCTGGTTTTTTGCCCATCAACTGATCAACCCGTTCTGCGGTTTCCAGACGGGCGCCTTCCGGAATCACGATCCGGAGCAGGGTGCGTTTGTCCCGCTTCATGGTAGTTTCTTTCAGCTGAGAAGCCGGCATCTCACCGAGGCCTTTAAAGCGGCTGATTTCAATCTTGCCCCGGCCCTTGAATTCCGTCGCCATCAGTTCGTCTTTATGCTGGTCATCTCGGGCATAAAACACCGTGCCGCCCTGGGCGATGCGGTAGAGGGGTGGCTGGGCCAGATACAGATGGCCATTCTTGATCAGTTCGGGCATTTCCTGATAAAACAGGGTAATCAGCAGGGTCGCAATATGGGCGCCGTCGACATCCGCATCGGTCATGATGATGATTTTTTCGTAGCGCAGGGCGTCGTCGTCATATTTATCGCCAGTCCCGCAGCCGAGCGCCAGGGTGATATCGGCGATTTCCTGGTTGCCGCGGATCTTCTCGCGGGTGGCACTGGCCACATTGAGGATTTTACCGCGGATCGGCAGGATCGCCTGGGTCTTGCGGTCCCGGGCCTGTTTGGCGGAGCCGCCCGCGGAATCGCCTTCGACAATATAAATTTCTGTGCCCATCGGCGCGTCCTGGCTGCAATCGGAGAGCTTGCCCGGCAGGCGTAGCTTGCGCTTGTTGGTGGCGGTCTTGCGTTTGACGTCTTTTTCTTCCCGCCGCCGCTGCCGCTCCTCGGCCCGTTCCAAAGCCCAGGCCAGCAGGTCATTGGCCATGGCCGGGGTGCCGCTTAACCAGTGATCAAAATGATCGCGCATGGCGTTCTCAACCAGCTTGGCGGCCTCGGGGTTGGTCAGCTTGTCCTTGGTCTGGCCTTGAAATTGCGGGTTCTTGATAAAGAGCGAGATCAGGCTGCAGCTGTTGACAAAGATATCCTCGCCGGTGATGGCGGCGGCCTTTTTATTACCGATCAGCTCACCGTAAGCCTTGATGCCTTTGAGCAGAGCGGCGCGGATGCCACTTTCATGGGTGCCACCGATGGGGGTGGGCACGGTGTTACAATAGGACCGGATGTTGCCGTCGCCATATTCAGGCCAGCTAACCGCCCATTCGACCCGGCCCATGTCATCGGCCAGCGGCGAGACGCCGTGGAAGTTTTCCTCGGTCACCCGGGGGCGTTTTTCCATGGCCGTGGTCAGGTAATCATTGAGGCCGCCGGGGAAATGGAAGGTGTCTTTTTCCAGGACTCCGTCACCGCTCTTGATCAGCTCAGCCGGGCAGGTCCAGCGAATCTCGACCCCGCGGAACAGGTAGGCTTTTGATTTGGCCAGCTGGTACAGGCGGGCCGGCTTCAGGCGGGCCGATTTGCCGAAAATCTCATGATCGGGGAAAAAGGTCACTTTGGTGCCGCGCCGGTTATTGGTCGTGCCGATATTTTCCAGCTTGGACGTCGGTTTTCCCCGTGAGAAAGTCTGGCGCCAGATCTGTTTTTCCCGGGCGACTTCGACGATCAGCCATTCGGACAGGGCATTAACCACAGAGATTCCGACCCCATGGAGGCCGCCGGAGGTTTCATAGGCATTGCTGTTGAATTTACCACCGGAATGCAGGGTGGTAAAAATAATTTCCAGCGCCGACTGATCCTTGAACTTCGGGTGGGGATCGACCGGGATACCGCGTCCATTATCGGTGATGGTGATCGAGCCATCTTCGTGCATCTGAATTTCGATCCGACTGGCATGACCGGCCACCGCCTCATCCATGGAGTTATCCAAAACCTCTGACACCAGGTGATGCAGGGCCCGTTCATCGGTACCGCCCACATACATGCCGGGGCGCAGGCGCACGGGCTCTAACCCTTCGAGTACTTCAATGTCTTTTGCTGAATAATCTGTGGTGGTGGCGGCGGAACTGTTAAATAGATCTGTCATACGGGCTACGGGGTCTCTTGAGTATGAATAAAAAATTATTAAGGTTTTTTAGATACACTGAATGAGGTAAGATAACACTATCCACATCTTGATTGGAATATAAAAATATGCATGGGGCGGGATTAATTTTTTTCAGGGTCTATAAAAAAGAAATTTTGTCACTGGCGTATCTTTTTTTCGTGGGAAGCGCCTTTGGAGCAATCTGGATATTTTATGACAATCATGGCAAACATGACAATCATGGAACTCTGGCCGGAACAGCCGGTAAGGACCTCGCTTTCGAGGAAAATCACCAGATTGTCGAAATGGTTATCGCGGAGACAGCCAATCCTGTTGCGGCAGGCGACATTCGCGAAGAGGCCTGGCAGACCTATGCGGTGAGGGTTGAGGCCATTGTCCAGAACCACCCGCAGATTTCCATCGTCATTGATGATTTAGGCGTGGTGAAAGGTCGGACACATGAGGTTATCAAACTGGACGCCCCGCTGACGTTGTCGTTTCTGCCCTATGCGCCGGACCTGCAAAATATTACACAGTTTGCCCGGGTCAGCGGCCATGAATTGATGGTTCATCTGCCCATGGAGCCCAAAGGAAATAAAGACCCGGGACCCCACGCTCTACTGACCGGGGTTGCCGATGAAAAAATTCTGCAGGACCTGGCATTTAACCTGTCTCAGTTTGACGGATATGTGGGGATAAATAACCATATGGGAAGTGCCTTTACCGAATATTCCCGGGGCCTTGACCTGATCTTGGACGAGGTCCAGAACCGGGGTTTGCTGGTACTGGATTCCCGTACCTCCCAATACTCTTTGTTGGCTAAAATGGCCACGGAAAGGGATATTCCCAACCTCACTCGCGACGTCTTTCTGGATAATGAGCAGGATGTAGACTATATCCTAGGTCAGTTGGATAAACTGGAGAAAATGGCCCTGAGGCGGGGAAGTGCCATCGCCATTGGTCACCCGTACGGTGAAACCATAGAGGCCTTATCGCGCTGGCTGCCGACCCTGAAACAAAAGGGAATTGTCGTGGTCCCGCTGTCCCATCTGATCAAAAGTAAATATCACAAGATACAAGTGGCCCAAGAACGGCGTCAAAGCGGTGGCCAGGCTTCCTCTGTCCATTAATTTCAGCTAAATCTTCATTGAACTTTAGGTTGGCCGGCGAAGCTTATGGCTTCTTCTGCGGCCCGGAACAGGGCCCGGGCCTTTGCCTGACATTCGGCATATTCTGATTCAGGGTCGCTATCGGCGACAATTCCGGCTCCGGCCTGTACATGCATCAGGCCGTCTTTGACAATCGCGGTTCTGAGAACGATACAGGTGTCCATGCTGCCGTCTGCGGAGAAATAACCAACGGCCCCGGCATATATTCCGCGCTTATCCGTTTCCATTTCATCAATGATTTGCATAGCGCGGACTTTTGGCGCACCGCTGACAGTTCCGGCGGGGAAACCTGCGGCAAAGGCCTGTAGGGCATCATATTCTGGATTAATCTCGCCCCGGACCTCGGACACGATATGCATAACATGGGAATAAAATTCGATGGCCATTTTCTGTGTCGGGCTTACGGTTCCGACCTTTGCCACCTTACCCACATCATTGCGCCCAAGGTCCAGCAGCATCAGATGTTCGGCAAG